>NZ_JBIASZ010000002.1:339981-556707 GCF_042891345.1 Streptomyces sp. NPDC001903
CGCCCTGCGGGCCCCCGCCAGCACTGTGGGGCCACCCCCTAGGGGGTGTCCGCAAAGTCCTGGCGGGCGCCCCGCCAAGGTGGCGGACGTGCGGCACCGGACGCCGCGGGCGGTGCGTGGGAGTTGGCCGAGGGTCACAAGCGGGCGTAGCGCCCGGGGGTGGTGCCCACGACTCGCTTGAAGTGCCGGGTGAAGTGGGACTGGTCGTGGAATCCCGCCTCGACCGCCACCTCCGCGGCCGGGCGGCCGTCGAGGAGCAGCCTGCGGGCCAGGGCGACTCGGCGCGAGATGAGGTACTGGTGCGGGGCGATACCGAAGGCGGCGCTGAACGAGCGAACGAGATGGGCGGGGTGGGCCTGAATCAGCCCGGCCGCTTCCGGAAGGGAGATGCCCGCGACCACCCGCTCGTCGAGGAGTTCGCGCAGGCCGCCCGCGATGCCGTGGCGGTCGCCGGCCCGGGGCGATGCAGCGCGGCCGTCGGGAAGTTCGGTGCGCGGCCGGAGCAGCAGCCGCAGCCGTTCGCCGATGAGGGCCAGCCGGCTCTCCGCCTCGAATTCGTCACCGGGGGAGGTCAGGGCCCGGTGGAGCTGCCCGACGCGTCGGCGCAGGACCGCGTCGGCGAGGTCCGGACCGTCCACGGCGGCGCCGATGAAGCGCTCGTCCAGCACCGTCGTGTCGAGGTACACGACGCGCTTGCGGAACCCGTGCGAGGTGGCGGCGGAGCCGTTGTGCGCAACCTGGGGCGGGAGCAGGCTCACGGTGCCGCCCGGGGTGCCGCGCCGGTGGCGGTCCAGGTCGTAACGGACGGCGCCGTCATCGACGATCAGCAGCGTCCACTCGTCGTGGACGTGCATGGGGTACGCGTGCGCGGTGAAGCGGGCGTGGAAGACCTCGACGACACCCGCGACCCGCGGGCGCCAGGCCGAGACTTCCTGCTGGAGCTGCACGCAAAGAACGTACAAGACCATGCCGGGCCGCGCCCCGCAGTCTCATGCCATGAGCAATGAGACGAAGAACGAGAACAACGAGCAGGCCCCAGCGGGCGGCGCGGACGCGCCCGTGCGCTTCGACACCAAGATCACGGTGCTGCTGCGCGACGACCTCGAGACGTGGCAGCGACTCAATGTCACCGCGTTCCTCGTCAGCGGGCTCGGAACCGCCCTGCCCGAGGTGGTCGGCGAGCCGTACCGGGACGCCGACGGCACCCCTTACCTGCCGATGTTCCGCCAGCCCGTTCTGGTCTTCGAGGGCGGCAAGGAAACGGTGACGGCGGCGCACGAGCGGGCGGTGCGGCGCGGACTGCCGACGGCGGTCTTCACCTCGGACCTGTTCGGCACGGGCCACGACCGTGCGAACCGGGCAGCGGTGGCAGCCGTGGGCAAGGACCGGCTCGACCTGGTCGGGATCGCCGTTTACGGACCGCGCAACTCCGTGGACAAGGTCCTCAAGGGCGCCCGCATGCACGGGTGAGCGGCGCCCTGCCCCATCGGTACGGCGGGTCCCGCCGGGATGCCGCTGCATCACGAGCCGCCGGTGGCCCGCTGGATGGGGTCGTGGCGACTACGATGCGTGGGTTCGGCAGGGCAGGACGGCGGGGGTGCGTGGCATGAGCGGTTACGGCGGGGGCGGGTACGGGGGTCCGGTGGACGGCCCGGGCAGTCAGCCGCCGACGGGGTGGGCGGGCCAGGGCGCCACGGCTCCGCCGCCGGGGTATCCGTACGCACAGCCGACCCCGCCGCCGGGGTACCCGTACGCACAGCCGACCCCGCCGCCGGGGTACCCGTACGCACAGCCGACCCCGCCGCCGGGGTACCCGTACGCGTGGGGCGGCCATCCGCCGGTCCCGCCGCCGCGCGTCGAGCCCTCGCGGGGCCGGAAGATCCTGCGCGGCCTCTACAACCCGTTCTACGCCTCCCAGCTCGCCTTCCGTCCTTCGCGTCCGGGGATCGTGAGCGATCCGGAGGTCCGCAAGCTCCAGCTGTGGCGTACCGCGCTGGGGCTCGTGGCCTGGGTGGGCCTGATGGTCGCCTACAAAGCCGTCGTCAGCGCCGACGACGTCAAGGCCGCGGCGGACGACCGCTTCAACCAGAGCTGGTCCAGCGTTCTGGTGCTGGTCTGCACCTTCCCGGTGGTGGTCGGCGCGTTCGTGGCTGCAGCCCGGGGCGGGTTGCGGCGCATCTACCTGCGCCGGGCCCTGCGTTCGCTCGGCGCGGTGGTGGCCATCATGGCGTCCATGGGCACCTCGGCGCTCGCGATGGCCCCGGAGTTGGCGGGGCTGCGGGACGCCGTCGGACTGCCGGGAAAGATCGTCATCGGGGTGCTGTGCCTGTGGTCGATCGGTTTCGCCCTCTACGGCATCGGCCTGTCGCTCGTGCACGTCTTCCGAACCGCCGACATCCACGAGGTGGTGCCGCCGGTCCTCGCCGGCATCCTGGTGTGGGAGATGGCCCTCCTGGACGTGGTCACAGGCGCCTACCCGCAGGTCCCTGCGGGGGCCAGGGCGGTCTTCATCCTCGGCGCCCCCATCACCGTCACGGCCCTGTCCTGGTGGGAGGTGCACCGACTGCGCCGCCACCACGGGCTGACCGTCCGTACCGCGCTGGGGCGGTGAGCCTTCGTGGCCGGACCGCGGGGGGGCCGGCCGGGTCGGAGGGGTTCGCAAGGTTCGCAGGGTTCGCAGGGGCGCTGTCCTGGACAGGATCGACGCATGTACTCCGTGAAGACCGTTCTGACGGCCACCGCCGCGATGCTCCTCGCCCTCGCCACTCCGGCCGCGGCAGTCCCCGCGGCTCCCAACACCTTGGCCCGCCCCTCCGTTTCAACCGCGCCACCGCGTCCCTGCGACGGCGCCGCGACCTGCTACGTCGACGTGACGGTCGCTCAGGTCTGGGTGAGCCCCGAAGAGGTCCGGCCCGTGGATGCCAAAGCGACCACCAATCCCGCGGACATCCGCGGCTGGTTGACCGCCATGTCCCTGGACGAGCGGCGTGACGTCGCCGGGGAGACGCAGGCTCTCCACGGCGTCCGGGTGACCGTCGACCGCACCCAGTGGCACGGCGGTCTGCTCTGGGACCACGTGTGGGTGCACGGCCAGCCCACCCCCAGGGACCAGGCGGGACGGGGCGCCTACCCCGGCTGGATTCCCGACCGGCAGCTGACCTCGGAGCACCGGCGCCCGCCCGGCGGTACGCACGAGGAGCGCGTTGCCCGCCCCACGGCCCGGGGGTTCGCCACCGCCCAGGCCGCGCTGGCCGGCCGCCCCTCCGGGCAGGTGGGCGAATACTCGTACAACACGTCCTTCCCGGTGAAGCCCGGTCCGCTGCCCGGGGTCGTCGCCGCCTACTCCCCCAGCGGCGGCCGGCTGTTCTTCCGGGCCGACGACCTGGCGAGGGTGCCGGCCGCACCGAGCGGCGCGGACGTGGTCGCCGCCGCGCGCGCCTTCCTCGGTCTGCCCTACCTGTGGTCGGGCACCTCCGGATTCGGCTACGACTGCTCCGGCCTCACCGGCCAGGTCTACTCCGCCCTCGGCCTGACGATCCCCCGGGACGCCCAGCCGCAGTTCGACGCGGGCGGCGGGCAGGTACCCGCCGGCTCGGCCGCGGGGGTGCGGATCACCGGTACGGAGGACCTCAGGCCCGGCGACATCGTCGCCTTCCGCCCCGCCACCGGCACCGTGGTCACCCACGTCGGCATCTATTCGGGGACGAGGAACGGCGAACCCATGATGATCAACTCGCCGCGCACCGGTGACCCGGTCAGGGAGGAGCCGATCGGCTCCACCGGCCGCGTCTACGTGGGCGCCACCCGCTTCCTCACCCGCTGACGCGCGAATCGCGGCGCTGCGCCGGGGATTCGTCGTGTGATCTTCTGTTCGGATGAGCATCCAGCATCGAGCCATGTCGTCCCGTACGCCGTCGTCACGCGTTGAACTGTGCCCGCTCACCCTCGCCGACCAGGACGAGTTCTGCTCGCTCGTGCGGGCCAGTGCGGCGCTCCACCACCCGTGGATGCAGCTGCCCGCCACCGCGGACGCGTTCCAGGAGTGGATGCGGCGCTTCGACGACGGCACCAACCTGGGTTTCCTGATCCGTGTGCAGGAAACCGGTGAAGCCGCCGGCATGGTCAACTTCAACTCGGTCATCCGGGGCCGCTACCAGGGCGCGTCCCTCGGCTACGCGGCCTTCGCCCCGTCCGCCGGGCGGGGGTACATGGCCGAAGGGCTCGCCCTCGCCCTGCGGTACGCCTTCGACGACCTGCGGCTCCACCGGCTGGAGGCGAACATCCAGCCGGGGAACAAGGCGTCCTCGGCTCTGGTACGGCGCCTGGGCTTCGGTTGCGAAGGCCTCTCGCCCGCCTATCTCTACATCGACGGGGCCTGGCGCGACCACGAACGTTGGTCCCTCACCGCACCGGCCCCGTGGACGCCCGACCCTTCCCTCCCCCAGGTCTAGGGGGTCTCCTTCGGATCAGCGCCGTTGCGGTGCAGGGCGTCGCGGAGGCGGGCTGCCTGGGTGACCAGGCGGGAGCGCCCGGGGCGGGCGGCGGTTTCGGCGAGTCCGGCAGGGCAGGGCGACACGGCCCGGGACTGCTCCACGCACTCGGCGGCCGTCTCCAGCAGCTCGCCCGTACCGCGCGGATCGGCGGAGCCCGTGAGCAGGGCGGGCAGGAGTCCGGCGAGGACGGCCCAGGTCGTGGCGTGGGCGCCGGTCGCGGCCGCGGTGCGCAGCGCGTCGGCGAGACGGCTGGGCTTGACCGTGCCCAGGTCCACCAGCTCGGTGAGGTCGGCGCCCAGGCGTACGGCGTCCAGCTCGCCGCGGCCCGCGAGGGTGAGCAGGCCGTCGACCGCGCGGAGCCGGTCTTCGGCGTGGCGGGCGCCGAGCCCGGTGGCGACGGCCAGGTGCAGGGCCGGTCCTGCCGGGCCTCCGGAGGCGGCGAGCCCCGGCAGGATGTCCGTGCCGTCGCGGGCCTCGTCGACGGCGCAGGAGGTGACGGCCGGGAGGGACCAGGCGGCCAGGGTCTCCCGGTCCTCGGGCAGCAGCGCGATCAGGGTTTCGGGGGCTCCGCCGTCCCAGCAGCGGCCCTGCGCCGTGCGCGCCCGCCCCAGGGACCGGAACTGCTCCGGGAACTCCGCGATCACGGTGGCCCGTTCGCCGGTGTCCAGGGCGTGGCGGTCGGGTGTGCCGCCGAAGCGCTGGTACTCGGCCGGCATGGTGCGGCGGGTGACGGCTGCGGGGCGGCCGCCCTCGCCGAGCCAGTTGGCCAGCCGGTCCCCTTCGGGGGTGCCCAGGGCGGTCGCCTCCGGCAGGGCCGAAGCGTCACGGCGAACGCGGAGCAGGGCCTGTGCGAAGTCCGCCGGGGCGGGGGTCTCGCCCAGGCGGGCGTATGCGGCGAGCCGTGCGACGAGCACCTGCGGATCCAGGGCGCCGGTGCTCTGCGTGGGGGTGGCGAGCAGGAAGGGCAGCGGGCGGCTTCCGATGCGCTGCGCGGCCTCTGCCACGCGGGCGTGCCGCACGACGGCCGCGTCACTGTGGTGGCAGTCGCTGCGCCGGCTGAAGAGCGGCTGTCGGGGCCGCGCGGCGGGCCGCACGTCCAGGACGGCTGCGGCCACGTGCTCCAGCCCGGGGAGGTCGCCGGTGTACAGGTGGCGGCGCTCCGGGTCGAGCCAGTAGCGGTCGGCGAGCGCGGGCCGCAGAGCCTCGGCCAGGGCGGTGCGGTCGCGGTGGGCGTGGCGGACCAGGCCGTCCAGGGCCCGCTCGAACTCCTCGACCGTCTCGGTACGGGAGTTGACCACGGCGGCCACGAGCTCCACGGTCTCCGCGACCGTTTCCGGGGCCGGGGCGAGCGGTACGGGCAGCGGGGGCGGCGGCAGGAACTCCTCGTACGGGCCGGTGTCCTCGTCGGGAGCGGCGTCGGCGCCGAAGGCCTCCACCGCCCGCGCACGGTGGACGGGGCTCAGCAGGTGTGCGCGGTCGGCGAGTTCGGCGCGCAGGGCCTGGTCGTCGTCGCCGAGGTGTGCGGCGGCCAGCTTCAGCGCCCGCTCCTGGATGTCGGTGTCCGCATGGCCGAAGGCCTCGCCGAGCACCGGCAGCAGCTCGGGCGCGGCGGCCCGGTCACGGGCCAGGGCCTTGCCGAGGAGCACCAACTGGGCCCGTACGAGCCCGCGCTCGGGGCGGAAGAGCACGGCGGCTGACATCTCGGCCAGTCGGCCGGCGCTGACGTGCCCGGCCGCGGCGAGCCGGGCCACCACCTGCTGCGCGTGGCCGGCCACGGAGGAGGGGGCGTCGGCGGCGATCGCGATCCAGTCGGCGGTCCGCCCCCGCTCCTCCTCTTCGGTCGGCTTCAGGGCTTGCAGGATGGCCCGGTAGGGCTTCAGTACCGGGGCGGTGCCGCCGCGGAGCAGGCGGGCGGTGCATCCGTCGAGGAGGAGGGAGCGGTCGAGGAATCCTTCGTCGGCGAGGGCGGCCAGCGCGGTGGGCCACTGGTGGGGGTCGTCGGGCTCGCACTCCCGCGCGAGGGGGGCGACCGGTTCGGGGGTCTCGAACAGGCGCGGGACGAAGGCGCGGAGGTGGGGATCGCGGCGCAGTGCGTGGGTGAGCGTGCCGCGGGAGCTCCGCAGGGACGTCGCCCAGCCCTCGACGCAGCCGTCGGTGGTGGGCACGGGGCAGCCGGCCCGGCGGACGAGTTCGCTGATCAGCGGGTAGTCGTCCCGGGCGGTGGAGGGCCGCGCGGCGAGCCGGTGGGCGAGGTCGCCGAGCCACTTGGGGTCCCGGTCGGCCAGCGCCTCGACGAGTACGTCGTAGGGCAGCCGGCGCCGGCGGCGCATGTCGCGGCCGCCGATCCAGGAGGCCGCGGCGGCCGCGCCGCTCTGGCAGGCGGCGCCGGCGACCAGCAGGGCCGGGTTGATGCGGTCCCGCTCCTCCCAGCGGGCCCAGCCGTCGGCCCGCAGTTCGCCGCGCAGCTCCTTCAGTCCGGCCAGCAGGTCCCGGCGCCGGGCGCGGTCCAGGGGCTTCAGCAGGGCGGGCAGTGAGCGGGTGCGGCCGGCCCGGACGGCGGCGAGCACATCGGGCGTGTCGAGCGGGATGCCGAGTGGGGTGCTGAGTGGGGTGCCGAGTGGGGTGCCGGGCCGGGTGTCGGGCGGGGTGGTCATCGTGCGTCTCCGGGGGTGGTGGCGGGGGCCGAGGCGGCGGCGGCCGGGTACGGGGTCGTCGCGTTGCGCAGGGCCATGCGCGTCGCGAGGGCGTGCTTGCAGGGGCCGCGGCGGCCCCGGTAGTCGGCCCACCACTGGCAGGTGCAGCTGAGGGCGCCACCGGATTCACGGATCCGGTAGCGGCGTTCGCCGGAGGCCACCACGGCCGTGCCGACGCCGTCGAGGAGGACCGCGCCCTGCTCCAGAAGGGCGCGAGCGGCGACGAGGCGCGGGTTGTGGCGCTCGGCGCGCCGGGCGTCGTACGGCAGTTCGCGGTGGAAGTACGCGGCTTCGGCGAGGTCGTAACCGACCCGGCCGGCCGTGCCCAGACGGGTGAGGGCGGTCCGGACCCGCTCGACGGGGAGGCCGGACTGGTCGGCGAGGTCGGCCGGATCGATACGCGGCTCCCAGGCGAGCAGGACGGACAGCAGCTCCGCGTCCTCGGCGGCCGTGTCGGTGGCGAGGGCCTCCAGCACGCTGCCCTCGCCGGAGAACCCTCGGTCCGCCTCCGGGGAGAGCGTCAGCGTGAGCCGCATGCCGGGGAGCAGGACCTCCCAGGCGGAGGCGGTGGGCGCGGCGCCATCGCCCCGGGGCCCGTAGACGCGCAGGCCGGTGGCCTGTCGCAGGACGCGCTGCAGGGCGGCCAGGCGCTCCGGGCCGGGCAGGCAGACCGCTCCGGGCACGGGGCGCGTGGAGGGGCGCAGCGTCCGGCCCGCGGGCACCACCCACAGCGGCCCGCCCGCCGCACCGCCGCTGCCGGAGGAGGGGCGCGGCAGCGCCCGCAGGTAGCGGACGGCCTCGGTGGCGGTCAGCTCGGCCCGCAGGTCGAACCCGGCGGTGATGGCCTGGGACTCGGCGAAGCCGCGCAGCCACCGGTCGGGCAGGGGCACCTTCTTCTCGACCACCGGGCCGTCGAGGGTGGTGACCGCGAGCTCGTCCGGGCCGACGCGCAGGTGCAGCGGCTCGTCTCCGGCGAGGCGGGACAGTGCCTCGCGCAGCGGGTTGTTGACGTCGACGTTGGTGGTGCCGTGGCCGGTGTCCGCATCGAGGAGGGCTTCGGGCAGGACGTCGAGGCGGGCGTAGACCCCGCAGCATCCGGAGAAGGACTCGAAGCGCAGCCGGTCGCCGTTGGCCGTGACCACGGGGTCGAGCGAGGCCCGCTCGGTCCGCCGGAAGTAGCGGGCCCCGGCCACGTCGGCGACGGCCAGCAGAGCGCGCGCGGCGGCCTGGGGATCGCTCAGGAAACCGGCGAAGAACCGGGGGTGGGCCTCTGCCCCGGCGGGCGTCAGGCCGCCCGCCGTCTCCAGGCCGAGGAGCCGGTTCGTACCGTCTCCGGTCAGCGCGGAGGAGCCCGCGTAGGCGAAGGTGTGTGCGGTTCGCGTCATGTCTTCGACGCTACGGGGGGCCACTGACAACGCCGTTGGCGAAGCCGGGGGTCGTGCCGGCCACCCGCTCGGTGCCCGCGTCCGCGCGCAGGGGGCCCACCGCCGGCGAGCCGCCGCTGCCCGGCGGGATGAACGCCTCGCGGGACTCCGTCGAGCGGAGCCCCGCGGCGCATCGCGCACAATGGCTCCCGAGCACAGGCAAAGGCCCGCCGCCATCGGCCCCTTCCGGGTTCCCGTGGCCGCGCCGGGTCGGCGCCCTCCCTGAGACAAGGCAACCCTGATGAACAGACGCACCGCCTCCCTCCTCTGCGCGGCCATGGCCGCCGGCACGCTCCTGTGCGGGCCGGCCCCGGCCGGCGCCGCGCCCGGCGCGGAGCCGGCGGCCGGTCCGCAAGCGGTGAGGATCATGCCGCTCGGCGACTCCATCACTCTGGGCGCGGGCAGCTCCGACGGCTCCGGGTACCGCGGCCCGCTCTGGAACCTGCTGGCCCAGCAGTCCCGGTACGTCCCCGACTTCGTGGGCTCGGGAACCTCCGGCGGGGCCGGCGACGCCGACCACGAGGGCCACAGCGGCTACACCGTCGCGGGGATCCGGTCCGGCATCGACCGGTGGCAGGCGGGTGCCGCCCCGGACGTGGTCCTGCTCCACCTGGGCATCAACGACATCCGGCACCACCAGGCCGACCCGGTGGACACCGCGCACCAAGTGCTCGCGCTCGTCGACCGGATGCGGGCCAACAACCCCTACGTCACGGTCGTCGTCCAGGGACTCCTGACCGACACGCCGGGGTGGGAGCAGCAGACCTCGGCGTTCAACGCCGTCGTCCAGGCCGAGGAGGCGCCCCGGCAGGCGGCCGGGCAGCGCTTCCGCTACGTGCCGCCGCCCCGGATGGACAACCCGGGCGAACTGCCGGACCAGTTGCACCCCTCCGACTCCGGGTACCGGAAGATGGCCGCCGCGTACCGGCCTGCGATCGACGAGGCCGTGGCGGGCGGGTGGACGAGCCGGCCGTACGTCTCGCGCGCCGGGAACGAGTCGGGGGCGGACGGGCGCGTGCGGTGGGCGGACTTCGACGGCGACGGCCGGCCGGACCACGTGGCCATCGCGGACGACGGCAGGGTGTCCGTCCGTCTCAACCGGGGCGGCAGCACTCCCGGCGGCGCCGGCTGGGAAGATCTGGGCCAGGTCGCCCGGGGCACCACCACCGAGCGCCGGCGCGTACGGCTGGCCGACTTCGACGGCGACGGCCGCTTCGACTACCTCGTGGTGAACGCCGACGGTTCGGTCAACGCCTGGATCAACAAGGGCGGCGACAAGGCCGGCCAGGCCGGCTGGCAGGAGATCGGCCGGGTCGCCACCGGCCTGACCCAGGACCTCACCAAGGTCCGCTTCGCCGACTGGGACGGCGACGGCCGCACCGACTACCTGCTGTTCAACGACTCCAACAACCTCGACGTGTACCTCAACAGGGGCGGCGACACCTCGGGCACCCAAGGCTGGCGGGGCGTGGGACGGGTCACCACCGCCGTCAACGACCGCAACCGGGTGCGCTTCGCGGACAACGACGGCGACAACAGGGCCGACTACCACTTCATCAAGCCCGGCGGCGGAGTCGACCTCTACCGCAACCGGGGCGGCGACGTGACCGGGCCCAACGGCTGGGAATGGGCCGGGGAGATCGCCACCGGCGTCACGACCGACCACGGCAGGGTCCACTTCGCCGACTTCAACGGCGACGCCCGCGCCGACTACCTCGTGGCCGATCCGGACGGCGGTGCCTCCGTCTGGCTGTGGAACGGCGGCGACCCCGCCGGCCCGAACGGCTGGACCGGCATCGGCCGGGTCGTCGGCGGCAGCTGACCGGCCCCGCCCGCCCGGCCCCGAACTCGGCCCTCCCGGTGGCCCGGTGCCCCCGCGCGGCCCCGCACGCATTCCGACGGCGGGCCGCGCAAGGGGCGCAGGAGTGGTCTGGCCTGCGATGATGACGGCATGCCGGATCCAGGGACCACCGCCGTCGTCATCGCCTTGCCCGATGCCGCCCCGCTCCTCGACGCGGCATCGCGTATCGATCCGGCTCTGGTGCGCCGCGGGGTGCCGGCGCACGTCTCGCTCTTCTACCCGTTCGTGCCGGAATCCGCACTGACCAGTGAGGACGAGGAGGCAGTGCGTTCCCTGGCGGCGGGTTTTCCGGCTGCCGATCTGCTCGTGGAGGAGGTCGTGACGGCGCCCGGCTTCGTCGCCGTCACCGTTCCCGGACTGCAGTCGATCGTCGATGCCTTCCATGCCCGGTGGCCCGGGTTGCGCCCGTACAACGGCCGCTTCGGGGCACGGCCCGCCGCCCATGTCACGGTGGCCATGGGTGCGGACGACCCGATGACCGCCGCCCATGTCCGCGCCGCGATCGGCGGTCTGCTGCCGCTGCGCGTCCGTGCGGCGGAGGTACAGCTCGTGGCGCTGACGGAGGAAGGCTGGCGGTCGCGGTTCACCGCGCGGCTCGGCGGCGTCCCCGACGGGGCGTGAACGCCACCGGCCACTCCCCCGCTATTCCCCGTCGCGCGGCGGCAGTCGTCGCGTGATCCGGTCGAACAGGTCCGTCAGCGGTTCGCCGACGTCCTGGCCGAACTCGGTGAGCCCGTAGGTGACCTGGGGCGGTGTCGTCGGCTCGACCTCCCGCCAGACCAGGCCGTCCTGGACCAGCGCGCGCAGGGTCTGGGCGAGCATCTTCTCGCTGATGCCCTGGATGCTCTCGCGCAACTCGTAGAAGCGAAGGGCGTTGCTCCGCAAGGAGATCAGCACCCAGATGCCCCACCTGCTGGTCACGTGGTCGACCACGTCGCGCGCGGGGCAGTCGGTGTGAAACACGTCATACCGCTTGCCCGCCTCGGGCTGCCTGTCCTGCACGCTTCCCGTCATGTCATGAACTTACCTCAAGGTATGTCCTTACCAGAAGTTAGCCCCCCTTCTAGCGTGAGGCCACCAAGGACATCTGACGAGGAGTTGCTCATGATCGTGGTGACCGGGGCCACCGGGAACATCGGCCGGCCGTTGACGCAGGAGCTGGTCAAGGCGGGCCGGCAGGTGACGGCCGTCTCGAGGCATACGGCGGCGGTGCCGGACGGGGCCCGCCACATGGTGGCCGACCTGGCCGATCCGGCCGGCCTCAGGCCCGCGTTGGCGGGGGCGAAGGCGCTGTTCCTGCTGCTCTCCGGCGACCTGCACGCCACCGGAGCCGGCCCCGCCGACATCATCGGCGAGGCCGCGGCCGGCGGGGTCCGCAAGGTCGTCCTGCTCTCCACTCAGGGCGTGGTGACCAGGCCCTTCGGCCCGACGAGGATCGCGATGCGCGCGCTGGAGGACGCGCTGCGCGAATCCGGCCTGGAGTGGGCCGTCCTACGGCCGGGCGGCTTCGCCTCCAACGCCCTGTGGTGGGCCGAGTCCGTCCGCGCACAAGGGGTCGTCGCCGCGCCCTTCGGCGATGTCGGGGTGCCGATCATCGACCCGGCCGACATCGCCGCGGTCGCGGCGGCCTGCCTCCTGGACGACCGGCACACCCACGGCGTCTACGAGCTGACCGGCCCGGAGGTGATCACCCCGCGGGAACAGACGGAGGCCATCGCCGCCGCGCTGGGCGCTCCGGTGAGGTTTCACGAGCTCACCCGCGACGAGGCCAGAGCCGCCATGACCCGGAACATGCCGGCGGAGCTCGCCGACGACACCCTGGACATCCTCGGTTCCCCCAGCCCGGCCGAACTGCGG
The DNA here is from genome assembly GCF_042891345.1 of Streptomyces sp. NPDC001903. Classification (NCBI taxonomy): domain Bacteria; kingdom Bacillati; phylum Actinomycetota; class Actinomycetes; order Kitasatosporales; family Streptomycetaceae; genus Streptomyces; species Streptomyces sp. NPDC001903. The sequence continues at coordinate 352,310 of NZ_JBIASZ010000002.1, forward strand.
GTCAGCCCGGACGTCCAACGGGTCCTCGGCCGCGCGCCGCGCCCCTTCTCCGCATGGGCGACCCGCAACGCCGCCGCGTTCCGCTGACGGAGCGGGGCGCCCTCCACCCGTACATCCGGCGGGAAGGGCTCCCGCCCGGCCGCCCGGGGCGTCGTCGTGGTGCGAAGCCGAGCGTGTTTCTCAGGGGGTGAGGCGGGCGGCCAGGGCGGGCAGGAGGCGCAGGGCGTTGGTGCGGCCGATCTCGGCGCGCTGGGCCTCGGTCCAGCCGTCGAACTCGGCGAAGCCGTTGGTGTTCTCCGTGGTGTGGGCGGCGGGCATGAAGGGGTAGTCGCTGCCGTAGAGGATGTGGTCCGTGCCCGTGAGGCGGGTCAGGGCGGGGAGCGCGAAGTCGTTGGCGGACATCGCGATGTCGTAGTGGAGGCGGCCGAGGGTGCCGATGACGTCCTCCGGGGCGCGGTCCTTGAGGTACGCGCCGATGGTGGTGCCGTAGGTGAGGCGGCGGGCCAGGAAGGGGAGGGTGCCGCCGGCGTGCGAGAGGATCATCCGCAGGTCGGGCAGGCGGTCGAGGACGCCGTTGAAGAGCAGGCTGGCCGCGGTGCGGGTGGTCTCGAAGGTGAACTCGTAGAGGGAGACCGGCAGGTCGAAGGTGGCCAGGTCGCGGCTGGGCGGGGCGGCCGGGTGGACGTGGACGGCCGCGCCGCGCTCGGCGATCTCCGCGAAGAGGGGCTCGAACTCGGGGTCGCCGAGGTAGCGGTTGCCGTACGAGGTCAGGACGCCGGCGCCGTCCAGGCCGAGCTCGTCGAGCGCGTAGCGGAGCTCCTCGCGGGCGGCGGCCACGTCGGGGAGGGGCAGGACCGCGAAGGCGCCGAAGCGGGTGGGGTACTCGCGGACCAGCTCGGCGAAGTACTCGTTGACGCGGCGGGCCAGCTTCGGGGCGTCGTCGCCGTCGAGGAAGGTGACACCGGGGGCGGTGATGGACAGGACGGCGGCGGCGATGCCGTGGGCGTCCATGACCTCCAGGCTCTGCTCAGGGGTCCACGTCGGGTAGTCCACGCCGGGGATGGCCTTCCGGTCGCCGAGGGCCTCGGCGTAGAAGGGCGGGATGGCGTGGTGGTGGACATCGATCAGACCGGTGGGTGCGGGCATGCGGAGGCTCCTGGCGTGAGGACGGGGCCCGGCGAAGTCTTCGCCGTTCGATGGGCGTCGCGTGGACCATAAGGCCGCGGCGGGCGACCGGCCTCGGGCGAGGGCGTTCTCCTGTCAACTCCCGAATGGGGAGGGTCGGTTCGAAGACGCGCCGGAGGCGGTTCCGGGGTGCGGGCGCGGGCGGGCTCGGGGCGGTCCTCGCCCGTGGCGCGGCCGTCCGACCCGGATCCGACCCGGACCCGCCCGGCCGCGACCGGCGGGCGCCCCGGAGCCGACCGGGCCGCTGCGCACCATGGGAGAAGAGGGCCGGTTCCGGCTTGTACGGGGCGCGCGGGCGGTGCGATCCTTCCGCCATGTCGCCCACACAACTGCCGGACCACGGGGAAGTCCTCGCGGAGGTGAGGGAAGTGCGGCGGGCCGGGATCGTCCGACTGCGTGAGCTCCGGCTCCCGCTGCTCACCGGCATGTCGGCCGAGCAGGGGGAAGCCGGCTCCGGGGGTCCGCACTTCCCCGCCGTCGAGCGGCTGCTGCGCACCGCCGTCGCCGCCATGGGCGGGGGCACCCTCCAGGAAGCCGCCGAGTACAGCCTCGGTCTCGCCCGCGGCACCCGGGACTGGCCCCCCGCCGACCGGCGCAGGCGGGCCGCCCAGGTGTACGGGGTCAGCGTGGAGCGCTTCCGCAAACACCAGGAGCTGATGGTGCTCGGGCAGCTGGCCGAGCTGCTCGTACGCGGCCACACCGCGGGCTCCTTACCCGCCTTGCCCGGCGACGGCGCCGACCGTCCTCCCGTGCGCGGCGGGGCGAGCCGTCGACTGGCCCCCAGCCACCGGCCGGTCACCGTCCTCGTGGGCGGCCGCGAGCACCGGCTCACCCTGCACGTGCACGCCGCCGACCTGCTGCGCGACATCGACGTGGTGGTCTCGCCGTCGAACACCCACTTCGCCCTGCCCGAGCCGTACAAGTCCTCCGTCGCCGCCACCCTGCGTCGCGCGGGCGCCGTACGGGATCCCGCCGGCCGCATCGTCGAGGACCGCATCCGCGACGAACTGCGGGCCTGGACCGACCGGTACGCCCCGCGGGGACTCCCGGTGGCTCCCGGCACGGTCGCCGTGACCGGCGCCGGGGCCCTCGAAGAGCAGGGCGTCCGCCACATCCACCACGCCGCCGTGGCGGTACCCCGCCCCGGCACCAACGACTACGACGTCCTGCCGGCGGACGTCACCCGCGCCGTCACCCGCGTCTTCGCCCTGCTGGCGGGCGGCCCCGGCCGGACCTCCGTCTGCCTCCCCCTGATGGGCGCCGGCCGTGGCGGCCTCGCGCCCGCCGACAGCCTCGCCGCCGTCTGGACCGCCGTCGAGGCCGAGCTGGCCCGCGGCGGCGACTGGGACGTCCACCTCCTGGTGCGCAGACCCGAACGCGCCGACCTGGTGGCGGAGTTGCTCACGAACGCGGGGGGAAGCCGGACATGACCGACCCGTACGCGCGGCTGGCCGCCGCGGCCGCCGACTGGGACGAGCTGCGCCCCCGGCTGGACCCCGCCGCCCTGCGCCGACTCGCCCTCCTCCTCACCACGTTGCGCACGGAGACCGGCGGAGCGGCCCGGCGCGCGGCACTGCTCGCCGCCCGGCTGCTGGAGGAGCGGCTGCCCGACCGGTTCCCCGGCGAGAGCCGGCTCGCCGCCGCCCCCGAGGCTCCCTCCGCCGAAGCCCCCACCGCCGACCACCTCGGCTTCACCGCCGACGACCTGGCCGTCCTCGTCCTCGACGGGCACCGCATGGCCGGTCCGGTCCTCGGGGAGGTCCGCGACCGCCTTCTCGCGGCCCCCGCCCTCGGGGACGCCGAAGTCCTCGAGGGCGGCAGCGACCCGTACGCCCCGCACCTGATCCGGCTGCCCTCCTCCGGCGGGCTGGTCCGCCTGCCCGCCTTCCAGTTCACCGCCGGCGGCCGGGTCCGCCCGGTCGTCCGCGAGGTCAACCTCCTGTTGGGCGCTGCCGCGGATCCCTGGGGCGCCGCCGACTGGTGGCTCTCGCCGAACGCCTGGCTGGACGGGTGCGCGGCCCCCATCTCCCTGCTGGACACCCCTGACGAGCAACGGCTCGCCGGGACCGCCGCGTTCCTCGCCGAAGGGGAGTAGTCCGTGCCCAACTACCGGCCGCCCGCCGAGCCGGCCGGCACCCCCGCCAAGGTGACCCTCGCCGCCGGCACCCCGCTCTACCGGGTGCACTCCGCGCGCCGGCCCGGCGGCTCCTTCAACCCGGTCCCCGCCCACTGCCTCTACGGCGGCGGCCGCTTCGACTCCACGTCCTGCGACCGGTACGGCTACCTGTACGCGGGGCTCACCCCGCAGGCCGCCGTCAGCGAGAGCGTCCTGCACTCACTGCCCTTCGACCCGTCGGGCGCGGCCCGGCTGGTGCCCCGGGCGGCCGTCGCCGGCCGTCTGCTCTCGGAGCTGCGCCTGACGGAGTCCCTCGACGTCGTCGCGCTGGTCACGGGGCAGGATCTGGCCGCCGTGCACCAGGACGGCTGGCTGGTGCAGGCGGAGGCCCGCGACTACCCGTACACCCGCGACTGGGCGCACTGGATACGCCGGCACACCGACCCGTGGGCGCAGGGCTTCCTGTGGTCCTCCAAACGCGAGCCGGGCGAACGGGCCCTGGTCCTCTTCGCCGACCGCTGCCCGCCCACCGCCCTGGCACCCACCGGCGAGGACCCGGTCGACTTCACGACGCCCGAAGGCCGCCACTGGCTCGACCGGATCCTCCTGCCCTATCACGCGCGCCTCGCGCCCTGAGCCCATGGAGGACCCGTGCCCGCTGCCGCGCACCCCCTGAGAGCCGCCCGTGACGAGGTCACGGACGCGCTCGCCGCGGTACCCGCCGGCAGCGCCGAGGCGCAGGAACTGTACGGGCAGGCCGGTGAACTGGGCTACCGGCTGTACGTGGAGCAGGCCGACCCCGAGGACCGGGACCTCGCCGCCGAATCGTTCGCCCACGCCTTCCGCCGCCGGGCCGAAGGCCCGGCCTGGCCGCTGCGCCGGATCATGTACGGGCACCTCCTCGCCATGCGCCACGACGAGCGGCCGGGCCGGGAACTGGCGGCCGAGATCCACACCCTGCTCGCGCGGGGCCTACCGGAACTGCCCGAGGAGGCCGAACACGACGGGACGGCCGTGCTCGCCCGGTGGCTCCTGGCCTACATCACCAAACGCCGCGTCATGGACGGGCCCGGGGAGCCGGCCCTCCTCGACGAGGCCCTGCGGTGGGGCCTGGCCGCACTCGACGACACGGACGGCGAGGACGCGGACCTCCTGGAGGCCCTCGGCTTCCTCTGGCAGCGGCACGCCCTCGCCACCGGCGACACCGCCTCCTACACCCGCTCCGCCGACCACTACGCCCGGGTGCTGGCGGCCGGCGACCGGGAACGGGACCTTCCGCTGGCCCGCCTGTCGCGTGCGACGTCCCTCATGCTCCTGGGCCACCACACCGCCGACCGGGCCGTGCTGGAGGAGGCCCGGGACGAGATCCTGCGCGCGCTGGCCGAGGCGGGCGGCAGCCGCCCCTCCTGGGAACGGGAGGCACGGGTGCGGGCGGCCTTCACCCGCGTCGCCATCGCCACGACCTGGTCCGAGCGCTCGGAGGGCGACCGGGCCGCCGCCGAACTGACCGCTCTGCTGACCGCCGAGGCGGACATCGACGCGCTGCCCTGGTTCCACCTCGACTGGTTCGGCCGGTTCCTCGTCACCCGCGTCCAGCAGGGGCTCGACCCTGAGGCCCTCGACCTCGCCATCGCCCTGCTGACCCGGGCCGTGGACCGGTGGGAGCCCGCCGAGGGGAAGGTCACGCGCACCGCCCTGGCCCTGGTCACCGCACAGCACCTGCGCTACTTGACGGACCAGGACCCGGCGCGCCTGAGCGTGATGGAACGCGCCGGACAGCTGGCCCTGGAAGGCGAGGAACTCCCCTCCGACGTACGCGACCTGCTCCTCCTGACGGTTGCCGACGCGCGGCACCGCCAGGGGAAGGCCCGGTCCGACACCCTTTCGGGCGAGGAGCTCATGCGCATCTACCGGGACTTCCGAGAGCGCTACGCGCAGGGCGAGTCCCCGGACTTCACCTTCGACGAGATCCTGTACGGCGAGGACTCACCGGCCCGCGGTGCCTGGGAGCGCCGCTTCTCGGAGCTGTTCGACAGCTGGCGCGCGACGGAGCACGCATCCGAGCGGGCGGAGCTCGCGGCGCACCTCCTGCAGAACATGGTGGTCCTGGACCCCGGTGGTGACCGGATCGGCCCCGAGCGCGAGGCCGAACTGACCGGAGCCGTCCTCGCGTACGCGGACGAGAACCCCGCCTGGCGCGGCCACGGGTACGCGGTCCTGGGCAACCACCGCCTCGCCCAGGGCATGCTGAACGACAACGCGGCCCGGCTCGCCGAGGCGGTCGAGCACTTCGCGGAGGCCGCCCGGGCGGGCAACGACAGCCCCTGGCTGACGCACGGGGCCACCATCGCCTCGGGCATGCTCGCGCAACTGCACGGGATCACCAGCGGGGTGGTACCCGACCAGGCCGACTGGGACCGGCTGCGGTCCGCCCTGAGCCCGTCCCCGAAGGTGGACCGTCTGTTGCGCCTCCACCAGGCGGGGGCGCGGGCGGGCATCGCCGTCAAGCGGGGCGACCTGGCCGAAGCGGACCGGCTCGTGGCGGAGGTGGCCCGGGCCGTCGGCGAAGGGGAGGCCGACGACCCGGGCCGGATCGAGGCCTGGGCCATCCTGGAGAGCGCCCGGATGGTCCGCAACAACCTCGCGGGCCGCCTCGGAGTCCCCCTCCTGCGGGTGCCCGAAGGGCGGCCGTCGACGGGCGAACTGCTGCGCCTGGCTGCGAAGCTGCCCCGCGGGCACCGCGCCGGGTTGATCGGCGGCATGGCCCTGGCCTGGAAGCAGGACGCCCTGGTCACGGCCGACCTGCCCCGGATCCGCGAGACCCTCGCCCTCAGCGAGGAAGCCGTCCGGCTCAGCGAGCCGGGCGGCGAGACCTGGATCCGCTTCACCTCCGAAGCCGGCTCCGTGTACTGCACACTGGTCCTGGCCGGGGAACGGGCGCACTCCCCGCAGCGGGCCCACGACCTGGAGCGGGCCATCAGCCTCCTCGAAGGGGCCGTCGCGGCGATGGGCGGCCCGGAGCACCGGCTGTGGGCCGTCTCCCTCCACTCCCTCGCCCAGGCCTACCGGATCCGCTCGGCACCGGACCGCCGCGACCGCGAGCGCGGCCGCCGACTGGGGCTGGAGGCCATGCGCGGCTTCGTCTGCTCCGCGCTGCTCCAGTCCGGCACCCAGGACGCGGCCGAGGCCGCACGGCTGGCCACCGGCCTCTCCGAGGAGGTCGTCGGCTGGTGCGTGGCCGACCGGGCCTCTCAGGACGCCCTCCAGGCCCTCGACGCCTGCCGCGGACTGGTCCTGCACGCGGCCACCACCAGCCGCTCCGTCCCCGAACTGCTCACCGCCGCCGGCCGGGACGCCCTGGCCGCCGAGTGGCACGCCGCCGGCGCCGCGGACGACCCGGACTCCGCGCCGGGCGACCTGCGCCGCCGCGTGGTCCGAGCCCTCACCGAGGCCCGTACCCCGCTCCTGGACCCGCCCTCCCCCGAGGAGATCGGCGGGGCCCTGCGCGCCCAGGGCAAGGACGCCCTCGTCTACCTGGTGGCCGCCACCGCCGACTGCCCCGGCACCGCCGTCGTCGTCACCTCGCGCGGGGAGGTCCGCGGGGTGCGGCTGCCGAACCTGCGGGCGGACGCGGGCCCCCTGCGCGCGTACCGTCCCGGACAGGGCACCGCGCCGCGCGACATCGAACCCGTACCGGGCCACGGCCCCGCCCGCCCGGACCCGGCACCGCCGCTGCGGGACCGGCTCGACCGGCTCTGCTCCTGGGCCTGGCGGACCGCGCTGCGCCCGCTCCTCGGCCGTTTCGAAGTCCTCGGCCGGGTACCCCGGCTGGTGCTCGTACCGATGGGCCCGCTCGGCCTCGTGCCCTGGCACGCCGCGTTCGGCGATACGGGCACGGGCCGCCGGTACGCCCTCCAGGACGCGGAGATCTCGTACGCGGCCTCCGCGCGCCTGCTCTGCGAGGTCGCGGCCCGCCCCGGCGTCCCGCACACCGGCACCGCGCTGGTCGTCGGCGACCCCACGGGCGACCTGCCGTACGCCGGGGAGGAAGCCGACGCCGTCCGGCGGGCCTTCTACCCGGCCGGCGAGCACCTGGGCCTGCGCAGCGGCGACGGCACGCCCGGCGAGGTCTCCCGGTGGCTGCGCGAACGCGCCGACGGCGGGGCCGTCCTGCACCTCGCCTGCCACGGCACGGTCGAGGAGAACGGGCCCCGCAGCTCCTACCTCGCCCTCAAGGGCGGTGTGCTGACCGCCGAGGAACTGACCGGGGCCGTGCACGGTCCGCTCGGCCTCGTCGTCCTCGCCGCATGCCGCAGCCAGGTCTCGGGACGCGGTCTCAACGAGGCCTACAGCCTCTCCTCCGCCTTCCTCGTGGCCGGCAGCCGCTCGGTCATCGGCTCCCTGTGGCCGGTACCGGACGACGCGACCTCCGTCCTGATGTTCCTGACCCACCACTACCTGCGCCGCGAGCAGGAGCCGCCCGCGCGGGCGCTGCGCCGGGCCCAGCTGTGGATGCTGGACCCGGACCGGAGCGTGCCCGAGGGCATGCCGCCCGCGCTGACGGCCCGGCTGGCCCATCTGGACCCGCACGACCTCACCGGCTGGGCCGGCTTCACCCACCTGGGACAGTGAGGGCCGGGCCGGGTCCTCCGGATCCGGCGCGATCCGAATGGCCCGGCCTACGGGACCACCGTGCGCAGGGCCAGGGTGCCGGCCGCCCACTGCCCCGGGCCGAAGGGGGCCGCCGGCAGCAGGTCCCGGCCTCCGGAGGACCGCCCGGGTCCGGTCAGCCGCAGCAGGCCGTCGGCCGGCGCGCGACGGGGCGCGGCGGTGCGTACGGCGTCGGCGTCCGGCTCCCAGCGGCTCAGGTGGAACGGCACCGTGTTCAGCTCCCCCTCGGCCACCACCAGCGTCAGCCAGTCCCGTACCGAGGCCCCGGAACGCACCGGCCGCGACGCGGGCAGCACCAGGTGCAGCGGTTGCCCGTCCAGGGCGTGGCCGGTCATGCCGGGGCCGATGAACTCGCCCGGGAACAGGCCCGTCCCGGCGCCGAACCGGTCGTCGAGGCTGACCAGTACGCACCACAGCGGCCGGGGCCCGGTGTTGCGCAGCCGCACGGTGACCCACGGCTCGCGCCGGCCGGTGTACGAGAGGACGACCTCGCCGTTGCCGTCGGGCCGCAGCGGCTCGCCGTCGCGGGCCTCCCAGGGCAGCACCTCGATCCTGACGTGCCCGCTCAGCGGCGACAGGCCGGAGCTGAGGTCCCGGATCCGGTGCCAGTGCACCAGGCGGGTCAGGCAGTCGCCCAGCCGCACCGCGTCCGCCTCCGTGGCCAGTGGCAGTGGCGGCACGTACGGCGCCCCGTCGCGGCGCAGCACCCTGGCCCGTGCGCCCCGCACCTCGACCCGCAGCAGCAGCCCCGCAGCGGCCTCCTCCGCCGAACCGGCCGCCACCTCGCGCAGCAGCGGGGACACGGGCAGGGGGACCGTCCCGGCCCCCTCCCCGTCGAGGACCACCGCAGCGGGGGGCAGCGCCAGGGCGGACAGGGCCACCGCGTGCACCGACCCCGGCTCCGGAACCCAGCCGTCGGGAGCGACCAGCGTCCGGTCCGCCCGCACCGCCGTGGCCCGGACGGGGCCGCCCGGCGCCGTGAACTCCGTGCCCGCGCCACCGGTCAGGCCGTGCACCCGCCCGCAGTCCACCTCCCACCCCTCCGGGCCCTCGCGCAGCAGGTACGGGCTCGGCCAGCGGGCCGGGCCGCCCAGCAGCGGCCGGTCCGCGGGACCCCCGGGCTCGGCCGGGAACAGCACCGGCTGCTGCCGCTCCACCAGCCGGCGCACCCCCGCGTCCGCCTCCGCGAGCAGCTCCCGGACGGTGGTCCCGGGCGCGGCCCGGCGCAGCGCGCGTGCCAGTGCGTACGAGAACACGCCTTGCGTGCGCGGACCGTCGGGCCCCTCGACGGACCGCTCGTACGCGGGCTGGCCGATCCGGCTCGCCGCCAGCAGCACGTGGCCCGGCGGCCGGGCGGGCCCGCTCAGGTCTCGCGCGCCGACGGCCGGCCGCCACTGCGGCAGCGGCGGCAGCGCACGGGCGACGACCCCCTCTTCCTCACGGCTGGCGCCGCCCGAGAAGCAGCAGTCCAGCACCGCCACCACCCGGGCACCGCCCGCCGCCGCCCCGTCGAGCAGAGCGCCGAGCCGTTTGTCCGGCAGCGGGCCGTCCGCGCACACCAGCGCCTGGCAGCGGCCGGTCGGCTCCAGCAGCAGCTCCTGCGGGGTGAGCGCCGGGTACTCCGTACCGTGCCCCGAGAACCACAGCAGCGCCGTGTCCCCGGCACGGGCCCGCCCGAGGTGGCCGACGATCCCCTCTTCCACGGCGGCGGCGGTGGCCGCGCCGTCGGTGAGGACACGGGCGCGGACCCTGCCCGGGGCGGCCGCCTCCAGCACGGCGCGGGCACCGGCCACGTCGTTCAGACAGCCGCGCAGACCGGAACGCGCCGCGGGGTACTCGTTGATGCCCACGAGCAGGGCGTACACCGTCTCCATGGCCCCAGTGTCATCCGGCCGGGCGGGCGGCCACTGGCCGGAATCCGGTCGTATCGGGGGCGGTTGTGGGGCGGAGGTGGCTCAAACGACGCCGTGGATCAGTGAAGGCAGAGGCAGAACGGGTGGCCTGCCGGGTCGGCGTACACCCGCCAGTTCGCGTCCGGGCGAAGCCGGTCCGTCCGCTCCAGCACGACCGCGCCGAGGGCCAGCGCCCGCTTCTCCTCCCCGTCGAGGTCGTCCACGTCGAAATCCAGGTGCAGCTGCTGCGGGTGCTGCTGGCCGGGCCATTCGGGCGGCCGGTAGCCGTCCACCCGCTGGCAGGCCAGCGGCGTCCCGTCGAACCCGTGCACCTCGACCCAGTCGGGGTCGTCCGGGGTCGCGACCACCCGGCCGCCGAGCAACTCGGCGTAGAACTCCGCGAGCCGTACCGGATCGGCGCAGTCCAGCGCCACCGCCTGCAGCTTTCGAATCATTTCCGATCCCCCTGGTTCCTCGGCGCCTTCCGGCGCCCTTGTGTACGGGAGGGGTCGTACCCGCCGGCCCGGCGGACATGCCGGCGGTGGCGCCGCGGCGGGACGACCGGGAGGACGACCGGGAGGATACCGGCGCGCGGCTGCCGACGTCAGCCGATGCTCTGCCGGTCCTGGACGTCGCAGTCGGTGTAGACCGGCGGCCTGGTCATCAGCGTCGAGAGCTGCTGAGCCAGTTCGTTCGTCTCGGGCGCGTTGCTGTTGGCCATGGCGGCCTCGTACGAGTCGAACTCGACCAAGGCGAGGTAGCGGTTGGGGTTGGCCCGGTCCTTGAGTAGGGTGCGGGAGTCGGGGGCTCCGCTCCGGCCTTCCGAGCGGGCCCGCTCCTCGTAGGAGCGCAGGAGGTCGCGCACTTCGTCGATGCGCTCGGTCTCGAAGTCGATGATCTGGGCGAACTTCATGCTTCCGGTTCCTCCTGGCGCGCGTGGCGGCCTCGCGGTGAGGTCTTCGCTGCCGCCAGCAAACACCGCCGCGCGGGCCGACCCCCGTCTCACACGCCCGCCGACGGGGCGATTCCACGAGGTTGGCCGGTAGCGGGCAGGCCGGCCGGCGCACCTCCGAGGCCTGCCCCCGGCCCTGACGCGACCCCGGTTTGACATGCCTCGGAGGGGTGGCAGGGTGGTAGCTGGGGTCATCTCTGGGAGGCTCCGCAATGGTTTCCTGTGAAGCATGGCGTTCGGCGGCGCGGCAACTGCCGCTCAGGCTCACGGCCGGCGTGTTCTTCCTCAATTCCGGGCTGTCGAAACGCGGTGCGGACGAGGCCACGGCCGAGGGGCTCCACCAGTTCGCCGCCGGGACCTACCCGTTCCTCGGCGAGCAGGACGCCCAGAAGTTCGTCCGCCTGCTCTCCGCCGGGGAGCTGGCCATAGCCGCCACGCTGCTCGTGCCGATCGTGCCCGCCGCTGTCGCCGGGGTGGCGCTGACCGCCTTCTCCGTCGGCACCCTCGGGCTCTACCTCCGTACGCCGGGCATGCGCCAGGAAGGCAGTCTGCGTCCCACCGAGCAGGGGATCGCGCTGGCCAAGGACGTCTGGCTGCTGGGCATCGGCGTCTCCCTCATCGCCGAGGGCGTGAAGGAACACCGGTGACGCTCCCCGACCGGGCCGTTCCGCCGGTCCGGGTCTTGAGCCGGGCGACCACGTCGCGCACCGGGAGCGCCTCCCGGGCCGCGCGGGCCGAGGGGGGCCCGGGGTAGACCTCGTGGTCCAGGACCTCGCTGCGCTCACCCACGCGCGACGGGGTCCGCATGAACCCGCCGGACTCGGGCAGTCGCCCCTATGCCCGCCGCGCCGATCCCGGCCGGCGGGATCCGTACCCGGGGCTCCGGAGGGCGCTGGTACCGCTGGTACCGCCGGCAGGGGCCGGGACGACCGAGGAGGCGAGCGGTATGGCGGGAGAGCGCATGGACCAGGACCAGGACGTCGTCGCGGTGATCCTCAAGGACCACCGCACCATGGAGGAGCTGTTCCGCCGCATGCGGAGCGTCGAGGCCGACCGCGCGGCAGCGAGGGAGAAGTTCGCGGCCCTGCTCATCGCGCACGGCGAGGCCGAGGAGGCAGAGGTCTACGGGGCTCTCAAGCGCTTCAGGGGCGTCGACAACGAGGAAGTCGAGCACGGCGAGGAGGAGCACGCCGAGGGCAACGAGGCCCTGCTCGCGCTGCTGGAAGTCGACGACGTCGGCTCCGAGGAGTGGGACACGCGGCTGGAGGCCCTGGTCAAGGCGGTATCCCACCACCTCGACGAGGAGGAGCGGACGATCCTCAACGGTGCCAGGGAGAGCGTTCCCGACGAGCGCAGGGCCGAGCTGGGCGCCGCGTTCCTGCGGGAACGCGAGAAGCAGCTGGCATCCGACTGCGGCCGCGTCGAAAACGTACGCAAGATCGTCGGCCGGTGAGCCGGCCGCCGGCGCGGGCTTCTCGGCCGTACGCGTGACCCGGCCGGGCCGGGTGCGACGGGCCGCGGCCCGCTCCGCTACGGCCGCCCCTCGTTCTCCTCCTCGTCCAGGTCCTCGATGAGGTGCACGGCGGCCTCCTCCGCGGAGGCGGCACCGGCATCGATGCCGACGTCCTGCGCGAGCATGCTGTTCCCGTGGGGGAACGAGGTGACCGGGGCCAGCCGGCCGGCCCGCGCGCCGCCCGCCTGCGGATCCACGGGCTCTCCCGCGCCACCCGTCAGGTCCCCGATCCCGTCGCCGTCGGGCATCTCCCACTCGGGAAGCTCGCGGGCGAGGCGCTCGTCGAGGCTGTCCCCCCGCTCTCGTGTGAAGAGCCGCTCGGGCGGCGAGTAGCCCTGATCGATCAGGGCATCGGTGCCGGGTTCCCCGACGCTGTCGTCCATGTCCGGCTGACGCTCGGAGGGCTCGTCCTCGGGCTGAGGCTGGTAGACCTCGTCGCCGTGTGCTTCGGAGTCGCTCATGACCTTGGCCTCTCTCTTCGTCGCAGCACCGGTTCGGGGCGCGCTGCTCGCCCTCCTGGCGTCTCCCCAGGAATGCGCGGAACACGCGGCGCGGGGCGGGCCCGCGCAGTGGCCAGACCCCGCCCCCGGCCGGCGAGCACGGGCTACGCTCCGCAGGATGGAACGCGCAGAGGTACTCAAGCGGGTGATCGGCATCCTCACCGAAGCCCAGAACATCCGCCGGGCCGTCGAATCCGGCCAGGACGACGACGGCTACGGCGACGCCCTCGGCGATGACGACGGCCCCGCCGCGACGGCGGGTGTGGCCACCACACTCCTGAACGAGATGCTTCCTTCCATCAGTGTCCCGGCCGACGCCTCTCCGCAACAGGTGGCGGCGCTGGTGGCCGAAGCGCTGGGACCGGCCCTGCACACGATGGTCTCCGGATTCAGCCTGGCATTCACCAGCCTCGCGATCGCGCACGACAGCGGCCGCACGGACGTCACCTCGATCGAGGTCCTGCGGGAACTCGCCCTCGAAATCGAGGCGGGTACCTACGACGAAGGGGCGTAGGGCCCGGTCCCGCGAGCCGGCGGGCTCGCGGGACCGGGGCCGGTCCTGGAGGGGACGTGGTCCCGGGGGGTCAGGGGCAGGTGGCCAGGAGGACGGAGACGACCGTGCAACTGGCGGTCGCGCCGTCGTTGAGCGGGTTGGGGTCGGACGGAGCGGACACGGTACGGGTGGCGGTGACCGAGACGCGGCCCAGCGAGAGCAGGCCCAGCGGTACCCGGAACGTCTTGGCCGAGGCGGCGCCGGCGGCGATGGTGCCGTAGCCGCAGGTCACGGTGGTCCCCATGACGGTGCACCCCGGGGAGAGCCCGGTGGCGGAGGAGCCCTGCGGCAGGGTCGCGGTGAGCGTGGCCGAGGTGACCGTACCGGGGCCGGTGTTGTGGGCGGTCAGGGTGTAGGTGAGGTACGGGACGAGGAGGCTGAGGCCCGGCTGCGCGGCCAGGTCGACGTCGATGTCGGCGGGCGGGAGCTGGTAGGTGTACCGGCCCGCGCCGACCGCGGCGCTGGTCCCGCCCGGCGTGGTGACCTGCACGTCGACGGGGCCGGCGGCGTGCGCGGGTGCGGTGGCCGTGCAGGTGGTGGCGGTGCAGGACAGGGCGCCGGCCGGGTTTCCGGGGCCGAAGGTCAGCGAGGTGGCGCCGCTCAGACCGGTCCCGGTGACCGTGACGACGGTCCCGCCGTCGGTCGGGCCGGCGGAGGGGCTGAGCGAGGTCACCACGGGTACCGGAAGGTAGCTGTACCGGGCGGCGGGGGACGCGGCACTCGTCCCGGCGGGCGTGGTGGCTTGTACGTCCACCGTCCCGGTGCCGGCCGGTGCGGTGGCGGTGCAGGAGGTCGGGGTGCAGGAGACGGCGGTGGCCGGGTTGCCCGCGCCGAAGGTGATGACGGCGCCCGCCAGATTCGTGCCGGTGACCGTCACCGCCGTGCCGCCCGCCGCGAGGCCGGTGTCCGGGCTGATGCCGGTGACCGTGGGCGCGTCGCGGTGGAAGGCGAACACGATCCGGCCGTCGCCGGCGTTGGCCCCGTCGGTCAGGACGACCGGTGAGCCGGGGACCGTGCCGGAGACCAGGCTGGATCCGCCGCCTCCGCCACCGCCTCCGCCACCCGTGGTTCCGTACCGGCCGCCGGCACCGCCGCGGCCTCCCCCGCCGTAGCCCGCTCCGCCGCGCCCGCCGGCGCCGGTCGGGTTGAAGACTCCCTGCGCGGCGGCGCCGCCGGAGCCGTTCGGGTAGGCGCCGGGCGAACCGTTCGCGCCCTCGTTGTCGGCGCCCTGCCCTCCCGTACCCGCCGCGCCGCCTGCGGTGTCGGTGCCCGGGCCGCCGCCCGTACCGCCCTGCGCGTCCGGGACCAGGCCGTGGCCGTCGGCGCCCGCGTGGCCGCTGTCGCCGCCGGCCGCTCCCGGGTAGGCCGGGGAACCGATGCCCGCCCCGCCCGCGCCGCCGCCCGAACCGGCCGTCAGCAAGGGGGTGTTGGAAGCCGTGGTCACCGCGACGAGGGCGCCGCCGAACCCGGACGCGCCGAACTGGGGGTTCGCAGTGGCGTTGGCGCCGCGGCGGCCGACGGTGACGTTGAACGTCTGCCCGGCGGTCGCGGGGAGGGTCGCCACCAGGTGCGCGCCCTTGCCGCCCGGTGTCCCGTCGAAGGTGTTCCCGCCTCCGGCGCCGTCGAGGGTGACCACGGCGCCGGACATGCCGTCGGGCACGGTGAGGCTTCCGGAACCGCCCGCCGTGCAGGTGATGGTGGTGACGGCATCCGCCACGACCGGGGCGGCGCACACCCCTTCCGCCGCCGCCGGAACCGCCAGAGCCGTCAGGCCGCCCGCGGCCAGCGCGAACGACGCGGCCACGGCCGGCAGCCGGTGGCGCCACCGGGATCTCGGTCCGCTCACCACAGCAGTCGATGACATCGAAGCCTCCCCCTCTGAGCTGCGCCCGACGGCGGCCGGAGGCGAAGACTCCTGGGAAGCCGCGGCCGGACGCTCCGGCACGACGAACCGGAGCGCCGTCCCGCACACGGAGCCGCCCACGTTCGCCGGTGTCACCGGCCCCTCGCGGGGCGGGAGCCCTGTGACACCGGCGGAAGCATCGCAGCCGCCGAGGAGGGACGCGGGCGAAACGCGAGATGATGGCGTCGGCCCCACGGAAAACGCCGACCACGGGGACAGCGGCGCTTACGATACGAAGTTCCGCTCCCCCACCGCTGGTTGCGGAGGCCGCCGCCGACGTCCTCAGCGGGTGGCCCGGTCCGCTGCTTCGCGGGCGATGTCGGCGCAGAGGCGGCAGCAGCGGGTCCGGGTCCATGGCGCGGGTGAGTTCGGCTGATCCCTCGACGGCCAAAGGCAGTTCCTCGAGGAACTCGGCCGGGGCGGCCACGGCCGCGCCACCCCATGACGCTCCAGGGCACACCAAGGAACTCCCGCGAGCCCGGCCGGTCACCGCGGTCCCGGCACGACGCGGGAGCCGGCCGCCGGTGCGGTACCGAAGCGGGGGCACCGTCGGCAGACCCGGCCGCTGCGCCGCACGGCGGACGGCCGCCGCAGACTCAGGTGCCCCGCGGCGCAGCGAATCCGGTGCGGGGTGTGGACGCCGAGCCAGAGGGGTTCCAGGAGCACCGCGCCGACGGCACTCAGGCGTTCGAGGAATGCGGCCGACGCGGCGGACGGGTCCTTGCGCGCGCACGTACGGCACAGACCCTGCCCCTGCTGGACGTTGGACGGGCGTGGGGTGCACAGGTGGCCGGCCGGGCAGCGGACGCGGTGCGGAGCGGCGTTCCCCAGCCAGACGGGTTCCAGGAGCTGCGCGCCCGCCTCGGCGAGGCGGGCTCGGAAGGCGGCTTCGGCACGTAAGGAGTGGGCGGGGCGACGGGGCTGGTACACGGGCTCCCCCGGGGACGGTGCACGAGCGGCGAGCGGCGAGCGGATGGACGGCGAGCGGACGGACGGACACCGATCATTCCACCGCCCGCCGATCATGCATCTACGCTTGTGACCGGTCGCATCGTCGCGAGTGACCGGTCGTGGAACGGAGCATGTGGTGCCAGCGGGCCAAGAGGGGCAAGAAAAAGACGGGGACCTCGTCGGCAAGGTACTCGGGGGGCGCTACCGGGTGACCTCCGTGGTCGGCCGCGGCGGCATGGGAGTGGTGGCGCGGGCCGTCGACGAACTGCTCGCCCGGGAGGTCGCCGTCAAGGTGCTGCGGGCCTACACCGACGCGAGCGAGTCCGAACTGGCCCACCTGCGCACCCGGATGGAGCGCGAGGCACAGGCAGCGGCCCGCATCCGGCACAGCGGGGTGGTCACCGTGCACGACGTGACCCAGGAGCGGGGCCTGCCGGTCATCGTCATGGAACTCGTCGACGGACCCTCGCTCGACGACGTGGTGACGCAGCGCGGCGCGCTCGACCCGTACGAGGCCGCCGCGATCGGCGCCAAGCTGATGGACGCGCTCGACGCCGCGCACCGGGCGGGCGTCCTGCACCGGGACGTGAAGCCGGGCAACGTGCTGCTGGAGCGGGGCGGCCGGGTCGTGCTCACCGACTTCGGCATCGCCACGATGGAGGGATCCGACGACGAGGCGATGGCGAAACTGACCCGCAGCGGGCAGCTGGTCGGCTCGCTCGACTACCTGCCGCCGGAGCGCGCGCAGGGCAGGGAGCCCGGCCCCGCCTCGGACATCTGGTCCCTCGGGATGACCCTGTACGCGGCGGTGGAGGGCGTCTCGCCCTTCCGCCGCACTTCGGTGTGGTCCACCCTGGCCGCGATCGTCGCCGAGCCGCTGCCCGCACCCCGGCGGGCCGGGGCGCTCGCTCCGGTGCTGATGGCGCTGATGGCGAAGGAGCCGGCGAGCCGGCCCACCGCCGACCAGGCCCGCGTGATGCTGGAGCGGGTGGCGGCGGGCGGGGCCGCGGCGCACCCCGCGCCGCCGGTTCCCGCCGCCGGGACGGCGACCCCGACGGCGCCGTCCGTCGTGGGGCCGGCCGTCGGCTTCGGTCCGCCGCCGGTCGTCGGCGGTCCGGTCGCCGGTGGTCCGGTCGCCGGTGGTCCGGGTGTCGGTGGTCCGGGCGATGGCGGTGTGGGCGCCGCGCCCGCCGTATCGTTTCCTCAACCCCATGTCCCCGCTCCTTACAGCGGGTTCCCCCCGCCGGGCCGGCCGCCGACCGCCGCACAGAACTCCGAGACCGCGCACCGGACGCGGCGCAGCCGTTTCGCGATGGCCGCGGCGGCCGTCGCGGTACTGGCCGCCAGTGGTGTCGCCTATGCCGTGACCACGGGGGGCGGCGGAGACCGGACGCGGGCGGTGGCGCCGACGCCCGCCACCGGTGGCGGCTCCCCGGCGGCCGACGGCCGGCCGGGCGCGGACACCCCGGAGCCCTCTCCCTCCGGCTCCCGGACCCACGCCAAGCCGACGCCCTCCGCCTCGAAGAAGCCGAGCACGGCAGCGCCCTCCTCGGCGGCGTCCTCGCCCGCCCCGGCCCAGCCGGGCCCCGTACCGACGGGATGCACCGGCTGGACCCACAAGGACCCGAAGCCGGGCACCTACGGCTACATTTCCGGCGACCACCACCTGCTGGCCGCGCCGTACCAGAACTGCCCCGCCGGCGCCCTGGTCAAGAACGGAACGAAGCTCTGGTACCACTGCTACGCCGTCAACTCGTACGGCAACCAATGGACGTACGTGCGCGTGGACGGCACGAACACCAGCGGGTGGCTGTACAACCGCGACCTCACCGGCCAGAAGGGCTCGTCCCCCGCGTGTTAGCGCCGGAGGCCATCGGCACCGTCGAGCGCGTCATCCGCGGCCCGCACCGCATGATGGAGGCATGGGTGACCGCGAGGACTTCCTTACGTGGATCAAGACCGACCTGTACCGGGCGGAGACCGCGCTGCACGACGGCGACCCGGAGCCCAGGCGGGCGCTCTGGTCGCGCGCGGAGCCGGTCAGCGTGCTGGGTGCCTGGCGCAACGCCCGCGGCCGGGCCGAGGTCGACGCCCTCTTCACCGCCCTCGGTGCGTCCTTCTCGCACTGCACCTCGTACGCGTTCGAGCTGCTGGCGTACGACGTCGTGGGCGACATGGCCTACACGGCCGGCCTGGAGCACGTAAGCGCTTCCGTCGACGGGGAACCGCGCACCTACACGCTGCGGGCCACCCAGGTGTACCGCCGCGAGAACGCGGTGTGGCGGGTGGCCCACCGCCACGGGGACACGGTCACGCAATGACGCCGTGACGGGATGGCCTCCGCCGCTGCCGCAGCCGCAGCCGCAGCAAGACCCGCATACGAGGTGCACGCATGAGAATTCTGATCGCCACGGCCGGCTCACGCGATGATGTCGCTCCCTACACCGGGCTGGGCAGCGCCCTTCGCGAGGCCGGGCACCAGGTGGCTCTCGCCGCCACCGGTTCGTTCGCGCCCCTGGCCGAGGAGGCCGGGCTGGAGTTCCGTCCGCTGCCCGCGGAGCCCCGGGCGCACGGCGACGTCGGGGGCACGCGCGAACCGGCGCGGGCCGCGGCCGCGGCCGCGTTCACCGCCGACCTGGGCGAGGGGTTCGCCGACGCGGTCGCCGAGGGTACGGACCTGCTTCTGCTGTCGGCCACCACCGCCCCGCTCGGCTGGCACGTCACCGAAGCCACCGGGATACCCGGCCTCGGCACGTACCTGCGGCCCACGGCCCCCACCGGCGACTTCGCCCCCACCGCGAGGGGAACCAGGTCACTGGGCCGACTCGGCAACCGGACCGCCGCACGCCTCGCCCTGCGCAGGACCGACCGCGTCTTCACCCCGGCCGTCGCGCGCCTGCGCGAACGCCTGGAACTGCCCCCGTTGTCCGCCGCGCGGATGCGCCGCCGCCAGAGCGCCGGCAGCTGGCCCGTGTTGCACGGCTTCAGCACGGCGCTGCTGCCGCGCCCCCGCGACTGGTCGCACCACCTGAGGGTGACCGGTAACTGGTGGCCCTACGTCGACCCGGGCCGTCGGCTGCCCGATGCACTGGAGGACTTCCTCGCTGCGGGAGCGCCACCGGTGCTGGTCGGCCTCGGCAGCATGGCCGCGGGAGAGGGGGAACGTCTGGGCGGGATCGCCGTACGGGCGCTGCGGCGGGCCGGGTTGCGCGGCGTACTGCAGTCGGGCAGCGCCGGGCTCGCCGCCGACGGCGACGACGTCCTGACCATCGGCGACGTCCCGCACTCCCTGCTGTTCCCGCGGCTGGCCGCCGCCGTCCACCACGGCGGCGCCGGCACGGCGGCCGCGGCCCTGCGCGCCGGGATCCCGTCCGTCACGGTGCCGGTCGCCGCGGACCAGCCCTTCTGGGCAGCGAGGCTCGCCGCGATCGGTGCGGCCCCACCCCCGGTTCCCTATCGCACCCTGACCGCCGAACGGCTCGCCGATGCCCTCGCCGCCGTGGTGCGGGATCCGTCGTACGCGAAGGCATCCGCGGCAGCCTCACGGCATATGGCGGTGGAGAACGGCGCGGACGCCGTCGTGACGGCTGTGCGCCGGCTGGCCGGGTGAGTAGTGGACCCGGTCCGCTGAACTATCCTTCCCACCACCGCACACCGACTCGGAGGACCGAGGGATTTGACCGGCCTGTCTGCTTTCCCGCTGCCCTTTCACGCATCCCGTTCCATATCGTTCGCGACACCCCGAACGCTGCGGGAACTTCAGATGATCCAGTGCAGCGCACACATTCGGGCGAAGCCCGGGTGGTTCGACAAGATGAAGGATGCCGACGTCGTCGCCAGGTGGACGCAGGAAGCGCTCGCCCAGGGCCTCACCGAAGCCCAGGTGCGTTACGTGCTCGCCGAACTCGCGCATTACGCCGCGCTGCGGGACGAACGCACCGGCATCGAGGTGTCCGCCGTCGACGGGGTGTGGCAGTCGGACACGCTGGTCGACGGCTTGCTCAGGTCCCGGCTGCGCGAGGCGGTTCAGGTTCTGGAACAGGTTCCCGAAGCGGACAAGGACTGGCACCCCGGCTCCGACGGCCAGGTACTGGATCTCGTACACCCCTCGCTGTTCTGCCTGGTGCGAGAGGCGAGCGGCGCTCCCGAGCGGGCTTGGCTGAATCCGACGGACCGCTATTCGAAGTACGAATTCTCGGAGAAGTTCCAGTGGCTGCCCACGGACGTCGACGTCACCGACGACGGCGAGGTCGCCTTCCGTTCGTACGTCAACAACGTCCACCCCGATGATCACCGTGAACTGGCCTCCGTCCTGCCGGACTTGTTCGCGCGCCTGCTCCCGCTGCTGGAGAACGTACTCACCGATCTGCGCCATCCGCGGCCCTTGCGCATCGAGGCGGATCCCTACGGGTGGTACGACTCGGAGCCCGAGTATCCGAGCAAATCCTCCTACCCCGATGACGAGGCCTACGCGGAAGCCCGTCGTGCGTGGGAACAGGCACAGGACGACTGGTGGGAGAACCGCCGCCCGGTCGTCCCGGACGCCCCGGAGTTCACCCCGCCCGAGGCGCCCGACGCCTCCGCCCGGGTCAGCCTGCGCGGCCGTCGCCTCCAGGTCATCGTCAAGCTCGCCACCCTTCACCTCACGCCGGACAAGCCCGAGTACCCCGGCGGTTCCTGGCACGTCGAGGGGATGATGAACGAGCGGATCGTCTCGACCGGCATCTACTACTGGGACAGCGAGAACATCACCGAAAGCCGGCTGGGTTTCCGGGCGGCTCTCGACGACCCGAACTACGAACAGAACGACGACAACGGTCTGCGTGAGGTCTACGGCCTGGAGGACGAGGACGCGCTGAACCAGATGCTGGGATCGACACCGACCCCCGCGGGCCGCTGCGTGGCGTTCCCGAACATCCTGCAACACCGGGTCGATTCGTTCCGCCTCGTGGACGCCACCCGTCCGGGACATCGCAAGATTCTCGCCTTCTTCCTGGTCGACCCGTCGGAAAGGATCGTCTCGACACACGATGTGCCGCCGCAGCAGCCGTGGTCCGAGACCTCGACGATGACGCTCGAGCAGGCGAAGGACTACCGCGAACAACTCATGCGGGAACGCAAGTTCTTCGTCGCCGAGCACAACGAGCAGCTCTACGAACGGGAATTCTCCCTCTGCGAGCACTGAAGCCGGGTCCGCCGGGCGCGCCACCCCGGGAACGGACCGGCATCGGTGTCCGGCATCGGTGTCCGGCACCGGACCGGGGTGGCACGAAGATGGGCATTTCCGGGGATTCTCATGGGGGTTCCGCCCCCGTCCGTTCACCTCCCGGCGAACTCCGCGTCGTCTCGGACGATGAGGTTTACGGCCATGGACCTTCCCGATTTCGGTATCCCCCAGAAGCTCGCCTCCCGGATGAGCATGGCCGAGCAGCACGAATACCTGCGTGCGAAGTTCACCCGGCGCGGCGCGCTGCGCGCGGGTGCGGTGACCGCGGCCGTCGCGGGTGCCGGCCTGGGCGTCGGCGCGGCCTCGCCCGCGTACGCGGCTCCGACCGCGCTGACCTCCACCGAGCGGCGCGGTGTCGACGGCGCCCTGGCCGCACCCTTCGCACGGCACCTGCAGTACGGCGCCGACCCGAAGACGCAGATGCGGGTGTCCTGGCAGGTGCCGTTCGCGGTGAAGAAGCCGTACCTGCGCGTCGGCACCAGCCCCTGGGCGCTGAGCGTGAAGATCGATGCCGAGGTCCGGCACCTGAGCACCCCCGTCCTGAACGGCGGCAAGATCGCCGCGGCCGAGCAGTTCTACCTGCACGTGGGCCTGGACCGGCTGAGGCCCGGCCAGACCTACTACTACGGGGTCGGGCACGACGGCTTCGACCCCGCCGACCACCGCAACCTGGGTACGCTCGGCACCTTCACCACCGCCCCCTCGCGCGCCGAGAACTTCACCTTCACCGCCTTCGGCGACCAGGGCGTGAGCTACCACGCACTCGGCAACGACGCGGTGCTGCTGGCCCAGAACCCGGCCTTCCACCTGCACGCGGGCGACATCTGCTACGCCGACTCCTCCGGTTCGGGCACCGCCGGCGACACCTATGACGCGCGGGCCTGGGACCAGTTCCTGGCCCAGACGGAGACGGTGGCCAAGACCGTGCCGTGGATGGTGACGACCGGCAACCACGACATGGAGGCCTGGTACTCGCCCCAGGGCTACGGCGGCCAGAACGCCCGCTGGTCCCTGCCCGACAACGGCCCGGACCCGGTCAACCAGCCCGGCGTGTACTCGTTCGTACACGGCAACGTCGCGGTCATCGCACTCGACGCGAACGACGTCTCGTACGAGATCCCCGCCAACTTCGGGATCAGCGGCGGAAAGCAGACCGCGTGGCTGGACCGCCGGCTGGGCGAACTGCGCCACCGCCGCGACGTGGACTTCATCGTGGTGTTCTTCCACCACTGCGCGTTCTCCACCACGAGCGCGCACGCCTCGGAGGGCGGGGTGCGCGACGTGTGGGTGCCGCTGTTCGAGAAGCACCAGGTGGACCTGGTCATCAACGGCCACAACCACGTGTACGAGCGGACCGACGCGATCAAGGGCAACAAGGTCGGCCGGAAGGTTCCTATCGGCGAGCGCACCGACCCCACGCAGGACGGCATCGTGTACGTCACGGCCGGCGCGGCGGGGCGCTCGCTGTACAGCTTCCCGGTGCCGGACTCGTACGAGGGCCACGTCGCGGACCGCGACGGCGTCGAGTCGTACCGGTGGGTCAAGGGCGGTACGAAGGCGACCGAGACGGTCGAGTGGTCGCGGGTGCGGTACACCAACTACTCCTTCCTCGCGGTCGAGGTCGAGACGGGCCGCTCCCCGAAGCTGAAGGTCAGCGCACTGGCCGAGACGGGCCGGCGGATCGACCACTTCGAGATCCAGCGGGGGCGCGGCCGCTAGTGCCCCTCGCGGCGCACCCGTCTCCGAAGTGAACGAAGCCCCGGGCCGGCGGCCCGGGGCTTCGCCACGAGGCACGTGTCCCTTCCGAGCGCGCGCGGGCCGTCGACCGGCCACTATTCTTGGTCGTCCTCGTCCGCAGGCAGGACAAGCCGCCACACAGCGCAACGGACAGCATCGGAGACGCCATGGCGATCACCCTGCTCAGCATCGCCCTGGTGGTGGCCGCCCTCGTCATCAGGACGGCGGTCGCCGAAATCCGCCATCCCGGCAGCGGACGCAAGCACTGGAAATTCCTGACCAGCCCACGGGCCCTCGCCACCGGAGCCCTCACCGCCCTGCTGCTCGGCCTCCTCGCCTGGACCACGGCGGGACCCGTCGCGGCGGCCTGGGCCGTGCTCGCCGGCGTGCTCGTCGCCTACGTCGCCGGAACCGACGAACGCGACGGACGCGACGACTGACCGGGAGTACCTTCCGCTGCTGCGGCGAGGGGGAGCTCCGTCCAGACGGTCTTGCCGTCCCGGGTGTAGCGGGTACCCCAGCGTTCGGTGAGCTGAGCGACCAGGAAGAGACCGCGCCCGCCCTCATCGGTGGTTCGCGCCCGTCGCAGATGTGGAGCGGTGCTGCTGCTGTCGGACACCTCGCAGATCAGGCTGCGGTCGCGGATGAGCCGCAGGGTCACCGGTGTGCCGCCGCCGTACCGGTAGGCGTTGGTGACCAGTTCGCTGACGACCAGTTCTGCGGTGAAGGCCAGCTCCCCCAGGCCCCACGTGTTCAGCGTGGTCTCCGTCAGGTGCCGTGCCCGGGCGGCCGCGGTCGGCTCCGCGGGCAGTTCCCAGGAGGCGACCTGCTCCGCCGCCAGCACGCGGGTGCGTGCCAGGAGCAGTGCGACGTCATCCGGCGGGTGATCCGGCAACAGGGCGTGCTGCACGTCCGCGCAGGTCTCCTCCAGTGAGCGGCCCGGCCGGGACAGGGCTGCTCGCAGCCGCTCAAGCCCCTCGTCGAGATCGAGACCATGGGCCTCGACCAGGCCGTCCGTGTACAGGGCCAGCAGACTTCCCTCGGCGAGTTCCAGTTCCGCGGATTCGAACGGAAGTCCGCCGAGACCGAGCGGCGGCCCCTCGGGAAGGTCGGGCACGCTGACCGCGCCGTCGGAGGTCACCACGGCCGGGGGCAGGTGGCCCGCCCGGGCCAGGGTGCAGCGCCGGGAGGTGGGGTCGTAGACCGCGTAGAGGCACGTCGCGCCGACGATCTGCCGGCCCCGCGAACGTCCGCCCGCGAGCTCCTGCTCATCCGCCAGGCGGTTCACCAGGTCGTCCAGGTGCGAGAGGACCTCGTCCGGAGCGTAGTCGAGGCTGGCCAGGGTGTGCACGGCCGTGCGCAGGCGGCCCATGGTGGCCGCGGCGTGCAGACCGTGGCCGACGACATCGCCGACGACGAGGGCCACCCGTGCTCCGGAAAGGGGGATGACATCGAACCAGTCGCCGCCGACGCCGGTGGCGGTCTCGGCCGGCAGGTAGAGGTGCGCGACCTCGACCGCGCTGTACTCGGGCAGCTCCTGCGGCAGCAGGCTGCGCTGCAACGTCACCGCGGCCTGATGCTGCTGCGTGTAGCGGCGGGCGTTGTCGATGCACAGGGCGGCCCGCGCGGCGAATTCCTCCGCGAGCGTGAGGTCGTCCTCCTCGAACGGCTCGGGCCGCTCGGCCCGCCACAGGCTGAGCAGGCCGAGGAGCAGACCACGGGCCGTCAGCGGTACGACGATCAGTGAGTGTGCCTCAAGGCCGAAGGCGCGTCGGGTTCGCTCCGGATCCTGGAAGTACCAGCCGGGGCTGCTCCGGAGCACGGGTTCGAGGATGGGCTGCTGTTCGGCGAGGCACCTGGCCTGCGGGGTACGGGGGTCGAAGTGGAAGACCTCTCCGGTGGAGAACATCACCCGCAGCGCCTCCGCCATGACCGAGTGCACGGCCATCCTGCGGACCGGCCCGCCGCCGGCCTCCTCGGCGGGTTCTTCGCCTCGGACCACCGACTCCAGCAGATCCACCGAGACGGCGTCCGCGAGGTCGGGGACGGCGACGTCGGCCAGCTCCCGGGTGGTCTGGCCGAGATCAAGCGTGGTCCCGATACGAGTGCTCGCCCGGTTGAGCAGCGCGAGCCGCCGCCGGGCCCGGTAGCGGTCGGTGACGTCCTCCACCAGTTGGGTGACGCCGAGGATCTCGCCGGAGGGGTCCTGCATCCGGAATGCCGACACCGACACCACCCGCTCGTGGTCGGGGTCGCTCCTCAGGCGGCAGGGCTGCTCGGTGAAGATCAGGGGGGCGCCCGTCTCCAGCACCCGGCGCAGTCGGGTCTCGATGATCTCCACATCGGGCCCGATGAGGAAGTCACCGATGCTCCGGCTCCGGATCTCCGCCGTGGAGAGCTGGGTGAACCGGGCCAGCGCCCGGTTGATCCGCAGAATGCTGAGGTCGGGGGCGTGGACGGACAGGCCGATCGGAGAGCGCCGGAACAGGCCGTCCAGAACCGACCGGTCCGTCTCCCACCGGAGCACCTCCTCCGCCGGGGCGACGACGAGGAACCACTCGCGGGCCGAGCCGGCGCGGATCACGGCGCGGGCGCGGAAGCCCAGCTCCACCCGTCGCCCGCTGCGGTGCAGCACGGGCAGGATGCCGGACCAGCCGCCGTCGTGCCGGCACGCGGCCGCCGCGTCCCGGACCGCTTCACGGTCACGGTCGTCGAACAAAAACTCGAAGGCCATACGGCCCAGCACCTCATCGGGCAGGTATCCGAGGTGCTCCTGCGCGCGCTCGCTCCAGCCGACGACCCTGCCGTGCTCGTCCAGGACGGCCGAAGCCGAATTGTGCAGCGCGAACGGGTCCTCGGGCGCCTCGCCCGACCGGGGCGCTGGTGCGTCCATCACTGCCACCCTTCGACCTGCCGAACGGACCGCACAGCGACTACTGCCGCGATGACTACCCAGAGTGATCAGAGACCGGGGATTGAGCAGTCGACTCCATTTCAGTATCGCCGCGCCGCTGTCCGTCGGCAGGGGGTCGTCCGCCGAAAGGCCCCTTCGGGCCCGGCCCAGGCCGCCACGGCCCCCCGCCGCGCCGAAGCGCCGGGCCCGGGCAGTCGGCCGGCGGAGGTGGCGCGGATCGCGCGCTCAGGGGCGTACGCCGCCGCTCCCGACTGCCGCAACACGGTGTTCACCACAACGCGCACCCCGGGGTAACAACCGCTTTCTAGCGTGACCGACCGTGCGACCGCAGCCGTGAACAGGGCTGCCGGAAACCACTCATGACGGCCCATCGTCCCCGTCCTGCCAACGGCGCCACACGGGGCTCCGCACCGCATCACCTGCACCCAGCCCCAACGGGAGGCGTGGCATGAGCACCACCGAGTCGCGACGGACCACGGCAGAGGCGAGGAGTACCCCTGCCGACCAGGCGGTCAAGGAGACGCTGGAGGACTACACCCTCCGTTTCGCACCGCGCAGTTACCGCCGCTGGACACCCATGGTCGTCGCCACCACGGCCCTCGGCGGCATCGCCTACATGGCCGACTTCTCCATCGGCGCCGGCATCGGCCTGGCCCACGGCACCGGCAACGCGCTCGTGGCCATCGCCGTCGCCGCGGTCGTCATCTTCGTCACCGGATTCCCACTGGCCTACTACGGCGCGCGCTACAACATCGACCTCGACCTCATCACCCGCGGCTCCGGCTTCGGCTACTACGGCTCGGTCGTCACGAGCGTCATCTTCGCCAGCTTCACCTTCATCTTCTTCGCGCTCGAAGGCTCGATCATGGCCCAGGGCCTCAAACTCGGCCTCGGACTGCCGCTGTGGCTCGGGTACGCCGTCTCCACGCTCCTGGTGATCCCGCTGGTCGTCTACGGCATGAAGGCGCTGAGCACGCTCCAGGTGTGGACCACCCCGATCTGGCTGCTGCTCATGGCCGGCCCGCTGGTCTACCTGATCGCCGAGGACCCCGGCACCGTCGACCGCTTCCTGGCCTACCCCGGCACGAACGGCGACGGGGCCGTCAACACCGCCTCGGTCATGCTCGGAGCGGGCGTGTGCCTGTCCTTGATCGCGCAGATCGGCGAGCAGATCGACTACCTGCGCTTCATGCCGCCCAAGACGGAGGCGAACAAGCGCACCTGGTGGACCGCCGTGGTCATGGCCGGCCCCGGGTGGGTCGTGCTCGGTGCTCTCAAGCAGGCCATCGGCGTCTTCCTCGCCGTCTACATCATCGCCGAGGTCGGACCGGCGGCCGCGCCCGAGCCCATCCAGCAGTTCCGCAGCGCCTTCGACGCGATGATGCCGTCCTGGATGGTCATCCCGCTGGCCGTGGCCCTGGTGGTCATCAGCCAGATCAAGATCAACGTGACGAACGCGTACTCCGGCTCTCTGGCCTGGACGAACTCCTTCACCCGCGTCACCAGGCACTACCCCGGCCGCATGGTCTTCGTCCTGGTCAACCTGGGCTTCGCGCTCGCCCTGATGGAAGCCGACATGTTCAGCTTCCTGGGAAGCATCCTGGGCTTCTACTCGAACTGCGCGATCGCCTGGGTGGTCACCGTGGCCACCGACATCGGCATCAACAAATACGTCCTGAAGCTGTCCCCGCTCCAGCCGGAGTTCCGCCGGGGCATGCTCCACGCGGTCAATCCGGTCGGTGTCGTGGCCTTCCTCGCCGCCTCCGGCCTGTCGATCGCCATGTACTTCCACCTCCTCGGCGACACCCTCCAGCCGTACTCACCCGTGGCCGCGGCCGTCATCGCCTTCGTCCTCACCCCGCTGATGGCCGTGGTCACCAAGGGGCGCTACTACGTGCGCCGCACCGACGACGGCATCGACGAGCCGCTCCTGGACACCGACGGGAACCCGAGCGCGGCCACCTTCGACTGCCACGTCTGCCGCCTGCCCTACGAGCGCCCCGACCTCGCCGCCTGTGTCACCCACGACGCGGTCGTCTGCTCGCTGTGCCTGAGCACGGACAAAGTCGGCGACCACGTCCTGCCGGCCGCCGTGTAGGGCAACCCCGTTCGGGGCCGGGGCGGATCCGCCGGATCCGATACCCCGGCCCCGGGACGGAAGTCGGCGGACCAACGGATCAGGTCCGGGCGCAACTGGTTGCGCGTACGAACATCCGCCGCACGGCGTGGCCCCCGCTCGGGGAATCCACCCACATGCGCTTGACCGATGAACCTGCGGCGACGTAACTTCGACCGCACCGACTCGGGAGCACTACTGGAAGGAGGCGAAGCCGGATGTCGAACTTCTCCGAGCTGCTTCGCCTCGCACACCAGATCGCCTGGGCCCCCGGTCGTGTCGCACACGGCTGCTGAGCAGCCCCCTTCCCGGCGCGCCTGATTGCGGCCCGGGCACCTTCCCCTCTCTGTCACCCTTCACGGCACGCCGTTGCGTGTCGATTTGTCGCGCTCTGAGTTGTCGAGCTGCGACCATCGAAAGAGAAAGCTCCTGAAATGGCGACTTGGACAGTGACATCGGCCGCGCGCCGAAATGCGAGTGCGCCGTGGTAGCGGCGCGGATCACGGTCAACGGGAAAGAAACACCGATTGCACCGGCCGCACCGCACACCACCGCGCTGGATTTCCTGCGCGACCGCGGCCTCACCGGCACCAAGGAGGGCTGCGCCGAGGGTGAATGCGGCGCCTGCTCGGTCCTGGTGGCCCGTCCCGGGGTGGACAAGCCCACCGACTGGGTGGCGGTCAACGCCTGCCTGCTCCCGGTCGCGGCGCTCGACGGCCAGGAGGTCATCACCTCCGAAGGCCTCGCCACGGCCGGCGAGCCCGGTACGCCGGCCGCGTTGCACCCCGTGCAGGAGGAGATGGCCGTACGCGGCGGCTCCCAATGCGGTTACTGCACACCGGGATTCATCTGCAGCATGGCCTCCGAGTACTACCGGCCCGACCGCTGCGCGCACCCCGACCCGTCCGACGACACCGGCACCGGCACCGGCACCGAGCACGGTCCGAACGGCTTCGATCTGCACGCGCTGAGCGGAAACCTGTGCCGCTGCACCGGCTACCGCCCGATTCGCGACGCCGCGTTCGCCGTCGGCACGCCCACCGAGAACGACCCCCTGGCGCGGCGCCGCGAGCAGTCGCCGCCCGAACCGGTCTCCACCGAATACACCAGGGACGACAGTACGTTCCTGCGGCCGGGCAACCTCGCCGACGCACTGCGGCTCCTGCGCGAGCGGACCGACGCGGTGGTCGTAGCCGGAAGCACCGACTGGGGCGTCGAGGTGAACATCCGCTCCCGTCGGGCCCCTTGCGTGGTCGCGGTCGACCGTCTGCCCGAACTGCGCGGGATGCGCGTCGAATCCGACCGCATCGAGATCGGCGCGGCGCAGACGCTCACGGAGATCGAACGCCGCCTCGACGGCAGCGTCCCGCTGCTGGCGGAGCTGTTCCCGCAGTTCGCGTCCCGACTCATTCGCAACAGCGCGACCCTCGGCGGCAATCTGGGCACCGGGTCCCCCATCGGCGACAGCCCGCCGGTGCTGCTCGCTCTGGAGGCATCGGTGGTGCTCGCCGGCGTCGACGGTGAGCGCGAGGTCGCCCTCTCGGACTACTTCACCGGCTACCGGCAGAGCGTGCGCCGCCCCGGCGAGCTGATTCGCGCGGTGCGCATCCCGCTGCCGCTGTCGCCCGTCACGGCCTTCCACAAGATCGCCAAACGACGCTTCGACGACATCTCCAGCGTGGCGGTCGCCTTCGCGCTGGACATCGAGGACGGGATCGTACGCAAGGCACGCATCGGCCTGGGCGGCGTGGCCGCCACCCCGATCCGCGCCCTCGCCACCGAGGCGGCCCTGGAGGGCGAGCCGTGGGCGGCGCAGACCGTCGAGGCGGCGGCCCGGGTGCTCCGGGCCCAGGGCACACCGATGGACGATCACCGCGCCAGCGCCGGCTACCGCTCCGCGATGCTCGGCCAGAGCCTGTTGAAGCTGTACGCGCGAACCACCGAGGCGGTGTCGTCATGAGCCATTTGTCCGAGCGTCCCGAAAAGCCCGTCGTCGGTGTCTCGATGCCGCACGAGAGCGCCAACCTGCACGTCACCGGCGCCGCGCTCTACACCGACGACCTGGTCCACCGCACCAAGGACGTACTGCACGCCCACCCGGTCCAGGTCATGAAGGCCCATGGCAGGATCACCGCGCTGCGGACCGAGCCGGCGCTGGCCGTGCCCGGTGTGGTCCGCGTGCTGACCGGCGCCGACGTTCCCGGCGTCAACGACGCCGGGATGAAGCACGACGAACCGCTCTTCCCCGATGAGGTCATGTTCCACGGCCACGCCGTCGCCTGGGTGCTCGCCGAGACCCTGGAGGCGGCCCGGCTCGGAGCGGCGGCCGTCGAGGTGGAACTCGACGAGAAGCCCTCCGTGATCACGCTGCGGGAAGCGATCGAGGCGGAGAGTTTTCACGGCGCCCGGCCGGTCATGCTGACCGGTGACGTGGACGCCGGTTTCGAGGACTCCGCGCACGTGTTCACCGGCGAGTTCCAGTTCTCCGATCAGGAGCACTTCTACCTCGAGACGCACGCGGCGCTGGCCCAGGTCGACGAGGGCGGGCAGATGTTCGTCCAGAGCAGCACCCAGCATCCCTCGGAGACGCAGGAGATCGTCGCCCACGTCCTCGGCCTGCACAGCCACGAGGTGACCGTGCAGTGCCTGCGGATGGGGGGCGGCTTCGGCGGCAAGGAGATGCAGCCGCACGGGTTCGCGGCCGTCGCCGCGCTCGGCGCCATGCTGACCGGCCGGCCGGTGCGGGTACGGCTCAACCGGACCCAGGATCTGACCATGTCCGGCAAGCGCCACGGCTTCCACGCCACCTGGAAGATCGGCTTCGACGCCGAGGGCCGCATCCAGGCCCTGGACGCCACCTTGACCGCGGACGGCGGCTGGAGCCTGGACCTGTCCGAGCCCGTGGTGGCCCGCGCGCTGTGCCACATCGACAACACCTACTGGATTCCCCACGCGCGCGTCACCGGTCGCATCGCCAAGACCAACAAGGTCTCCAACACCGCCTTCCGCGGCTTCGGCGGGCCGCAGGGCATGCTGGTGATCGAGGACATCATGGGCCGGTGCGCGCCCCTGCTCGGCCTGGATCCGATGGAGTTGCGCGAACGCAACTTCTACCGGCAGGGGCATGCGACGCCGTACGGACAGCCGGTCACCCATCCCGAACGGATCTCCGTCGTCTGGCGGCAGGTTCAGGACGACGCGGGCATCGCCGATCGCAAGCGCGAGATCGCGGCCTTCAACGCCGCGCACCCGAACACCAAGCGGGCGCTGGCGATCACCGGGATCAAGTTCGGCATCTCGTTCAACCTCACCGCCTTCAACCAGGCCGGCGCGCTGGTGCTGATCTACAAGGACGGCTCGGTCCTGATCAACCACGGCGGCACCGAGATGGGGCAGGGCCTGCACACCAAGATGCTGCAGGTGGCCGCGACCACGCTGGGCATTGCGCTGCACAAGGTGCGCCTGGCCCCGACGCGCACCGACAAGGTGCCCAACACCTCCGCGACCGCCGCCAGTGCCGGGGCGGACCTCAACGGCGCGGCGGTCAAGAACGCCTGCGAGCAGCTGCGCGGGCGGCTGCTGCAGGTGGCCGGAACCCAGCTGGGTGCGAACGCCGCGGACGTGCGCATCGTCGAGGGCGTCGCACGCGTCCTCGGCAGCGACAAGGAGCTGGCCTGGGACGACCTGGTGCGCACCGCGTACTTCCAGCGGGTCCAGTTGTCGGCGGCCGGCTTCTACCGGACCGAGGGCCTGCACTGGGACGCGAAGGCGTTCCAGGGCTCGCCGTTCAAGTACTTCTCCTACGGCGCCGCCGCCACCGAGGTGGAGGTGGACGGCTTCACCGGCGCGTACCGGATCCGGCGGGTGGACATCGTGCACGACGTCGGCGACAGCCTCTCCCCCATGATCGACATCGGTCAGGTCGAGGGCGGTTTCGTGCAGGGCGCGGGCTGGCTCACCCTCGAGGACCTGCGGTGGGACGCCGGCGACGGGCCGCACCGCGGTCGGCTGCTGACGCAGGCCGCGAGCACCTACAAACTGCCGAGCTTCTCGGAGATGCCCGAGGAGTTCAACGTCAGGCTGCTGGAGAACGCCACCGAGGAGGGCGCGGTGTACGGGTCCAAGGCGGTGGGCGAGCCTCCGCTGATGCTGGCCTTCTCGGTGCGGGAAGCACTGCGGCAGGCGGTCGGGGAGTTCGGGCCCTGCGGGATCAGCGTGGAGCTCGCCTCCCCCGCGACGCCGGAGGCGGTGTACTGGGCCATCGAGGCAGCCCGCGAGGCGGGCGTGCGGTACGACGGTCGCGTCCCCGACGGCAGCGGGGCCCCCGCCGACGCAAGCGCTGTGAGCAATGCCTGACATGAGCTGGGTGGCCGCGGTCGCGCGGTTGCGGGCGCGCCGGGAACCCGGCGTGCTCGTGACCGTCGCGACCGTGCGCGGCCACGCACCCCGCCGGGCCGGTGCCAAACTCGTCGTGGGACGGACCGAGACCTGGGGTTCGATCGGCGGCGGCAACATCGAGGCCGTGGCCATCGATCGGGCGCGCGAGCTGAACCGCGCGGCCGGTCCGGATCCGGAGCCGGAGCTGATGGAATTCGCCCTCACCGACAAGGTCACCGGCCGGCACGGCGTGCAGTGCTGCGGCGGAGCCGTCACCGTACTGCTCGAACCGCTGCCGGTGGTCCAGGCGGTGGCGGTCTTCGGCGTCGGGCACGTCGGACTGGAACTGGCACGCATCCTGGCCCGCCACCACCTCGACCTGCACCTGATCGACACCCGCCCGGACATGCTCACCGACGAACGACTCGGCGTGCTCGCGGACGCGGTGGCGCAGATCCACGTGCACCACACCCCTCTGCTCCCGGAGGAGGTGCTCGCGGAGCTGCCGCCCGGCGCCCACGTCCTGATCATGACCCACGATCACGCCGAGGACGCCGCACTGTGCGACGCCGCCCTGCGCACCGCGGGTCTCGGCTCGATCGGGTTGATCGGCTCGTCCGCCAAATGGGCGCGGTTCCGCCGGCGCCTGGCCACCGAGGGCGGCCACGACGCCGCCGCCATCGACCGGATCAAGACCCCGATCGGAATCGCCGGGATCACCGGCAAGGAACCCGCCACGATCGCGGTGAGCGTCGCGGCCGATCTGCTCCGCTCCTTCGAACAGGACCGCATCCCGGAGCGGCACGAGGAACGGCACGAGGCCGTGCCGGACCCGGTTGCCGCGCTGCCCTGCGCGCGCCCCGTCGGCGCTTCCGCACGGCCCGATACGGCGGCCCCGGCGGAGAGCAGGTCGAAGAGCCGGGCTTTGTGAGCACACCCGCCGGGCTGTCATGAAACGGTCATGATCCGGTCTCATTCCGACACCAAAGGTCGGCAAGTATTCCGGTGGAGAGCGTTCAGCCCAGCGAAGGATCCACCGATGCTCCGTTCCCGACGGGCGTTCACGTCCGAGCCTCGCGGCGGGACTTGCGGTCCCCGCCCCGTCCGTGCGGGGCAGCTCGCGTGACCCACCGCAAACCGAAGCCGCGACTGCTCTCCCGCCGCACCGCGATGGTCTGCACCAGCAGCGGACTCATCGCCACCGCTTTCGGCGTCGTCGGCTTCGGCAGGGACCCCGGGCCCGTCCGGACGTACGCGCGGGAGGAGGGCGAGTCGGCGCCACCTCCCGAAACGTCTCCCGCGCGCGGGCAGGCGTGGATGCCGGACGTCAACCGCAGGCCGCTGGAGGTGAACTTCACTCCGGGCGGGATCAGGGAGATGCGGGGGCTGGTCCTGCATGTGCAGGAGGGCGAGAACTCGCTCCACGATCGTTTCAGCGACCCGGCAGTGGAGTGTTCCTCGCACTTCTGGGTCTCGCAGGCCGGCGAGATCGAACAGTACGTCTCCGCGCACGACCGGGCCTGGGCCCAGGGCGCCGGGAACCCCTCGTGGCTCTCGGTGGAGACCTCCGGATTCGCGAGCCGGCCGCTCACCGCGCGGCAGGTGGACGCGGTCGCCCGGATCTACGCCTGGGGCATGGCGCAGCACGGCTGGCCCCTCGAGCCCGCCTCGACGCCGCTGGGCCTGGGGTTCGGCGTCCACAGCATGGGCGGCCGGGACTGGGGCGGCCACGCATGCCCCGGCCCCCTCCGCTCCGCCCAGACGGGGGCGATACTCGGCGCGGTCCGTACGAGGTACCCCCGGTAGAGCGGAGGTCCAGGGAGGTGGCTCCCCACCTCCCTGGCCCGCAGGTCATTCAGTCGACGCAGAACTCGTTGCCCTCGATGTCCAGCATCGGGATGCACGACTCGTTTTCCTCATCGGCGTACAGCGTTCGCACGTGGGTCGCACCGAGCGCGACCAGTCGTGCGCACTCGGCTTCGAGTGCGGCGAGGCGTTCGTCCCCCACGAGCCCGGTGCCGACCCGGACGTCGAGATGCACCCGGTTCTTGGCGGTCTTGCCTTCGGGGACGCGCTGGAAGTACAGGCGGGGGCCCACGCCTGAGGGATCACTGCAGGCGAACCATGAGCCCTGCTCCTCGGGAGGCAGGGTGCGGTTGTATGCGTCCCAGGTGGTGAAGCCTTCCGGTGGCGATGGTGCGACGTACCCCAGCACTTCACACCAGAAGCGAGCGACGCGCTCGGGATCCGCGCAGTCGAAGGTGACTTGAAATTTCTTGATCGCTGACACCGCCGCACCGTACCGCGCATCAGGGGGACCCTGCCTCTCATTTACGACCCGGGACCTCGCACGGCGCTTGTCAGCGGGGCCAGTTCGCGCCATCCCAGCGTCTCGTACAGGGCCCGTCCCTCCGGCGTCGCGCCCAGCACGCCTTTCGCGGCTCCCTGTTCCGCGGCCGCCGCGGTGAGGTTGCGCATCACCAGGCGTCCCAGGCCGCGGCGCTGATGGGCCGGGTCGGTCTCCACCTGGTCCACGACGGCAACGAGGCCGGTGACGGCGATCTGGCCGCGCGCGGCGAAAGCACCGTCGGCGGTGCGTACCAGGACGCGGGTCACGCCGGCACGGGTCCAGGTGTCGATCCGGTATCCGTCGGGTGTCCCGGTCAGGTCTCGGCCATGGGCGACGGGTAGCGGGGCGGACATCAGGTGGCCGGCTCCGCCGGCGAGGTGCCAGCCGGGGGCGAGCCAGGGCTCGAGTCTCTCCGGTGGGACGAATGCCTTCAACCAGATGCCGGGGGCGGTCGAATGCTCGGTGACCTTGCGGACGGTCGCTTCGTCCGCGGAGTGCAGGACGTGGCGCATGACGTGTCCGGGTGCGCCGACGTCGACGGTGAAGCCCCAGGCATGGGGCACGGGTTCGGCTGCGCCGCGCGAAACGGTCCAACCGTCCACCCATGCTCGTACGGCCTCGGCCGTGTGCGCGAAAGGCAACGTTCCTCCCCGATGAGGTAACAGATGAACTCCTAGGTTGATTATTACATCAGGGGGTCGTGGCGGATGTGCTCCCGGTATGGGTCCGGTCCCGGGAGCACTCCGTCGGGTCAGGTCACGGACAGCCGGTGCCCGTCCCGGGGTTGGTGCAGACGTCGGTGCCGGGGCCGCCGTTGTTGCTGTTCGTGCCGGTGCCGCCGTCGAGGGTGTCGTTGCCGACGTCACCGAAGAGGGAGTCGTCGCCGGGGCCGCCGGTCACGGTGTCGTCGCCCGGGGAGCCGTGGAGGGTGTCGTCGCCCGCCCCGCCCGCGATGCGGTCGTTGCCGGGGCCGCCGGTGATCGAGTCCGCCCCCGGGCCCGCGCATACGAGGTCGTCGCCCGCACCGCTGTTGATGGTGTCGTTGCCGCCGTGGGCGAGGATGACGTCACGTGCGGGCGTGCCGTTGATCTGGTCGTTGCCGGGGGTGCCGGTGATGGTGGGCTGTTCGCCGAAGCAGGTGACCGCGCCGACGGTGGTGGTCTCCGTCGCGGTGTCGTTGGCCGGGGTCGGGTCGGAGACCGCGCCGGCCACACCCGCCGTGTCGACGGCGAGGTCCTCGGTCGTGGTCGTCACGGTGATGGTCCGCGCGGCGCTCGCTCCGGCGGTGAGGGTGCCGATGCCGCAGGTGACGACGTTCGGGGTGGCGCCGGACGCGGTGCACCCGGGAGACGCCGAGACGAACTGCAGTCCGGCGGGGAGGGTGTCCTGGAGGACGACCCCCTCGGCCGTCTGCGGGCCGTTGTTCGTCGCGGTGAGCGTGTACGTGACGTTCTGGCCCTCCACGACGGGGTCGGAGCCCGTGTCGGACTTCGCGACGGCCAGGTCGGCGTCGGTCAGGTGGAGGTGCCCGATGAAGCTGGAGGTCTCGGCGAACCAGATGTCCTCGTCCGGGCCCTTGGTGATGCCCCAGGGACCGCGCTCCGAGGAGGGCAGGGGGAATTCGGCGATGACGCCGGACGTGCTGATCCGCCCGATCTTCCCGCTGTTGCGTTCGGTGAACCACAGGCTGTCGTCCGGCCCCGCGGTGATGTCCTGG
Organism: Streptomyces sp. NPDC001903; assembly: GCF_042891345.1. Lineage (NCBI taxonomy): Bacteria > Bacillati > Actinomycetota > Actinomycetes > Kitasatosporales > Streptomycetaceae > Streptomyces > Streptomyces sp. NPDC001903. The sequence goes on from NZ_JBIASZ010000002.1 coordinate 388,984, forward strand.
GGCTGGGGCGAGGGTCCGCCGTTCGACGGTACGTCGTACTGGGTGATCACGCCGGAGGTGCTGATCCGGCCGATCCGGTTGCCGCCGAACACGGTGAACCAGAGGTTCCCGTCGGGGCCCGTGGTGATGTCGGTCGGGCCGCCTCCGCCGGGGACCGGGTACTCGGTGACGACGCCGGACGGGGTGATGCGGCCGATGAGGTTGGCGCCGATCTCGGTGAACCACAGGTTCCCGTCAGGGCCGGTGGTGATGTAGGACGGCTGGCCGGAGCCGGCGGGCAGGGGGTACTCGGTGAGGGCGCCGGCGGTGGTGATGCGGGCGATGCGGTGGCCGTTCTGCTCGGTGAACCACAGGGCCCCGTCCGGGCCCGCGGTGATGCCGGTGGGCTCGACGAACTGCTCGGGGAGGTGGTACTCGGTGACCGTGCCGCTCGTGTCGATCTTCCCGACGCGGGAGTCGAAGTGCTGCATGGTGAACCAGACGTTCCCGTCCGGGCCCGTGGTGATGTCGTGCGGGGTGCTGAACTCGCCGGGCAGGGGGTACTGGGCGATGAGGGTGCCCGTCGGGCTCATCCGGCCGATCTTGTTGCCGACCGCCTCGGTGAACCACAGGTTGCCGTCCGGGCCGGTGGTGATGCCGACCGGGGTGCTGGGGGTGGGTACGGGGTACTCGGCGATGCCGACGGCGGCCCGGGCCTGCGGCGCCCCGGCGGCCAGGGGGAGGACGGCGGCCACCAGAATGCCGGTGAGCAGCGCTGCCAGACCGGGCCGGCGGCGGGGTTTCGGCCGCCGGGGCGCCCCTGGCCCTGGCGCGTTGCGGGTGGTGGGAGACATGGCGAGCACCTTTCGGTCGCGTGGGAACGCGCCCGTCCTACCAAGGCCCGATCGTTTCTTCGGATGCGGTGGCACCCGCGGCGCGCCGGACCCCCATCCGCATTTCACCCGTTCGCAGCAGCCCCGGCCGCGGCGCGTGCGCGGCGTCGGCCGAGCAGGAGGCCGGCCGGCGCCGGGCCACGGCCGGGTCCTGTGGAGCCGGCCGTGCCCGCGCACCCTTTCCCGTCCGCGCCGTCGGCCGTCAACTGTCCGAGCGGAATGCCCCGTGGACGCGCAGGTCGCCGTTGATCGCGACCAAGTCGTCGCGGGTGTGCATGATCCAACCGACGTCCGCGTTACGGACCGACAGGTGCCCGTTGGCGTTCACCTTGCCGATGAACAGCGAGTCCCCCTGGACACGCAGGTCACCGTTGATCGATATCTTCCCGTCGTTCGTGTGCATGACCCAGGCCCCCGCATTGCGGACCGACAGGTGTCCGTTCGCGTTGACCCTTCCCTCGAACTCCGACTCGCCGTGGACGATCAGCCGCGGCGGCCCGTCCTGCGTCTCCAGCACGTTGTCGACGGTCAGCCCTCCCTGGAGGGTGAGGCGTTCCTTGACCCGGGCCCGATGGGTGGCCAGATCGTTCAGGTCGGCCTTGTCGGCCGCAACGGTTCCCCACTGGCGGTTTCCGGCGCCCTGGAACACGTTCAGCCCGGCGGCCGGGAACTCGATCCATCCGTCGGCGGCCGTGCGGCCCTGCACCCACTTGGTGTTGACGCCGTTCAGGTCCGCCTTGTCGGCGGCGACGGTCCCCCAGTCCTGCTTTCCGTCCTTGCGCACGTTCACCCCGGACTGCGGGAACTCGATCCACCCCTTGCCCGCGTCGCGGTCCCCCACCCACTGGGTGTTGGTGCCGTTCACGCTGATCTTGTCGGCCGTGACGGTACCCAGGTCGTCTCCCGTGCCGTGGCCGACCTTGATCCCGTCCGACGGGAACCGGATCCACCCCGCATCGCTGTCCCGGCCCCGTACCCGCGTCGCGGTCACCGTCTCCACGTCGGCCGTGGCCGCCGCCATGGTGCCCGGCGCCCGGGCCTCGTCCTGCAACTGCGCGCCCCGCGCGGTGAAGGTGATCCGGCCCCTGTTCCCCGTGCCCTCGACCCAGGGGGTGTGCACCCCGGTCGTCGCCGTCACGCTCTCGAACTCGGGGCTGCGCAGGTGGACGGTGGTCGTGAGGAAGGAGCCCGGCTGCTGCGAACCCGGGGAGGTGGCCATCAGGGTGTACGTGGCATCCCGCTTCGGCTCCCGGCCCGCCTTCGGCGACCACTCCCAGCCGGAGGAACCCTTCCTCGACGTGACGGTCTCCGGCGGCCCGTCCGGACCCTGGATCCGGTACGTGAGCGTGTCGGGACCGTCCCACCGCAGGACCACGTCGCTGCCCGCGGCAACGAGGGAGTCCTTGGGGCGGAAGTTGCGCGGGGCCTTGGACACCTGTTTCAGCAGCCCCAGGGTCACGGGGTTGCTCTGTACCCTGGCGCCGTTCGCCGCCCTCTCCGTCACGTGCAGCAGCACCAGTCCCGGCGTGCCGGAGACCGGGAACCCGTCGAGTACGAGAACCATGGAGCCGGCCTTCTGGAACAGCGTGTTGGGGCGGCCGGTCACGGTGAGGACGCCCGTGTCGCCGTCCCAGACGACCAGCGGGTCTTCCCCTTGCTTCGTCGCGGTGTTCTGTTCGACCCGTGCGTTGATCGCCTTCGGATGGAGCGTCAGGTCACCCTCCGCCGGACCGGCGGGGACTCGTACCTCGATCGAGTACCAGATCACCTCGTCCATGGTCGGATTGGAGACGACGATGTGGACCGCTCCCTGCGATTCGTCGCCTGCCTCCGGAACCTGGAGCGGAGCCGGGTTGGTGAGGATTTCGTAGTTCAGAGAAGCCATCGCTGAAGACCCCCTGCCTCTGCTGTGCGGACGCTCGCCCCCCACGGACGCAGCCCTTTCAGCAAAGCGCCAACCGGACAAGCGGCGTACCCGAACCGGCCCAACCGGCGCGAATCAGACCCACACTGACCGAATCGGGGATCCCTCGCCTTTCCGACCCGGGGAAGCTGCCCGGTGTCAGCCGCTGTTCATCCCCGCGGCCGGCGGATGAGGTGGGCGCGGCGGGCGCGACGGGCGGCGGCGAGGTCGAGCACGTCGTCGCCGGCGATCCGGGGCGGGTTGTCGAGACGGACGGCGTGGCTGCGCAGTATCGAGACCAGGTGCCGGCCGGCCGACGGGGTTTGGGCGGGGATGCCCCGGTCGAGGGCGGCGTCGAGCATGCCGGCCAGCTCCTGGGTGTGGTGGGCGAGGGCGGCGGCCGCGAGCCGCGCCGCCTCGGCGCGGCGGTGGCGGCGGGTGAGCTGCCGGGTGAGGGTGGCGAGCGTTTCCCCGGGCAGGGCGGCGAGGGGCCGCCCGGCGTCGAGCTCGTCGGCGAGTCGGCGCAGCATCGCGGCGGCGGTGGCGCGCGGGAGGTTCGAACGGACGTCGGCCGGGCCCCGGTTCGGAAGAGTGACGATCAGGCGGTGGGTTTCGAGGGAGGCGACGGTGACGTCGTCGGGTGTGCGGTTCACGGGGGCGGGGCTCCTGGACGGGGTCGAGGCACTGCTCACGCGCGGGTGAGGGCGTACTGGTAGGCAACGCCCTCGTACATGATGGCGCCGGTCAGGTCGGTGACCCGGGGCGTGCCTCCGGTACATCCCGCCGTCGCGAGCGTCGGGCCCCACGGGGTCTCGAACAGGAGCCGGATCCTTCCGGACCGGTCCTCCACCAGACCGGGGGTGGAGGTCACGGCGGCCTCCGAGAGGGCGGGGTGGGTGAACTCCGTGCGGACGAGCCGGTCGGGGACCACCCCTGCGTAGGACTGCGGAGTGACGGTCATGGCGATGGGTGAGGCGCCCTGGGCCACGGTCAGCGTGCCGGCGAAGGCGGTGTCGGCAGTGCCTGCCGCGGTGGCCAGGTAGTCCGTGAGCAAGCCGCCACAGGTGTCGGAGGCGTCCACGCCCCCGGTCTTGTCGCCGACGGCGTGCGCGGAGGGAGCTGCGAGCAGGGCGGCCGCGGCCGTCAGGGCGATGAAGGCGAGACCGCGCATGGTGTGGTTCATGTTCCGCCAACGATCGAGTGGCGTGATCGTTTCGGTCCATGCAGGTGGACGCGGAAGGCCGGCCCCCGCGGCTCCCGACATACGGGACGGTTTGGTCCAGCATTCGGACTCCGCTTGCACGGGCGCGAGCCGCGCCGACAGGATACGGCCATGGCCCCCGTACTCGTATCGCGTCGTCACGTGGATCTGCTGCGTGTTTCGACCATGCTGTGTCGGGCCGACTTCCCCCGTGCGCACGGCTGTTGAGCCGCTGATCCGCCGCTCCTGACATCGCACGGACGACCGCGCGCCTCTCGCGCGCCCCATTCCGCCTGCCCTCCTGCTCGTGCGCACGTGTCACCCCTCATCGGCGATGACACGTGTCACGTCGCTGTTTCGACGAGGTCCCCTCATGCCGGAAAGCCCTCTCCTGCTCCACTGGTTCCTGCCCACCGGCGGGGACGGCCGCGATCCCGGAGGCGTCACCGCCGTCCAGGGCCGCACCGGAGCCGCCACCCGGCGGCCCGCGGACATCCCCTACCTGACCCAGGTGGCCCGGGCTGCCGAACAGGCCGGATTCCACTCGCTGCTGACCCCGGTGGGGCTCGGCTGCGTGGACCCCTGGATCCTCACCGCCGCGCTCGCGCAGCACACCACCCGCATCGGCTTCCTGGTGGCGTTCCGCGCCGGTTTCGCCAGTCCGACCCTGATCGCCCAACAGGCCGACGCCTTCCGCAGGTTCGCGGGGGGACGGATCGCGCTGAACGTGGTCACGGGGGGCGATCCCGCCGAACAGCGCGCCTACGGCGACCATGTGGAGCACGATGCCCGCTACGCCCGTACCGAGGAGGTGATGACGGTCCTGCGGGCCCTGCTGGACGGCAAGACCGTGGACCACGACGGGGCCCACCTGCGGATCGAGGGCGCCCGGCTCACCGGTCCCCAACTCCGCCACCCCGTACCGCTGTACTTCGGCGGGGCCTCGCCCGCCGCCGAGGAGGTCGCCGCGCGGCAGGCCGACGTACAACTGCTGTGGGGCGAGCCGCCTGCCGCCATCGCCGCGCGCGTCGACCGGCTGAGGGAGCGGGCCCGGGCGGCCGGCCGCACCGTGCGGTTCGGACTGCGGGTGCACGTGATCAGCCGGGACACCGCCGCCGAGGCCTGGTCGGAGGCGGACCGGATCCTGGGCGGGATCGACCCGGAGGCCGTGCGGGCGAGTCAGGAGCGGTTCGCCGCCATGGACTCCACCGGGCAGGCGCGGATGACGGCACTGCACGGCGGGGTCGTGGACGCCGCCCGTCTCACGGTCGCCCCGAACCTGTGGGCGGGCATCGGTCTGGTCCGTGAGGGCGCCGGGACCGCGCTGGTCGGCTCGCACGACGAGGTGGCGGCCCGACTCGCCGAGTACCGGGCCCTGGGCATCGACGAGTTCGTGCTCTCCGGCTACCCGCACCTCGAGGAGGCGTACCGGGTCGGCGAGGAAGTGGCCCCGCGGCTGCGCGCCCTGACCGGGACGGCCGCCGCATGACCGCTCTGACGACGGCCGCCGGGACGGAGCGCCGCCCGCTGCACGGCCGGGATCCGGCCGGGGCCGCGCCCCCGCGGCGGAGCCGCCTCCGCGAGGCCTTCCGCTGGGGCGTGCTGCGGACCGCGGCCCTCGCGGTCCTCCTCGCGGCCTGGCAGGCAGTGGTGTCCGCCGAGGTGTGGCCACGGGTCCTGGTGCCCTCTCCCGGCGACGTGTGGCGGCAGTTCGTCCTCGCCTCCACCGTGCACGACGGGGTGCGCGGCTACGGCGGCCATCTGCTGGTCGAACACCTCGGGGTGAGCCTCGGCCGGATCGCCACCGGCTCCGCGTACGCCGTGCTGGCCGGGGTGCCGCTGGGCCTGCTGATCGGTACGGTCCGACCGCTGGCCGTCGTACTGGAACCGGCGGTGACGTTCCTGCGGACCCTGCCGCCGCTCGCGTACCTCTCGCTGCTCGTCATCTGGTTCGGCATCGACGAGGCCCCGAAGATCTGGCTGCTGGTGATCGCCGCGCTGCCGCCGATCGCGGCGGCCACCGCGGCGGCCGTCCGGACGGTGCCCGGCCAACTCGTGGAAGCCGCGCGCGCCTTGGGGTCGGGGTCGACGGCGCTGCTGCTGTCCGTGCGGCTGCCGTCCGCCCTGCCCGAGATCCTCACCGGCATCCGTATCGCCGTCGGTGTCGCGTACACCTCGGTCGTCGCGGCGGAGACCATCAACGGCGTGCCCGGCATCGGCGGCATGATCCGCGACGCGCAGCGCTACAACCAGACCGCCCTGGTGATCGCGGGCATCCTCGCCATCGGGCTGTCCGGGATCGTGCTGGACGCACTCCTCCGGCTCGTCGAGCGGCTCGCCGTGCCGTGGCGCGGCCGCTCCTGATCCCCCCTCGCCTTCGCTCCGCCCCGTTCTGCCCCTCCCTTTCGTCGTCCGACTTCAGACCGGAGACCATCCATGCCCAAAACCCTGTCCCGCCGCACCCTCCTGCTCGCCGCGGCCGTCACCCTGACGGCCTCCGCCACCACCGCGTGCGGGGGTGGCGCGGACGCGGCCGGCGACTCCGCCGGGCGGACCACCGTACGGATCGCCTACCAGGCGATACCCAACGCCGACCTGGTGGTGAAGAACCAGCGGCTGCTGGAGAAGGCCCTCCCCGAAGTCGACGTGAAGTGGGTGAAGTTCGAGTCCGGGGGCGACGTCAACACGGCCGTCATCGCCGGGGCGGTGGACCTCGGCCTGGCCGGGTCGAGCCCGGTCACCAAGGGCCTGTCCGCGCCGCTGAACATCCCGTACAAGGTGGTGTGGATCCACGACCTGATCGGGGACAACGAGGCACTCGTCGCCAAGCCCGGGATCGGTTCGGTGAAGGAGCTGGCGGGCAAGAAGGTCGCCACCCCCTTCGGATCGACCGCCCACTACTCGCTGCTCGCCGCGCTGGCCGGCGCCGGTGTCGAGCCCTCGGCCGTACAGACCATCGATCTCCAGCCTCAGGACGCGCTCGCCGCGTGGAAGCGCGGGGACATCGACGCCGCGTACGTGTGGACGCCGACCCTGGGCGAACTGACCAAGGACGGCAAGGTGCTCGTCACCAGCCGTGAACTGGCCGGGCAGGGCAAGCCCACGGCTGATCTGGGTGTGGTCACGAACACCTTCGCGGCCAAGCACCCGGAGGTGGTCACCGCCTGGCTCAAGGCACAGGACCAAGCCGTCGCGCAGGCGCGCACCGCACCGGAGCAGGCCGCGAAGTCCATCGGCGCGGAGCTCGGACTGCCGGCGGACGAAGCGAAGCGGCAGCTGTCGGAACTGGTGCTGCTGAGCGCGAAGGAGCAGACCGGTCCCGAGTACCTGGGCACGCCGGGCGCTCCTGGAAAGCTGGCGGCGAACCTGCACGACGCCGCCGTGTTCCTGAAGGGGCAGAAGGCGGTCGACGCGGTGCCGGACGAGGCGGTGTTCGGGCGGGCGCTCGCGGTGGAGGAGCTCGGCCGTGCCGCGAACTGACGCTCCCGCCACGGAAGTCGCGGTCGTCGACCTGGCGGGGGTGTCGGTCAGGTACGGCTCGGCCAAGCAGCCGGTCGTGGCGCTCGAAGGCGTGGACCTGAGGATCCACGCGGGCGAGTTCGTCGTCCTGGTCGGGCCGTCCGGCTGCGGCAAGACGAGCCTGCTGCGCGTGGTGGCGGGCTTCGAACGGCCCGCCACGGGCCGCGCCCTCGTCCGGGGCGCGCTCCCGCGGCCGGGCGCGGGGGCCGGGGTGGTGTTCCAGCAGCCGCGCTTGTTCCCGTGGCGCACGGTCGGCGGCAACCTCGGCTTCGCGCTGGCCCGGCTCGGCGTGCCCCGCACCGAGCGGGGCGGCCGGATCGCGGAGCTCCTGGACCGGGTGGGATTGCCCGGCATGGCGGGCCGGCGGACGTGGGAGCTGTCGGGCGGCCAGCAACAGCGGGTGGCGCTCGCCCGGGCTCTGGCGGCGGAACCCGAACTGCTGCTCATGGACGAGCCGTTCGCCGCGCTCGACGCGCTGACCCGGGAACGGCTCCAGGAGGAGGTACGGACCTTGGCCGGGCGGCTCGGTACGACGGTGCTGTTCGTGACCCACTCGGCGGAGGAGGCGGTGCTGCTGGGCTCCCGGGTGCTGGTCATGGCGGCGGGGCCGGGCCGGGTGATGGCGGAGCTGCCGGTAGGCCTGGCCCGAGAGCCGGACACGGACGTCTCCGCGCTGCGGGCCTCGCCCGAGTTCGCTCGGCTGCGCGGCCGCCTGGCGGAGATCATGCGCGGCTGAGGGCCGCCCCGTGGCGCGGCGAAGGCATCCACCCCGTGGGCGCGGTGGGTGCCTTCGCCGTTCCCCGACACCGCCGTTGCGCCACGTGATCGGACAAGGGGCCGGGCCCCCGGCGCGTGGCTCCCCCGGTGTCGCGCACATCCGCCGCCACCCGGGAGGACATCGGCGTTTCGGCCAACACAGCCGAGCACCACGGGCGTTGCGCCGGGAGGGTCGATGCATACCGCACGCTCCGGCACCCGCCGAATCCCGGGGTTCGACGTCCGGCCGAAACACATGTGTTCGATATGCCGACTCGGTCGTTGAGCCTCACGACCACGCCGGACGACCGTCCAGGGGGACCCCACGTTGACCTCGGCCGCCACGAACCAGCAGCAGCACACCGCGCCGCCTCCGCCCCCTCCGGCGGAGATCACCTACAGCGGGCAGTACTCCGTCAATCCGCTCGCCGAGGTCTCCTTCCGGCGGATGTGCGGGCAGATCCCGGCCGTCCTGGGCCGGATCGCCCGACTGTCCTGGCGGACCGACCGGCCGGCGGTGCAGCTTCTGCTCGGCTGCCAGGTGGTCACGGGCGTGTCGGCCGCCGTACTGCTGGCCGCCACCGCCCGGGCCATGACACCTCTTCTCCGGGACGGCACCGCCGGCGACCGGCTCCGCGGCGCCCTGCCGGCACTGCTGGTCGTGGCGCTCGCTGCCGCGCTGACGCGCCTGGCGGGGGCGGCGGCCACGTACGCCGAGCGGAGGATCACCCCGCGGCTGACCACGGAGACGGACTCTTCGCTGGTCGAGGCGGTGTGCCGGGTGGAGGCGGCCGCGTACGCGGAGGACGGGTTCTCGGACCGGCACGAGGCGGCCGAGATGGGGGTGATCAGGACCCACGTGATGGTCACCGACGCACAGCGGTTCCTGTCCGCGCTGATCCGCATGGTCACCGCCTGCGGCGTGTTGTCGGTGTTGAACCCGCTGATGCTGCCGCTGCTCCTGCTCGCCGTACTGCCGGCCGGCGTCGGCGCCTTGCTGACGGCCCGGGTCGACTACGAGATCCACTACGCCAACGTCGCCGACCGCAACGTGCGCGGCATGATGCGCTGGTGGGCGACCACGTCGAAGTACGGCGACGAGGTCCGTGCCAACTCGATGACCGACTACCTCGTCTACTGGTACCGGGCTCTGTCCGACCGGTGCGACCGGCGCACCTTGGCCGCCGCGCCGCGGACCCTGCGGATCGCCGTGCTGTCGGCGCTGGCCGGGGGCGTCTTCCTGGTGGCGACGTGGGGAGCGCTGGCGTGGCTGGCGGTGTCCGGCCGGATCGAGCTCGCGGTCGCCGCGACCGCCGTCATCGCCGTGCAGAGCACGCTCGCCGCGCTCTCCCAGGTCGTCGTCAACGGGGCCGCGGTCTTCCACACCAGCCTGTACCTGAGCGACATGCAGTCGTTCCTCGACGAGGCCGCCGCCCGCACCCCGCAGCGCGGCTCACGGGCCCACGCCGGGCCCATCGAGGAGATCCGGCTCGAAGAGGTCGTCTACCAGTACCCGGGCAAGGAGAAGCCTGCGGTGGACGGTGTCTCCCTCGCCCTGCGGCGTGGGCAGATCCTCGCGATCGTCGGGGCGAACGGTTCGGGGAAGTCCACGCTCACCCGGTTGCTGACCGGGATCTACCTGCCGGACAAGGGAAAGGTCACGTGGAACGGTGCCGACCTCTCCGAGGTGGACCCCGCCACGGTGTGGGCCGACACGGGTCTGGTGCCGCAGATCTTCGCCCAGTGGCCGCTGCGCGTCCGCGAGAACGTCACCCTCGGCCAGCCACGAACCCACGACGACGTCCCGGTGTGGGAGGCCGTCGACGCGGTCGGGCTGCGCGAGGCCGTTGACGACCTCCCCGCGGGTCTGGACACCCTCCTGTCCCGCGACGTCTTCGGCGGCTCGGAGCTTTCCGGAGGCCAGTGGCAGCGCGTCGCGTGCTCAAGGGCGCTGTACCGGCGCCCCGGTCTGCTGATCCTGGACGAGCCCACCTCCCAGATGGACCCGCGCGGGGAGCACCAGATCTTCGAGCGGATCAAAGCCATCGCAGGCGACCGCATCACCATCGTGGTCACCCACCGCCTGGAGAACACCAAGATCGCCGACCACATCGTCGTGATGGAGCACGGCCGGATCACCGAACAGGGTCCGTACGAGGACCTCGTCCATGCCGGCGGAACCTTCGCCGAGCTCTTGGAGCTCTCCCAGGACCGCTGACCGCCCCCGCCCCGGTCCGCTGCCACGCCCTGCGCCCCTGACCACCCACCCTCTGCCGATGGAGCACACCGTGCCGGACATGGAGTCACACAACCTGGGCGTCTGGACCGCCTACGGCGCCCACCAGATCGCCCGACGGATCGAGCTGCCCGAACTGGACCGCTGGGACTGGGACATCCCGGAGGCGGGCCCGGGTACCGAGGCGTTCGGCGAGGTGGAGGGGTTGCGCGTACTCGACCTCGGCAGTGGGCCCGGCCGGCACGCCGCCCGCATGGCCGCCCTCGGCGCGAAGGTCACCGCCGTGGACTCCTCCGCCACCCAGCACCGGCGAGCCGCCGCCCGTTACCCGGACACCCCGGGGCTGCGCCTGGTGTGCGCAGACGCCGTGGCCCACCTGCACGCCGCCGATCCGTACGACCTGGTCTACTCGGTCGGCGGCGTGCCCTTCACGGACCCGCGCCGGCTCCTTCCCGCGCTGGCCAACGGCATCCGGCCGGGCGGGCGCCTGCTCTTCTCCGCGCTGCACACCAACTCCCGCGGCGTCGGCCCCGCCACCGAAGTGAAGGCACGGCCCGAGGTCCTGAGACTGCCGGGCACCACCGAGGAGCACCCCGTGCACATGTGGGTGCTCACGCCGACGCTGTGGGAGGACCTCCTCGGTGAGCACGGCTTCGTCCTGGAGTCCGTCACCGTGATCGACTCCCCGCGGCCGGACAACCACGTCTCCTACCGGCTGTACGCGGCCCGCCGCCCCGAGCGTGTGCCGAGCCGCCCCCGCACCAGCGCGCCGCCTCCGCCGAACTGCGCGCTCGGGGTCGGCGTGATCGTCCACGGCCCCGAGGGTGTCCTGCTCGGGCAGCACCGCCTCGGCACCTGGGAGATCCCCGGCGGAACCGTGGAGCCCGGCGAGACCTTCGCCGAGGCCGCGGTCCGTGAACTCCGCGAGGAGGCCGGCCTGGTGGCCGGGCCCGGCGACGCGCTGGAGCTGGGGACGCTCCTGGACCGCGTGGGCGACGTCGTACGGGTGACCGTGCCCGTCCTGGTCACCCGCTGGTCAGGCGTCCCGCAGCGGCGTGAGGAAGCCATCGGCGCCTGGCGGTTCTGGCCCCGCGGCGCGCTGCCCCAGCCGCTGTTCGTACCGAGCGCCCAGTGCCTGAGCGTGTGGGACCGGGAACTCCCCCTCGACCATCCGCACGCCGTCTTCCGGCCCTACGGCCCCGGGTCTCACCAGCCCGACGGCCCCCACCCCCGCACCCCCGCGTCGGGAAGGAAGACCCCCCGCCCATGACTCCACCGCCCCTGCCGGCCCGGCCGTCCCTCCTGGGAGTGTTCGGCCACCCGGACGACGAATCCCTTCTGGCCGGTGGTGTGCTCGCGCGGCACGCCGCCTCCGGTGCCGGCACCGCCGTCGTCACCGCGACCTGGGCCCCTGACAGCCACCGGGCCGCCGAGCTCGCCGATGCCCTCAAGGTCCTGGGCGCCGGGGAGCCGTTGCTGCTCGGCTACGCCGATGCCCGCATCCCCGAGTCCGCCCCGGGCCGCCCGCGGCTGTGCGACGCACCCGTCGAGGAGGTGGTGGAGGTGCTCGTCGGACACATCCGGGCGCTGCGCCCGCAGGTCCTGGTGACCCATGACGCCTACGGCCAGCTGACCGGGCATCCCGATCACGTACGCACTCACCAGGCGGCCGTCCTCGCGTTCCACGCCGCGGGCCTGGAGCACCGCTACCCGGACGCGGGCGCCCCGTGGAGGCCTGCCGCGCTCTACGCGGCGACGCACCCGGACTCGGGGGTGGGCGAACTGGGACCGTTGCTGACTCGGGTCGGGAAGAAGGTCCTGTCCGTCCCGGACGCGCACGTCACGGTGACGGTCGACGTGAGCAGTCATCTCGAGCAGAAGTGGGCAGCGATCCTCGCCCACCGCAGCGAAGCCGCCAAGGAGCGGCCCCTGCCCGGCATCCTGGCCCGCCTGCCGGCAGCAGTACGGGAGTCGATCATCAGGACGGAGCACTACACCCGCCTCGACTTCCCGCCCCAACCGAGCCAATCCGGCGACCTGACCATCTGACCATCTCACCACAGCAGGCATCGCGGCCGGCCCGCCCGTCAGCTTCATCACGTCCGCGCGGCTGCGGCCGCCGTGGCATCAGCCGTGGCCGGCCGGCAGCGGGGCGGATATGGCCAGGTCCTCGTCGAGCTTCTCCACCAGAGCTGCGGAGACGGTAGGAAACCAGTGCCCGGCCCAGCGGCCGACGGCGCCCAGGAAGGCGACGAGTTCCTCCTGAACGGAGCCCAGGAGTTCGGGCAGCCGGGCGCGGGGAATGTCGATCGGAGGCCCGTCCTGGCGGTCCGTATCGGGCCACAGCCTGATGACCGCCCCGGCGTGCTCGACGCGCGGCATCGGATCGTGCCCGAGCCAGGGGTACTCCCCGTCGGCCAGGGCGCCCCAGTCCCGCCAGTTCTCCAGGCCGAAGCAGCATCCCGGCAGCGCCGTGACCCCGGTGACGGTGTCCCGGATCCTCAGGCCACCGGGAGCGACGACGGACTCGGCCGTCACCAGGCGCCGCACGTGCTCCAGGCTCGCCTCGGAGGCGCGAGCTCCACGCCGACTGCTCCCGTTGTACTCCGTCAGGATCGCCATGGCCGTGCCGACCTCTTGCGACGACAACTGCCCTGACAAGGGGACAAGGCGGTCGGCGGTCGGTTCGGCGATGGGCCACAGGGTGAAATCCGCGGCCTTGTAGGTCTCCAGTACGGCATCCATGATCAGCACTCGCCCAGTGTCCCCTAGCGGCTCGGGTAGTAGGCCGGGAAGCACACGGCGCCGTCCGCGCCGCAGATCTCGCTCTCCGGGATCTGGCGCGAGTGCTTCTCGTAGGAGATCAGGCCCACCTTGCGCCCCGAAGCAAAGGTCAGGACGGCGTCGTGGATCGGGCCCGCCGCCTCCGGCTTTGCCCCCTTGTAGGCGTACGGGCCGTGCTCGCCCTCGACGATGGCGAGGAAGACGAACAGGTCCGGCTGCTCCCCGGGCTTCTGCTGGTACGGCTCGCCCCTCGTCACCTTCAGGACGCCCTCGCGCGGCCGACTGTCCGCAAGCGACCCGCACTCGATGCCGGCCTGCCCCTCGCGAACGATCGCGGAGCAGTACGTACGGTCGTCCTTCATCCACAGGAGCTCACCGGCGCCGGGCCCGTCCCTGCGGATCACCGCTACGAAGTCGTCGGGCGGCATCTCCTGGGACGGCATCGATTTCATGCTCTTGCGGACCGATGCCAGCATCGGTCCGTCGGCAACCGTGGGCCGCGCCGCCCCGACCGGGACGGCGGGCCCCGATGAGGATGTCGGCGCGGGCTGCGAGGACGACACCGCGGTGGGTGAGGTCTGTGCCTGCTGCGGCGGCGTCGAGTCCGACGGCGCGGCCGTCGTGCACGACGTCACGGCCAGCAGGGCCAGTCCGTACCCTGCTCCGCGCGCGACGAATCTGCTCCCGTGCCCGCCCAGCCCCAACTGCCCCGCCCCCGTGGTCGAATCCCCGCACCCCACTCGGTCATGCGGATGGGGGGAGCTGTTCGCGTACCCAGCCGGCATCGGGGTTGGTGTGCGGCCGGCCTGCCACGACGACGGTGGGCACGGTCTCGTTGCCGTCGTTGGCCGCCCTCACCGCCGCGGCTCCTGCCGGGTCGCGCCAGATGTCGACCCAGTACAGCCGGCGTGCGCCGGTGCCCAGCCGCAGGCGCAGTCGTACGCAGTACGTGCAGCCCGGCCGCCAGAAGACGACCGGTCGGCCGTCGACCGCACTGCGGCGTAGCGCCTCTCGCGCGCCGATCGACCTCGGGAAGATCAGGGGTGAGTTCACGCCGGCGAGCGCCAGGAACGTCAGCAGGAGTGCCGCGGCCGCGCCGGGTCTCTCCTCGAGGAAGAGCCCGGTCGCGACGGCTGAGCCGCAGAGCACACACAGCACCGGCAGGATCCACACGCGCATCATGACGACGCAGGCTACCGATGGGGCGAAACGCTCCTCCGACGAGGGTCCGGCCTGGCGATCGACATCGACAGTCCGTCGGTCAGCCATCGATGGGCGACCGTCATGTTCAGCACACGCCCACCGGTGGCGGTGCCGACCAGAGCCCAATAGCGTTCCAGGCGGGGGTCGAAGCCGGACGACCTCGTCACCAGCCCGTGCAGGTATGCGCGGAAGGCGGGCGTGTCCGACTCCCGCCGGGCTCGTGCGTGGGCGGACACGAAGGCGTTCACCGCGTCCCCGGCGCTCGGTGGCAGCCCCCGGGCCAGGGCGGCGACCGTCAGAGCGGCAGCCTCGTCGATCTCCGCGTAGAAGGCCGGGCCGTCCCTCATCTCCTCGTCGTGGTCCTGGGTCCAGCGGGTGAAGCTGGGCGTGGATATGAGCAGATGCAGCTCGGCGTAGGCCAGGACGGTGGCGGGTACGGGGTCCTGCGGAGGCTCGGGGGACAGCATGGCGATCATGCTGTCGAGTCGGTGCCTGGGCATGGCCGCGGACAACTCGCGGTACCAGTGGTCGGTGAGGGTACGACGCGCCTGCGGAAGCCTCTGCACACGGGAGAGGATCTCCAGGCGCCGGAGCCGTTCCTCACTCGTGCACTCTCCCAGGGACTCGAGTGTGGCCTGACGCCAGCGCAGTTCGGTCAGTCGCTCCTGCACCGATTCGAGCTCGGTCGCGACGAGTTCGCCGAGGGAGCACTCGCCGGTGACCACCTGCGTGATGGTCGCGATCGGCGTGTCCAGCGCCCGTAGGCGCCTGATGAGGCGGATGCGCTCCCACGCCTCCGGACCGTAACGCCGATGACCACCCGTGCTGCGGCCGGCCACGGGCAGCAGACCGCTGTCCGAGTAGTAGCGCAGCGTCTTCACCGGCACACCCGTTCCGGTGGCGAGTTCTCCGATGCTCCAGGTGTCTTGCGTCACAGTCCCTTGAACCTCCAGTACGGGGGAGGTCCTAGCGTATGGAGCACCGACCGCGCCGGTACGCACCGTCCCCGCCGCTCGGGCCACCGACTGCCTCGTCGCGGCCCGACCCGCGGCGTGCGGCACCGCGCCATCATGTCCCCGACCAGGAACGGTGGGTACGTATGTCCCCCATCACGACGGCACCCCGTCCACATCGAAGGGCCGGCCTTCGTGCGGTGCTCTTCCCCTTGCTCTGCGCGGTGGCACTGCTCACGGCCACCGCCGTACCGGCTGCGGGCGCACCGGCTCCTGCCCCGCAGTCCACCGGGCAGAGCGCCACGGTCGTCCAGACCGATCGCGGCCGGGTACGCGGTGTGTCCCACGGCTCGTACGCCACCTTCGACGGCATTCCCTACGCTGCGCCGCCGACCGGACCGCTGCGCTGGCGCGCCCCCGTTCCCGCCGCCGCGTGGCACGGTGTCCGGGATGCGACGAAGCCGGCCGAACGCTGTGTGCAGATGCCGACGCCGGGCGCGAGTGCGGTCGTCGGGTCGGAGGACTGCCTCTACCTCAACGTCACCGTGCCGACGCCGACACCGGCACCGAAGCCGGCGCCGACACCGAAGCCGGCCGGGAAGAAGCGGCCCGTGCTGGTGTGGATGCACGGCGGCGCGTTCCTGGGCGGTTCGGGCGCCGACTACAGCTCCGAACGACTGGCGGTCCGGGGTGACACGGTCGTCGTCACGGTCAACTACCGTTTGGGGATCTTCGGTTACTTCGGCCACGCCGGGTTGGGCTCCGCCCCGGCGTTCGGCCTGGCGGACCAACAGGCCGCCCTGCGCTGGGTACGGGAGAACGCGGAGCGTTTCGGCGGTGATCCACGCAATGTCACGCTGTTCGGCGAGTCCGCAGGCGCCCTCGGTATTTGTGCGCACCTCACCTCGCCGACGGCCGTCGGACTCTTCCAGCGGGCCGTACTCCAGAGCGGTTCCTGCCTCACGTCCTTCCCGCCCGGCGCTCTCGGGCCCGGCACACCCGCGTACGAGCCGTTCGCCGCGGAGGCCGACGTCCAGACGGCCGGCGCGGAAGCCGCCCGGCAACTGGGCTGCTCGGCGGGCGGCGCGGACGAGGTCCTGGCGTGCCTGCGCGGGCAGGGTACGGATCGGCTCGCGACCGCGCCGCTGATGCAGTCCTTCAACCGGCCCGCCTACGGCAATGCGCTGCTGCCGGTGGCACCCGGGCAGGCCTTGGCATCCGGGCGGTTCCACCGCGTGCCCGTCATCCTGGGCACCAACCACGACGAGATGCGGATGTTCGTCGGCCTCACGCTCGCCGCGTTCCCGATCCGCACCGAGGACGACTACCGCGCCCGTCTGGTGGACGCCTTCGGGGCCGACGCGCCGGCCGTGGAGGCGCAGTACCCGGCAGGGGACCACCCCACGCCCGCTCTGGCCTGGGCCGCGGCGCTGACCGACCGGTCCTTCACGTGCACCACGCTGGCGGCGGGCCGGGCCATCGCCGCACATGCCCCCGAACTCCCGCTCTACGGCTACGAGTTCGGCGATCCGGATGCTCCGGTCCTCACCGGTCTGCCGGCGAACCCCGGTTTCCCCTACGGCGCTGCGCACGGCTTCGAGATGCCGTTCCTGTTCTCCTCGCTCCCCACCGAGCGACCGCTGAGCGACGCCCAGCGCGCCCTGTCGGACCGCATGGTCGACTACTGGACGGGTTTCGCGCGCACCGGCAATCCCAACGCCTCCGGCGCACCGCTCTGGCCCCGCCTGCACTCTTCGTCGCCCCTCCCCCGCTCGGTGCAGTCACTGGCTCCGGGGCCGGGCGCAGTCCACGCCGTCGACGCACACTCCGCACACCACTGCTCGTTCTGGGACCGGATGCCCAGGCCCGTGAACTGAATACAGTGGCCGCCATGAGGAAGATCAGATCAGTGACGGCGCTCGCCGCCGGGGCGGCGGCGCTGCTCGCCGCCATCCCCACGACCGCTGTCGCCGCCGCGCCGCTGGTGACCACCGGTGCCACCTTCAACGACCCGACCGACCCGGCGCGGCAGGACGCGGTCTTCACGCACATCTCCCGCCTGATCGACGGCGCCGTACCGGGATCGAGCATCAAGGTCTCGGCGTACGTCCTCGGATCGGACTGGCTCGCGGGCCGGCTGAGCGCGGCGCACCTGCGCGGGGTGAACGTCGAGGTGATCCTGGACAGCGAGAGCCTCAAGCACACCGCGGGGTCCGGGACATACGTGAAGCTCGTCGACGGGCTGGCCCGGAAGACCGACCGGTCCGGGGCCTCGTGGGTACGGGTCTGCGCCGAGCACCAGGCGTGCCTGGCGAAGGACCCGAACCCCGGGGACGGGTACCACAGCGTCAACCACAACAAGTTCCTGCTCTTCTCCAGCACCACCGGCAGCTCCACGGGCACCGTCCCCGTCGACAACGTCGTCGTGCAGACCTCGGCCAACCAGACGGCCTGGGACCGGCAGAAGGCGTGGAACGACGCCCTGACCGTGGTCGAGAACCCCGAGCTGTACTCCGCCTACGCCGGCTACTTCGGCGATCTGGCGGCGGCGCAGGCGGAGCCGTCCAAGCAGGTATCCGACTACCCGACGGAGTATCAGGCCGGGAAGGCGAAGGCGTACTTCTTCCCCCGGTCCGACTCGGACGTCATCCTCAACATCCTCGACACGGTGGACGATCCCGTCAGCGGCCAGTCGGTCTGCCACGGCAACTCGGCCGGTTTCGGCACCGCCGACGGCCGCACGGTGATCCGCGTCGCCATGCACCAGATCACCCGTGCCGAGGTGGCCAGGAAGCTGTGGGAGCTCGACGACGCCGGCTGCTACGTCGACATCGTCTACCGCAAGCTCGACAACAGCGGAACCGCGATCGCCGACCAGCTCGCCAAGCCGACCAGGTTCGGCGGGATCACGCTGCACAAGCTGGACGACGACGCCGAGAACCACACGGCGACGCACTCCAAGTACCTGCTGATCGAGGGGACCTACAAGGGCCTCCCCGACCAGAAGATCGTCTTCACCGGCAGCCACCCGTACACGGTGAGCGGGCTCGTCGGCAACGACGAGGCGCTGCTCAAGTACCAGGACCCGGCGGTGCACGACGCCTACCGGGAGAACTTCCGCGCGCAGCGCAGCGCCGCCGACGGGCAGAACGCCCAGGGGGTGTCGTCGAAGTAGCTTCGTCCGCCCGTGAGGGCGGGGCCGGCGGGGTCTGGTGCGTGCGCTCGCAAGGCGGAGGAGAGAGGCGACGCTCGCGTCGTCGACCGACGACAACGCCGCGAGCGCGCGTGCCGGACCCCGCCGGCCAGAAGGGACTTTGACGACACCCCCTAGGGGGTGTCCGCAAAGTAGCGCCGTGCCCGCCGGTCAGGCCGTGGGCGGGGCTCCCGGGGCATTGCCTTCGCCGTCGTGCTTGGTTGCCCCGGGTGCCTCGTCCTGCGCCGGGCCGATGCGGATCTCGAACCCGCCCGCGTACTTCTCGTGTCCCGCGATGACGGCTTCCTCCACCGCCTCCTCGGCGAGTTCGCTGCGGACGATCAGCGGGTCCTGGCGGAGGTCCCGCAAGAGGGCCCAGCACATGCCGATCATCACCAGGACGAACGGGGCCGCGACGAGGATCGTCAAGTGCTGCAGGCCCGCCAGGGCTTCGCCCTTGCCCTGGCCGACCAGCAGCATCACGGCCGCCACACCGCCGGTCACCACGCCCCAGAAGACGACGACGAACCGGTCGGGCTCGAAGGTGCCCTTCTGGGACAGGGTGCCCATCACGATCGACGCCGCGTCGGCGCCGGAGACGAAGAAGATGCCGACCAGGACCATCACGAGCAGGCTCATCACGCCGGCGATCGGGAACTCCTGGAGCACGCCGAAGAGCTGCGCCTCGGGCGTGGTCGCGCCGCCGAGCTTTCCCTGCTCCTTCAGGCGCATGGCCGTACCGCCGAAGATGGCGAACCAGACCAGGCTCACGGTGCTGGGCACCAGGATGACGCCGCCGACGAACTGACGGATCGTACGGCCCCGGCTGATGCGGGCGATGAACATGCCGACGAACGGCGTCCAGGAGATCCACCAGGCCCAGTAGAAGACCGTCCAGCTGCTCAGCCAGTCGGCGACGTCACCGCCGCCGGTGGACGCCTCGGTGCGGCCGATCAGCTGGGGCAGTTCGTCGAAGTACGCCGCGAGGGAGGTGGGGATCAGGTCGAGGACCAGGATGGTGGGGCCGACCAGGAACACGAAGACCGCGAGGATGACGGCCAGCACCATGTTGATGTTGGAGAGCCATTGGATGCCCTTCTCCACCCCGGAGACGGCGGAGAAGACGAAGCAGACGGTCAGCACGCTGATGATGGCGATGAGCAGCCCCGTCCCGGCCTTGTCCAACCAGCCCACCTCGTGCATGCCGCTGCCGATCTGCAGCGCGCCGAGCCCCAGGGAGGTGGCCGAGCCGAACAGGGTGGCGAAGATCGCCAGGATGTCGATCACCCGGCCGGGTGCGCCCTCGGCCCGCTTCTTCCCGAGGAGCGGGACGAAGACGGCGCTGATCGTCTGCCGCCTGCGGCGCCGGAAGGTGCTGTACGCGATGGCCAGGCCGACCACCGCGTAGATGGCCCACGGGTGCAGCGTCCAGTGGAACAGGGTGGTGGCGAGCGCCGTCTGCATGCGGTCCGGGGCGTCGGCGGGGTTGGTGCCCGGCGGCGGGGTGGTGAAGTGCGCGAGGGGCTCGCTGACGCCGTAGAACATCAGGCCGATGCCCATGCCGGCGCTGAACATCATGGCGACCCAGGAGACGGTGCTGAACTCCGGCTTCTCGTGCTCCTGGCCCAGCTCGATCCGTCCGTACCGGCTGATGGCGAGCCAGAGCGCGAAGACGACGAACCCCGAGGCCGCCAGGACGAACGCCCAGCCGGCGTTGTGCATCAGGCCGTTCAGCAGGGTGTCGGAGACGCTCTCCAGCGAGCTGGTGGCCGTGACGCCCCAGATCACGAAGCCCAGGGTCAGCACGGCCGTCACCCCGAAGACCACCCGGTCGGTGACGGCCGCCTTGTCCTCCTGCGGGTGGCGGCCGGGCAGGGCCGCCTTCACGGGCAGCCGCATTCCCTGCCTCGGTTTGCGTTGCTCCTGAGACACGGGCGGCACCTTTCGCGATCACGAACCGATTCGGCTTCCGCTATCCCGTACCACGGCGCGCGCACCCGCCCCGGCATCAACAGGGGTCGACGGGTGCCTCTCTGCCGCGTGATAGGCCGCACGGGTGTCGAGGAGGAGCGGCGGGTGACGGTTCCCGCCGCTTGGGTGCGGGCCCTCGGGGCACACGTCAGGAACGATCTTGACGAGGCGGGGAGTGCAGCAGATGACCGTTCCGGCCCGGCCGAAGCAGCCCGGAAGGCGCCACCACCGGTTCAGCACGCGCGTCACCGCGTGGTGGTTCGCTCTGGTCGCGCTGGCGGTGGGCGGGGTGGGCGCCACCCTGCGGGTGCTGGCCGAGGCCGCCGCGGCGCAGCCCGCCGTCGCGCTGACCGCCGCTCTGGCCTGCGCGGCCGTCGGCGCGGTCGCCGCGCCCGCCCGGCGGCGGCTGCGCATACGCCGCGTGGCCCGCGGCACGGCACGGACCCTCCAGGTCGCGGCGGAGGCCGCGGCGGAGGCCGCGCGGGCGCCCGCGCGGCCTCCGGCCTCCGAAGCCGCGGTTTCCGAGGCTCACGGCGGCGACGGCTGCGCCGTCGTCGATGACCGCCCGCTCGGTCAACGCCCGGTCGCCGACCTTCCGCCGGACTACGACGCGCTCGATGCGGACGCGTTCGAGGGCGCGGTGGCCGCGCTGTGCGAGCGGGACGGCTGCCGGGACGTCCGCGTCGTCGGCGGCGCGGGAGACCTCGGCGCCGACGTACTGGCCACCGCTCCCGACGGCAGGCGGCTCGTCATCCAGTGCAAGCGCTACGACCCCGCCCACAAGGTCGGATCGCAGGACCTGCAGCGCTTCGGCGGCACGTGTTACGCCGTGCACGACGCGGGGCTCGCCGCCGTGGTCACCACCGGCGATTTCACCGGACCTGCGGCGGAGTACGCCGAGCAGTGCGCGATCGTGTGCTTCGGCCGCGAGGCGCTGCTCGACTGGTCGGCCGGGGTGGGGCCGGCCCCGTGGGAGCGGTGACCGGCCGCCCGTAGCCGTGCGCGCCGCCTCCCGGCAAGGGGAGACGGCGCGCACCTGCGGTCGGTCAGCCGACGCGCTCGATGCGCGCCCGGCGGATCAGGTTCTTGCCCGGCTCCCGCACCTTGTCGAAAGCCGCGTTGTTCAACAGCACACAACTGCCCGACGGACCGTTCACCGCCACCGTCGTCGACTGACCGTTGTCCAGATTCGTCACCTTCAACTTCGTCCCCACCGGGAACGTCCCACTGCTCGCCGCCGGCGCACCCCCCTCACCCGACAAGGTCACCGTCGATCCCGGACACACCACCTGCCCGGTGGCCGGCGGCACCTGCACCCCTGCCGAACCGGCCGCACCGGCCGCACCTGTCGCACCGCTCGCACCGCTCGCACCGGCCGGCGCGGCGCCACCGCCCACGCGCTCGATGCGCGCCCGGCGGATCAGGTTCTTGCCCGGCTCCCGCACCTTGTCGAAAGCCGCGTTGTTCAACAGCACACAACTGCCCGACGGACCGTTCACCGCCACCGTCGTCGACTGACCGTTGTCCAGATTCGTCACCTTCAACTTCGTCCCCACCGGGAACGTCCCACTGCTCGCCGCCGGCGCACCCCCCTCACCCGACAAGGTCACCGTCGATCCCTGGCACACCACGTCGGGGGCGGCCGCGTTGCCGGTCGCCATCGTCGTGACGAATCCTCCGGTCACCAGCGCTCCCGTGACGACAGAGAGCACGAGCTTCTTCTTGGGACTCATCGTCCGCTTTCGGGACATGGGCACTCCTCGATCCGATGGATGCTGTCCTCCCCCACCCCTGCTTACGGCGTCCGTCAGGCGCGATTCCAATCCTTGTCGCGGTCTCACAAATCCTTGCGTGAGGAGGTTTCGGACCCCGCGTGGCCCGGCCAGGTGGCTCAGGCGCCTTGGGAGCGCTTTCGAAAGCGCAGGTCAGGGGCGCGCCGCCCAGGCCGCTCGAAGGGATTGCGGTGCAGATGCCGCCCCCGGTTCGAGGCGGAGGAGAGGAGAGCACAGGCAGGCTTAAGGTTCTGCTGATCCCCCCTTAAGACCGACCGGCAACTCGAAGCCGGAACCATGGACCAGCGCGAGCACGATGTTCGAAGACGGTTCGGTCGGGGAGCCGGCGGCGGTGACAGCCCAGCGGGTGGCCGACGAGAGCTCAGGGCATGTTCACCATGGGAGGTTCCCGGATCGGTCGGTGAACTGTCCCGTCGGCCCGTCCGGGCCGATCGTCGCGAGGGTCACGATGGACTCCGCGCCGTCGGCGACGCTGTGTCCGAGGCCGCCGGTGAAGTCGGTCGCGGTCTGCCCGGGGTCTGCGGCGTTGACCTTCACGTCCTTCAGTTCCTTGGCGTACTGCGTCGTGAGCATCGTGACCGCGGCCTTCGAGGCGCAGTAGAGGGGCAGGGCATACTGCGACTCGATCCGCGCCGGGTCCTGGGTCATGCCGAAGGAGCCCATCCCGCTGGACACGTTGACGATGACGGGGTGCGGCGACTTGCGCAGCAGCGGGAGGAAGGCGTGCGTGACGCGCACGATCCCGACGACGTTCACGTCGAGCACGGCGCTCACGTCGGCCGCGGTGTACTCCTCGACGGGGCCGACCTTGCCGAGGACGCCGGCGTTGTTGACCAGGACGTCGATCGTTCCCTCATGCGCGGCGACATCCGCGGCCGCGGCCTGGACCGAGGCGTCGTCGGTCACGTCGATCTGAACGAACCGGGCGCCGAGCGACTCGGCCGCGGCCCGACCGCGCTCACGGTGGCGGGCACCGAGGATGACCGTGTGCCCCGCCTCGACGAGGCGACGAGCGGTTTCAAAGCCGAGGGACTTGTTGGCCCCGGTGATGAATGTGGTGGTCATGCTGGCTCCTCCTGGTCCGAACAGCACGGTCGTGCGCTGTTCACGCACTCCATGCTGGGTCCCCGGGAGGGTTGGCGGGAGCTACAGGACTTCCTGGTACCGCGCGTACCACCCAGCAGCCTGGCCCACCGGACGAGGCAGAACGCGGGCCCTCACCCCTGAGGAGACATCCTCTGAACCCCGATGGCCGCAAGGAATTCGAGTTTGCTGCGGGCGTCGGTGCCCGGCTGCGGCGTGTACACCACGAGGCGGAGGTTCGTGTCCTGGGTGTTGAGGATGTCGGAGTTCATGGCGATGTCTCCGACATCCGGGTGCTCGACGAGTTTGTGCGCACTCTGGTGACCGCCCACCGCTCGGCGGCTCCACAACTCGCAGAACCGTGGGCTGAGGTTCAGCCTCGACACCAACGCCGCGAGGTCGGGATCGTCGGGGTACCGGCTCGTCGTCGCGCGCAGGTCCGCGACGAGGGACTCCTCGAACGCCACCCGCTCGGCCGCCGTCTGCCGGACCCGGGGCAGCTCACCCAGGAACTGCAAGACCAGGACGTTGCGGTCTCCCACACCGCGGACCGTGGGATCGCCGAACGTGGCCGCGAACAGCGGATTCCAGTGCAGCAACTGCCAGGTGGCGTCGTAGACCGCCAACGGGTTGCCGGCGAGCTGGTCCACGATCCGGTACAGGCTCCCTGGGATCACTCGTGGAACCCGACTCGGATCCGCTGCATGACCGGCCATGCGCAAAAGGTGAGCATGCTCGTCGTCGGACAGGCGCAGGGCGCGTGCCAGGGCCGAGCAGACCTGCGCCGAGGGTGTCGCCACCCGTCCCTGCTCCAGCCGGACCACGTACTCGACCGAGATGCCGGCCAGCGTCGCCAGCTCCGCGCGTCGCAGACCGGGGACCCGACGGGGTGAGCCGTGTGCGAAGCCCACCGTCGCGGGGTCCAGCCGGTCCCGCCACGCCCGCAGCGCGGCACCGAGTTGATCCATGCACACGATCTTCCCGCATCGGCGGACCGTCAGACCTGCGGGGCCGCCGGGTCGATGCCGAGCGTGGGGGCGATGGTCCGCCAGATCGTCGACCGGGCCGTCGCCAGGTCCACGTGCGGGTCGTCGAGCATCAGGCGGATGCCGAGGCCGTCGCACAGCGCCAGTACGAGCGTGCTGAGCGCGGTGACGTCGCAGTCGGTGAACTCCCCGCGCGCGATGCCCCGTTCGACGGCGCCGCCGACCCACGCGTGCAGCTGGTCGTACAGGTCGACGGCCAGATTCCGGGCCGTCGTATCGCGCTGGGCGCGCACCCACAGCTCCTGCCACAGCTTCCAGTCCTGGCGCAGCTCCGCGTCCGTCGGCAGCATGCTGCGCAGGATGCGGGCGAGGACGACGGCGGCCGGGACCGAGTCGTCCTCGGCTTCGGTGTCCTTGCCGGTCTGGGCGAAGGAGTGCGTCATCGCCTCGGCGAAGAGCTTCTCCCGCGTGTCGAAGTGGTAGTGCAGCAGGGCCTTGGACACGCCGGCGTGTTCGGCGACCTTGCGCATGCTGACGTTCTCGAAACCGATGTCGGCGATGACTTCGCACGCTGCCGTCAGGATGCGCTCACGCGTCTCGATCGCGCGATCGGCCTTGGTCACGTTGGCTGCTCCCCGTGTCGGCGCCCGTGGACCGGGCGGGCGGGCCCGGATGCCGTGGCCGCCACCGCGCCATTCTCGCGCACGGGGGCCCCGGGACCGGCGTAGGTGTGAAAGCCCCGGCCCGCCTTGCGGCCGAGCAGACCCGCGTCGACCATCCGGGCCAGCAGCGGCGGCGGGGCGTAGAGGGGCTCCCGGTACTCCGCGTACATCGACCGCGCGATGGCCTGCACCGTGTCCAGGCCGATGAGGTCGGCCAGGGCCAGCGGCCCCAGCGGGTGGGCGCAGCCCAGGGTCATGGCGCGGTCGATGTCCTCGGGCGACGCGGTGCCGCACTCGGCCATCCGTACCGCGGCCAGCAGGTACGGCACGAGGAGGGCGTTGACGACGAATCCGGCCCGGTCCCGGGCTTCGACGACCTGCTTGCCCAGGACGTCGGAGGCGAACGCGTGCGTCCGCCGGACGGTCTCCTCGCCGGTGAGCAGGGAGGGCACCAGCTCGACCAGGGGAAGCACCGGTACGGGGTTGAAGAAGTGGAGGCCGATGACCTGTTGCGGCCGCGAGGTGGCGGCGGCCAGCCGGATCACCGGGAGGGAGGAGGTGTTGGTCGCCAGGACGGCGTCGCGCCGCCGCACCGCCCGGTCGAGGAGGGCGAAGACCTCCAGTTTCGCCCGCTCGTCCTCGGCCACCGCCTCGACGACCAGGTCCCGGTCCCCCATCCGGTCCATGTCCGTGGTCACCGCGATCCGGTGGACGGCGGCGTCCCGTTCGCCGGCGGTCAGCTTTCCGGACGCCGCCGCCTGCGCGAGGGAGCGGGTGATCCGCTCCCGGCCGGCGGCCGCGGCCGAAGGGGAGGTCTCCACCACCACGACGTCCCGTCCGGCGCGGGCGCAGACCTCGGCTATCCCTGAGCCCATCAGTCCGCAGCCCACGATCCCGACCCGTTCCACATCGGTCATCGGCTCGTCCTTCCTTCCTTTGATGTGCGTACGGGGACGGCGGCGGTCCGGGCGGCTCCCCGCCCGGACCGCGGGGCCGGGTCAGCCCGCGGACGGCATCCGCAGGACGCCCGTGCCGCGCTTGACCAGTTCGCCCGCGATGATCAGGCGCTGGATCTCGGAGGTGCCCTCCCAGATCCGGTCGACGCGCAGCTCGCGGTAGAGCCGCTCGACCGGGTACGAGCGGTCGTAGCCGCGGCCGCCGAAGATCTGCACGCACCGGTCGATGACGCGACCCGCCGCCTCGCTCGCGGACAGCTTGGCGATGGCCGCCTTGGCGTGCAGCGTCTTGCGGTCGGCCAGGCCCTCGTCGACCTCCCAGGCGACCTGGTGGGTGTAGGCGCGGTTGACGGCGATGTCGGCGGCGCTGTCGGCGAGCATGCCCTGGATGAGCTGGAAGTCGGCGATCCGGGAGCCGAACTGACGGCGTTCGACGGCCCAGTCGCGGGCGAGCTCCAGGGCCCGCTCCGCCGCACCGATCGTACGGGCGGCGATCATCAGCCGCTCCTCGGTGAACCAGGAGCGGGTGATGTCGTAGCCCTGGCCCACCTCGCCGAGCACCGCGTCGTCGGGGACGTGCACCTCGGTGAAGGTGAACTCGGGGTGCTCGTAGACGAAGGTGTGCATCCAGCGGGGCACGCGGGTCATCTCGATGCCCGGCGTGTCCTTGTCGACCAGGAACAGGGTCGGCGCGCGCTCCTCCCCCGCGGCGGCCAGCACGATCATGAAGTCGGCGTGGTCGCCGACGGTGACGAACCACTTCTCGCCGTTCAGCACCCAGCCGTCGGCGGTCCGGGTCGCCGTGGTCTTCAGGCTCTGCGGGTCGGATCCGGCCTCGGGCTCGGTCACGGCGTAGCAGTCCCGGCGCCGTCCCCGGATCACCGGGACGAGGTAGCGCTCGCGCTGTGCGGGGGTGCAGAAGGACAGGGCGTTGGCGGGACGCCACACCATGTCCCACAGCGCTCCGGTGAGCCGCCCGAGCTCGGCCTGGACGGTGACCTGCTCCAGGATGGTGAGGCCGGCGCCGCCCCATTCCACCGGCATGTTGACGGCCTGCAGCCCGCTGTCCAGGACGGCGTCGCGGATCTCGGCGTGGGCCTGCGGGGGCAGGCCGTTGTTCTCCTCGCAGTCGAGTTCGTACTTCGTGATGAACTCGGTGAGTGCGCGCGCCGCGCTCCGGAGCTCTTCCTGACGGGCGGTGAGACGGAAGTCCATGTGGGTCTGTCCTCTGTCCTGTGGGTCGTGGTGGGGAGCGGTGGGGGCGGTGTCAGGAGGTGGGCAGGGCGAGGGCCCGGGTGCCGCGCTTGATCAGCTCGTTGGCGATGATCAGGCGCTGGATCTCGGAGGTGCCCTCCCAGATCCGGTCGACGCGCAGCTCGCGGTACATGCGCTCGACCGGGTACGAGCGGTCGTAGCCGCGGCCGCCGAAGATCTGCACGCACCGGTCGATGACCCGCCCCGCCGCCTCGCTCGCGGAGAGCTTCGCCGTCGACGCCTTCGCGTGCAGCGTCTTGCGGTCGGTCTCCGGCCGGTCGGCCTCCCACGCCACCTGGTGGGTGTAGGCGCGGTTGACCGCGATGTCGACGGCGCAGTCGGCGAGCATGCCCTGGATGAGCTGGAAGTCGGCGATGGGAGAGCCGAACTGGCGGCGTTCGACGGCCCAGTCGCGGGCGAGCTCCAGGGCCCGCTCCGCCGCGCCGACCGTACGGGCGGCGATCATCAGCCGTTCGTCGGTGAACCATTCCTTGGTCAGCTCGTAGCCGTTGCCGACGCCGCCGAGCACGTCCTCGTCGGGCACGAAGACGTCGGTGAAGGTGAACTCGGGGTGCCCGTTGACCGCGGAGTGCATGAACCGCGGCACCCGCGTCATCTCGACGCCCGGGGCCTGCTTGTCCACGAAGAACAGGGTCGCCGCCCGCTCCGGCCCGGCGTCGGCCTGGACCAGCAGGAAGTCCGCGATGTCCCCGCAGGTCACGAACCACTTCTCGCCGTTGAGCAGCCAGCCGCCGTCCGTGCGGGTCGCCGTGCTGGTGCCCGAGCCGGGGTCGGAGCCCGCGCCGGGCTCGGTCACCGCGAACGCGTCGAACCGCTCGCCGCGGATGACCGGCAGCAGGTACTTCTCGCGCTGCGCGGCCGTGCCGTGGGCGAGGACGTTCGCCGGTCGCCAGGGGATGTCCCAGAGGCAGTTGGTGGCCTTTCCGAACTCCTCTTCGACGATGACCTGGTCCAGCAGGGTCAGGCCCGCCCCGCCCCACTCGGCGGGCATGTTGATCGCGTAGACGCCCGCGTCCATGGCGGCGCGGGTCAGTTCGCGGACCGTGTCGGCGGGCAGCGGGCCGCCCGCCTCCTCGGACTGGTCCTCGTACCTCATCAGGAGCCGCGCGTAGGCGCCGGCACGTGCCTTGAGGTCGGCCTGCTCGGGTGTGTAGCGGAAGTCCATGTGTCCTCCGGGGCACAGATGGTGCGGAAGGGTTCGGGGGTGGCCGGGTTCGGGGGCCGGGTATCGCGGTGGCCGGGTATCCGGGTGGCCGGGTTCGGGAATGGGCAGGGCGGTCAGGCCAGGACGGCGCGCGCGTCCAGGGCGAGGGCGCCGTCCGGGCGGACCAGCAGCGGGTTGACCTCCAGCTCGGCGATCTCCGGGTGCGCGGCGGCGACGGCGGTGATGCGCTCGACGACGGCGGCCGCGGCGGCCACGTCGACGGACGGGCGGCCGCGCACGCCGTCCAGCAGCGCGGCGCTGCGCAGGCCGCGCAGCAGGGTCTCGGCCCGCCCGGCGGGTACGGGCGCGAGCGAGAAGGCGACGTCGCGGAGGGTTTCGGTGAGGATGCCGCCGAGTCCGACCATGGCCACCGGCCCGAACCGCGGGTCGCGGTGCACGCCCACGATCAGCTCGATGCCGTCCGTGAGGTCGGCCATCGCCTCGACCGAGTAGGCGGGCGCGCCGAGCCGGGCGTGCATCTCCCGGTACGCGGCGAGCAGCGCGGCCCGGTCGGCCAGGCGCAGCGCCACGCCTCCGGCGTCGGACTTGTGCAAGAGGTGCAGGGCCTTGAGCACGTACGGGCCGTCGAACGCGGCCGCCGCCGCGAGGAGCCCGGCCTCGTCGCTGATCTCCCGCGCCGCCGGGAAGGGCACGCCGGCGGCGCCGAGCAGCGCCCGGACCCCGTGGTACCCCGGGTCCCGCAGCGGTGCGGCGGCCGGCGGCAGCGGCGGTACGGAGCCGCCGGGGGCCGCCGCCCGGCCGGTCATCGCCGCCAGCGCCCGGGCGGCGTCCTCGGTGGCGGCGAACACCGGGACCCCGGCTTCGGCGAGCACCCGGCAGCTCGGGGAGTGCGGGTACATCGACTGCACGACCAGCGGCTTCGGTATGGCCGCGAGGTGCGCGACGATCTCCTTGGCGGCCCGGGTCTCGCCCTCCGCGAGGACGGAGCCGCCTGCCGGTCCGCCGCCCAGGCCGCCTTCGGCGGCCGCGTAGCCGCCGAAGTACCCGGTCATCAGGACCGAGTCGACCTCCTCGCCGGCCAGGAGCGCCCCGACCGTGTCGGCGTACGAGAGGGGGCGCTGCTCCCCCATCCCGGCCAGGTCGACGGGGTTGCCGACGGAGGACTGCTCCCACAGCACGGTCCGCAGCCCGTCCTGCAGCGGCGCGCCGAGTTCCGGTACGTCGAGTCCGGCGTCCTCGGCCGCGTCCGCCGCGATCGCGCCGTGGCCGCCGCCGTCGGTGAACACCGCGGTGCGCCGGCCGCCCGTACGCGGCCCCGCGCTCAGAGCGGCCAGTACGACGGTCATCTCACGCGGGGTGCGGACGAGTTCGACGCCGGCGTCGCGGCAGGCGGCGGCGACCACGTCGGCCGAGGTGGTCAGGGCGCCGGTGTGCGACTGGGCGCTGCGCGCGGAGGCGGTGCCCCGGCCGGCGGTGAGCAGCACCACCGGTTTGCCGGCCGCCGCGGCGGCCGCGGCGAAGGCCCGGCCGTCGCCGAAGTCCTCGGCGTACACGGCGATGGCCGAGGTGGCTTCGTGGCGGGCGCAGTCCTCGACGAGGTCGACGAGGGTGACGTCGGCCTGGTTGCCGAGGGAGACGAAGCGGGAGAAGCCCATGCCGTGCGGCTCGAAGCGGAGCTGGAGTTCGAGGGCGAGGTTGCCGCTCTGGCTGAGGAGGGCGACGCGGCCGGGGGCGAAGCGGTCCGAGGCGAGGTAGAGCTCGGTGGTGTTGTCGGCGATGCCCAGGCAGTTGGGTCCGACGAGGACCGCTCCGGCGGCCCGTACCCGCTGCGCGACGGCCCGCTGCCGGGCCAGTCCCGCGGGGCCGGCCTCCGCGAAGCCCGCGGTGATGCCGACGATCGCCTTCGCCCCGCAGGCCAGGGCGTCGTCGACGGCGGCTTCGAAGCCGGCGCCGGGCACGGAGACCACCACCAGGTCGACGGGTTCGCCGATCGCGGAGAGGGAGGTGGCGGCCGTCCGGCCGAGGACGGTGCCGCCGCGCCGGTTGACCAGGTGTACGGGTCTGCGGTCGGGGGCGCGCAGTGCCTGGGAGGCCACCGCGTGGCCGTACTTCGCCGGGTCGTCGCTGGCGCCGACGACGGCGACGGAGCGGGGGTCGAAGAGGGCGGTCAGATCGCGTCGCATGTCATCCCTCCAGCCGGAGGGCCGAGTTGGGGCAGCTGTCGGCGCAGGCGCGGGCGGTGTCCTCGGCGCCCTCGGGGACGTCGAGGGCGATGGGCTTCGCGTAGCCCCATTCGTCGAGTTCGACCAGGTCGGGTGCGTGTTCCTGACACAGTCCGTAGCCCTGGCAGCGGGTGGAGTCCAGCAGGAGTTTCACGGCGTTCCTTTCAGCGCGGGCTGCGCGGGGTACGTGGGCGGTGGCGTGCGCGGGGCCGCTGCCGGCGCGGGCACCCTGGTCCGGCCGGGAGGCCCTGCGACCTCCGGCACGGCCACGGTGAGCCGGCGGCGGCCGTCGGCGGGTTCGGCGGCCGAGCACAGGGGGCACGGCGCGGCGAGATGGGAACGGACCAGCAGGGGGAAGGAGCGGAGCAGGCTGCCCGCGATGGCGGCTGCGGCATCGAGCAGTCCGCAGGCCCCGCGTCCGGGCAACCCCTGTGACCAGCGGTGCAGGCTGTCGGCGGTGTCCGGGCCCGCGGTCGCGCCGGCGAGCGAAGCGAGGGCGTTGCCGACGGCGGCGGTGCCGGAGACGCAGACCCCGCACTGGCGTGCGCTCTCGGCCGCGAGGTGGCCCGCCGCGTCGGCGGCGGTGGTCACCGGGCAGCAGCCGGGGGTGAGGAAGCGGATCGCCCCGCAGCCCAGCGCGGTGCCCGCGGCGGTGAGCGCGCCGGGTTCGAGGGGCAGGTCCAGGGCCGGGGCGTCGACGAGGCCGCCGAACAGACCGCCCATCAGGGCTCCGGCCGCGTCGGGGGTCCCGTGGCGCGCCGCCAGGGCGCGCAGCGCGATGCCGTAGCGGACTTCGGTGAGCACCGGTGCGCCCGGGCCGCCGGACAGCGTCACCAGCGTGTGGCGGGCGACGGCGTACCGCAGGTCGGGGTGGGCGGCGGTGAGTGCGATCCGGGCGAGCGTCTCGACGTTGGAGACCAGGGTGGGCGCGCCGCCGACCCCCCGTTCGTACGGGCGGGGCGGTTTGGCGGCGGGCAGTGCCGGTCCGCCGTCGATCCTGCGGACCACCGCCGTCTCCTCCCCGGCGACGTAGGTGTGGGCGGTCTCGACGACCTCGACGGGCAGCGGCGGCGGGTGTTCGGCGAGCGCCCGGCGCACGCTCTCGCCCGCGGCCGGGTCCGAGAGGTATACGAAGCCGCGGACGGCGCCGGTGACCTCGGCGGCGCGGGCGAGCCCGTCGAGGACCAGGTGGGGGCGGGCCCGCAGCAGCCAGCGGTCCTTGGCCGAGCCGGGTTCGCCCTCCTCGCCGTTGGCGACGACGACGGGGGCGCCGCCGCGGTCGCGTACGGAGCGGAGTTTGACGGCGGTGGGGAATCCGGCCCCGCCGCGGCCGCGCAGCCCCGAGGCGGTGAGGTGGGCCAGCAGTTCGTCCGGGCCGGTTCTCCCCCCGTAGCCGCCGGTGGCACGGTAGGCGTCGGCGCTCTCCGCGGTGTCGGGCGCCGTCCCGAGGACGGTGCCGGGCTGCGCTGCCGGCAGTCGGATCACGGTCATCGGCTGCCTCCTTTGCGGGTGGGGGTGCGCTGGGCGCGCAAGGTGTGTACGGCGCTTTCCAGGGCGGTGCGGTCGACCGCCGTGTGGCGGTATCCCGGTCCCGGGAGGCCGATGAGCATGCGGTGGTGGTCGAGGACGACCTCGGCGGCGAGGAGGGCGGCGTCCGGGTCGCCCGGCCTGTTTCCGGCGGCGACGCCGGTCACCAGTTCGGTGACTTCGGCCAGGTAGCGGAGCCAGCTGCGCCGGCTGCCGCGCAGGATCAGGCGCTCCACGCGGCGCTGCTCGGCGGCTGCCAGGTCTTGTGGCCGGACCGCGGTTGCGCGGCGCGAGGAGGCCCGCAGGGCGGCGACCGCCGAGGGGAGCTCCCGCTCGGGCTCGGGGGTGAGTCCGAGCCAGTCCAGACCGAGCCAGTACGGACGCCGACGACCGCTCATGCGTGCCTCCGGGAGGTGGGGTGGCGCCGCTGCCCGGAGCCCGGCACGGGCCGTGGGCGCGGTGGGTGGTCCTGCGGCCCGCCGCGGCGGTCGCCTGGTGGCGGGGCGCCTGGTGGCGGGGCGCCTGGTGGCGGGGCGGCGGGAACGGGGGGTGCGGGCCCGGCGGGGCGGGCGGGACCGCCCGGGTCGCGGCCGCACCGTGAGCAGGACGGGGGCGGGAGCAGTGCCGGGACGGTGACAGGAAAGCACGTTTGCTGACCGGTCGGTCAGGCAAGAATCACGCTAGCTGACCGATCGGTCAGTGAACAAGTCTTGACCCGGTGGAAATCAGCCAGCAATCTGACTGTCCAATCGGTCAGCCAGGTCCCGGCTTCCCGCCCCGACCGCCTGCCCACCACTGGGTCGCCTCGTCACCGAAGTCATCGAACGCCGACACCGATCGCCGCACGAGCGGCACGGAGGAGTCACCGATGCAGTCCAGAGCTCCCGAAACACCGGTCGGCCGTACGGGCCGATCCGACCTCTCCGGCCCGCCGGGCCGCGCCGCCGGGCCGGACCGGCCGGCCCGCGACGCCCCCCGCACGCAGCCCGCCGACGCCCCGGGGCCCGCCCTCCCCGCGCGCTACTACACCGATCCCGCCACCGCCGCCGCCGAGACCCGGGACGTCTTCGCCAAGTCGTGGCAGCTCGTCTGCCACGAGTCCGACCTGCCGGACCCGGGCGCCCGGCTCGCCGCCACCGTCGCGGACCGCGAGGTCCTGGTGGTCCGCACCGAGGACGGCGGCCTCGCCGCCCACCTCAACGTCTGCCGCCACCGCGGCACACGCCTGGTCGCCGCGCCCGAACCGGCCGGGAAGGCGATCCGCTGCCCCTACCACGGCTGGACGTACCGCCTCGACGGAACCCTGGTCGGCGCCCCCGAGGCGCGCCAGATCCCCTGCCTCGACAAGCCGAAGCTGGGGCTCTTCCCGGCCCGCGTCGAATCCTTCCTCGGCTTCGTCTTCGTCAACCTCGACCTGGACGCCGTACCGCTGGCCGAGAGCTGCGCGGGCCTCGCGGAGGCGGTCGGCCACTACGCCGACGCCGACCTGGTGCCCGTCGGCCGCGCCCGCATCCACGACCTGGCCGGCGCCGAAGTGCAGGAAGCCAACTGGAAGGTGGCGGTCGACAACTACCTGGAGGGCTACCACGTCCCGGTGGCCCACCCCGGACTGATGCGGCTGCTCGACTACCAGGGCTACACCTGCGACATCCAGGAGTCCTACGCGCTGTTCGCCTCGCCGCTGCGCGAGAAGCCGTCCTCGAACTGGGCCGAACGCCTCTACCAGCGCATCGCCGCACCCATGCCCGGCCTCGCCGAAGCGGACCGCCGGGTCTGGCGGTATGCGGTCGTCTACCCGAACACCCTCATCGACTTCTACCCCGACCACGTGCTGGCCTGGACCGCCATCCCGACGGCGGTCGACCGCGTGGCGGTGCCGGGCGCGTTCTACACCCGCCGCGGCACCGGGCTGCGCACCCGCCTGGCCCGGCGCCTGAACATCCACATCGGCTGGATCACCAACGACGAGGACGCCGAGCTCGTCGCCCGCGTGCAGAAGGGGCTCTCCACCCCCGGGTTCGAGCCCGGCCCGCTGTCCCGCCGGGAGTCGGCGGTCGGCTGGTTCGCCGGCCGCATCCGGGCCGACCTCGACGGCCCCGAAGCCGAGGCCGTGGCCGAAGCCGACGCCGAGGCGTAGGCCGCCGCCGCCCGTACGCCACCGCACGAAGCCGTCCGCGCACGCGAGCGGCCGTACGCCCCGCCACCCGCGCCCACCACGCACGACCGGGCCCCGACGCACCGCTCGTTCCCGCCGTCCCCCCGCGGCCCTACGGAGAGGACCCCCATGTCCCCCGAGGCACTCCCCCCGACCAGACGCGCGTTCCTCCGCGCCGGAACCACCGCCGCCCTCGCCCTCACCGCCGCAGGCTGCGGATTCGCCTCCGCCGGCGACCCGGACGCAAAGGCCACCACCGGAGCACCCATCGACGTCAAGGTCGACGGCGACCTCGTCTACTTCAACTGGGCCGACTTCGTCGACCCCGCCGTCTTCGAAGGCTTCCAGAAGGAGTACGGCGTCAAGGTCGTGCAGTCGAACTACGACTCCATGGAGGGCATGGCCGCCAAACTCAACGCCGGCAACCACTACGACATCATCTTCCCCACCGCGAAATGGGCGCAGCGCCTCGCCACCGCCGGCCGGCTGCGCGCCATCGACCACTCCCGGCTGCGCAACGCCGAAGCCGTGTACGGCGGTTACGACTACTTCAGCGACCCCTGGTACGACCCGCGCTCCGCGCACACCGTGCCCTTCACCATGTACAAGACGGGCATCGGCTGGCGCAGGGACCGGCTCGGCGATCTGACCGGCTCCTGGGAGGACCTGTGGAACGACCGGGCCAAGGGCAAGGTCTTCCTCCTCGACGACCGCGACGAGGTCCTCGGCATGGGCGCGCTCAAACTCGGCCTCGGCCTCACGACGGGCGACCGGGGTGAACTCGCCCGCGTCACCGACACGCTGCGCTCGCTGCGCCCCCGACTGCGCGGCTTCTCCAGCGACAGCTACAACAACCTGCTCAACGGCAATGCCGACATGACCCAGGCGTGGAGCGGTGACATGGCCGCCATGCTCGCCCAGGCCGAGGATCCGACCGTCTTCGGCTTCGAAGTCGCCCGCGAGGGCGCGCCCGTCAACTCCGACTGCTACGCCATACCCGCCGACGCGCAGCACCCCGGCACGGCGATGCTCTTCATCGACTACATGCTCCGGCCGGAGAACGTGAAGAAGAACATCGAGTACATCGGCTATCCCATGCCGGTGCGCGGTACCGAGGACACGTACGCCGCCCTCGTCGAGCCGTTCCCGCAGTGCCTGGTGACCGCCGACGACCTCAAGGCCGACCTCTTCTTCCGCAACGGCGACGCGCGCGGCGAACGGGCCCGCGACGCCGCCTGGACCGACGTGAAGGCGGGCTGACGTGCCACAGGACAGCCCGCCCCGGGCCCCGCGGAAGACCCCTCCCCGGACCGCGCCCCGGACCGCGCCGCAGAGCCCCGCCCCGGTCCGGCCCCACAAGCAGCCGCGGCTGTGGACCTGGCTCCTGCTCCCCGGCACCCTCTGGATGAGCGGCTTCCTCGTGGCCTCGCTCCTGCTGGTGGCCACCCTCGCGCTCGGCACCACCGATCCGCTCGGCAACCCGCGCTTCGGCCTCAACTTCGACAACCTCGCCGCCCTGGCCGACGCGGCCTACAGCACGGTCCTGCTGCGCTCCCTCGGCTACGCGCTGATCACCTGCCT
The DNA here is from genome assembly GCF_042891345.1 of Streptomyces sp. NPDC001903. Classification (NCBI taxonomy): domain Bacteria; kingdom Bacillati; phylum Actinomycetota; class Actinomycetes; order Kitasatosporales; family Streptomycetaceae; genus Streptomyces; species Streptomyces sp. NPDC001903. The sequence goes on from NZ_JBIASZ010000002.1 coordinate 424,980, forward strand.
CGTCTGCCTGGCCGTCGCGTACCCGGTCGCCTACGTCATCGCCCTGCACGGCGGACGCTTCAAGAACCTGCTGATCGCCGCGATCGTCGTCCCGTTCTTCGCCAACTACCTGGTGCGGATGTACGGCTGGTCCGTCGTCCTGTCCGACGACGGGCCGCTGCTGAAGGCCCTGCGGGCGATCGGGATCGCCGACGGCGACACCAAGATCCTCCAGACCGGGGCCGGCGTCATCGCCGGACTCGTCTACGGCTTCGTCGTCTTCATGATCATCCCGTTGTACGCGGCGATGGAGCGCATGGACACCTCGCTCATCGAGGCCGGCCGCGACCTCTACGGCGGACCCCTGCGCACCTTCCTCTTCGTCACCGTCCCCGCCACCCGGCAGGGAGCGGCCGCCGGCTGCGTCCTCGTCTTCCTGCCCGCCATGGGCGACTTCGTCAGCGCCCAGCTCATGGGAGGACCCGACCAGATCATGATCGGCAACCTGATCCAGGACAAGTTCTTCCAGGGCCAGAACTGGCCGCTCGGCTCGGCTCTGACCATGCTGCTGATGGCCGTCCTGTTCGTCGGGATGCTCGGCTACCTGCGGCGCACCCGCAAGGACGAGGCGGAGGCCGCCCGATGAGCACCGTATTGCGCCGCCGGCGCGGAGCCGAGCGCAAGCCCCGCTTCGCCATCGCGGTCACCGCCGTCTTCTTCGCCCTCCTCTACCTCCCCGTCGGCGTCGTCGTCCTGTTCTCCTTCAACTCGCAGAAGTCCCTCACCGTCTTCCACGACTTCAGCCTCCGCTGGTACACGGAGTTCTTCCACGACCACGTGCTCCTCGACTCGCTCGGCATGAGCCTGCGGGTCTCCCTGGTCGCCATGGCCGGCTCGCTCGTCCTCGGTGTGGCCCTGGCCCTGGGCCTCGTCCGCAGCCGCAGCCGCCTCGGCTCCTTCGCCGGCCTGATCATGCTCGTCCCGCTGATCACACCGGAGATCGTCACGGGCGTCGCCGCGATGCTCCTCTTCAAGGGCCTCGGCATCACCCTGTCCACCACCACCGTGATGCTCGCCGAGATCACCTTCTCCATCTCCTACGTGACGGTCATCCTCCGCTCCCGGATCGCCGCCCTCAACGCCGAGGTCGAAGAAGCCGCGATGGACCTCGGCGCCACCCGCCGCCAAGCACTGCGACTGGTCACCCTGCCCGCACTGCTCCCCAGCATCCTCGCCTCGGCGGTGCTGATCTTCGCCCTCGTCTTCGACGACTTCGTCCTCGCCTACTTCACCACCGGCGTCGACCCGCAGCCGCTGTCGGTACGCATCTACTCGGCGATCAGGTTCGGCGTGCAGCCCACCATCAACGCCGTCGGCACCCTGATGCTGGCCGGATCCATCGGCCTCATCGTCCTCGCACTCGCCATCCCCCGCCTGTTCGGGCGGCGCGGCGGCCTCGACCTGCTCTCCGGGAAGTGACAGCCATGCACCCGACCCCCGTGTTCCCGACCCCCGCCGTCCGGCTCGACCACGTCGCCAAGCAGTACCCCGGCACCGACGCGTACGCCGTTCACGACGTCGTACTCGACATCGCCCAGGGCGAGTTCTTCTCCCTGCTCGGCCCCTCCGGCTGCGGCAAGACCACCCTGCTGCGGATGATCGGCGGCTTCGCCGACCCCAGCGCGGGCAGCGTCCTGCTCGGCGGCCAGGACGTGACCGGCCTGCCGCCCCACAAGCGGGACGTCAACACCGTCTTCCAGAGCTACGCCCTCTTCGACCACCTCTCGCTCGCGGACAACGTGGCCTTCGGCCTCAAGCGCAAGGGCGTCGGCCGCACCGAGATCCGCGCGCGGGTCACCGACATGCTCGACCTCGTCCAGCTCGGACACCTGGCGGCGCGCAAACCGGCCACGCTCTCCGGCGGCCAGAAGCAACGGGTCGCGCTCGCCCGGGCCCTGGTCAACCGGCCCCAAGTACTGCTGCTGGACGAGCCGCTGGCCGCACTCGACCTCAAACTCCGCCGCCGCATGCAGGTCGAGCTCAAGCAGATCCAGCGCGAGGTCGACATCACCTTCGTCTTCGTCACCCACGACCAGGACGAGGCGCTGACCATGTCGGACCGCCTCGCCGTCATGAACGACGGCCGCGTCGAGCAGTGCGGAACGCCGGAGGACGTCTACGAGCGCCCCACGAGCCGCTTCACCGCCTCCTTCATGGGCACCTCCAACCTCGTCGCCGGCACCTACCGCTCCGGCCGGGTCGTCCTCGACGACGGGCCCGAACTGCCCGTCGGCCTGCGGCCGGGCGTGGCCGACGGCAGCAGGGTCAACCTGTCGATCCGCCCCGAGAAGATCTGGCTGTCCGACCTGGAACCGGACATGGCCCGCGTCAGCGGGGTCGTCCGGGAGACCGTCTACTGCGGCCCGACGACCACCTACCTCATCGAGCTGGCCCCCGGCGTCACGGTGTCCGTACTCGAACAGAACACCGTCCGCTCCCGGATGGAGGACCGCTGGAGCGGCGGCGAGAGCGTCGAGGTCGGTTGGAAGCCCGAACACTGCCTGGTCCTGGACTGACGAAGCTCCGACCGAAGGAACACCCCATGAACCACGATGTCATCGTGCTCGGCGCCGGCCTGGCCGGCCTCGCCGCGGCTCGCGACCTCGCCGCCGGCGGAGCGGACGTCCTCGTCGTCGAGGCCCGGGACCGGGTCGGCGGCCGCGTCGAACAGACCCGCCTCCCCGACGGCCGCCTCGTCCAGCTCGGCGGAGAGGTCGTCGGCCGCGCCCACACCGCCTACACCGCGCTCGTCGCGGAGCTCGGCCTCACCCTCACCCCCAGCTACGTCGCCGAGCCCGGCGCCCTCACCCGCGCCACCCCGGAGGGCGTCAGCGCCGGCGACCCGCCCCACTGGTTCGGCCCCGGCGACGAGGCCTGCCACCTGAAGGCCACCGCCGCCTTCTGCGCACTCGCCGAATCCGTCGACCCGCACGACCCCTGGGCCCACCCCGACGCCACCACCCTCGACCGGCTCTCCGTCGGCGACTGGCTGCGCGCCCAGGGGGCGACCCCGGCGGTCGTACGGCTGTGGGAGATCGGCCAGCTCGCCCTCGCCGACGGCTCCTGGGAACGCACCTCCCTGCTCGCCGCCCTGCGCAAGCACGCCGCCGTGCCGGGCTCCGGCCAGTACGACTACGAGGCGTGGGAGGGCCTGCGGGTGGCCGAGGGCTCCGCCACGGTGGCCCTGCGCATGGCCGCGGCCCTCGGCGGCCGCGTACGCACCGGCGCGCCCGTCGAGGCCGTCGCGATACGCCGGCCGGGCCGCTGCACCGTACGGCTCGCCGGCGGCGAGACCCTCACGGCTGGCGCCGTCGTCAGCGCCCTGCCCGTCGGCCCGCTCCGCTCGGTCACCGTCACCGGGGTCTCCGAGGAGCGGCTCGCCTCCCTGCACCGCCAGCGCCAGGCGCTCGCCGCGAAGTTCGTCGCCGCCTACGACCGGCCGTTCTGGCAGGACCGCGGCCGCAGCGGACTCTCCGAATGCGAAGGGCTCCTCGGCAGCACCTGGCCGCAGGGCGACGGCATCCTCTCCGCCCTCGTACCGCCCGAGAGGCTGGCCGTCCTGCTCGGCGCCCCCGCCGGGCTGCGGACCGGTGAACTGCTGGACGACATCGCCCGCCTCTACGGAGACGAGGCCCACCGGCCGATCGCCTCCTACATCCGGATGTGGGGCACCGACCCGTGGACCCAGGGGTACGTCACCCAGTGGACCCCCGGCGACGTCACGGCCGTCGGCCCCCTCCACGGCACCCACGAACCGCCCTTCTACGTCTGCGGCTCCGACCAGTGGGTCGCCGGCTACATGGAGGGCGCCGTACGCACCGGGCGCGACGCGGCCGGGGAGGCGCTGCGCCGTGGCTGACACCGACACCGTGCACAACCACATCGCGGGCGCGGACCGGCCCGCCGCCTCGGGCGAGACGATGGAACTGGTCGACCCGGCCACCGGACGGGTCCACCGCCACGCGCCGCGCTCCGGCCCGGCCGACACGGACGCCGCGTGCCGGGCCGCCGCCGCGGCGTACGGGCACTGGTCCACGACCACCCCGGCCGCCCGGCAGCGCGCCCTGCTCGCCGTCGCCGACGCCATCGAGGAGCACGCGGAGGCCCTGGTGGCGGCCGAGACCGGCGACACCGGCAAACCGGCCCGCCTGTTCAGGGACGACGAGCTGCCCGCGATCGTCGATTCCGTACGCTTCTTCGCCGGCGCCGCGCGGAACCTGCCGGGCTCTGCCGCCGCCGAGTACACCGAAGGCCGCACCTCGGTGCTGCGCCGCGAACCGGTCGGGGTCTGCGCCCAGATCACCCCGTGGAACTACCCGCTGATGATGGCGGTGTGGAAGATCGCCCCGGCGATCGCCGCGGGCAACACGACGGTACTCAAGCCCGCCGACAGCACGCCCTCCTCGGCCGCGCTCCTGGCCCGCATCGCGGCGGCGCACCTGCCGCCGGGCGTGCTCAACGTGGTCTGCGGCGACCGCGACACCGGCCGCGCGCTCACCGCCCAGCCCGACGTCGCCCTCGTCGCGGTCACCGGCAGCGTGCGGGCCGGCCGCGAGATCGCGGCCGCCGCGGCCGCCGGCCTCAAACGCGTGCATCTGGAGCTCGGCGGCAACGCCCCGGTCCTCGTGCACGACGACGTGGACGTCGAGGAGACCGCCGCCGCCCTCGCCGCGGTCGCCTTCTACAACGCGGGCCAGGACTGCACCGCCCCCACCCGGCTCCTGGTCCACCACCGGGTCCACGACGCCTTCCTCGGCGCCTTCGCGGCCGAGGCGGCCCGGCTGCGGACGGGCGGCCCGGAGGCGGCGGAGGCCGACTTCGGGCCGCTCAACAACGCCGCCCAGCTCGCGTCGGTGCAGGGCCTGCTCGGCCGGCTGCCGGACCACGCCCGGATCGTCACCGGTGGCCGCCGGCTGCCGCGGGACGGCTTCTTCCACGAGCCGACCGTCGTCGCCGGGGTGCGGCAGGAGGACGAGATGGTGCAGGAGGAGATCTTCGGGCCCGTGGTGACCGTGCAGTCCTTCGCGGACGAGGCGCAGGCGCTGCACCTGGCGAACGACGTCCGCCACGGCCTCGCCGCCAGCGTGTGGACCGCGGACCACGACCGCGCGATGCGCGCGACCCGCGCGCTCCACACCGGCATCGTCTGGGTGAACACGCACGGCACGACGGTCTCCGAGATGCCCCACGGCGGGGTCAAGCACTCGGGCTACGGCAGCGACCTCTCGCTGGCGGGCCTCTTGGACTACACCCAGGTCAAACACGTCATGCTGTGACCCGCTGACCGTGCGGTCCGCCCCGGCGGCCCGCTCTCACGCTCCTGGAACGCCCGGGGCCCGGCGGAAGGATTCCGCCGGGCCCCGGGTATCCGGTTGGTTCGGTTGGTTCAGTCCCAGGTGAACTGCCAGGTGCCGCGTCGGGTCTGGCGGTTGGCCCAGGAGGTGGTGTCGTTGCCGTCCGGGCAGTACGCGTACTGCTCGATCGCCGTCGCCGCCACCGCCAGCGGGTCCCGCGGCGGGTGGGCGACGTCGAGCAGCAGTGTCCGGTCGGAGAGGTACATCAGCTCGGCTCCGAACCGGTCCTGCCAGGCGTGCAGGAAGGCCGCGTGGTCGGAGTCCAGCATCGGGCGGCCGTCCGGTCCGTGCTCCCAGGAGGGTGCGTACGGGTACCCCGGCAGGATCCCGGGTACCGACCAGCCCCCCGCCCCGCCGGTCTCGACCAGGCACAGCCACTCGGGCCGGAAGTCGGTGACCTGGGCGGGCTCCGGCTGCCCGGAGATCTCCGCGGCGAGCCGCTCCGGGTCGAAGTCGGCCCGCCATGCCTCGGCCTCGTCCTCGTCCTCCGCATAAGCGAGGGACGCGGTGAGGGCCGCGGCGGTGATCTCCGCGACGATCTCGTGGGGCGCCGTGTCCGCCCGCGGGTCGTGGATGTCCGGCTCGGCAGGGCTGCCGGCCACCAGGGCCGACGGAGGCAGCGCGCTGAGCAGGGGGTGGAACCCCGTGTCCCGGCGCAGGGCCAGCAGGCCCCGCCATGCGGACTCGGCTTCGCCCCGGGTCAGCTGCCGGCCCAGGACTCTGGCCCCCGAACGTGCGCGCGCCTGCTCCACCCCGGCGGCGGGAACGGCGAACCCGGCCGTCCGCAGGATCTCGGTGATGCGGTGGCTGTCCATGTCGTGCTGCTTCCTTCGGTCGTCCGTCGGCGTACTGGTGGCCGGCCCGATCAGCGCAGGTCCTCGGTGAAGTCGTAGTCGTCACCGATGATGCGGACGCTGGTGAGCCCGGTGGGCTTCTGCTTCGAGACCCTCACCGAGTTCACGGCGGACCTCGCCATGTCCTCGTCGTGGTCGCGGAGCCGGACGATCACGGCGTCCGCCCCCTGCGTCCAGCCGCTCTGGATCTCCTTCACGATCGAGTTGCGCGCGTTCTTCCCCTGGGGTGACAGGTCCTTGAACTCCGTACGGATTCCGTCGACCCAGGCGTCGAACGAACCGACGCCACCGGGTGCCCATCGGTCCGGAGTCCGCCCCTCGCCCCGGGCCACCACGTGATGGCCCTCCTCCGCGAGCTTCCACGCTATCTCGAACTCCTGGTCGTTGAAGGCGAGCGGCACGTCCTTGCCCTTGGGCTCCTGGCCCGCCCAGGTCCACGACTCGTCGATCCGGCTGAGGATCTTCTTGATGTGGTCGTCCATGCCCTCGGTGAGCTCGACACCGAAGAAGTCGATGCCGTTCTCCTGGGTGTAGTTGCTCCAGGCACAGGCGAACTTGGTGTCCCGGCAGTAGTGCTTGTTGGCGTCCCGCATGTCGTCGAGACCCTCGCCGACCTCGAACTTCTCCAGCACCCAGATCTCGAAGAACCGCCGTTCTCGCTGCTTGTGCGCCAGCTTCTGGCTGAGCCGGACCTGCTGCTGTGCGTGGTCCTCCTCGGCGTGGGTGAGGGTCTTCTCGAAGGGCTTCCCCGAGTGGTCCTTGGTGTCGACGTCCCAGCCGTTGGAGGTGTATCGGCAGATGTAGCCGGCTTCCATGCACTCCGTCGGCTTGAGGCCGTCGGGGTCCGAGAGGTTGACCGGGTTGTTGTTGGAGTACGTGTACCCGTGCTGCTGCTGCGGGTCGGCCAGGTCCATGATCGGGTCGACGGAGACGAAGCGGCCGATGGCCGGGTCGTACTCGCGGGCGCCGAGATGGGTCAGGCCGGTGTCGCCGTCCTTGGTGCCGCCGACGAACCCCTTCTCCCCGGTCCAGGCCGCCGGCTGGGTGCCGCGGGCCTCGCCGAAGATGCCGGTCTTGCGGCGGACCACGGTCTGGGCGGCGTCCGCCGAGACCTGGGTGGAGCCGGTGCCGTGGTGGTCGTTGAAGACGAAGGTCAGCTTGCCGCCGGTGCGCAGGGCCACGGTCTGGCCCGCCACCGAGTAGTAGCGGGTGCCGGTGACGGTGGTGCCGGCCTTGTCGAGCTTGAGCTCGTTGCCGCCGGGCAGGTAGAGGGTGGTGCCGGTCGAATCCTTGCGGAGCAGTCGGCCGCCCTCGGCGTCGTACAGGTAGCTGCTGGTCTTCGTCCCCTGGACGACCGAGGCCAGATGGCCTTCGTCGTCCCACTTCAAGGTCTGCTGGGCAGCCGGGCCGATCTTGCGGGTCTCGGTGTTGCCCGCGGCGTCGTAGGTGAAGACCTCCTCGTGCGGGTCGGTGCCGGTCTGGGTGACCTTGGGCAGGTTGTGCTTGCCGGCGCCCGGATCGGCGTAGGTGCGGACCGTGTCGGCCGCCGGGCCGGAGGCCGTCTTGTGCTTGGTCTCCGTCTTGCGGTTGCCGACCGCGTCGTAGGTGTACGAGGTCCAGTAGGCGTCCGGCCCGCCGACGACGGAAGCGGCGGGCGCCGCGGCGCACGACTCGCCGGTGTTGGTCCAGGCCTCGGTCACCCGGCGCAGGGCGTCCTGCTTGAAGCACTGGGTGTCGGTGGTACGGCCGGCGTCCTGCCCGAAGGCCGACGCGATCGAGGTGATGTTGCCTGCGGGGTCGTAGGCGTAGCGGGCGTCCTCGATGCGCTGGGGGGCGGTCTCACGGTCCAGGTAGGAGCGGGTGACCGAGCCGGTGTGCTCGTCGTACTCCCGGCTCACCCACACGTGCCGGGCGAAGTCGCCGTACTCCTGGCGCGTGTTGCGTCCGTAGTGGTCGTAGGTGTTCGCCGAAACGATCGGGTCCACGCCCGCGCCCACGGTGCCGAGCAGGCCGGCGCCGGCGGTGTAGGTGTTGGCGACCTTCTCCGAGGGCAGCCCGCCGGCGGCGGGGTGCTGGACCCACATCACCTGGCCGGTGTTGAGGTTGTAGGAGTTCGTCCACTTGTAGGTGCCGGCCAGCGCGCCCTCGGCCGCCGGGACGGTCACCTGCTGGAGCACCGGCTGGTAGAGGCTGTTGTAGGAGGTCGTCGCGTTCTCGTACGCCTGGCCGTTGATCCAGCGGACGGCCTTCGCGGACCGTCCCTTGCCGTTGGTGGCGGTGTCGTACGTCCACTCCGCGAGGAGGGTGGCCCCCTTCTTCAGCGCGGTCTTGCGACCCAGTTCGTCGTAGTCGGTGTGCAGGGTGGTCTGGCTGCCGTCGGTGACGTCCGTGAGCCGGTCGCCCTGGTCGTAGACGTAGCTCGACGCGCCCTTGTCCGGGTCCTGGAGCCCGAGGAGGCGGCCGCGGACGTCATAGGTGTACGTCCAGGGGACACCCGAGGGGTCCGTCGTGGTCGCGACCCGGCCGCGCTTGTCGTAGGCGTACGTGGAGGTCTGCCCGGCGGAACGGTCCGCGGCGGTGTACTGCTTGTGCGCGACCGTGCGCCCCAGCGCGTCGACCGTGGTGGTCGTGGCGGTGCCGCCCTGCGGCGGAACCACCGTGGTGGTGTCGCCGGTGTACGTGGTGGTCGTGCGCTTGGTCTCGTCGCCGAAGCGCTTGCCGATGACGGCGGTGGGCCGGCCGGCGCCGTCGTACTCGGTGTCCGTGGACGCCGGGTACTTCAGCTCCTGGCCCGTGACCAGGACGGGTTCGGCGGCTCCGGTGGCGTAGAAGGTGCCGGAGGAGCGCCAGGGCAGGCCGCGGGTGTCGTAGAAGGTCTCCGTCACCAGCCGGCCGGATCCGTCGGGCGACGGCTCCTGCGTCTGCCGGCCGCGCAGCAGGCCGTCGGAGAAGGCGTAGGCCGTGCGGTAGGTGGAGTCGTGCCCCAGGGTCTTCGTGGTGGTGACCACGGGACCGTCGTTGCGGACGGTGTATTCGAAGACGTGGTTCGGGGAGTCGGGGTACGTGGTGGCCGAGCGGGTCGGCAGCCAGACCTTGGCGACCCGGCCGAGGGCGTCGTAGGCGGTCGTGGTGATCTTGCCGTTGGCGTCGGTCACCTGGGTGGGCTGGCTCCGCAGCGGATCCAGGACGGTGGTCTCGACGTGGCCCTTGGGATTGGTGACCGCCACCGAGGCGGCGACCTCGCCCGAGGCCGGCGTGTATCCGGTGCGGGTCACCTTGCCGTAGGCGTCGGCCGCGGCGGTCTGCCGTCCGTGGGCGTCGTAGCAGAGCTGCTTGCCGTCCGCGCCGCAGGTGCTGGGGACGCTGGTGATGACGTCGTATCCGTCGCCCTTGCCGTTGATCCGGTCGGTCTTGGTGATCAGGCCGGTGCCGGGGACGGTGCCGAGGGCGCCGCCGTCGTAGAAGGTGCGGACGTCGTTGATGACGTCGCCGGGGCGGCTGACCGCGCTGCCGCAGGGCACGGCGACGGTCTCGATCCGGGCGACGCGGTCGACCATGCCGGTGGCGGTGTTGCGGGCGTAATCGGTGGTGACGCACTGCTCGTCACCGGTCTTGTCCTTGTCCCCGGTGAACGACTCGGTGGCGGTCATGCCGTAGGCGTCGAAGGTGCGGCTGGTCTCGGTGGTGCGCACTCCGCCGCTGACGGTCGTCCGGGTGGACTCCTTCTCGGTGCCGGTCCGGTAGGACACCAGTGCGGGCAGGCCGGGCCGGTTGCGGGTGGCGACCGGCGGTGAGCGCCAGGGGACGGAGGAGGTCGCCGTGACGAGCTTGTTGGTGTCGTCGCCGTTGTAGGTGGCCGTCTCCCGGACCTGGCCGGCGAACTCCGGCCGGTCGGTGACCGCGGCGCCGGCGGAGTCGTTGACCGCGGCGCCGTCGATGCCGCGGAAGTAGCGGGTCTCGCTGAGGGACCTGGGGTCCGAGGCGGCGCCCGTACGCGTCTGGACCCGGCCGTATCCGCGGTTGACGGAGTGGACGCGGTCCTCGGCCTTGGCGAACTCGTCCTCGTTCTTCGCCCAGGCGGCTCCGTCGAGGTAGGAGTAGGAGGTGACCTTGTCCGGGGACGCGGCCAGGTTGTCGCCCTCGACGACCTGGGTGACCACGTACGTGTTGAACCAGTCGAGCTGCGCGGTCTCGCCCTCGAAGGCCCACTTCACCGGGTAGCAGCGCGTGGTGTTCGTCTGGTCCGGCTTCGGCAGGGTCGTCGGGGTGCAGTCCTGCGGGGAGTAGTAGATCCCCGTCGTGCCACCCGTCTCGGTGGTGATCTGCGACATGCGCAGCCGTACGAACGGGGCGAGCCCGTCGCCGGTCTTGTCGACGCGGTTGGCCTTCTGCTCGCCCGCGAACGTCACGGCGGGGAGGGCGACGGTGCCGCCGGCCTTGCCGGTGTGCTGAACGGACTTCAGCCACATGGGAGTGGAGATGCCGTCACCGGCGGGAGGGAAGCTCTGGTCCAGCGTCCAGGTGTCGACGTCCTTGTGCACTCCGCCCGTGAGCACCTTGGTGGTGATCGACTTCAGGCGCATCCGGGACCAGAACGTCGGGGAGAATTGGTCCTTGCACTCCGTCGAACCGTCCTTGCAGAACTGGTCGAAGGGGACGTCGGGCCAGTTCTTGGCGTTGGCCTCGTCGAAGGTGCCGCAGTTCTGCAGGCACCGCTCGTCCACGCCGAAGACGACCTGGCCCATGGGCTTGCCGCCGTAGACGGCGTCGGAGCGCAGGCCGTAGTCGATCCGGTCCAGCCAGCCGCCGCGGATGTAGCGGGTGACGGTGGCCTTCCCGTCCTGGGAGACGTTGCGGCCGTAGTTGTTCGTCTCCTGCTTCCAGTAGTAGGCCATCGCCGCTCCGCCGGGGGCGATGACGTGGTCGAGCTGCCAGCGCCAGGCCTGGTTGCACCAGCCGCCGGCGAAGCTCGCGTTGTAGCAGGGCTCACCGGCCTGGTTGCCGAAGACGGGAACCGTCCACGTGGAGTTCGTGGTCGGCGTCGAGGCGTCCTTCCAGCCGGGGAGGCGGTTCAGGCCGAAGAAGTACTGGGTGCCGTCGGTGCCGGTCACCTTCCAGTGCTCGCCGACGCCGTCGACCCCGGCCGTGCCCTGGTCACCGTTGGCCGCGCCGGTGAGCTTCTCGACCTTCTCCCCGGAATCGGATGCCGGGTGCCAGCCCTTGCCGTTCTCGTAGACCAGCTCGGTGGTCTTGCCGCCGAGGTTGAGGGTGGCGTTGTCGTTGTACCAGCACAGGTCGCCGACCTTGGTCGTGTTGGTACCGCCGGACTTGTCGTCCTCGCAGCCCTTGTACTTGCGTTCGATGTAGCCGGGCTCCCAGCTCCAGCCGTCACCGATCCAGGAGGGCTGGGAGTTGGTGGCGGCGGTCAGGCCGTCCACCGACTGCGAGCTGTAGCCCAGGGAGACGGACGGCTGGGGCCCGCCGGGCACCTGGGGCACCGAAATCGGGTACGTCCAGGAGAAGCCGCCGGTGGAACCGCCGGCGCTCCAGGAACCGGACGGCTGCAGGGACGTGGCCTTGTAGTCGCCGGTGGGACCGGCTGCCTCCGCGGTCGCGGCGAGCACCATGGCGGCCGGGGCCAGCCCGATGCCGGCGGCGAGCTTTCCGCCCTTCACGTCGTTCGTCGTCCGCAGCGGCGTCTGCGTCCGGCACTCCGGCCGCTCCGGAGTGGTCAGCGCGCAGGAGGGCATCCGGACCAGCCGCAGGCGGGCGGCCCAGTCGCCGCCGTAGGCATTGCGGAACCCGTCGTACGCCACCTCGACGGTGACGGGGACGTTGTCCACGAGCGAACCGCCGGGGCGGGCCACGGACAGCAGGAGGCCGTCCACTCCGGCCTTGCGGGCGGTCGCCCGGTCGGCGACCGACACCTTGGCCGCGCCGCCGGCGGGTCGGGCCGCGGCCACGCCGAGGCCCTTCGGGGCGGGCCGATGCGTATCGGGGGTCACGGTCACGGGCAGTGAACCCGCGCGGCCGCCGCGTTCGAGCGGCACCTGCGCGGTGCCGGGCGCCGGCCAGGCGGTCTTCGGCTTGAGGGACCCGGCCGCGGCGTCGGGGCGCTTCTTCCCACCCGACTTCAACGCGGTCACCGGGACGGCCCTCGGCTGCTTGAGCTCCGGCAGCGGAACCCGGTTCCCGGCCTGCGCCGCAACCGCCGCGCCGGGCGACATACCTATCAGGGCAGCAGCGGTCAATACCACTGCGATGCCTCTTTTGCGCGCAAATTTCACGCGTACCCCTCAAAATTTTCGAAAAATATCCGCCGAAGGCTAACAGGGCTGCACCTTGCGCCCTGTTCGGGGTGGGCCCAGGGCGGGGTCGGGAGCCCGCCAGGAGCCGACCGCACCGGGGGCCGGCATCCAAGTGCTTTTCCAGGCACCGGCGTTGCGGCCGAGGTGCCACCGAGCCTCGGGCCCGGCGGTCCACGGCGTTCGCGAAGACGCCTTGAGGGTGGAGGCGTTGTCGAGCTGGCGTTCACGCTGTCGGCAGCGCACGATGGAGGTAGTGCTCTCACCCGGATGGACGCGGGAGAGCGACAGCCTTCTCGGCTCCCACACCAGGATTGGGGTGGTTGATGCCGGTTCAAGCAGTTCATCGCCCGGGCGCCCCAGTGGACGCATCACGACGGGAGAGATGTCGTGGCCACGCTCAAGCTTTCACTCTTTTCGAACAACTTCCCCGATTTCTTCATCATCGATCACAACGGCCTTGTCGACATCGCCAAGATCGAGACCGAAGAAGACCGCCGCAACGCCACGTTCCAGTGGACCGGCACCAGCCTCGCGAGTTTCGGCGGAGAGGGAATGCTGGTACGCGCAGTCGCCCCGATCGGCTTCTGCCTGCACATCGCGACGTTCGACAACTTCCGCATCCACAGCAAGTTCTTCACCGGGATCACGGAGCCCGAGGTCAAGGCCCAGGTCATCGAGGAATCGACGTACATCCTCGAAGCAGCGGAAATCGACCCGAACCAGGCCTCGTTCCGGTCCGTGAAGTTCCCGGAGCGATTCATCCGGCACAGGAACTTCGAACTCTTCGCAGAGACGCTGGAAAGCATTGACGACCTTCAGTCCGCATGCTTCAGGATTGCCCCGCCACTCCATCCGGCCGAATTCTGAGACGTGCCGGTGAGCCCGCCGGGCGGCCGTGGCCGATGCGGCCCCACACCTTCGCCTCATTCCCACACGGACCTATTGGTGCAATAATGGACGAAATTTACTAAGTATCCCTACGCTCGTAGGGACCGCATCCACAGGCCTGGACATGGACGAGCCGGACACCCCCGAGCGGCGCGAGCGGCTGACCCGGCCGCGGGTCCTCGCCGCGGCCGTGGCACTCGTGGACCGGGAGGGGCTCGCGGCGCTGACCATGCGGCGGCTCGCCGCCGACCTGGGCGTCGAGCCCATGGCCATCTACCGGTACACCCCCAGCAAGGAAGCCCTGCTGGACGGCCTGGTCGAGGCCTTCTTCGCCGAGGTCAACGAGCGACTGCGGGCCACGGCCACCACCTGCGCGGGCCCTTCGGCCGACCCGTCCGACGCCTCCGACGCTCCCCCGTGGCGCCTCGAGCTGCGCCGGATCGCCCGCGCCTTCGCCGCCGTCGTACACGCCCACCGCGAGATCCTCTCCGTCGTGGCCACCCGCCCGCTCGCCGTTCCGGTGGCCCGGCGGCCGACGCCGGCCCTCCAGCTGACCGAGCACATCCTCGCCGTGCTCGGACGGGCGGGCTTCGACGACGCCACGGCGCTCAGGATCTACCGCGCCTTCGTGGCATGGAACCTCGGCTGCCTGCTCGTCGACAAGCGCCAGGTGGTCGACGATCCGGACGAGCCGGACCTCCTGCTGCGCCTGGGCCTGCACCGGCTGCCCGCGGCCGAGTACCCCCGCCTGCGTGCGCTGGTGCCGCGGTTCGCCGAGTACGACGACGAGCAGGAGCTGATCGCCGGTCTCGACAGCCTCCTGAGCCGGATGCCCGAGCCGCCTCTTGACTCGTTCTATGACGGAAGCGCACGCTGAGGATACGAGGTACACATCGGGCGTAAACGTACGTAGCAGACTTCGTACCCACTCCGCCCACTCGTCCACTCGTCGTGAGCGCGCCGTCCCCGGCCGGGTCGGCCCGATCGATCCGCAGCCCGACGGCGCCCGAGAGGGGCCCGTCATGCCCACCGACTACACCATCCTGCGTGTCAGCGTCACTGCCAAGGACGCCGACACCCTGCGCACATTGCTGCGCGACTCGCATCCCGACGTCGGCGGCCGCGTTCGCCGGAACCAGGACGGCAGCCTCACCTTCGATGCCTACGTCTCCCCCGAGCAGGCCCAAGGCCTCGCTCGCGAGGGCGTGTCGGTCGAGACGGTCGAGGACGCCACCGCCACCGGCCGCGCCCGCCAGGCCGAGGTGGGCGAAGGAGACCGGTTCGCCCCCGAGGACGCGGTTCCGCAGGGACTCGCCCTCAAGGTGCGGGACATCTAGGAGGCCGCCATGCCGTACCTGAACATCACCGAAGTGGAATCCGGTGTGACCAGCCTGGCCGCCGCGTTCCCGAAGGCCGACCTCATCGAGCTGCCCGAGCCGACCTTCGAGGGACGGACCTGCCACGCCCTGCGCATCGGCACCCACCGCCTGGCTCCGAAGCCCGCCGTCGTCCTGATCGGCGGCGCACACGCCCGCGAGTGGGGCAGCTGCGAGATCCTCGTCAACCTCGCCGCCGACCTGCTGCACGCACACTCCGCCGGTACGGGCCTGGCGTACGGCGGTACGAGCTTCACCTCCGCCCAAGTGCGCACGCTCATGGAGGAGCTCGACGTCGTCGTCTTCCCGCTCGTCAACCCGGACGGCCGGCACTACAGCCAGACCGTCGATCCCATGTGGCGGCGCAACCGCAATCCGGCCCAGTCCGGCGGCGATCCGGCGGCGGTCGGCGTCGACCTCAACCGCAACTACGACCACCTCTTCGACTACCGGACCGCCTTCCACCCGCTCGCCCCCGTACGGGTCTCGGACGACCCGGCCGACCCCAATCAGGTCTACCAGGGTCCCGAGCCCTTCTCGGAGGTGGAGACCCGCAACGTGCGCTGGCTGCTGGACCGGTTCATCCGCACCCGCTGGTTCGTCGACGTCCACAGCTACACCCAGAAGATGCTCTACGTGTGGGGCGACGACCAGAACCAGTCCGTCGACCCGGCCAAGAATTTCCGCAATCCCCTCTTCGACGGCAAGCGCGGCCTGAAGGACGGACTGCTCTACGCCGAGTTCGTCGACGAGGGCGACGCCGACGACTCCGCCGTGCTCGCCGAGCGGTTCTGCGAGGCCCTGAAGGGCGTACGGGGCACGGAGTACACCCCCGAGCCCGCCTTCGACCTGTACCCGACGTGCGGAACCAGCGACGACTACACCTACGCCCGCCACATCCTCTCGGGCGAGGAGGAGGACAAGGTCCTCGCGTTCACGATCGAGTGGGGAACGGCCTTCCAACCGCCGTGGGCCGAGATGAAGAAGATCGTTCTCGATGTCGACGCCGGCCTCGTGCAGTTCTGCCTGACCGCTGCCGCGTAGGACGCCTGATGGCGGGCACGCGTGTGCACCGCTCTCGATTCGTTTTGCCACCCCGCCAAGTCAAGCCTTGGGGTCACTCATGACACAGATCCGGATTTCCACCTTCAACCTTGAGAATTTCGACGAGACCCCACCGGACGTCCGCCCGAAGCTGGAGGAGCGCATCCGGCTGATGAAGCCGCAGATCAAGCGGCTGCGTGCCGACATCGCCTGCTTCCAGGAGGTCCACGGGCAAGAGCGCCCCGGCCAGCCGCGTGCATTGCTGGCCCTCAAGGAGCTGCTCACGGGGACCAATCTGGACGGGGCCGAGCTGGTGAGCACGAAGCCCCAGGACGACGCGGTCTACGACGTCCGCAACCTGGTCATCGCCACCCACCTGCCGGTCATCAAGCACGAGCAGCTGAAGAACGACCTCGTCGCCGAGCCCCGCTACCAGCGGCTCACCGCTCTGCCCCCCGACGCGCAGCCGATCCCGATCGGGATCGAACGGCCCGTCCTGCATGCTCAGATCGACACCGATCACGCGGCGCCCGGCCGCCTGTTGCACGTCATCACCGTGCACCTGAAGTCCAAGATCCCGAGTGACATCCCCGGTCAGGTGCTCGACCCCAAGAGGGGCATCTGGAACACCGCAGACGCCTGGGCCGAAGGCAGCTTCCTGTCGTCCATGAAGCGCATGAGCCAGGCCCTGGAGGTACGGCGCCTGATCGACCAGATCCTCGAGGACGACCACGACGCACGGATCATCGTCACCGGCGACTTCAACGCCGAGCCGGAGGAGGTCCCGGTCCTGGCGATCTGCGGCAACGTCGAGGACACCAACAACGGCAAGCTCGCCCCGAAGGTGCTGGTCCCCATCGAACGCACCATCCCGAGCGACGCCCGCTACACCCTCTTCCACCACGGTCGCGGCCAGATGATCGACCACATGCTCGTCACCCGCAACCTTCTCGCCCACTACCGCGGCTCGGAGATCCACAACGAACTCCTCCACGACGACTCCCTCGCCTTCGCCACCGACGAGAAGTTCCCCGAATCCGACCACGCCCCCGTCGTCGCCACCTTCGAATTCGACTGAGGCACGCGGCTGTTGCACGGTCTCCGAGCGGCGCTCCGCCCCGGCCGGCTGCCGGGACGGAGCGCGAGGACGTACGGGCTCGGGCGTCAGTGGGTGCGTGCGCTCCGGCGCCGGCGGAGCAGGACGGCCCCGCCCGCCAGGGCGAGTGCCGAGCCTGAACCGCCGGCGAGCAGCAGGGTGGAGGGCCAGGCGTCGTCCGCCCTGCTCTGCAGGCCGTAGCCGCTGGAGTAGCCCTTGGTGTCGTAGTCCGTGCCGGGCAGCTTGTCGGCGTAGCGGGCCTTGACCAGCTTCTGGTAGTCGCCGAGAGACACCGCCGACTGACCGCCGAGCCCTTGCCGGGCCTGGTCGTTGAGGGGTTCGACGGTGGTGAGCTTGAGCTGGTACCAGCCGCGGATCTGCGGCTCGGTGAAGACCAGCGTGCCCGCGGTGGCCTTGCCGGCGTACACGGCGTCGACGTCGCCGTCGCGCACGGCAGCCAGGTGCCAGCCGCCGCCCCGGGTGGGGGCGAGCATGACGGTCGCGTTGCGGCCGTTGACGGTGGTGCTGAGCGAGGAGACCAGCTGCGTCAGCTTGACCGCCTCGGTGGGCAGCGGCTGGACGGTGCCCTCGACGAACCCGGGGGCGATCTCGTTCCGTGCCAGCGGGTCCTTGATGGTGAAGACGGGGAGGCCCTGGCAGGGCTCGGCGGTTTCGGGGATCGTCTCCACCGGCCCGCCGACGCCGCCGCCGGAGGGCACCGGAGTGCGCAGGAAACGGCAGACGGCGTTGCGGACGTCGGTGGACTTCACCGCGTTGAGGGCTGCCTGGTAGTCCGGGATGTCGGCGGGGAGAGGGTCCTTCGCCGTGACCGCGTGGGCCGGACCGACGACGGACAGCAGTGCGGACGCACTCATCGCGATGACGACGGACAGACGGGAGAAGCGGTGGGCTGCCCGCTTGGTGGACGTGGTGGTGCCGCTGGTGTCGCGCATGTCGCCTGCCTTAGCGGGAGATACCGATGCGGGAATGGGTCCACTTGGACGAGCTGTTGCTCACGTAGTCGTTGTAGTTCCACCACGTGTACGTGGTGGTGTCCGGCCACGGGTCGGCCACCGCGATCGTGCTGTTCGAGGTGTCGAAGCCGTAGACCACGTTCATGTGGCCGCCGCCGGACGACCACCCGATGCGGGCACCGATCGGCCGGGCCGCCTTGACGTCGGTGTACACCTGGTTGAACGTGGCCGCGCTGCTCAGGCCCGAGCCGGTGTGGGCCATGCCGAGACTGCTCCAGCCCCTGGCCATGTCGTCGAGCGTGGCGGGCTGGTTGTTGCAGCCGTAGTAGGGCTGGGCCCTGTTGCAGAAATCCGTCTGCGTGGAGCCTAAGCCCTGGAACTTGGCGATGGTCAGCCCGGAGGCGACCCAGCACCACTGGGTCTTCTCCTGCTTCAGCATGCTGATGGTGTCCTGGCCCGCTTCCGCGTGAGCCGTGCCTCCCGCGGCCGTGAGCGTTCCCAAGGCGGCCAGCGCGATGGCCGACGCCGTGGTTCCGTACCTGAACCTGCCCATTTTCCTGCCTTCCCCTGATGGGTTCAACGAGATGAACGGGGCGATCTGGCAGAAATATGACAGCGCATCATGACGGGGGCACATAAGGGGGTTTACAGGTAATTACCCCGAACTGATTATTCGTCGGGTAATCATTGCGGAGCGTGGCCACGCCCTACGGCTGTGGCCGCGCCGCTGCTCCGACTCCGGACGCGCGTCCGGGGCGTACGGGCTGAGCTGCACGGACAGCGGGCCGGACAGGGTCGGACAGGCCCGGACGGTGGATCGCTTGGTCGCGCCGCGTCGCCCCGTCGAGAGTTCTGGCATCCCAGCGAACAGCCGTGCCAAGCACGGCACTCGACGATGGAGTCAGCCATGCGCAAGTTCACGTCCTTCGCGGCCAGGGGCGCCGTGATCGCCCTGCTCGCCGGCACCGCGACGGCCATTCCGGGCCTCGCCAACGCCCAGCCGTCTTCGTTAGGAACACAGATAGCCACCACCGCCAAGGGGCAGCTCGGCGCCGGTCCCTGCGGTCTGAACAACAAGGGCAGCTACTGGGGCCGGGGCACGGACCAGAACGGCAGCTGCGGGCCCAACCACACCGAAGCGCACCCGTGGTGCGCCGACTTCGTCGGCTGGGTGTGGTGGAAGAACGGCGTCGGCGGCAGGATGAACAAGCTCAACGACCTCGCGTCCAGCTTCACCGCCTACGGTTCGATGCACTCGACCCCGAAGGTCGGTGACGCGATCCTCTACAACCAGCACACCCCGAACCCCGGAGACGACCACGTGGCCATCGTGGTGGCCGTCTCCGGCTCGAAGATCACCGTGGTGGGCGGCAACCAGGGCACGCCCGGCAGCGTGAGCCCCCACACCTGGAACTCGTACAAGGTCGGAACCTGGGTCAACAACCACACCCAGATGATCAGCGGTTACGTCACTCCGGTGGCCGGCTGACATCGTGCGGGTGACCCGCCGCCCCGTCCGGGCGGCGGGTCACCCGTTCGGAGCGCGGGGCTCCGGGTCCGCCCCGCCGTCAGCTCGGGTCGGAAGTCTGCGGGAGCAGGTCGAACAGGAAGCGCTGGCCGGTCTGCTCGCCACAGGGCTGCTGGACCGCTTCGGCTCCCACGGCCGTCTCGCCGTCCTGGATCCCCAGGCAGAGGGCGGTGTGGGCGCGCCGCAGACGGTAGCCCTCCTCGGCCTTCGCGCTGAAGCGTTCGATCCGGAAGAGCTGGGCGTCCTTGTCGGCCAGGCAGTTCTCCTGCGGCTCCACCAGCCCTTTGGCGGGGCCGCTGTCGATGACGGTCAGGCAGCCCATCGCCTTGGTCCTCGGATGCTCCCACTTGACGTTGGCCAGTTCGTCGCCGTCCGGCTGGAGGAACGAGCGCGGGCCGGGGTCCGCGCAGGGGCGTTGGACCGCCACCTCGGACCGGTAGCGGCCGGAGCGTTCGGTCCCGGCCGTGAGGCACAACTCGGGGCGCTGCGCGGGGTGGATACGGGCCCACGTGCCGGCGGAGGTCACGGGAAGGAGCGCCGGGGGCCGGCCGGCGCCCGTACCCGTCACGTGTGAGCCGGAGGACGTGAGCCGGCCGCTCAGCAGGACACCTGCCGCCAGAGCTGCCGTCAGCACCAGCGCGGTCACCGCGAGTGCGAGCCGTCGGCGGTGTCCGGAACCCGTCGGCGGCGACCGCCTCTCGCCGTCGCCCTCGCCCCCGGCGGCGTCCGCGAGGGGGTGGGCGTCCCCGCTCGCCAGGAGTGCCCAGGCCTCCATCCATTCCGCCGACCGGTCTTCCTCACCGCAGGCGCGGACGAACGCGGCGACCGTCTCGCGGCGGGGCAGGGTGCGTCTGCGCAGCAGGTCGGCGGCGGTACTCCGGGGCAGGACGTCCCCCTGGGCCACGGCGCGGCTCTCCAGTTGCCGCAGGGTCAGGCCGGAACGGGCCTTGAGCCCCCGCAACGCCGCCGTGAACTGCGCGACGGTGCGTATGTCGGCGGGCTGTAAGTCGGTCTCATCCATCCGAACAGGAGTAGTGCACGGGCCGATGGCGGGCAACGGGTTCACCGGCCGATCCCACGAATTCCTGGAGTCGTCGGTGCCGGAACCAGCCGCCGACCGCGGCCGGATCCCGCCACCGCGCACCGGCTCGTCAGCCGAGCAGGGCGGCCGCGGATTCCACGGCGAGGTCCTCGGCGTGCGGGGGCAGCGGACGGCCTGCCCGCAGGGGGCGGCGGACCACCGCGAGCGGCAGGTCGATCAGGGCCAGGGCGATCCGGTCACGGCCCTCGGGCCCGGTCAGGCCGACGGCCGCGCCGACCGCGCCGAGGCGGGCGAACACCCGCTCGTTGCCCCGGTCCGCGCGTTCCCGGTGCTCCTCGGACCAGCCGGCCCGGCCGAACTCCTCGGCGCCGTACAGGAGCAGCGCCGCCTCCCCGGGGTGGGCCCGGCTCCAGGCGACGACGTGCCGGGCGCCGGCGCGGGCCGCGGTGCGGGGGTCGGGGTCGCCGTCGAGGGCGGCGAGGTAGCCCTCCTGGAAGCCCTCGACGGTACGCAGCCACACCTCGGCGAGCAGCGCGGGGCGCCCGGGGAACCGGTGGTACACGGATCCGCTCGGCGCGCCGACCGCCTGGGCGACGGCGGACATGGTGACCGCGGCCGGGCCGCCGGCGGCCGCGAGGAGGACGGCGGCGTCGAGGAGCGCCTCGGCGTCGAATCGGGGTGGTCTCGGCATGAATCAGAGAGTACTCTCTAGTTCAATTAGAGGTTACTCTCCAATTGGAGAAGCTCCATGCCCGTCCACAACGTCCACGAACGCCTGCTGCCCATGAAGGCGGCCGAGGCCGGCGCCCTCCTCGACTCCCTCTCCGACGGGCCGGCCGACCGGCTCTGGCCGCACCTGACCTGGTCTCCCATGGAGTTCGACCGCCCGCTGTCGGCGGGCGCGAAGGGCGGGCACGGCCCGGTCCGCTACACGGTCGCCGCGTACGTCCCGGGTACCTGGGTCCGCTTCGCCTTCAGCGGCCCGCGCGGCTTCCACGGCTTCCACGAGTACGCGGTGCTGCCCGTCGACAACGAGCACACGGTGCTGCGCCACACCCTGTCGATGCGGGTCACCGGAATCGCCCGGTTGAGCTGGCCGCTGGCCTACCGCTGGCTCCACGACGCACTGCTGGAGGACAGCCTCGACCGCGCCGAACACCCGGCCCGGCGCGCCCGCTGGTCCCCGTACGTCCGGCTGCTCATGGCCATCGCCCCGAAGGAGCGCTGACGGGGCTCGAGCCCTTGCTCCCGGCGGGTCCGAGAGGCACCCGCGGTGAAACCTGGTCGAACACCGCCGTGTGGTGCCGTAAGGTGGGTTCACCGACGCGGGGTGGAGCAGCTCGGTAGCTCGCTGGGCTCATAACCCAGAGGTCGCAGGTTCAAATCCTGTCCCCGCTACTGCACCGGAAGGGCCCGGATCCTCACACGGATCCGGGCCCTTCCGCCGTACCCGAACACCTTGACGCTGCCCGGGCCGGTGGATTCGCCACCGGTCTCACCCGGGGCGGCCCACGACCCGCCCCGGAGCCGGAACAAGACGGTATAGCCGAGGCAAAGCACCCGCTGCACCGCCTCTCCGCTTCACCATCATGGGGAGCGTCGGCTGCAGCAGGCTTCGGTGAGCTCCGGGAGTGCTTCATTGGCAGGTATCGCGGGCCGTCAGGCCCGGCTCAGGCTTGCCCGTCGGCGGCCCCGCCCTCAGCGGGTCCGGCCGAGAGAGTCGGCGACACCCGACGCCGAGCCCGGCCGTGCTCCCGCGCTGCGGTGGTGGCGGCGGGTCGATTGGACCGTGACCGCCACGCTGGTCACCGTGCTGGTGGCGGCCGGCGGTCTGCTCTTCACCGGTGTGAGCACGTACTACGCCACCGAAGTGGCGGTGGACCAGCTGAACCAGTCCCGTGAGGACGACGAGACGAAGGAGCGCAAGCAGGCGGAGTTGGTGTCCATGTGGTCGGAGCGATTGGCAAACGGCGGGAGCAGCGGCGTCATCTCCAACCGGTCCTGGGACCCGATCACCGAGATCGCGGTGGTCGGACGCGCGCTACCCGGTCCGAGCGTTTCGAAGCCACGCCCGGACGGCAGGGTGTTCCTGGTCGTGTTCCAGACCCTTCCTCCCTGTGCGAAGGTCACCCTCACCCCCGATGTACTGGTGGCTTCCCTCGGAGACGCGTGGACGCCGGACACCCGGATCGAGGTGGAAACCGTCTGGTTCCGCGACTCCTCCGGAGCATCGTGGAAACGCGACAGCACCAAGCCGCTCGTCCACTCCAAGATCACCCGCGAGGAATTGAAGGCACAGACCGGTGTGGAAGTAACCGACAACACGGTCGACCCGAGACTCCGGGCCCGGGTGGCAGCGGCCGAACCCCTGCAGGAATGCGTCAAGTAGCCTACGGCGCCGCCCAGTCGCCCCGGGCGCGTCACCTCGTCCGGTTTTTCCTCAGCTCGGCGAGCCAGGCGCGCAGCTGTTCGTCGTCGTGCAGGTAAGCGCCGCTCTCGTCCGCGGGAAGGTCGATTCCGTGGAGGAGACAGAGTGCCCACCAGGAGATGTCGTCCCAGTCCAGCCCATCGTCGGCCACCCACCGGCCGGCCCAGCGGTCGGCCTCGTC
Organism: Streptomyces sp. NPDC001903; assembly: GCF_042891345.1. Classification (NCBI taxonomy): domain Bacteria; kingdom Bacillati; phylum Actinomycetota; class Actinomycetes; order Kitasatosporales; family Streptomycetaceae; genus Streptomyces; species Streptomyces sp. NPDC001903. Next base: position 448,092 of record NZ_JBIASZ010000002.1, read on the forward strand.
CCGGGTCAGCCGTCCATCGACCAGCGCGACGAAGCGCTCCTCGATCTCGTCAAGCGTCGGCTGGTGGCGGGCGTCCATGCCCTGACGGTACATGCAGGGCGCAGGTCGGCCGATGCGGCACCAGGGGGTGTCCTGTCGATCGGGCCCGGCCTGATCGACGGGACACCCCCTAGGATCACGGGCGTGGGCGGGGCCGTAGCGCAGAGGTCGACGCGCGTGGTCTCCAAAATCACGAGGACGCCGGTTCGAATCCGGCCGGCTCCGCCCCGCCCCGCGCCGTGGGTCTGGCGACCCGCTCGGACCCGGCCCTGCTCAGGAGGTGGCGGGGCCTTCCGGCGCCGAGGCCGAGGACTGCGGCGTTTCGAGGGTCGGGACGGGCCGTGGCCGGCCCTCGGCGTCTATCGCGACGAAGGTCAGCCGGGCCGTGGCCACTCGGCTCGTGGGACCCGAGGCGTTCCAGCGTTCGGCCCCTACGCGCACGCCGACCGTCATCGAGGTCCGGCCGGCCCGTTCCAGCTCGGCGTCGACGCTGAGCAGGTCCCCCGCGCGTACGGGCGCGAGGAAGGACATGCGGTCCACGGCCACGGTCACCGCGGGGCCGTCGGCGTGGCGGCCGGCCGCCGCGGCGGCCGCGTCGTCGATGAGCTTCATCACCACGCCGCCGTGGATGGTGCCGTAGAGGTTGGTGTCGTGCTCGCTCATGATGTGGGCGAGCGTCACCCGGGAGTCACCCGGCTGCTTGGACAGGCGCTCGGGGGTGGCGGTCAGGTCGGCCACGTCAACTCTCCTTCGCGAGTTGCGGCGGGAAAGGGCACCGGCGTGGTCGCCGAGCCCCCGCATGCCGTTTCGGCATGCGGGCAGCGGGCAGGTCTTCGGACTCGCGGGCATGCCTGCCGGTCTCCCGGCGGGCTCCTACTGGCCGTCGCTTCCCAGGACCGTTGTCCGGTCCCAGTGCGTATGACGGCGGTCGTTCCCGCTCACCGCTGCGGGGCAGTCCCGGATTCCCACCGGGTTCCCTCTTACGACGCATCCCGCCTGGCGGACGGGGCGAACCAGCTGCACCGGCCACCCTACTCGCGCCGACAACGACCCCCACCACGGGTGCCTCCGTGCCCCCGCGAGGCCGGCCGGCGCCAGCCAGGGCTTTGCGGACACCCCTACGCGGACGTGGCCCGCCGGTCGGGCAGGTGCCAGCGGTACGGCGCGACGAGGGCGTCGATGCCGCCCGGACCCCAGCTCCCGGGGGCGTACGGCTCCACCGCAGGCGGGGTGTCGAGCAGCGGGGCCGCCACCTCCCAGAGCCGTTCGACGCCGTCGGAGCGCGTGAACAGGGACTGGTTGCCGCGCATGGCCTCCAGGAGGAGGTGCTCGTACCCCTCCAGGAAGTTCTGTGCGGCGAACGAGGTGCGGTAGTTGAAGACCATGTCGCCGTCGGCCAGCTGCATCGTGGGCCCCGGCTCCTTGACGAGGAAGCGGACGGTGATGGACCCGGGGTCGTCGAAGTCGATGACGAGTTCGTTGCTCCGGCCGTCCGCGGCTGCCCGCGCGTCCAGCGGGAACATCCGCAGGACGGGCTCGCGCAGGCCGAGCGTGACCACGTGCCGGCCTTCGGCCAGGGCCTTCCCCGTACGCAGGTGGAACGGCACCCCCGACCAGCGCCAGTTGTCGATCCCGACCCGCAGCGCGACGAACGTCTCCGTGTCCGACGCCGGATCCACTCCCTGCTCGTCGCGGTAGCCGGTGTACTGGCCTCGGACGACGTGCGCGGGGTCCAGCGGGCGCATGCTGTGGAAGACCTTGACCTGCTCGTCGCGGAGCGCGTCCGCCTCCAGGGCGACCGGCGGTTCCATGGCGATGAACCCGAGCAGCTGGAAGAGGTGGGTGACGACCATGTCGCGGAAGGTTCCGGTGCCCTCGAAGAAGCGGGCGCGGCCCTGGATGTCGATGTGCTCGGGAACGTCGATCTGTACGTGGCTGATGTGCTCCCGGTTCCACAGCGGTTCGAAGAGGCCGTTGGCGAAGCGGAGCGCCAGGACGTTGTCGACGGCTTCCTTCCCGAGGAAGTGGTCGATCCGGAACACCCGAGACTCGTCGAAGACGGCGTGGATGGCGGCATTGAGCTCGCGGGCGGACGCGAGATCGGTGCCGAAGGGCTTCTCGACGATGACCCGGCCGTCCCCGGCGAGCCCCGTGGCGCCGAGCAGCTCGATCATCGAGGTGAACGCGACGGGGGGCACCGCGAGGTGGAAGAGCCGGCGCGGCTCGCCCCCCAGGGCCGCCTCGGCCTCGCGTACGGCTGTCATCAGGGGATCCGCCGCTCCCGTGTCGGCCGCGCCGAAGGACAGGGCGGCCGCGAACGCCTCCCAGGCCGGGCCCTCGGGCCGCGAACGCCCGAACTCCGCCACCGCCTGCTGCGCGTGGTTGCGGAACTCCTGGTCGGTGAGGGCCTCCGTCGCCGGCGCGGTGCCGACGATGCGGTAGCGCCGCGGCATCAGCCCCGCTCGCGCCAGGTGGAACAGCCCGGGCAGCAGCTTGCGCCGGGCCAGGTCGCCCGTGGCGCCGAACAGCACGATGACGTGGTCCGCGGGCGGCTCGGGGGACTGGGCGGGCTGGACCATCGGGCATCCTCACTCGTCCGCGCCTCAGCGCTGCACCGGCCCGGTCCGGGCCCCGTGCCGTCTTCCGACGCGCCACCCTGGCGGCGGCCGTGCGTCCTCAGGCCCCACTCTGCGCGTCCCCGGCCGATCCGGCACCCCGGGCCCGTACGGACGGGAGCGTGCACGGGCGGGCCGCTGGTGCTCAGGTCGCCGCAGGCACCTGCCGATGGCGCGGCGGCCATCCGCAGCGGCCCCGCTCGCCGGCGTGCGGGCCTCGCCCGGGCGGGACTGCGCCGCCCGGGCGGGACTGCGCCGCACGGGCGAACGGCGCCGCCGGGGCCGGCGGTCGCCCGGTCTTGGAGCAGCCCCGCCGTCCGGCCTCCGACGTCCCTCAGCCGTCGGCAGCCACGCCGAACTCGGTGGCGAGGATGTCGTCGAAGACGCCCAGGCCGCTCCAGTCTCCGTTGACCTGGCTGGTGAGCAGGTGTTCGCCGTCACGGGAGCCCACGGCGTAGGTCCAGGAGCCGTACGTCGCGCCCGCATTGCCCCAGACCGTGACGCCGGCCGGCAGCGCCTGGGAGAAGACGCCCAGGCCGTACCGGGTGCCCGGAATCCACGGCACGGGTCCCGCGGTGTCGACGGTGGTGAACATCTCCTGCTGCTGATCGGCGGGCAGCAGGTTCCCCCGGAGCAGCTCGCCGAGGAAGCGCCGCAGGTCGCCGGTGGTCGAGACGATACCGCCGGCCGCCCATGCGAAGGACTGGTTCATCTCGGTCGCGTCGTGCACCTCGGGCCGGGGGCCGGGGGCGAACAGGGTGGAGTAGTGCCGGGGGTGCGGCCCGCGGATCGTCGGTTCCGCGTCCGGCAGGTAGGTCCCGGTCAGCTCCAGGGGCCGGAGGATCCGTTGCGTGAGCGCTTCGCCGAACGTCCCGCCCGTGACCTTTTCGACGATCAGGGCGGCCAGGAAGTAGTTGGTGTTGGAGTAGAGGAACGCGTCCCCCGGAGCGAAGGCCGGCGGGGTGGCCAGGCCGATGCCGACCAAGCGCTCGGGGGTGTAGGTGTCGTGGCGGTGCTCGAACCACTGCGCGCCGATGCCCTTCTTGAAGAACTCCGGGTCGTTGCCGTAGTTGAAGATGCCGCTGGTGTGGTTGAGCAGCTGCCGGACGGTGATCGAACGGCCGTCGTAGCCGTTGCCCGCCACCAGTCCGGGCAGCCACCGCTCCATCGTGTCGTCGAGGCCGAGCCTGCCTTCGGCCGCCAGCTGCAGCACCAGCACGGCGGTGAACGCCTTCGTCGTGCTCCCGATGCGGAACCGCTCGGACGGGTGGCGCTTGCGCCCGGTCGCGGTGTCGGAGAAGCCCGCCGAGCCGAACCACTCGCCACGGCCGTCACTGACTTCGACGACGATGCCGGGAGCGCCGCCCTGGGCCACGGCGCCGTCCAGGGCATTCTGCAGTGCGCAGCGGACGGGGGCCGGCGCGGGGTCCGTCGGGGCACCCTCCACGGTTGCGGTCGCCTCGGCGGAGTGGGGCGTGGTCATGGCGGTCTTCCTTTCGGGTGATCGGTTCATCGGGGCGGGAAGGCGGGGTCAGCACGCCGGCCGGGAGAGCACGGGGCCTGCGGCGGGCTCGGCCGCGGCCGCTTCGACCGCGGCGGAGTCGGCCGTCACGGGCTCGGCTGTGGCCCGTCCGGCCGTGGCGCGTCCGGCCGTGGCGCGTCCGGCCGTGGCGCGTCCGGCCTTCGCGATGACTGCTGCGGTGGTCGCCGCCGTGAGGAGCAGCACCGCGGCGAGGGCGAGGAGGGTGGCGGCGTCGGGATGGATCAGGGACTGGCCGCGCCACGCCTGCCAGGTCACCACCGCGACCAGCCCCGTGTAGCCGAGGGCGGCGCTGCCGACCAGGCGTGCCCGTACCTTCTCGTCGCGCAGCCGGACGTGCTTGGCGGCCAGGGCGCCCAGTACCGCGGTGATCACGAGCAGCACCTGGATGCCGTGCAGGGCGAAGAAGTGCGGTACCCGGAAGTCGCCTCCGGTCACGCTCCAGTTGGTCAGCGGCATGCCGTGGCCGTCGGGGTCTCCGATGCCGTGGCCCTGGTACATCTGTACGGGGCGGCCGTTGGCGTCGGTCACCGTCCGGGAGTGGATCTCGGTGATCATCCAGAAGACCGGAACGACCATGCCGAAGGTGGCGAGCGCGAGGCCTGAGCGGATGGCGCGGTTCAGCGCCGCTCCCCCGGTGCGCTGGATCAGTACGACGACCGCCAGGATCAACTGCGCGACGACGATGACCATCACGCCGAAGGTGAGGAGCGGGACCAGGGCCAGGGTGACGGGGTCGCTCCGGTCCGCGTTGAAGTGGCTGAAGGTGCCGCGCGCCGCCTGGGCGGTGATGGCGCCCACCTCGACGGTGGCGGCCACCGCGAAGACGGTGCCCAGCCACCGTCCCAGCCGTCTGCCCCTCGTCAGCTTGGTCAGCAGCCAGGCCAGCGTGCCCGCGTAGAGGCCGAAGGCGAAGCCGAACTTGAGCGGCTTCACCCACACCGACTCGTCCAGCAGGGTCCGTCCGTCGACGAAGGTGCCGACGCCGGAGACGAGTACCAGCCCGAGCATCAGTGCGGCACAGACCACCAGCGGCCGGTGCCAGGCGCGCACGGGGGTGAGGAGGGATGTCATGGGGGCTCCGATCAGGGCGGCGAGCAGCCCTCGGCCGGGCCTGCTCGGTTCACTCCGCTTGTTCGCGAATGACTAAAAGCTAAATTGCTTTCACTTTTTCGTCAATCAAAAAGCGACCAACTTCGGCATTCTGCCTGGTCATTGAGCGAAACTCTTGCAATGACAATGAAGCCGAATGCAAATCCACGCGCAGGGAATTTGCAATGGACTGACCGCGAACGCAATACTGGCCGCACACCCGGAACCGACGCGGAGGCCATGGCGATGCCCGGAGGCAGACTGACCCATAACGAGCGACGGGAGATCGCCGAGGGACTCGGGGCAGGGCTCACCTACACCGAGATCGCCGGGCGACTGGACAGGCCGATCTCCACCGTCACCCGGGAGGTGGCCCGCAACGGCGGCCCCACCGCCTACCGGGCCGACGCCGCGCAGCACGCCACCGCGGGGCGCGCCCGCCGCCGCAGGCGGCCCCCGGCCCCGGCCGCCTCCCCGGCGGCGGGCGACGTCCGCGGACGCGACCCGGAGGCCGTCCTCGAACTGGAGGAACAGTTCACGGCGATGATGGTCGGCACGGGTCTGCCGCGGATGACCGCCCGCGTACTGACGTGCCTGTACGTCACCGATGGCGGCAGTCTGACCGCCACCGAGCTCGCCCAGCGCCTCCAGGTCAGCCCGGCCTCCGTCTCCAAGGCGGTCGGCGAACTCGAACAGCAGGAGCTCATCAGGCGTGAACGCGACGCCGGCAGGCGGCGCGACCGGTACGTCATCGACGCCGACGCCTGGTTCCGCGGCTGGATGGCCAGCGCCCGCCAGAACGCCCAGCTGGCCGACTTCGCCCTTCGCGGCGCCCGGGTCCTCGGCGCCACGACACCCGCCGGCATCCGGATGCAGGACATCGGCCACTTCTTCGAGCACGTCGGCCAGGCCATGATCCAGGCGGCCGAACAGTGGCGGCAGGCCGACGCCGCGCGGCGGAACACACCCGGCTGAGGCGACGGCGGCCCTGCGCGCGTCAACGCCGAATGCCGCCGCGCCGCGGAGGAGCGGCGGCGCGGCGGCACTGGCTGGGCAGTCCCCGGTGGTCAGGCGCCGTGCGGCTCCCGGACCGCCGGGACCGGGTACACCGAGCCGTCGTACGAGGCCGCGAGGAAGGTGTCCGCCTCCGGCGCGTAGTGGAGGCCGGAGATGCCGGCGGTGGTCGGCTTGCCGACGTACGGCCAGGTTCCGGTGCGCGTGTCGTAGACGGCGACCGTGCCCCCGTACGAGCCGGTGGCCACCAGGGCTCCGTCGGTGGAGGCGGCGACGCACTTGACGGAGTGGTCGTGCGGGGTGGGTACGGCCGTCGCGCCGTCGCCGTCCCACAGGCGCAGGACCAGGTCCCGGCTGACGCTGGCGAACCGGCCGCCGGGCAGCGGTGCGCAGCCGTTGGCGATCCGGGTGTGCGCCTCCTCCACGCGCGCGGTCTCCTGGAGGGTCCGCGTGCTGAACCAGCTGGCCGAGGCGTCCGCGCACACCGCGAAGATCGTGTCGCCCGATACGGCCAGGCCCTTCACGGCGTTGGCGAGCAGCGGGAGCGTCGCCACGTGCTCGACGACCCCGTCCGCCCGTACGGCGAAGACGAGGCCCTCACCGGTGTAGGCGCCGACGACCACGTGCGGTACGCCGTCGCGCTCGAAGGCGGCCGCGCAGTTCAGCGGGGAGCGGTGCTGGTGGAGCGTCTCGCCGGTGTCGGCGTCGAAGACCCGGCCCAGCTGGCCTCCGGTGAGCACCCTGCCGCCCACGGGGACCAGGAAGTTGCACAGGCTGTCCGGACGTCCCCCCTCGACCCCGTCGACGCGGACGACGCCCGCGTCCCCGACGGTGTAGGTGCGCCCGTCCGGCAGGGTGGTGACGGCGTTCACGCACCGCGTGCCCTCCACCAGCTCCAGGTTCCAGGTCGCGGAGGCGGTGTCGTACGTCGCGTACGTGGAGCCGAAGGTGGCGAAGGCGAGCGTGTGGTCGTCGAGGAAGGCACAGGACCGGGCCCAGATCTCCGCGGGGAACTCGGTGGTGTGCAGCGGACGCAGCCCCTCGGCCGTGTCCCAGACGCGCAGGGAGCGGTCGTAGCTGAGGCTGACGAGGGCGCCGGTCGCGGAGTTGAGGACGAGGCGCTTGATGCCGGCGTCGTGGGCCGGGAAGTACTCGGTCTCGCCGTTCTCGATGCGGATGATGGCCCCGTCGTCGTTGCCGGCGAACACCACGCCGCCGCGCGTGATCGCGATGGTGTCCGTCTCGACGCCGTCGAGGTCGATGTCCGCGGTCATCTCGCCCGTGGCGAGCGACCAGCGCTTGATCGTCCCGTCGTCGCTGGAGGAGATCAGCTCGCCGGTGGCGGGCAGCCACTCGACGGAGATCACATCGGCGGTGTGTCCCTCGAAGCGGCGGACCACGGCGCCGGTGAAGTCGTAGACGCGGACCGTGTGGTCGCGGGAGGCGGTGGCGACCAGCTGCTGCTCCGGGTGGAAGACGGACATCTCCACGTCGTCCTTCTGGTCCCCGAGCACCGCGCGCAGCCGCAGGTCGGGGACCGACCACAGGCGCGCGGAGTAATCGCTGGAGGAGGTGACGAGCAGCGAGCCGTCCGGGCTGAACGCCACCTGGTTGACCAGATGGTCGTGCACGCCGCGGGCCAGGGGCGTGTGCCCGGCGGCGTCCCAGAGGATGACCTGGTTGTCGTAGCCGGCGGTGGCCACGTAGCGGTCACCGAAGGTGGCGACCCCGCTGATCGGGCCCTGGTGTTTGATCACGCGATCTTCTCCTTGAGGCTGATGGTGTGCAGCGTCTTGTCGGCCTTCGCCGTGAGGTAAGAGATGTTGTGGGGGTTGGCGAACACCCCCGTCCGTACGGTGCTGCGCACGGCGATGCCGTGCCGGGTCAACTGGCCGGACTTGTCGGGGTTGTTCGTGAGCAGATCGACCTCGGTGACCCCGAGCGTCCGCAGCATCTGCGCCGCGGCCGTGTAGTCCCGCAGGTCGTCCCCGAGGCCCAGGGCGCGGTTGGCCTCGTACGTGTCCAGGCCGTCGTCCTGGAGCCGGTACGCGTCGAGCTTGTTGTAGAGCCCGATGCCGCGCCCTTCCTGGCGCAGGTAGAGCAGCACTCCGCCGACGCCGTCGATCATCCGCAGGGCCTCGTGCAGCTGCGGACCGCAGTCGCACCGGGCCGATCCGAAGACGTCGCCGGTCAGGCACTCCGAGTGGAGGCGGACCAGGGGGACTCCGTCGGCCGGGAGGACCCCCAGGCGCAGGGCCAGGTGCTCCTTGCCGTCGGCCAGTCCGTCGAAGGTCATCACCTGTGCGTCGAACTGGGGGCCGGTCCCGAAGTCGAGCGGTACGCGCACTTCGGAGCGGACCGTGGCACGGGACCGGAGGGGGCCCGGGTGGGCCGTCCTGCGGGATACTTCGGCAACTTCCTGCATGGTGATTCCTCCTAGACGTTCGATGCGGAGGCGACCGGCGCGGACGGCCGGGCCCAGTCCTTGCGGCCGCGCCTCAGGTACCAGAGGGCGGAGCACGCGCCGAGGCCCAGCACGAGGAACGTCCCCCGTGCTCCGACGGCCTCGGTCAGCGCCGGGGTGATTGCGGGCGAGAGCAGTGCGGCGCCGCCGGTGATGAGCCACATCAGCCCCGAGGCGCGCCCCAGCACCGGGCCTGGCAGGTACTTGACCCGCATCATCACGACGGTGCTCAGGACGGCGCCCTCGCCGAGCGCGCCGAGCGCGACCGCCGCGAGGAACACCGGCCACCAGGGCACGGCGAGCAGCAGCAGCGACAGGCCGCAGGCCGTCATGCCCAGCGTCAGGGAGATCCACGGGCGGATCCGCTTGCGCTGGGCGACGAGCAGGTTGCCGGCGAGCATGCACGCGTTCATCACGGTGATGACGGCGCTCACGGAGCGGTCGGAGAGGTGCCAGGTGTGGCCCAGCGAGTAGACGACCAGGGCCTCGAAGCCCGCACCGCAGGTGATGGCGAGCACCACCTGCACGATGAGCATGTCGAGGACGCGGCGGTCCGCGGCGATCGCCTTCCAGCCTTCGGAGAGCTTCCAGTGGCGGCCCCCTCCCGGCGCGCCCGGCTGCACGCGGGGCGGGTGCACCCCCGCCGCCCAGACCGCGATCGGGGCGAAGAAGGTGGCCAGGTTGAGCCACAGCAGACCCTCGTGGCCCATGAAGGGCAGGCAGAGGGAGAAGACCACGGGGCCGATGAGGGTGGCGGCGAAGAACAGGCTGTTCAGCGTCCCTCGTGCCCGCACCGGGCAGTCGGGGAACATCCCCGGCACCCCGGTCATCCAGCCCGTCCGGTACGCGGCTCCGCCGATCGCGACGAGCAGCGCGCAGACGAAGAGCGAGGCCGGGGTGGGCGTGCCCGCGTGCAGGACGAGGTTCATGGCCAGGGCCGCGGCGGCCTGCAGCAGCAGGCCCGGTACGACCAGGGCCCGCGGCCCCCAGCGGTCGGCCACCCAGCCCAGGGAGGGTGCGAGGAGCATGCCGAGGGGGACCGCGGCGGCCAGCAGGGTCATGATGGCGAGCGAGCCGGTCAGCCGGTAGGCGAGCAACGGCAGGGCCGTGGCGTACATCGCCTCGCCGATGTTGTTGATCGCGTTTCCCGCGGCGAACACCGTGAACCGCGGGTTCTGGAAGGGCGAGGGCTCGACCACCGCGTCCGAGCCGGAGGCCGGGCCCGCCTTGGGCGTGGTGGCCGCGGGAGCGCTCATCGTGCGCCGGCGTTCGGGTAGTCGCCGGCGGAGGTGGGCAGCCACAGGTCGCGCACGGCGGTCAGGACGCTGTCCTTGCGGTCGCGGTCCAGCCGGTAGAGCCGCAGGAATCCGCCGCGGCCGCCGATGACGACGTACGTGGTGCCGTTCTGGCCGCGCAGCAGGGCGATGCCCTTGGGGAAGTCGGGCAGGTCCTCGTGGAGCCCGAGCAGTTCACCGGATTCGTGGTCGTACGCCGCGACCTGGAGGCCGTACGTGATCGCGACGAGGATGCCGTCGGCCACGACGCAGTTCTCGCCGGTGTTGTCGAGCAACTCGGTGAAGCGCTGGTCGAGTCGGGGTCGGCCGACCTCGAACTCCTTGATGCCTCCGCCACCGGTGGCGCGTACCCGGTCGCCGTCGACGAGCAGGCGCTTGGGGTAGCCGCCGAGTTCGGTGGTCCAGGTGGCCTCTCCCTCGGCGGAGTAGGCGGCCATCACCCCGTTGCGGGTGGCGATGAGCCGGCTGCCGTCCTCCAGGTAGGCGCTCGCCCAGGCGCTGGCGGGCAGGCCGTCGATCCGGGACAGCTCCTCGCCGGTCGCGGCGTCGAGCTCGATCGCGCCGGCGTTGCAGGCGACGAGCAGCCGGCTGCCGTCGGGGGACCGGCTGAGCGTGTGCGAGATGGCGGGCATCTCCCGCTCCCACACCACCTGGCCGGCGCCGGAGACGCGGCGTACGGTCCCCGGCCAGAAGACTCCTGCCCAGCCGCCGTCGTCGAGGGTGACGAGGCGGCGAGTGAAGCCGAGGCCCGAGAACTCCTGTCCGGCCAGGACCAGCGCCGGGTGGCCCGGGACCTGCTCGACCAGGCGCAGCAGGGCGGTGCCGTCGTCGGTCGCGGCCAGCAGGGCGCTGTCGTCGCCCGGGACGGGCTGGAGGTCCCACACGCACTGGCGCTCGTAGCCGAGCCGGGCGCGTACGGTGCCGTCCGCCGTCAGCGCGGTCACCTCACCGTCCTGGGTGAGCGTGTAGACGTCGCCGTACTCGTCGACGGTGATGTCGATGATCTGGTGGCTGAAGCCGCCGACGCGCTTGGCCACGCGCAGCTCGGGGTCGGTGTTGTCGAAGATCAGCAGCTCGCCGTCGAAGCCGCCGGTGTAGACGGAGGTGAAGTCGGGCGAGAAGACGAGGCCTTCGACGTCGTTGCGCGCGTAGTCGAACCGCTCGCCGACGGTGCCGTCGAGACCGAGGGTGATCACGCCGTTGGCGATGTTGTGGGTCTCGTCGATGCCCGCGTCGCCGAGGGCCCAGAGGCGGTCGTGCCGGGCGTCGTAGACGACCCGGTGGACGTTGGACCTGTCGACCTGGACGACCGTCGGAAAGGAGAGCTCGGGCAGCGAGCCGAGGTGGATGCGGCCGGACCGGTCGGAGACGGCGTGCACCCCGGGGGCGTCGGTGCAGAACCATTCGAGCATGTCGTAGCCGTGCGGCCACTCGGTGATCCGCTCGATGGTGAAGGTCTCCAGGTCGATGACGACCAGCTGGAAGTACCCGTTGTTCGTGTAGAGCTTGCCGTCCCAGACGCCGATGCCGCGGAGCATCGTGGGGGCGGGCTGCTCGCCTTCGAGGAGCAGGGAGGTGTCGGCGGTCGCGGCGGCGTCGAGGCGGTCGGAGAGCCGCAGGGTGTCGGCGTGCCAGCGGGAGATCGTGCCCGCCTTGTCGCGCGTGACGATCCAGTCGTCGACGAAGGTGACGGCGTAGACCGGGTCGCCTGCCGGGTCCTGCGACGGGGCGGAGGAATGGGACGAACTCAGCACGTTGAGATCGCGGTCGAGCCAGTGCAGACCACCACGGGCATCCGCGCCCAGGAGGCCCCGGCCGGGACTGTTCACGATGCGGGTAAGGCGCTCCAGGTTCGCCACGGAAATACCTCCTGTTGATGAATGGATGCAATGGGACAGCCCCCGGGGAAAGCCGATCGCTTTCCCCGGGAGACGAGTGCCCGAGGGGTTCACCCCTCAGCCGCGATGCGGTTTGCGCATCAGATGTCGTGACGGACGACACGGCGAATGATCTTCTCCACGGAAATCACCTCCTTCAGCGGACGGGACACCGGGAGCGATCCGGCCCGGAAGGGCTCAGATCCTGTTGTTGACGACGCGACGGACGACATTCTTCTTCACGGAATTCACCTCCTTCGCGATGCGGGGACGGCGGCCCGGGAACGGAGAATCAGATGTCGTGGCGGACGACGCGGCGAACGATCTTCTCCATGGACATCACCTCCTTCTGCGGGTGGGGGATGGATGTGCCCGGCCGGAGACCACGGTCTCGACGGGCAGGTCTGTGGGTGCGTCCGAGGGGCCCGGTCTAGGCCGCGACGGGGACTCGGCGGTGGCCGCGCACCGCGGCGACGGTGGCGTCGACGAGGCCTTCGAGCTCCGCCACCACCGAGGGCTCGGTGATGGTCCCTTCGTGGCCGACCAGGAGCTCGGCGTTGCCGATGGCCACCCGCGCGTGGTCGACCAGTACGGCGCCGCACCGTTCGAGGACCCTGCGGGTGTCGGGCTGCGCGTCGGCGCCGCCGTACGTCCCCGGGGAAGCGGTGAGGAGCGCGACGGGCTTGCCGGAGAGCGAACTCGCCTTCCACGGCCGGGAGAGCCAGTCGAGGGCGTTCTTCAACGCCCCTGTCATGGCGCCGTTGTAGGACGGCGTGCTGATGATCGCGGCATCGGACGCGATGAGCAGCTCGCGTGCGGCGCGCACCTCCGCCGGCCCGGGACCCACGTCCAGATCCTCGTTGTAGTGGGGAAGATCGGCGACCTTGATCTCCCATGTGCGGAATTCACCTTCACGCCGGTCGAGAATGCTGCGGATGGTGGCGAGAGCAGCACTGTTCACCGAGTGCCGGCGCAGACTTCCCGACACGAGAACGATCCTGGCCATAACTCAACTCCCTACCGGTCGGCGACCCTCCGTCTCGTTGGCGGTTGGCCTTCCTCGTAGGAATGAGATTGCCGTCTGGAATGCAGTGGCGAGAACTCTGTTTTCAGGCTGAATCAAGTCGCGGCCGAATTGGTCCCGGAATCTCTCCTTCCCGCCCGGGCGGCCCGGGTGGGGAATACGTCCGGTCGGCCGCTCCGCAGATGGCGCGCTGCCCGTGGGGCGTGAGGGGGGTGGGAACGACCGGTTGGACCGGCCGTGGAGGGCGGTGGAGGGCGGTGGCGCACCGGTGGAAGGGTCCACAACCGGCCAGAGGATCTCCGCGGCCGTCCCGGGCCCGGTGATCGGAGCGGCTTCCGGAGCCGGCCCCTCGGGGGGGGCGGCTCAACTGCTCACCGAGGGGCGGTCGTTGGCCGGAACGCGGTCACGGCCACCGCGGAGCGCGTCGGGAGACGCGAACGCCGCCCCCCGAGCTCGGCGAGCTCGAACGGGCGGCGGAGAGGGCATGCGCGGCAGCGGATGCCGCCGTCTTCACGGCACCCGCCACGGAGACCCCGCGGCGGGTGGGGTGGGGGTGGTCGGACGGGTGTCAGGAGGTGGTCTCGCCGAGATAGGCGGCGCGGACGCGGGGGTCGTCGAGGAGGTCGTGTGCCGGGGCGTGCATGGTGATCCGGCCCGTTTCCAGGACGTAGCCGCGGTCGGCGATCCTGAGGGCCTGGGCGGCGTTCTGTTCGACCAGGAGCACCGTGGTGCCCTGGGCGTTGATCTCCTTGATGATCTCGAAGATCTGGGCCACGACCAGCGGTGCCAGGCCCATCGACGGCTCGTCGAGGAGCAGCAGTTCGGGGCGGCCCATCAGGGCGCGCCCCATGGCGAGCATCTGCTGCTCGCCGCCGGAGAGGGTACCGGCCTGCTGGGTGCGCCGCTCGGCCAGGCGGGGGAAGAGGGCGAACACCCGGTCCAGGTCCTCCTGTCGCAGCCGCTTGAAGCGGTAGGCGCCCATGTGGAGGTTCTCCAGGACCGTCATGTCGGGGAAGACCCTGCGGCCCTCCGGCGAGTGGCCGATGCCGAGCCCCACGACCGAGTGGGAGGGGATGCCGTCGATGCGCTCCCCGTGGAACCGCACCGCTCCCGCAGTGGGTCTGTGCAGGCCGGAGACGGTGCGCAGGGTGGTCGTCTTGCCGGCGCCGTTGGCGCCGAGCAGTGCGACCACCTCGCCCTCGCGCACGACCATGTCGACGCCCCCCAGCGCGCTGATCGCACCGTAGGACACGTGCAGATCGGTGAGTTCCAGGATCGCTCGCGCCGGTGTGGTGGCGGCGGTCCGGTGCTGGTGCCGTGTCGCGACGGTCATCGGGTGTCCCCCTGCCGAGAGTTCGTTTCGCGGACGCCGAGGTAGGCCTCCACGACCCCCGGGTCGCGCTGTACCGCGGACGGCGAGCCGGAGGCGATGACCTTGCCGAAGTTGAGCACGGTCACCCGGTCGGCCACCGAGGTCACCAGGGGCATGTCGTGCTCGATCAGCAGCACGCTGATGTCGAGTTCATGGTTGATGCGGCGGATCAGCGCGGCCAGTTCCCGCTTCTCGGTGGGGTTGGTGCCCGCCGCCGGCTCGTCCAGGAGGAGCAGCCGGGGGCCGGTGGCCAGCGCCCTGGCGATCTCCAACCGGCGCTGGTCGCCGTAGGACAGGGAGTCGGCCCGCTCCTCGGCCCGGTCGTCGAGGCCCACCAGTGCGAGCAGGCGCCGGGCCCTTTCCTCGGCGGCGCGTTCCTCCGCCTTCGCCCGGGGCAGGCCCAGCATGATGGCCAGCGGTCCGGAGCGGGTGGCGCTCTCGGCGGCGACCTTGACGTTCTCCAGCGCGGTCAGGGCGGAGAAGAGGCGGATGTTCTGGAAGGTGCGGGCCACGCCGAGCCGGTTGATGTGGTGGGGCTTGCGGCCGAGCAGGCTGTGTTCCGTACCGGCGTCGGCCCGCAGGAGTACGCGCCCCTCCTGCGGTGTGTAGGCGCCGGTGAGCGAGTTGAACAAGGAGGTCTTGCCCGCGCCGTTGGGGCCGATCACCGCGTGGATCTCGCCCCGGCACACCGTGAGGTCCACTTCGGAGAGGGAGACCAGGCCGCCGAAGCGCAGGGTCACGCCCGATACCTGCAGGACGGGAGCGGAGGCGGGGAGTGCCGGTGCCGTGCGTTCTGCGAGTGTGGTCGTCATGATGCCTCCCGCGTGCGGACGGTGCGCCTGCGGCGCCTGGCGGGCAGGAGTCCCTGCGGACGGTAGATCATCATGACCACCAGCAGGGCGCCCAGGTACATGAACCGGTCCTTCTGGTCCACCACGTCCTTCAGGCCGTGCGGCAGATAGGCCAGCAGTGCGGCTCCCAGCAGGACGCCGGGGATGGAGCCCATCCCGCCGAAGATCACGTAGGCGAGGACCAGCACCGAGTACAGCAGCGGGAAGTTCTCGGGGTTGATGAAGCCGACCTTGCTGGCGTAGACGGCGCCGGCGACTCCGGAGGTGGAGGCGCCGATGGCGAAGGCCATCAGCTTGTACTTCACCGTGTCCACGCCGTGCGCGGCCGCGGCGACCTCGTCCTCGCGGATGGCCTCCCAGGTGCGTCCGATCTTGGAGCGCACCAGCTTGCGGAAGAGCAGAACCAGGCCCGTGATCAGGCCGATGAGCAGCCACAGGTAGTCCAGCGGGTCCAGGCCCCAGCGGTACTGGACGGGGCCGAGGTCCACGGAGAAGTGCGGGATGCCGAAGACCCCGAGGGAGCCGCCCGTCACCGATTCGGCGTTCTTGGCGATCAGGTAGATGATCTCGTGGAAGCCGAGGGTGACGATGGCGAGGTAGTCGCCGCGCAGGCGCAGGGTGGGGGCCCCGAGCAGGATGCCCGCGAGGAGGCAGGTGACCATCGCGACCGGGATGGACAGGAACGGGTTCAGCTCGAACGGCGGCTTGACGGGCAGCTGTCCGCTCCAGAAGGCGGTGCTGTAGCTGCCGATCGCGAAGAAGGCCACGAAGCCGAGGTCGAGCAGGCCGGCCCAGCCGATCACGACGTTGAGGCCGAGGGCGAGCAGGATGTAGATGCCGACCCAGTCGACCAGTACCTGGTTCGTGGACCGGTCGAACAGCAGCGGCAGGAGCACGGCCGCGGCCAGCCCGGCCACGACCAGCGCCACACGCAGCCGGGGGCGGCTCTCGAGCGCCGGGCGGATCCGGGTCAGCGGCGCGGCGGCGGCCCTGGCGCCGACGGCCACGGCGCGGCGCGGGGCGGCGCCGAACTCGGCGACGGCCC
The DNA here is from genome assembly GCF_042891345.1 of Streptomyces sp. NPDC001903. Classification (NCBI taxonomy): domain Bacteria; kingdom Bacillati; phylum Actinomycetota; class Actinomycetes; order Kitasatosporales; family Streptomycetaceae; genus Streptomyces; species Streptomyces sp. NPDC001903. Next base: position 464,320 of record NZ_JBIASZ010000002.1, read on the forward strand.
AGAGGGCGAAGGCCGCGGCGATCCAGGCCCACAGCGCGGTTCCGGTGAAGGTCGTACGGAGGGAGAACAACAGGTCCGCTCCGGATCCCTGCTCCCCGGTCATCACTGCGAGCAGGACGCCGACGGCGGTGAGGGAGCACAGCCTGCGCCAGCGCGGACGCCGGTACCAACGGACCCTGCGCAGGGCCGCCAGGGCCTCGGCGGAGGGGCGGCCGGCGGCGGCAGCGGCCGGGGCCGGGGCCCGCCCGGGGGCCACCGCCTTGGTGTCGTGCAGCACGGTGCTCATGCCGTCCTCCCGAGCTTCGCGCCGAGGATGCCGGTCGGGCGGAACATCAGTACGACGACCAGGACCGCGAAGGCCGCGACGTAGCGCCATTCCTCGCCGAACAGCGGAACGTTGTAGGTCTCGACGAGGCCGAGGAGCATCCCGCCCAGCATGGCTCCGCGGATGTTGCCGATGCCACCGAGGACGGCCGCGGCGAAGGCCGTGATGCCGGGGATGAAGCCCATCGTGAACGAGACCTGGCTGTTGAGCCCGAAGAGGAATCCGGCGATTCCGCCGAGGACCCCGCCGATCACGAACGTACGGGAGACGATCCTGTCGATGTCGACGCCCATCAGGCCCGCGGCCTCGGGGTCCTGTGCGACGGCGCGGATGGCGGAGCCCAGCTTGGTGCGGCGCACCAGCAGGTCCAGGCCCACGATCATCGCCAGCGCGGCGACGATCAGCAGCAGCTTGACGACGTCGACCGGTGCCCCGAGGACGTGGAAGAGCACGCCGTTGTCGAACAGCGCGGGCATGGCCTTGGGGTCGCGTCCGAAGAGCTTGCCCGCGAGGTTGTAGAGGAAGAACGAGGCGCCGATGGCGCTGATCAGGAAGATCAGCGCGGGCGCGTTGCGCTTGCGCAGCGGCCGGTAGGCGACCTTCTCCAGACCGAAGGCGGTGCCCGCCCCGACCAGGCCGGAGACGACCAGGCCGAGGAGGACCAGCAGGACGGAGACCAGTCCGGAGGGGTGGCCGGGGGCGACCTCGGTGAGCACGATCAGCGCTCCGAAGCCGCCCAGCATGAACACCTCGCTGTGCGCGAAGTTGATCAGCTTGAGCACGCCGTAGACCAGGGTGTAGCCGATGGCGATCACGGAGTACAGCGCGCCGAGGGCGAGGCCCGGGACCAGGTAGTCTCGGAATTCCAGGAGTGTCATCGGTGGTCAGCCCGCGCTCACCAGCGTGTCGACGTCGCCCTTGAGGGTGATCCGGCCGCCCTTGACCTCGCTGAGGTAGATGCCGTTGCCGGCGAACTCGCCGTTCTCCTTGAACGAGAACTGCCGGGTGAGGCCCTTGTAGGTGGCCTTCTTCACCTTCTCCAGGACGGCTTCGCGCCGCACGTCGCCACCGTCGCCGCCGCCGAGCGACTTGATCTGCTCGATGATGAGGTTGGTGGCGTCGTAGGACTCGGCCGCGTACAGGCCGGGCGCGGCCTTGTACTCCGTCTTGTAGTCCTCGGCGAACTGCTTGGTGCCCGGGTCGACATTGGCGTCCAGGCACTGGCAGGTCAGCAGCCAGCCCTCGGCGGCGTCGCCGGCCAGCTCGGTGAACTTCTTGTCGTACGTCCCGTCGCTGGCGATCTTCGGCTTGTCGAAGCCGACGTCCTTGAGCTTCTTGGCGAAGGGCGCCGCGTCCGAGTAGAGCCCGTTGTAGACGAGCGCGTCGGCGCCGGAGTGCTTCACGGCGGTGGCGGCGGCGGTGTAGTCGGGGGTCTTCGCCGGGACGCTGGCCTTGACCACCTCGACGCCGGCCTCCTTGAACTGCTTCTCGGCGACCTTGGACAGGCCGACGCCGTACTCGCTCTTGTCGTCGACGACGTAGACCTTCTTGGTCTGGAGCTGCTTGGTGAAGTACGTGACCATGGCGCCGCCCTGGGCGTTGTCGTTCGGGACGGAGCGCACGAAGGAGCGGAAGCCGAGCTCCGGCAGGCCGGGGTTGCTGGCGTGGGAGACGGAGACCAGGCCTGCCTCCGAGTACAGCCGGCCCGAGGCCTTGGCCGCACCGGAGAAGGCGGGGCCGACCAGGCCGAGGACGCTCTCGTCGTCGATGAGCTTCTGCGCCGCGGCCGGGGACTGGTCCGGGGAGCCGGCGTCGTCGGAGGGTGCGTACTCGACGTGGAAGGGCAGGTCACCGCGGGCGTTGGCCTGCTTGACGGCCAGCTTGACGCCGTTCTCCATGTTCACGCCGATCGCGGAGCTCTCGCCCGTGAGCGGACCCTGGAAGCCGATCTTGTAGATCGCCTTCCCGTCGCTGCCGACGGCGGCGGCACCGCCGCCCTTGTTGCAGCCGGTCAGCGCGGTCGCCCCCGTGACGACGAGTGCGACGAACATCGACAACTTGATGCGGTTCACTTCTGCTCCCTGCGGCTGTCCGTGGATTGACAGGGGCGGCTTGCTCTACCCCCCGAAACCGCACGTCGATCGCGTGCGACTGGGGCACAGTAGTCAGCGGTGCCGCGCAGGGCCGCGGGTGCGTTTTCAGAGCTGTCAGGTCCGCGAGGAGCTGTCAGGTACGAGGACGTACGGGCACGGCCGGTGGCGGCCGGCCGCGCCCGCGTACGTCTTCTCGCGCGGCCGGGCCGCCTTCACCCGGCGGTGCGGCCGCCACGTCGGCTCCGGAAGCCGAACAGGACGCCCACGAGGGCGAGCAGGAGAAGCGCCAGCCACGGACCGTTCCCGCCCGTCAGCCTGGTGGCGTCGTCCTTGAGCCCGTCCCAGACGCTCTGCTCCGGCGCCCGGACGGAGCCGCCCAGCCAGACCGAACCGTCAGGCGTGGTGACCGGTTTGGCGGCGGAGCCCTGCGCAGCCTGGGTGACCTGCGGGTACCGCTGTTGCACTTCGGCCGCGCCCACGGTGGTCAGCCGGACGTTCGTCAGGTCGGCCCCGCCGTAGACGTACCGGGTGACGCGTCGGACACCGCCGTCGGTGGTCTCCCGCGTGACGTCGAACTCCTTCTCGCGGTACGAGCGGACGTAGTCGTCGAAGACCTGCTTGGGCCGCCAGGTGCCGTCCAGCTTGGCCGGCCCCAGGTCCTTGGAGTCGATGATCTTGTCGAACGAGGTCCGGTGCCCCTGTTGGTGCCGCTCGCGGACCCACTGCGCGATGATCCGCGCCATGAAAGCGCGGCGCAGGGGTGCGTACTCCGGCGCGGAGTTCACCGCCTTCACCACCTCGGGCAGCACGAGGGTGCGCTCCAGTTCCTCGTTGCGGGCGTCGGTGGCCGGGTCGGAGGTGCACGGTTGGGAGTACGGGTCGTCGATGTGGTCCGACTTCGTCTTCACGTCGAGCAGCGCCTTGAGGATGTAGAGCGACCCGCCGTCCTCGCGCACCTCCACCTGCCCGGGCACGATCCACATCCGGGCGGAGAAGCAGAGCGAGCCGTCCGCCCCCGGCTGGATCTGCTGCCAGTACTTCGCCCCCGTCTCCGAGTCGGGGTGCAGGATCTTCGCCTCGGTGCGCTTCATCTGGAGGTCCGCCTCCAGCATGGCCTTCCCCGCGTTGGTCTCCCCCAGGGCGGGATCGACGATGCGGTCCGGTTCGGTGGGGTTGAGGTTCACCCAGAACTTCTGCGGGTCGAGCACCAGCCAGGTCCGCAGGTCGTCGCCCTGGTTCTCGACCATGCGCACCCCGAGCCCGGCGTCCTGCTGGTAGCCCTCCGGCAGCGCCTGCGAGGAGTACGCGTACCGCACCCCGCCCGGGCCGTCGGAGAAGTAGCGCATCTCCAGCGTCGAGAAGTCCACCCCGCCGTAGGCCGTACCGGACGGTGCGAGCGCCTGGTCCAGTGCCCCCGGCCGCGCACTCCCGTCCGCCTGGCCGCACGGACCCGCGGCCGGGCGCAGGGACATCGCCATGACGGTCCGTCCGCCGCCGCTCCCCATCGAGATGCACTGGGAGGCCTGGCTGCCCGGCACCGGCAGCGCCGCCTTGGCTTGCTTCTCCTTCTTCTTCCGCTCCGCCCTGAGCTGGGAGAGGCTCTGACTCGTGATGGCCGCCACCCGGTTCGCCGAAGCCTTCTTGTCCTGGCTGGTCTCGTACGGCGTCCCGGACTTGAATTTCTCCTCGGGGATGCTGCTGGTGAGCTTCTCGCAGGGCCCGCAGCGGCCCCGGTCCGAGTATCCGGCGACCGCCTTCGCCTTCAACTGGTCGATCGCCTTGGCCCGCAGACCGAGCACTCCGAGGACGGTGTTCAAGATCTTGTCGTAGATGACCGACTCGGAGTGGTTCCAGCCCGGGTCGTTGACGGCGGCGAACTCCAGCAGTGGGCCGTCCCCCGCGATGCCGATCTCGTCGAAGAGCGCCTCATTGCCCTCGCGCCTGAGCAGCCGGCCGTAACCGGTGTAGTAGTCGGTCTTGGTCGGGTCCTCCCCGAACGTCCTGGTGATCGACTCCAGATGGAGCGCGCGGAGGTCGGTCAGGTCGAACCAGATGACGGCGAGGTTGCGCGTGCCGTCCTCCATCTTGAGCCGCTCGTGGGCCTCGATGCCGGCCCGGCTGATCGGGTTCGCCAGGAGCTCGCGCGCGATGTCCGCGAACTCGCCCGCGACCTCGGACGGGCCGGGAGACGGCGTCGGCGCCGCCCACGCCGGAGGTACGGGCAGGCCGACGGACAGCAGCGCGACGGCCAGCACCACTGCTCGCACGCAGCGGCTCCACCTGCCCGGCCCCGGGCGCCGGACACTACTCACCGGCATGGCCACGTCCGTCCTCCGGCGGGATCACACCCGCGGCGTCCAGGTATTCGGTCAGTGCCGGGCCCGAACCCATGGCCTCCTCACCCCGCCGGTAGGCGCGGCGGCTCGCCACCGCGAGGGCGCCGAGGACCAGCACGGCGACCCCGCCCGCCCCGGCGAGCGAGGTGCCGGTCGAGCAGGTCCGGTGACGGCCCAGATCACCGATGTCCATGGACGGCTTGTAGCCGATGCCGACCACGCAGGCCGAAGCGGGCGGGGCCGACAGCAGTGTGCTGCAGGCGAGCAGGGCGGCGGCCCCGGCGATCCGCGCGGCGGCTCGACGGCCCGTCATGAGCCGGCCCCCGTTCGTACGCCCTTCAGCCGCAGTATTCGTGCGCGCAACTCGTCTCCCTGTGCTTCGAGGTCCGGATTTCCCTGCACCCGCCGGCTCACGAGCTCCAACTGCGCGCTGTGCAGGCGGTGCAGCCGCAGGGCCGCCTGCCGCCCGTACCGGCGACCGGTATGCGCCACCGCCCAGAGGCGCAGCGTGGGTGAGACCAGGACGGGCTCCTCCGCCCGCGTGACGGCCGATTGGCCTGTCGCGGCCTCCGCTGCCGTCGCGGCCCGCAGGGCCGTGCCGCGCCCGCGCAGTCCGAGCACCAGGAGCACCACGGCCAGTGCCATGAACGGCAGTTGCGGGAGCAGCCAGAGCAGTGGCGAGACCACCAGGGTGTCCATCGCGCTGCCGGTGTCGACGTGGCCCCGCAACTGCGAGGACAGCCACCCGGAGAGCGTCTCGGCCGCCGTGGCCCCGCCTGCCGCCGCCACCAGGGCCGCCGAGGCGACCAGCCCGCGGCGCTGCGCCCGGGCCGCGAGCGCGAGGCCGGCTCCCAGCAGCGCCCCGAAGACCACCTGTCCGCCGAGCAGGCCGACCGACTGCCGGATCCAGTACTCGAAGCCGCCGGTCGTCCCGAAGAAGGAGCCGAACGAGCCGTAGATCTTGATGAACAGGATGCTCTCCACGAAGCTGTAGCCGAGCCCTACGGCGGCGCCGAGGGTCAGGCCGGTCACCGCGTCGGTGACGGGGTACCGGAACAGCAGCAGGAGCAGCAGCACACCGGCCGCGATGACGAGTGCGTTGACCACGCCGAGGTGCACGATCACGAGGTCGATGGTGCGGAACTGATTCCTGGCGAACTGGCCGAGGTCGCTGCCGGAGGGGCTCAGGTAGCCGTTGATGGTGGCGAACGCGAGGCCGGTGTAGGCGCGGCCGAGACCGAAGACGATCAGTGCGCCCCAGCCGAACGCCGCCAGCAGCGCGGCGAGCGGCACCCGGGCGAACCGCACCCCGGCGCGCAGCAGGAGCAGCACGAAGGCGGTACTGGGCAGGCAGGCCAGCGTCACCGGGAAGTACTCGACCACCACCACCAGCGGGATCAGTCCGAACGGCAGCAGCAGGAACGCCAGCGTCACCCATGTCAGCACCGCCGCCCGCCGGTCGGGCTGCCGCGTGACGGCGACGAACACCTGGATCAGGACGCCCACCACGATGCCCGCCAGCACGCTCCAGAAGACGGCGCGCGGCATCGACAGCACCCGGTCGAGCGAGCCCGGGAAGCCCGGCATCCTGGCGAGCTCGGGCGGCAGCTTGTAGAAGATCGACAGGGCCGGTTCGTCGGGCAGCAGCCGATGGCGGGTCAGGTTCCCCAGCAGCTCGACCAGGTACAGCGCGATGGCGCCACGGGCGATCAGCAGTGCCCTCGCGGTGGCCGCCCGGTCGTCCCGGAGGGCCTGGAACACGCGTCCGTTCACGATCCGCCTCCCGGCAGGCCGGGGAGGGCGGGCATGGATGTGGGGAGCCCGGGGAAATCGGTCGGGAAGTCCGTCGGGAAGTCCGTCGGGAAACCGGACGGGCGGCCCGTCGGAAAGTCCGTCGGGAAGCCCGTCGGGAAGCCGGACGGGAGACCCGTCGGGCGGCCCGTCGGCAAGGACGTCGGCAGCGAGGGCAGCTTCGGCAGCTGCGGGACGCTCACGTCGTTGGCTCCGGAGAGGTCGATCACCAGCGTGGCGGCCAGGAGCACCGCCCCGAGGAGCCCTGCGCCCAGCACCACCCGGATCTGGCGGCCTGGCGGGCCGCCGGGGGCGGGCTCGGGGACGGGTTCGGGCAGCGGTTCGGTCACGCCAGACTCCACTCACCTGGACAGCAGCAGCACACGTCAGGTCCCGGCGCACAGCCGCGGACGCATCGACAGGACGCTACGAGGGACCGATGAAATCGCCCTGAAACGGTGTCGCGCGGTGCCGCCCCGCACACGGCCGGGCCGGAGGGGGAAGGAGCACCGATCCATGGCGTCACGTTCCCGGTACGCGCCGTGGCCGTGGCCCCGCCTCAGCCGGCCCCGGCTCGCAGGCGGCCACGAAACGCGGTTGGGTGGGTGGAGAGGGGCGTGCCCCCCGGCGGGCCCGGCGCCGCGGTACTCCCCCGCACCCGACGGAGGTGGGCGCCATGCCCGGACCCGGACCGACATCCGCCCGTGGCCGCCGCGCCGGCGCAGCCCTCGCCGTGACGGCGGCGATCTGCTCGACGGTCCTCGCCGCCCCCGGATCCGCCACCGCGTACGGGCCGCCGTCCCCCTCGGCGAGCGTCCCGCGGCTGGACTGGAGCCCCTGCACGCCGGACAGCCCGTACGACTGCGCCACCGCCCGGGTCCCGCTCGACCACGCCGATCCAGCCGGCCGCACCATCGACCTGGCCGTCGTCCGGCGCAAGGCGAGCGACACCGCCCACCGCATCGGCACCCTCTTCGTGAACCCGGGCGGTCCCGGCGGCCCGGGCACGGTACAGGTGCCGCAGAACTTCGACGCCCTCCCGAAGACGCTGCGGGAGCGGTTCGACATCGTCAGCTGGGACCCGCGCGGCATCGGCAGCAGCACGGCGGTGAACTGCTTCGCCGACGCCGCCGAGGCCGAGGCCTGGGGCAAGACCAAACCGACCGGCTTCCCCGTGGGCGAGAAGGAACGGAAGAAGTGGATCGCCGCCTACGAAGACCTCGGACGGCGCTGCGAGAAGCGCGACCCCGCCCTCCTGCGCCACGTCTCGACCACCGACACCGCCCGGGACCTGGACCTGCTCCGCCGGGCGGTGGGCGAGGAGCGGCTCAACTACCTCGGCGTCTCCTACGGCACCATCCTGGGCGCCACCTACGCGAACCTGTTCCCCGACAAGGTCCGCGCCATGGTCCTGGACAGCAACATCGACCCCAGGGCCTGGACGAACGACGCCCGCCCGGTCGCGGAGACCACGACCCACCTGCGCATGGGTGCCGACCGTAGCGCCGCGGCCACCCTGCACCGGTTCCTCGACCTGTGCGGGTCGGCCCCCACGGACCGCTGCGCCTTCTCCGCCGGCACTCCGCAGGGGACCCGCGACAAGTTCGACCGGCTGATGCAACGCCTGCGGGAGCGCCCCGTGGGCCCGTGGACGTACGCCGCGACGGTGGCCGACACGGTGAGCAGCCTCTACATCGTGGACCCCGGATGGAAGGACCTCGCCGCCCGCCTGCAGGAGCTGTGGCGGGGCAAGGCGCCGAAGCCGCCCGTGTTCCCCGCCCCTCCCCCCGTCGCCGATCCCTCCCCGTACCTCGGGGAGGAGCAGGCCTCGGCCGTGTGGTGCGGCGACAGCCCCAACCCGCGCGATCCCGCCGCGTACCAGCGGCTGGAGGAGGACAGCGCACGGCGGGCGGGCGACGCCGGCCGCTACTGGACCTGGTCGGGAGAACCGTGCGCCACCTGGCCGGCCCGGGCGGCCGACCGGTACGAGGGCCCGTGGAACACGCCCACGGCACACCCCGTCCTGGTGGTCGGCACCAGGTACGACCCCTCCACCCCCTACGCGGACGCCGAGGCCATGGCGAAGGAACTGGCCGGCGCCCGCCTCCTCACCCACGAGGGCTACGGTCACACGGCCCTGTTCAACAACGCCAGCAGCTGCGTCAACGCGTACGAGAGCCGCTACTTCGTCGACGGCACGCTCCCGCCCCCGGGGACGACGTGCCGGCCGGACGAACAGCCCTTCTCCTGAAGGCGGAGGGCAGCAGGGCGCCCAGGCCCTGCGTCGACGGCACCGTGACGCGGTCGCACCCCGGACCGCGAGCTGTCAGGCCGCGGCGGGGGCCGCGCGCCGGGCGAGAGCGTCGGAGGCCTTGACGGTGACGTAGAGGGAGGCCGCCAGGGTGACGACGAGCAGCGCGCCCACCGCGAAGACGCTGCCGGTGGAGACCGCGGACGGGCTTCCCGCCTCGGAACGGGCGGAGCCGCTGAGGAAGGGGACCACCGCCAGGACCGCGATCCCGAGGACGACCTCGCCCCAGACGACCTTGGGGAAGTGCCGCAGGGTCAGGTGCAGGAGCGAGGAAGCGTCGTCGTCCTGGCGGGCCTTGACGATGCGGGGCATCAGCCAGAACTGGTTGACCGCGCCGGCCGCCACCATGCCGAGCACGAGGAGGATCTTGACGAGCAGGAAGAGTCCGTAGGTCGTCGTCCACAGCTGGCTGACGGAGCCCACGTGCTTCCAGCTCAGCCACAGTCCGGAAGTGAGCACCGCGCCGACGCAGACGAGGGCGACGAGCGAGAAGCGCCGCCAGATGTCGGCCCACAGCAGGCCCGCGTCCTCGCCCAGCCGGCGGCGGGAGGTGGCGAGGACGGCGAGGAAGGCCAGGCCGCCGACCCAGACCACGCCGCTGACGATGTGGACTTGGCCGAACACCAGGTCCAGCACCTTCTCCGCGTTCTTGGGGGCGGTGGCCGGCACGGCCGCGATGAGCGTCACCGCGAGGCTCAGCGGCAGGGCCGTCAGCGCGACGGTGTTGAGGTGTCGCCGCGCACGCGGCAGGAACAGTGCGATCAGGACGGCGGAGGCGAGCAGCAGCACGGTGTTCTGGACCAGGTAGATCGTGCCCTGGGCGATCCAGGCGTCCTTGCCCGCCGGGGCCCGGAGGAAGTCCCAGATCCGGGCCGGGGAGAGCGCGTCGCCGAACGGCATGCCCTTTCCGGCCCGGGCCAGCCGGGCCGCAAGCTGGAAGTAGCCGGCGACGAGCAGGACCACCCCGGCCCAGGCCAGGTAACTCGCCGTTCTTCGTCTGGTGACCGCCACGTCGTCGCCGTGACTCGTCGACTCGCGCAGGGATGGACGCACCGATGCCGCGTAGGTGACCGTCGAGCCGATGGCCCCGGACAGGCCGATGAAGTAACCGGCCTTGGTGAGTACTCGCCAGGACGCGGGCATGGTGTAGTCGGCCGAGGCGGCCAGATGTATGAATTGCATAAAGTGAGGCTAGCCTAAGTAAAGCAAGCCTCACCTACCTCGACCCCGGACATGGTGGAACCTTTACCGACCCTCTCGTACGGCGGCCCGTGCGTCAGGACGCCGGCCGGTGGAGCCAAGGTGCGCTGGTTGCCCAGAACATGACGTCCGCGCCCAGGCGCCGGCCGCCGAAGTCGACGAACTCCTCCTTGGTGTAGGGCTTGCCGGTCGAGGGGTTGGTGTACTCGAAGTCCGGTTCCTGCACCGCCATCGCCACCATGGGGAGCTTCCCGCGATACCGCTCGAAGAAGGGGTAGGAGTTCTCCATCTGCGCCGGACGGTTCGGCAGCACGTCGGGTCCGCCGAGACCCACTCCGTGGGCCTCGGCGAATGCGAAGGCCCTCTCCATGTAGCCGTGGTCGTTGTTCCACTCACCGGGCCAGAAGTTCACGTACTGGATGAACCGCGTGCGCTTGAAGACCTTGGCGCCGAAGGCCATGTTGTCGAGTTCGGCCCGGAAGTACGACTCGTCGGTGTAGCCGGTGCGGTCCTTGGCCAGGTCCACCTGGGTGGCGGTCTCCGGAAGGTTCACCCCCGCGAGCCGTCCGTCGAAGCGGTCGGCCAGCGCCGCGAGCAGGCTCTGGAAGCGCCGGCGCACCTCGGGGTTCCACTGGGCAGCGACGGCTCCGGGTTCGCCGGGGCCCAGTCCGCTCTCGTTCGTGGTCGGCGCGGCGCCGCCGGCGTACACGGGGTCCGTGAGCAGGTAGTTCGGGAGCCGTGTGGGGGCGCTGAAGAAGCGGTCCTGTACCTGGACGAACAACTTCTTGTGGCGTGCCTGGAGGGTGGCGAGGGCCTCCTCGATCGCGGAGAAGTCGTACTGGCCCTTCGTCGGTTCCAGGGCCTTCCACGCCACGACCACCTGGGCACCGGCGATGTCGGGCCGGTCGAGCAGGGGCTTGACCTCGGTGTCGAAGTCCCCGATCGAGGAGTAGAGGTACTGGGCCGGGACTTGGGGCCGGGCCGCGCGCCCGGAGCCGCCGGGAGCCGCCGCGGCCGCCGGCGCGAGCGCGGTGTGTGCGAGGGCCGTGGCAAGGAGAGCGCCGAGCAGGGCGGACAGTCGTCGGGTCGTCATGGACGGCGACAGTAGGGAGCACTCCTAAGAAGATCTTAAGAGCACCGCGACGGGTCACGCGTGGACCAGGGGCCTCAGACGCGTCCGTGACAGCCGCGTGGCCGCGGCCTCGGCGTGACGGGACAGCAGCGGGGCCAGGGTTCCGGCGACGAGGGCGCCCAGGACCAGCCCGACGGCGATGTCGTGCGGGTAGTGCGCACCCACCCAGACGCGGGACACGCCCATCGCCGTGGCCGCGATCGCGGCCACGGCACCGAGGCGTACCGATACACACCAGATCGCGGCGGCCGCGGCGGCCGCGAGGGCCGCGTGGTTGCTGGGGAAGGACCAGTCGCCCGGCGCCGGGCACGCCTCCGGGGTGACGACGCGGATGGACTGACAGGGGCGGCTTTCGTGCAGCAGCGGCTTGAGGAGGGAACTGACGCCGAAAGCCGGCACGGTCAGGAGGGGCGCCGCCAGGGCGATGACGGCTTGGCGGGGCCGTTGATGCCGGGCCCGCTGCCAGGCGAGCAGCATGAGGACCGCGAACAAGGCCGGACCGTGGGTGGAGTACGCGCCGATGAGGCTGTCGAGCCAGGCCGGTGCGCGGTGGGCGGCGTCGACGACGTCCAGGTAGCTGTTCGCGTCGAAGACGGCGGCGGCCGGTGCGGGCGGGGCCGGAGCGGTCACGGAAGGCGCCGTCACGCGTTGCCTCCCGCCCGACGGGCCCGGTGCGAGCGCAGGAGCTCGAGGCCGACCGGTACGAGGGAGAGGGCGACGATCACGGCGATGATCGGCAGGAGGTAGCGGTCGACGTCGGGCACCGAGGCGCCCAGACCGTAGCCGGCGAGGACCAGGCCGACCGTCCACAGCAGTCCCCCGAGGATCTGCCACAGCGCGAAGGTGCGGGCCGGCACCGCCAGGACGCCGGCGAGCGGGTTCAGTACGGTCCGCACGATGGGAAGGAAGCGGGCCAGCACGATCGCCTTGGCGTGGCCGTAGCGGTGGAGGATGTCCGCGGCGCGGTCGGCGCCCTCGCGGATCTTGCCGGACTTGGCACGGGCCAGGAACGCCGGCCCGGCCTTGCGGCCCAGCAGGTATCCGGTCTGGGCACCGGCGAGGGCTCCGGTCGCGGCGGCGAGGAGCACCCAGGGCAGCGAGAGGTGTCCGGGCCCGCCGGCCGAGCCGGCGCACAGCAGTCCGGCGGTGAACAGCAGCGAGTCGCCGGGCAGGAAGAAGCCGACGAGCAGGCCGGTTTCGGCGAAGAGGATGACGGCGATGCCCAGCGTGCCGAAGGCGGCGAGCAGGGACTGGGCGTCAAGCAGGTTCACGGCGAGGTTGACCGGTGTCGCGGCTGCGTGCGCGATCGGCATGGGCGAGCCCCTTCTGCTGGGCGGGTACGGGCATGCGTCCGGAGGGACCTGAACACCCGAAGGCGCATGCCGGCGGCGAGCGCCTATCCTGTCTACAAGACAGTAGTCGGTCTACTGCACTGTAGACGTCATTTGAGTGGAGGGGGTTCCGTGACGGACTCCGTGGGCGAGCGCAGACCCGCCGGCGAGCTGGAGGCCAGCGTGCTCGCGGCGCTGTGGGCGGCCGACGGACCGCAGTCGGCCGCCCAGGTCAGAGCGGCGATACCGCAGGAGCTGGCGCGGACCACCGTGGCGACGCTGCTGGGCAGGCTGTGCGAGAAGGGGATGGCGGGACGGCGGCCCGGAGGGCGCGGATTCCTCTACTTCGCCGTACAGGATGCCCACGGCCTGGCCGCACGGCGCATGCACCGGGAGCTCGATCAAGGAGCCGGGGACCGCAGTCTCGTCCTGGCCCGCTTCGTCGAGGGACTCGACTCCCACGACGAGGCCGAACTGCGCCGGCTTCTGGACGAGGCGCGCCCGTGATCGCGCTGCTCCTGCTCCCCCTGTTGCTGCCCTGGGCCCTGCCGCCGCTGGCACGCCGTACGGCCGAGCGGGTGCGTCCGGACATCGCCCTGCGCGCGATCACCGGCGCCGCGGCGGCCCTGGCCCTCGGCGTCGTGGCCTGCCTCGGCGCCCTGCTCCTGCCGCTCGCGCTCCACGTGCCCGCGCTCGCCCGCCTCGCACACCTCCTCCAGCCGGTCCAGGCGGGCCCGGCGGTCCTCGCGTTCGGCTCTTCGGCACTGGCGGCCGGCGCACTCGCCGTATGCGCGATCGCCGGGGTGCGGGGCACCGCGGCGGAAGTCGGTCGGCTGCGCGCGGCGCACGAACGCGTGGCAGGACTGCCGGAGGCCGGGGGCATGTGCGTCCTCGACGAAGACCGGCCGGACGCCTTCGCGCTGCCGGGGCTGCGGGGCGCGGGCCGGATCGTGGTGACCGCGGGCATGCTCCGCGCCCTGGACCCGTCGGAACGGGAAGCCCTCCTCGGTCACGAGCGCGCCCACCTGGCCGCCCGCCACCACCTGTTCCTGGCCCTCGCGCAGCTCGCCGGCTGGTGCCATCCGGCGCTGGCCGCGGTCGTCCCCGAGGTCTCCTTCGCCGCCGAGCGCGCCGCGGACGAGGCCGCCGCCCGGGCCTGCGGGGACAGGCGGCTGGCCGCGCGAGCCGTCGGCCGGGCGGCCCTTGCCGCCACTCCCCGCCGGGACGGAGCGCGGCAGCCGACCCTGGCGGCCGGTGGAACCACGGGACCGGTGCCCGCACGGGTCAGGGCCCTGCTCGCCGAGGGTCCCGTACGGCGGGTGATCCCCGCCGCGCTGGCGATGGCGCTGCTGTGCACCGCGGCGGGTGCGTCCTCCCTCGCCGGGAGCATCTGGCTGCACCGCGGGGTGGAGATCGCACAGGGCGAGCACCCCTCCGACCGGGGCGAGTCCACCGGAGCGCCCTGAACGCAGAGGATCCTTCCTTCAGTGACTACATTTATGTAGACTCCGGTGGCCCTCTTCCTCCTCCCCCGACGCGCCGAGCGGGCCACCCCGGCGGCCGCGGTCAGCGAGCCGCCACGCAGGTGGGGGCACCACACGACGGCGGGACGGGCACGCGCGAGGGGGAGGGAAGTGTACGAACCGAAGGAGCCCGGTCCCGCGTCGGCCCAGGTTCCGCCGCAGGCGCGCCGGGTGATCGGCTGGCTGGAGGACCGGGGCACCGTCGAGCAGGTGCTGCAGACCTCGCTCGGAGAGCTCCCGAGCGAGCGCGATGTCGCCCTCGCACGGATGGGGGACGTACTCCAGGCCACCGCACAGGGCCTCTCGCGGCGGGCCGCAGCCGTGTGGGCCAACATCCCCGAGCACGTTCTGCAGGGTTGGATCGACCAGGACCCCGCCTTCGCGGCAGCTCTCGACGCCGCGGCCCACCTGGCGGCCGCGCACGGAATCCGTCCGGGGAAGCAGAGCACGCCCGCCATGCTCCGGGTCCTCCTGGTCGCCATGGGCAAGGGGACCACCAAAACCGACGCCATGGCGCTGGCAGGCTTCCGCCACACGGAGTTCCGTGCGCTGCTCAAGGCCTCGTCCGCGCTCGAGGACCTGTTGGAAGCGGCACGTCGCGTACGGCCTCCGAAACCTCGCGGCACCTACGTACCGGGGAAGTACCGCCCTCGCCGACCCGGGAGGAAGCCACCGCCCCGAGGGGCGTTCCGTCTCGTGCAGCGCGGCGCTCCCGAAGCACCACGCGACGACACCGACGTGTGAGCCCGGTCAGATGCCCGCCTCGGCTGCGGCGGGCGAGGCCGCCGCCCGGGCGTTCAGCGCCGTGCTGTACCGGCGCAGGAGCAGGACGGCGGTGGTGGCGAGGCCGATGAGCAGGCCGATCCACAGGCCTCGGGTGGCGCCGCCGAGGGGGTAGGCGAGGATCCAGCAGGCCGGCAGGCCGACGGCCCAGTAGCCGATGAGCGTGATGCGGAAGCCGCTCCTGGTGTCGTCCAGGCCGCGCAGCAGGCCGACGCCGATGTTCTGCGCGCAGTCGAAGAACTGCAGGACGGCGACGACGGCGAGCAGGCCGGTGGCGATCTGCAGGCCCTGCCGGTCGGCTTCGACCGCGGCGTCGAAGTAGGGGCGCAGTACGAGCCGGGGCGCGGCGAGGTAGAGGATGCCGACGAGCGTGGTGGCGACGGCTCCGCAGGCCAGGGCCGTGTTCTTGATGCGTCGGGCGGCGGGGTGGTCGCCGAGGGCGAGTTCGCGGCTGACGTTGATGGAGGCCGCGTGCGAGAGGCCGACCGCGACCTGGAAGACGATGTAGATCAGCTGGTTGACGGCCGTGTGGGCGGCGAGCGCGGCCGCGCCGAAGCTGCCGGCGAACAGGGCGGTGACGAAGAAGAACCCTGCTTCGGAGCCGTAGGTGGCGGCGATGGGCGTACCCAGGCCGAGCAGGCGGCGCACGGTCGGGGCGTCGGCGCGCCAGAAGTCCAGGCGCATGAGCGGGGCGAGCCGGGCGTCGCGGCGGGCGGAGAGGTGGAGGGCGAGGAAGGACAGCAGGTGGACGCTGCTGGTCGCGACACCGATGCCGGTGAGGCCGAGGACGGGCAGGCCGAAGGTGCCGTGGATGAAGACCCAGTTGAGGGCGGCGTTGACGGCGACCGAGGCCAGGGTGATCCGCAGGAGTGCCTGGGGGCGGCGCATGCCGACGGTGAACTGTCGTATCGCCTGGAACCACAGGCAGGGGACCAGGCCCGGGGCGAGCGCGGCCAGCATGCCCTGGGCGCGGTCGGCGACGACTGCGTCCTGGCCGAGAAGGGTGGCCGCCTGTCCTGTGAGGATCATCAGGACCGCGCCGGCGATTCCGGCGAGGGTGGCGACCGCCATCGCGGCGCGGACCAGCGCCCGTACCTCGCCCTCCCCTTCCTCCGCGTCGGCTTGACCGGCTTTCTCGGCGCGGGCTGCCGCGGCCGCCACCTGGTTGCCGACCGAGGTGACGAGCCCGACGCCCATGGTGCGCAACTGGTTGAAGACGACCAGCGCGAGGCCGCCTGCGGCCAGGGCCTCGGTGCCGAGCAGGCCCATCATGACGGTGTCGGTGGTGGTGAGCGCGACCTGGGCGAGCTGGGTGAGGGCGAGCGGGACCGCGAGGGCGGCCAGGGCGCGGCTGTCGCGGGCGAGGGTGGTGAGCTGGGGCATGGGGCGTCAGTTCCTGCGGAGTTTGGTGAGGGTCTCTTCGACCTCGGCCTCGACGACCGGGTCGAGGAGATCGCGGGCGTTCATCCAAGCGTCGTTGAAGACGGTGTCCATGTACTTCTCGCCGCCGTCGTTGACGAAGGCGACCATCACACTGTCGGGGGCGAGATGGGGCAGTCGGGCCAGGGCCTCGTGGACGACGCCGCCGGCCGAGCCGCCGATGAGCAGGCCGCACTGGCGGGCGACGGCGCGGGCGGTGGCGAAGGCTTCGACGTCGCCGACCTTGGCGCCTTCGTCGATGAGGTCGTAGTCGACGAGGAGTCCGATGGTGGCGCCTTCGGGGGTGCCGGTGCCGGACTGGTAGTAGTCGTGGGCGGGCGGGCCGAAGGCGATGGAGCCCTTGGGCTCGACCCCGATGACGGTCAGGTGGGGGACGGTCTTCTTCAACTCCCGCGCGCTGCCGCACAGTCCGCCGCCGGTGCCGACCGCGCCGATCAGGACGTCGACCCGGTTGTCCAGGGCCTGGGCGATTTCGCGGCCGACGTCGTGGTAGCCGACCGCGTTGCTGGGGTTGTTGTGCTGTTCGGTGAAGAAGGTGTTGTCCTTGCCGCGGGCCATGTCCTCGGCGAGTTCCTCGCGGGCGGCGGTGTGGAGTTCGTCGCCGTCGCTGTCGGCGTCGACGTAGACGAGTTCGGTGCCCATGGCCTTCATGCCGCGCAGTTTGTCGGCGGCGGCATGGTGGTCGACGACCGCGGTGAAGCGGTAGCCGCGCTCGGCGGCGACGACGGCCAGGCCCAAGCCGGTGTTGCCGGAGGTGGACTCGATGATGTGGCCGCCCTCGCGGAGTTCGCCGCGTGCTTCGGCGTCGTCGACCATCTGGCGGGCCATGCGGATCTTGGCGCTGCCGGTGGGGTTGAACATCTCCAGCTTCAGCAGCAGGCGGGCGCCGTTGTCGGCGCAGGCGAGCTCGTACAGCGGGGTGTAGCCGATGAGATCGGATATGCGATTCACCACTGGCGGGCGGTTCAGGGCATCGGTCATGGCGTGAGGGCTCCGTGGGGACGGGCGGACGTGGGCGGGTCGGTCGGGTCGGGGACGCAAACGCGGGCGCGGGCGCGGGCGGTTCAGCGGTCGAGGCGCCAGCGAGGACGGCCCGTGTCCTCGGGGAAGTCGACGACGACCTTCGGCGGCAGTGGCAGCTCGTGGAAGGGCGACTCGTTGGAGTCCATCTGGTAGCCGGCGGTGTTCGGGTAGACGAGCAGATCGCCGGCCCGGGGGCGGACCGGGAAGGCGATCTTGCGCCAGGTCAGGAGGTCGGAGTCCAGGCAGCTCGCCCCGGCGATGCAGGCCCGGTACGGCGCGCGGTCGTCGGGATGCCCGGTGCCGGCGGACAGCAGCCGGGGGTCGGGGAGGTATTCGCTGTTGAACCACTGCTCGGACAGGCTCAGGCTGGTGCCGTCGACGGTGACGATCCCGTACCCGTCCCGGTCCTTGACGCCCTGGACCGTGAAGACGGATGATCCGGCCCGGTCGAGCAGCGCGCGGCCGGGCTCGAGCAGCAGCATCACCCCGGCCTGCCGCAGGCGCTCCGCCAGACTCCCGTCGGCGCCCGGGGGGCGGGCGGCGAGGACGGCGGCGAGGGCGTCGGCACCGGCGACGGGCGAGTGGTACGGGTAGAAGTCGCCCTCCGCGAACGCCTTGCCGGCGTGGTAGTCGGCGGGGCCCTGCCGCTCGAGGAAGCCCCGCCAGGCATCGGCGGGTACGTAGTCGACGGCGAACCCGCCACCGATGCTGATCCGGTCGGCCTGCAGGCCCGGCACCCGCGCCTTGAGGCACAGGTCGACCAGGTCTCCGGCGAGGTCGGCGCGCTGCTGGACGTCGTATCCGGACAGGTGGAAGCTGAAGCCCTCCATGCGGACCCGGTCGCCGGCCTCGGCACAACCGCGCATCGCCCCGTCGAGATCCTCCTCGCCGAGGCCGAAGCGGCTCCCGGGCTGCGCCGGCGGGTGGACCCGCAGCAGCACCCTGGGGGGCCGGGACAGGCGGAGGGTGAGGACGCGGTCGAGTTCGTCGAGGGCGTCCACGGCGATCAGGGCGCCCTGCTGCGCGGCGACCCGCAGCAGGGCGTCCGGCTTTGCCGGGCCGGTCACGACGAGGTCCTCACCGCGTACCCCGTGTCCCAGTGCCTCGCGGAGTTCACCGAGGGAGGCGACGTCGACCCCCGCGCCCTGTGCGGCGCAGCGCTCGATGAACACGGCGGCCTTGTTGGCCTTCTTCGCGTAGTAGACGCGCCCTTCGACCCCTGCGTCGGCCAGGACGCTGCGGAATGCGGCCAGGTTGGTCCCGAAGGCCTCCGGCAGCAGGTAGTGGAACGGGCCGCCGAGGCCGTGGGCGAGCTCGACGAGGAGTCCACTGGCGTGCAGTCGGTCGGCGAGCGGATCTCCATGGGCGGGCAGGGTCAGCGCCACAGGGCCACCTCGGTCCCGAGCTTCTGCTCGGCGGCGAGCTGGGCGAAGCGGTGTCCGAGCGCGATGTCGGTGACGACCAGGCCGCTGTTGTAGGCGAATATGCGCTGCTCGGCCGAGGTGCGGGCCTTGGACGCGCCGGAGATGACGACCGGCAGTTCCACGTCGACCGGGGGCAGGTTGCCTTCGGCGTCGGCCATGTCGGTACCCGTGACGCGCATCTGGGCCTCGCTGGTGGCGATGATCCGGTCGGCGCTGTGCAGCGTGGAGGGGGCCAGGCCGTGACCGACGAGGATCGCGGTCGCACCGGGCCGCAGCCGGCCCGCTTCGATGGCCGCGGGGGTGTGGGCGCCGGCGGTGGCGACGATCACGTCGGCGTCGCGGGCCGCGGCCGGGAGGTCGGCGACCAGTTCCACGTCCCGGTCGGGGAAGTGGCGGGCGAGTTCGGCCCGTACGGCGGCGATGCCGTCGGGGTGGGTGCCGGACAGCAGCAGGCGGTCCAGGTCCGGCAGGGTGGTCAGCAGGAAGGGCAGCGCGAGCCTCCCTTGTGTGCCGGTGCCGATGACCAGCGCCGTCGTGGCACCGGGCGCGGCGCACTCGCGGGCCAGGAGCGCGGAGACGGCCGGGGTGCGCAGGGAGCCGATGCGGGAGCAGTCCATCATGGCCACCGGCAGGCCGGTGACGTCGTCGTAGATGGTCAGGGTCGTGTAGTAGTGCTGCTCCTCGCGGCCCTTGTCGAGGCCGTGCTTGTACGAGGTCTTGATCGCGACCACGTCGCGGACGCCGTCGCGGCCGAGCATGGCGTAGGAGACGGAGTGGCCGTCCTCGGGCTTGACCGTGAGCTTGCGCGGGTTGTCCGACTTGCCTGCCGCGAGGGTGCGGTAGGCCTGCTCGACGGTGTCGACGACGTCGGCGAGGGAGATGTCCAGGCCGGCGAGGTCACTGGTGGACAGTACGCGCAGGGTGGTGTCGTCCCGGTCCATGAAGGGGCCCTTTCGAAGTGGTGGTGGGGCGGGTGGAGCGGGTGGGTCAGACGGCCCAGGCGGTGAGGGCGGCCTGACCGTAGCCGTGCTCGTCGTGCTCGGCCGGGGGGCGGGTGGGACGGCCTTCGACGCGGACGGAGGCCCGCTTGAGCCAGCGGTCGGTGCCGTCGTAGCGGGCTCGGAACGGCACGCGGCCGTGGACGACGATGTCGTTGTCGACGACCAGGACGTCGCCGGGTTCCAGGCTCACCGCCACCGACACGCGGGCCAGTTCCTCCTCCAGGCGCCCGTATGCCGCTCGCCAGGCCTCGTCGGCCTCCTCCATCGGCGTGTAGGCGGGGTCGAAGCGCAGGGTCAGACCCTCGGGGGTGCCGAAGAGGGCCGGGACGGGGGCGGGCCGGCCCGCGAACCGCCGGGCCTGCTCGTAGGCGTCGTCGGGCAGGATCGGCACGACCGGCCGCTTGAGCTGCTCGACGTCCTCGTCGGCCAGGCGGGTCAGCCGGATGCTGGCCGCGGTGGTGGCGATGTCGTCGTGGTTGCGCATGCAGCACAGCAGGAGCAGGTGGGCGCGTCCGGGGTGGAAGGCGTCCTCCGTGTGCGGCGTGAGCAGCACCGAGCTGGAGGCGCCGGTCTGCGCGCTCTCGTGGCCGGGCGAGGGGACGATGTTGTGCACGAACCGGCCGTCCTGCTGGCCGTCCCAGGCGATCGGGGTGCCCATCAGCGCCGAGACCAGCAGCAGGACCACGTCCCAGACCGCGCCGGCCTCCGCGACGGCCGACCAGTGGCCGGGGGTGGGCCCGAGTCCGGTGTCGTCCGGGCGCAGACCGCGCAGTACGAACAGGCCGTCGGCGGTGTCGACGGGCCGCAGCGCGTTGCGTACGTCGTCGCCGAGCCGGGCACATGACGCGGGCAGCGCCGCGAGCAACTCGGGTGAGGTGGCGGTGCCGTGGTCGGCGAGCAGCTTCGCCGCGAGGGCGATGAGTTCGTCGGCGGCAGCGGCGTCGAGAGGGCGTACGGGGGCAGGCGTGGGCACGGTGGCACCTTCCGGGGCAGGACAAGGCCGAGCGCGGGCGTGCGGCAGCGCCGCACCGGCTCGAAAGCGGCGGGAAGAACGCGGAAGTCGTGGGTCCGGCGCGGCTCGGGGGCGCTGCCGAACACCAGGAACGTAACAACGACCGGAAGGTAAGGCAACCCTAACCAAAATGATCGACTACATAAACGTAGTCTCAGTTTTGACCGGATTCACCACATTGGAAGAAACGTCAATCCCCTTGCCGAACAGGCAAGTTGCGCGTTCGGCGCCACTTCGCCGAGCGGACCGGAGCCCTGCGGAGCGGCTTGCGCAACCTGGCCGAAGCCGGTTAGGTAAGCCTAAGCAACCCCAGCACGAACGCGAGACGAGGACCTGACGTGGGTGTCACCAGACGACAGCTGCTGTGGGCCGGCACCGGAATCGGTGCGGCCGGAATTCTCACTGCCTGCGGCAGCGGGAGTGGGGACTCGAAGAGCACCACGCCCGAGGCCGGAGCCGGCGAACAGCCCCGCCCCGGAGGCACGTTGAGGGTCGGCGCGCTCGGCAAGGCCGCGTCGGTCACCCGCGACCCGCACGGCACCCAGTCCAACGAGAGCGACTACCTGATCATCAGCCTGGTCTACGACACCCTCGCGGTCCCCGGCGACACCTCCAACACCGTGCCCCGCCTGGCCGCCTCCTGGAAGCCGTCCGACGACCTGAAGACCTGGCGCTTCACCCTCGCCGACGGCGCCGCCTTCCACGACGGAACGCCCGTCACCGCCGAGGACGTGGTGTGGTCGCTCAAGCGGCTGCGCAACACCCCCGCGGGCAGCGCCCGCCTGCCCGGCATCCGGCCGGAGTCCATCAAGGCCGAGGACGCCAAGACGGTCGTCCTGGAATCCGACTACCCCAACGCCGAGCTGCCCCTGCTGACCCGGCTCACCACCTTCGTCCTCAAGAAGGACACCCCCGACACGGCGCTCGCCACCGCCCCGGGCACCGGTCCGTTCAAGCTCGACTGGTACCGCGACGGCAACGCCCGCCTGGTGCGCAACGACCACTGGTACGGCGGCAAGGTCCTCCTCGACGCCATCGAAGTCAAGATCTTCGAGAGCCCCCAGGCCATGTCCAACGCCCTGCTCGCCGGACAGATCGACCTCGCCTCCAACACCGGCGCCGTGGCGGCCCGCACCGCCGAGGCCCGCAAGGACGTACAGGTCCTGCGCCGCCCCAACGACATGGCCATGCCCCTCGTCATGCGCACCGCCGACGGCCCCTTCGCCGACCCGCGCGTCCGCGAGGCCATGCGGCTGGTCGTGGACCGCGAGGCCATGGTCAAGCAGGTCCTCTCCGGCTACGGCGGCGTCGCCAACGACATCCTCGGCACCGGCGACCCCGCCTTCGCCAAGGACATCCCCCTGCGCGGGCGCGACATCGCCAGGGCCAGACAGCTCCTGTCCGACGCCAAGTTCGACACCTCCCAGACCTACGACCTGCTCACCACCGAGGACATCGCCGGCCTCGCCGAGTCCGCGACCCTCTTCGCCACCCAGGCCCGCGAGGCGGGCGTGAAGATCAACGTCGTCAAGCAGGACTCCAAGGCGTTCTGGGACGGCACCTGGCAGAAGGGAACCCTCTACACCACGTACTGGGGCACAAACGACTCGGTGGTGTTCTTCGCCTCCAAGACGATGCTCTCCGACGCCGGACAGAACGAAGCGGGCTGGAAGAACCCCGCCTTCGACGAGGCCTACCGCAAGGCCATGGCCACCAAGGACGCCACCGAGCGCGGCGCCCTGCTCCACAGGCTGCAGGAGATCGAGTACGCCGAATCCGGTTACCTGCTGTGGGGCATGGCCGACGGAATCGACCTCGCCGGCAAGGCCGTCCGCGGCCTGCCCAAGCTCCCGGGCTACGGCCGCGTCCAGCTCGAGAAGACCTGGCTGGCGCGTTGACCACGCTCCACCCGCCCGGCGCCGCCGCCGCGCCGGACACCGCAATGGCCCGCATCCTGCACGGTGCGGGCCGGGCCGCCCGGCTTGCCGCCCGCCGCCTGGCCATGCTCGCCGTACTGCTCGCCCTCGTCTTCACCGCCGTCGAGCTCCTGCCCGGCGACGCCGCGGGGGCCACCGCCGAACGCGGCGCGACCGCGGCCGAACTCGCGGCGCGCCGAACGGCCTTGGGCCTGGACCGGCCCCTCGCGGAACGGTTCCGGGACTGGATGACGGGCCTGCCCGCCGGCGACCTCGGCACCACCGCGCGCGGGGAGCACGTCACCGACGTGCTCGCCGGCCCCTTCCCCAACACCCTCGTACTGGGAGCCCTCGCCCTCGTCCTCGCCATCGTCGGCGCCCTGCTGCTCGGCGGCTGGAGTGCGCTGCACCCCGGCGGGCGGGCCGACCGGGCGATCGACGCCCTGTCCACCACCGCGTTCGCGCTTCCGGAATTCGTCTTCTCCGTCGTCCTGTTGCTGCTGCTGTCCCAGTGGACCGGATGGCTGCCCGCCGTCACGCTCACCGGCCCCGACGGCGCACCGGAGTCGTGGAACATGCTCGTCCTGCCCCTGCTCGCCCTGGCGATCCCGCAGATCGGCTGGAACACCAGGATCGTCCGCGGCGCCCTGTCCGACCAAGCCGCGCTTCCCCACGTCAAAGCCGCCGTTCTGGACGGCCTGCCGCGCCACCGGATCCTGACCCACCACATGCTCCCCGGGGCTCTGCCCGCCGTCGCCGCCGGCATCGCCACCTCGGCCGGCATGCTGCTGGGCGGCGCGGTCGTCGTCGAGACCTTCTTCAACCACCCGGGCATCGGCGCCGTCCTGGCCGGCGCCATCACCGACCGCGACACCCCGCTCGTCGCCGGAGTCGTCGCCGCCGCGGGCGC
Source organism: Streptomyces sp. NPDC001903 (assembly GCF_042891345.1). Classification (NCBI taxonomy): domain Bacteria; kingdom Bacillati; phylum Actinomycetota; class Actinomycetes; order Kitasatosporales; family Streptomycetaceae; genus Streptomyces; species Streptomyces sp. NPDC001903. The sequence goes on from NZ_JBIASZ010000002.1 coordinate 487,871, forward strand.
CGCCATCAGCGGGCTCCTGCTGCTCGCCGACCTCGTCCGTACGACCGCCCTCGGAGAGCGTCGATGACCGCACCCGCCCCGACCGGCCCCAGGACCGAAGGCGGCCCGGTCTCACCCGCCCGGAACCCCGGAGGGCGAAAGCGCCTGGTCCTGCGGGCCGCGCCCGCGGCCCTGCTCGTGCTGCTCGCCCTGACCGGCCCGCTCCTCGCACCCCGCGCCACGGACGCTCCGCTCACCTTCCCGTACGCGCCTCCCGAAGAAGGTGCCGCACTGGGTGGCGACGTGCTGGGCCGTGACGTGCTCAGCCGCGTGCTCGCCGGCGGTGCGCCCCTGATCGCGACCGCCCTGGCGATCGCCGTCACCGTCACCGCCGCCGCCACCTTCCTCGGCATCGTCGCCGCGCTGCGCCCGGCCCTCGGACGCTGGATCGAACGCACCGCCGACCTGGCCATCCTCCTGCCGGCCGTGCTCGGCATCATGCTCATCGCCCTGGCCTGGCCCGGCGGAGGCCGCCTCGCCATCGGGGCCGCGGCGACCGTCCTCGGCATCCCCTACGCCGTACGGATCGTCGCGGCCGCTGCCGCCCCGATCGCCGCCACCGGCTACGTCGAAGCCGCAGCGGCAGGCGGCGAGGGCCTCTGGCACCTCGCCCTGAGGGAAGTACTGCCCAACCTGCGTGCCACCCTGCTCGCCCTGTTCGGGCTGCGGTTCGTCGAAGGCGTCTACGTCGTCTCCGTCGCCGCCTTCCTCCAGCTCGGCCCACAACCCCCGGAAGCCGACTGGGCCCTGATGATCCGTGAGAACGCGGCCGGCATCACCCTCAACCCGTGGGCCGTCGCCGCCCCCTGCCTGGCCATCGGCCTCCTCGCCATCACCGTCAACCTCGCCGCCGAAACCCTCGCCCCCGCACGGCCCACTCCGGAGACGTCGCTGTGAGCACCCCCTCCCCCGTTGCCACCGTCACCGGCCTGTCCATCTCCCTGGGCGGCACCCCGCTCCTCGCCGACGCCGGCTTGACCCTCACCCCCGGGCGCGTCCAGGCGATCACCGGGCCTTCGGGTGCCGGCAAGACCACGCTGCTGTCCGCGCTGATCGGCGCCCTGCCACCCGGCGCCCACATCGCCTCCGGCGCGGTCAGCGTCCTGACCGAAGACGTTCTCGCGCTTGCCCCCGACCGACTGCGGCGTCTACGACGCCACCGAGTCGCCTTCGTCGGCCAGGACCCCGGCTCCGGGCTGAACCCGCGCATGCGGGCAGGCCGCATCATCACCGAGACCGCCGCGGCCCGAGTCACCCGCACGACCGTCCCCGAGCTCTTCCGCCTCGTCCGCCTCCCGACGGACCAGCGCCTCGAACGTCGAAGAAGCGCGGGCCTCTCCGGCGGACAGCAACGGCGCGTCGCCCTCGCCCGCGCCCTTGCCCGCCGACCCGACATCCTCCTCCTGGACGAGCCCACCGCCGGTCTCGACCCGGCCCTGCGGGACGACATCGCCGACCTGCTGCGCGACCTCGCCAGGCGTGACGGCATCGCCATCGCCCTCACCAGCCACGACCCCGACTTCGTGGCCCGCTGCGCCGACGACGTCCTCGCCCTGACCGCCCCCGGTGCGCCGGCGGGCCCGCCCGCGCCACGGTCCGCGGCCGGCGCCGGCGCCGGCGCCCATCCGGCCCGCGCGGGGGAGCCCGTCCTGACCGTGCGCGGGCTCGGCGCCCGCCACGGAAGGGGCCCCGGCCGCCGTACGGTCCTGGCCGACCTCGACCTCGACCTGCACGCCGGCACGCTCACCACGGTCGTCGGCCCGTCGGGCTGCGGCAAGACCACCCTGGTCCGCGCGCTCGCCGGACTCCACGAGTCCTTCGACGGCACGCTGTCCCTCGGCGGCACACCGCTGGCCGGCTCCTACCGGCGACGTACCCGCGAGCAGCGCCGGCGCATCCAGCTGGTGCCGCAGAACCCGCTCGGCGCCCTCAACCCCGTTCACACGATCGGCGCCACCCTCACCCGGCCGCTGCGACTCCATTTCGACCTGTCCGCCGAGCAGTGCGGGAGCCGCGTCGCCGAACTCCTCACCGCCGTCGGACTGCCTCCCGACCACGCCGGCCGCCACCCCCACGAACTGTCCGGTGGGCAACGCCAACGCGTGTCCATCGCCCGCGCGCTGGCCGCCGAGCCCGACGTGCTCCTGTGTGACGAGGTCACCTCCGCGCTCGACCCCGCCACTGCCGCCGGCATCATGGCCCTCCTCGCCGCACTGCGGGCCGAGCGGGGCCTCGCGGTCGCCTTCGTCACTCACGACCAGGCCTTGACCGCCCTCCACGCCGACCGTGTCCTCGACCTCACCGCCTCCGACCACCACGCACCGGGCGCGCAGCGGCAGCCGAAACCGGTCCACGGCTGAGCCCCACCCGCCGGGCGGATACGGCAACGGCGGCACCCCGGTCCCCCGGTGTGCCGCCGCGGGTCCGATCGATGCTCAGCTTCCGCGTACGGCGACGGCCGCGTATTCGACGTACTCGTGCAGCCCGTAGGCCAGGGCGAGGGCGGCCGGCGCCGAGGCGGCCACGGTCGCCGCCAGGCCCAGGGCGCCGGCCCGGCGAGCACCGCCCCGTGGGGCCACCGGCTCCGGCCCGAGCAGCGCTTGGACCCGCCGGGGCACCGGGCCGGTCGCGACCGACAGCAGCGGATACCCGCCACCGGCGCGCCGCTGCTGCGCCGTCCCGGCCAAGGCCGCCCGGGCAATGGCCGCCGCGGCCGCCTTCCGATCGCCGACCGAGGCGGCCGCGACTTCGTCCGCCCACCGCTCGAGGTGGAACTCCAGGGACTCCCGCACCCGCCGCACCGCGGGATGGACCGTCGTGGACAGGTCCACCACGGCCGACAACACGTGGTGACGGCCGGTCAGATGAGCCCGCTCGTGGGCGAACAACACCTCCCGCTCGCCGGCCTTCAGCGCACGCATCATGCCGGAGGTGACCACGATCCTGCCTCGACGGCCCCGGTATCCGGGCAGCGCGAAGGCGTCCACTTCGCTCCCCGGTACCACCAGCAGGTCGCCACCGCCCGTTCCCCCGGCCACCGACTGCCAGGCGGCCTTGAGCAGGGAACGGTGGCGCAGCCACCGGCGTACCAGCAGGACGAGTTGGAGGAGCATGAGCACGCCGGCCGCACAGGCCGTCGGAACCGCCGCCGGCCACACCTCCAGCACGCGACCGGGAGGAACCTGTTCCAGTGACGCGAGGAACGGCACGTGGAGCAGACCGGACAACGCCGCGATCGTGCCGCCGGCCATGAGGAGGGCCGCGGCCGTCAGGGTCCAGCACGCCGCTCGGGGCGGCAGGGCGCCGGCCAGTCGACGGGCCACCGCGGACGCTCCCCAAGGAAACGCGAGGGCCACCACGACCGACAGCAGTACGTACGTCACTCGGGGGCGTCCTCGGCTTCGAGGAGCAGGCGCCGCAGCGTCTCCTCGTCGTTCTCCGACAGGGAGGAGACGAACCGCTTCAGCACCAGGTCACGGCGCGGTTCGCGCTCCAACTCGCGGCGCATGCGGCCGGCCACGAGCCCGGCCGCGTCCTCCACCGGTTCGTAGGCGAAGCCCCGCCCCGACGGGATCCGACGCAGCGTGCCCTTCTCGTAGAGGCGGGTCAGGATGGTGGCCATCGTCGTCCGCGCCAACCCCTGGTCGAGCGCCGCGTTGACCTGCTGAGCGGTCATGGGCGCACTGGCCTCCCACAGCACTGCCAGCACGTCCGCGACGAGCTCACCGTGCGGACGTCTGTCGTCCCGGCGCTTCTCCGCCATCTCCACCGACCTCCGGCATCATCAGCTGGAGTGACTCGGCCCACCCGCCCCACCAGCGTCTACATCAAAGTAGACAAAACATTTCCAAGGTATGCGTAATCTACCGGCCGGACTCGGACGCCGGCCGTCGGAGGGATGCCGGAGCCGGTCAGGACGTTTCCGGCGCCGGTTCCGGGGTGTGCGCCGAGCGTCCTGTTCCTGGCCGACCGCCCACTGTTCGGTCCGTGGGAACTGACGTACAAGTGGAGGCCGTACGACATCCGGTCGGCCCGTGCTCGGGGAGGCACGCGGTCCGCCGAGCCGTGCGCGGTTCGATCACTCGTCTCAGGGGGCATCATGCGCATGCGTTTACGTGCCTGGACCTTGGTGGGCGCGGGCCTGCTCGCCGTGGGCGCCGGTCCGGCGTACGGGGCCGAGGGGCCGCCCGCCGAGGCGGCCCGAGGGTCCGCGCAGTACGCCGTACAGGACCTCGGCACCCTGGGCGGCAGCCGCAGCAAGGCGACCGCCATCGACGGCAACACGGTCGTCGGGGCCTCACTGACCGGCGGCGACGCCGCCGAACACGCCTTCGCGTACGACCTGCGCAGGCACGTCATGACCGATCTCGGCACGCTGGGGGCCTCCAGCAGGGCGACCCGCGTGCAGGGGGACCATGTCGTCGGCGAGTCGGAGCTCTCCCCCGGCGGCCCGACGCACGGTTTCGCGTACAACCTGCGGACCCGCCGACTCGTCGACATCGGCACGCTCGGCGGCAGCGGCACCAACATCAGCGGCCTCGACGGCGACACCGTGGTGGGGACGTCGTCGCTGCCCGGCGACGCGGTCACCCACGCGTTCGCGTACAGCCTGCGCACCCGGACGATGACCGACCTCGGCAGCCTCGGAGGCCCGGCGGGCAACAGCACGGCGGCGGCCGTCAGCGGTGCGACCGTCGTGGGCAGCTCCTCCCTGCCGAACACGCCGGCCGCCACGACGCACGGGTTCGCCTACGACCTGCGCACCCGGACGATGGCCGACCTCGGCACCCTCGGCGGAAGCTCCAGCACGGCCAACGACATCAGCGGTTCGACGGTGGTCGGCCGGTCCCGGACGGCCGCCAACGCCCTCACCGGATACGCCTACGACCTGCGCACCGGGATCCGTACGGACCTGGGGCCCCGCTTCCTGACCGCGCAGCTGGTCAGCGGGAGCACCGTGGTGGGCGGGGACGGCATGCTCTCCAGCTCGTTCGACCTCACGACCCGCACGAGCGCCGTGATCGGCTCCGGGCGGGGTGTCACCGAGGTCAAGCAGATCTCCGGGCCCCTCATGGCCGGCAACAACTTCGCCCCCAACTCCTTCGCCTTCGTCGCCCGCGCCGACAACGGCGACTTCACCTACCTGACCTCCCTCGGCGGCCTCAACTCCTCCGCGGCACAGGTCAACGGCAAGGGCATCGTCGCGGGCAGCGCGGCGCTTCCGGCCGCCGACCCGGCCACGGCCAACGGCCCCTTCCACGCCGCCGTCTGGGTGCCGCACCCGGCGGCGTAGCCGAGCGGAGCCGGCCCCGCGATCAAGCCTGCACGTCGGCGGCCCGGGGCGCGGGCCCCTCGGCCCGCGCCCCGGTGGCCGCCCGGGCGCGCGGGCGGTAGCGGGAGACGGCCACCCCGGCCAGGCACAGCAGGCCGCCCAGCAGGCTCAGCCAGGCCGGCACCTCGCCCAGGAGGATCCAGCTCAGCAGGACGACGATGGCCGGCACGGCGTAGGTCGTCGCGCCGAGCTTCCCCGCCGGCATCCGCGCGAGGGCGTAGGTCCAGGTCGTGAAGGCGAGGGCGGTCGGAACCACGCCCAGGTAGACCATGTTCAGGGTCGCGGAGAGCGGGGCCCGCGGAATCTCGGCCACCAGCTGCCCGGTGAACGGCAGGCACGCCACGGCCCCGGTCAAGCAGCTGTACGCGGTGATCTGCAGCGGCGTCCCGAAGGAGAGAGCGGGCTTCTGCGCGACGACGCCCGTCGCGTACGCCACCGCCGCGAGCAGGCACAGCGCCACCCCGAGCAGCGAGGTCGAGCCGTCGCCGCCGGACGACATCGACAGGCCGACGACCACGGCGCCGGCGAAGGAGACCCCCATGCCCGTCAGCAGCCGCGGCGGCAGGGCCTCACCGAGCAGCCGCGCGGCGAGGAGCGCCATCAGGATCGGCCCGGTGTTCACGAGCAGGGACGCGGTGCCCGCGTCGACGAGGCGTTCGCCCCAGTTCAGCGCGACCGTGTAGCCGCCGAACCACACGAACCCGGACAGCAGGATGCCGCGGCGGGCGCCGCGCGGGGGCAGGCCCTCGCGGCGCAGGAGGAGCAGCACGACGAGGACCAGTGAGGCGGCGAGCAGCCTGCCGAGGGCGAGCGCCCCCGGCGAGTAGGCGGCCCCGGCGCTGCGAATGGAGACGAAGGCGGACGCCCAGGCGAACACCGTGAAGCACACGGCTCCGACGGTGAGGACGCCGGGCGGAAGGGCACGCGAGTGGGTCTTCATGCCCCGACTCTACACCCAACACTTCGGCATTCACCGAAGTATTTCCCATCGCAACTCTCGGGAGCGCGTGCCGGGCGCCGCGGGGCAGGCGCGACTGTGCGGACACCCCCTAGCTCCACGCCCTCGGGACGAGCCCCAGCAGTTCGCCGAGGGCCTCCTCCCCCGCCCCCGTCACCAGCAGGCCCCGGCCGCCGCCCTCCGGGCGCACCACCCAGGCCTCGCCGAGGGCCCGCGCGCACAGCCTCGCCCCGACCAGGCCGCCCAGGTGGCGGCGGCGCTCGGTCCAGTCCAGGCAGGAGCTCGCCAGCGGCCGGCGCCCCGCGCCCGCCACGTCGACACCCGCCCGGCGGCACCAGTCGAGTCCGCTCTCGGTCAGCGCGAAGACGCCCTCCGTGCGCAGCAGGCCCCGGTGTTCCATCGCGTCCGTCACCGCCATGCCGAGCCGCCCCGCGAAGTGGTCGTAGCAGGTGCGGGCCCGCGCCAGCGGGTCGGGCGCGGCGACCACCGGCACGGCGTGCGCCGCGTCCCGGCCCGGGACGGCGTAGGAGGCCAGCTCGTCCACCAGGCGGGCCGTGGCGGCGTCGGCGATGCGCACGTAGCTGTGCCGCCCCTGCCGCTCGGTCACGCAGATTCCCGCGTCGAGGAGCCGGGTCAGGTGCCCGCTGACGGTGGAGGGGGCCACCCCGGTGGTCCGGGCCAGCTCGCCCGCGGTCCAGGCCCTGCCCTCCAGCAGGGTCATGCAGATCGCCGCGCGGGTCTCGTCGGCCAGGGCCGCGGCGAGAGCGGCGAGCCGCGCGGCGGGGGCCGGGGCGTCCGCCGGTCCGGAATCGGGTACGTGGTCCATGGCTCCAGGGTGCCTCATCGTTTCGGCATTTGGCGAATGATCGGCCCAGGGATCCGGCACCGCCGCGGCCACGGCGGTCACGGCAGCCGTCGCACCCCGGATGTGACCGTCCCATGATCCTTTCGTTGTCCGCACCGTGGGACAACGTGAAGGCTCCGGAACCGGTCTGCGCCAGGCTGAGGCGATCATCGTCGAGCGCTACCCCCAACTGCTGCGCCTGGCCTACCTGGTGCTGCCGCCGGACCTCGACCGGCACACGCGGCTCCTGCGCGCCCACCGCGCAGTCCAGCACTCGCTGCAGGCCGCGGGACGCCGGGCACGGCAGGGGGCGGATCCGCTGGCGGCCGTACGGGCCGAGGTGGTGCGGCACGCGGCCGGCCGGCCGCGCGGGCCGCTGCCGCCGTGGGTGTGGGGGCTGCGGATGTGGCCCAGCGCCGAGGGGCTCGACGAGGCGGCCCGGGGGCTGGCGGGGCTGACCCCGTACGCGCGCGCCGCGTACGTGCTCGGCCGGTTCGACGGACTGGACGAGGACGCCGCGGCCAGGGTGCTGGAGCAGGCCGGGGCCGGTGATCCGGCCGGCGAGGTACGGGCGGCCCGCGCGGCCGGGGCCGGAGCGGACGCCGACGGAGCAGGGGCGGCGGCCGGAGCGGGGGTGGCCGGGGCCGCGGGCGCGGCGGGTTCCGGCACGGGGGCGGAGCCGGGCTCCCCGGGCGGTGTCGGTGCCGGGCAGCGCTCCGATGGCAGCGCCGGGCTGCCGGCCGGTGCGGGGCCCCGGACCGGAAGAGAAACGATCTTGCACCCGGCCGACGTCCACACCCGTCCCACCGATCTGCTGCTGCGCCGCACCCGCGTACGCGCCGCCTGGGGCCTGGCCGCCGTCCTGCTGCTGGCCGCCGGACTCACCCGGGCCACGGTCGCCGGGCCGGAGCCCGGCCTCCCCGCCGCGTACGCCGGAGCACCCGCCGCCCGCGCGGCCCTCGATCCCGCGCGCCTGGTCCGGGTGCCCGCGCAGGCCTGGGCCGACACCGGCCGCGTGGACTTCACGGCCTGGCCGGCCCGCGGTACGCGCACCGGGGACCGGGCCCTGCTCGCCCGGGCGCTGGGCACCTGGGCCGCACCGGCCTCCGGTACGGCCGTCACCGTCGCGCCCGCGGCCTCGGCGGAGCCGCCGGGGCACCCGCCGCAGCTGCTGTTCGCGGGGGATCCCGGGCCGGGAACGGCCGTCGTCGTGTTCCTCGACGCCGACCGGATCGTCCGCTACACCGAGCGGGACGGCCGCCGGAGCCTGGACATCGCCGCGGCCGACGACGCCGGCGTCACCACGGCGGCCGCCGTCACCCTGACCCGGGACGGGGACAAGGCCCGCCGCCTCCTCGCGCCGTGGATCGCCACCGCGGGGACCCGGGACCTCACCGCCCCCGCCACCGGCGCCCGGCCCCTGCCGATCGGCCCCGACGGGACGCTCGCCACCGAGCTCCCGCACGGGGCGGCGGGCGGGCACGAGGGCGACGGCGCCGCGCACGGCGCCGGGAACGAGGACTGCGGGCCGCGCCCGGTCCTGGAGGTCGCCTCCTCACCGCGGATCGTGGAGAAGCACTCCTTCCTCCTCGCCGACCTCGGCGGGCTGATCCCCGTCCACCTCACCTACACCCCGCCCGCGGAGGGCGCCGACGCGCCACCGGCCCGCCAGCCCCGCGAGGCGACGGGGCCGGCCGCGCTGGCCCGCTGGGCCCAGGAGGCCTGCACCCTGGGCGAGGTGGACGGGCGGGAGGTCCGGGCGGTCAACCTGTGGGACTTCGCCGTCACCGAACTCCCGGAGACCGCCGGGCGGGCCGTCTGGTCCTGCACCCGCGCCACCCACTGGACCGGCCGGGGCGACGTCCAGATCAGGCTCCGGCCGCCCACGGGGGCCGCCTTGGCCGTGGCGCGGGCCCGGTCCACGGCCGCCTGCGGGCGGTTCGGGCAGCACGTCCTCGCGGCGACGGTCTGGCGGGCTCCGTCGGGCCGCGGCTACCAACTGGGCGCGGGCAGCCGGGAGGTCGCCGAGATCACGGCCACGGGATCGCTGCACACCCGTACGCCCGGCCGGACGCTCTCGGTCCCGGCGCCTGCGGCCCCCGCTCCCCCGGCCGCCCTGACGGCGACGCTGCGCAGCGGCGCGGTGATCACCGCCCTCGATGCCCGGGGCGGCGGCCGCGACTGAACTGGTCGGCGTGGTCGACGGAACGCAGACCGGGCCCGTGGCGCCGGGACTTGCCGCACCCCGAGGGCGGATCGGGGTGGGGTCGGGGGCGGCTCAGGGCGATCACCGATGATCAACGCACCTTGCGGGAGGGATGGTTGGTGCAACGCGAACAACGCGTTGATCCGAATCGCCTTCGACGCCTCCGGAGTCCTCCGATGACCACCCGTCCCCGCGCCGCCCGCCGTCTGACGGCCACCGCCATGGCCGTGGCCGCCATCGCTTCGGGTCTGGCCCTCGCCCCCGCGGCCACGGCCGCGCCCCGCCCGTCCGCCTCGTCCGGCGGCCCCGACACCCGCGATCCCGCAGCGGTGAGAGCGCTGCTGGCCTCCCTGCCCGACGGGGTGACGGACGCGGCGGTGGTACGGGTCGCGGGCCGGGGCATGCGCACCCCGTACGTGGGGACGGCCGGGCCGGTGGGCGCGGACGCACGGTTCCCGGTGGGCAGCGTCACCAAGGTGTTCACCGACGCGGTGGTGCTCCAGCTGGTCGCCGAGCACCGGATCGGCATCGACGAACCCGTCCGACCCCGCCTTCCCGACTTGATACCCGCCGCCTACGCGGGAGTGACGGTGCGTCAACTCCTGGACCACACCAGTGACCTGCCCCGACCGGCCCGGGTGCCTCTCGATGCGCACGGGGTGGTGACCGCTTCCTTCGAGGCGGACGCCGCATCCCGCCCCGGCCGCGTGCCGGCACCGGGAAGCGTCCAGCAGTACAACGGCCTGAACAGCTTCGTCGCCGGGCTGCTCGTGGAGCAGGTCACCGGCCGTCCCTTCGCCCGGGAACTGGACCGGCGGATCCTGCGCCCGCTGGCCCTGCGCGACACGGCGCTCTCCGAGGAGCCGGCGATCGCCTGGGCCTGGGCGGAAGGCGGCCTCATGTCCACCGCGGCCGATCTCGACGTGTTCCTGCGCGCCCTGCTGGACGGGCGCCTCCTGCCTCCGGCCCAGCAGCGCCACCTCTTCGAGGTGCCTTCGATACCGAGCGGCCCCGAGAACACCAGCTGCCCCGGGCCGAGGGCGTGCTTCAGCGCCGGCGGGCTGATGGGCATCGAGTTGAACGGCACCAAGGTCTGGGGCAAAACCGGCTCCAGCGGCGGCTGGACCAGCGGAGTCTTCGCGAGCCCCGAACAGCGCCTCCGGACGGTCTACACCCTGCGACCCGATCCGCTGGCCACACCCGCGCAGCAGCGCACCCGAGTCGAGTCGCTGGTCAGCGCGGCGCTGGGGGGTGGGGCCGCGAGCAGCTCGTAGCCGCCGGGCCCGGGCGGGGCACGGGAGCGGCCGTGTAGATCATGTACGCATGACGCACACCTCCCGCCGCAGTCTGCTGTCGGCCATCGCCGCCGCCTCGGCCGCCGTTCCGCTCTCCGCACTCGTCGCGGCTCCCGCCGCCCGGGCTGCCGAGGCCACCGAGGCCGCCGGGAGCGCCGGCACGGCCTCGCTCCCGACCGGGCTCGCCGGACCCGCATCGTCCGTCACCATGGCTCCGCTGGACGCCTCTTGGTTCACACACATCACTCTGACCTCCCCCCTCACGGCCACCGTCCGGCCGGGCACCCCGGCCCGCACCGAGGTCACCTCCGCGGGCCGCCTGGTCGCCCGGCTCACCCATGGCGCCCGTACCGTCATCGTGCCCGGGCCCCGGCGCACGTTCACGGAGAACAAGCGGCCGTTCATCGAGGACTTCAACCGCACCCTCCCCAACCCCTCCGACCACTCGGAGAAGCGCCCGTACTGGGGCAACTCACCGGGCGGCGGCACCTGGGAGCCGGAAGGCCCCACCATCAACGACTTCGAGGTGCGTCCGCATCGCGGTCTGATCACGCTCAGCACGGACGGCACGAGCCGGTACGCCACGCTGAAGGACGACGAGATCACCGACGTCGAGGTCGAGGCGGTCGCGAGCTTCGACGCGGTCCCCACCGGGGACGCCTGTTCGTTCGCCGTGGTCTTCGGCTACACCTCGGCGGACGACCACCTCCGCGCCAGACTCTCCTTCCTCACCACGGGGGCGGTCGAGCTGCGCGTCGAGAAGGTGAAGGGCGGCACGGCGACCCCGCTCGCACCGCCCCTCACCCGGGCCACCGGCGTACCTGCGGGAACGCCCTGGGCGATACGGGTCCGGCGGGAAGGGAGCCGCATCCGGGTCAAGGCGTGGCGCGCATCGGCGAGCGTGCCCGACTGGCAGGTGGACGTCGTCGACGCCACCGCACCCAAGGGCCGGGTCGGCCTGCGCGCCCTCGCCAACCAGGGCTGCACCAGCCTGCCCGTCACCCTCTGCGCGACCAGCTTCCAGGTCGTCGACGCCGGGTGGGCCGCCCCTCCGAGCGTCACGCACGGCGACTGGGTGCGGGTACTGCCCGAGCCCTTCGACGGCACGTGGACCCCGGCCCTGGAGCAGACCGTACGCGGCTGGATCGGCTCCCCCGCGCCGGACGCTCTCGCCTACGCCGCCATGTTCCTGCCCGGGGCGCCCGACGTGGTCGCCGGTGCCGGGCCGGCGGCCGGCAAGAAGGTCCTCGGCAAGGCGCAGTACAGCCCCGCCGACGCCTACGGGGAACGCCGGATCGGAGCCGACTTCCACGAGTTCACGGGCGTCGACTGGCCGTTCCCGACCGGCAAGGTCGCGCCGGACGAGGCCTTCCTGGACTCGCTGGACTGCTCCGGCTACACGCGCATGGTGTACGGCTACCACATGGGGGTACCGGTGGCCGAACTCCACGACACCTCGACCGCCCGACTGCCGCGCACCTCCGACCAGATGGCCAAGCGCGCACCCGGAGTCCGCCTCGCCCGCACCACCACCGGCGCCACCACGGAGCTCGTCTCCACCCTGCAGCCGGGCGACCTGCTGCTCTGGGACACGGACGGCGACGGGGAAGTGGATCACGTCGGGATCCACCTGGGCACCGATGCGCTGGGCAAGGCGCGCTTCGTCTCCAGCCGCAAGACGGTCAACGGCCCCACGATGGCGGACGTGGCCGGAGCCTCGCTCCTCGAGGGGGGCGGCACGTACGACAAGAGCCTGCACACGGTGCACCGTCTCTGACGCCGTGGTTCGAGGGCCCGGCGCCGGGCGGTCCTGGCCACTGCGAGCACATCGGCTGGCCAAGAGGCCTCCCGGAACAGGACCATGTAGGGATGGATCATTTGACATCCGTGCCGCCGACGGCGGTGCGCCTCACGCGCTACACGAAGACCGAGCAGGCGGAGATCCTCGGTGAGGGTGCCGATCCGTTCGGCGTCGCCGACACCGGCTTGGCCTGGCTGCCCAAGGACGAGCACTTCGGCATCCGGCTGGACGGCCGGCTCGTGGCGCACACGGGCCTGCTTCGGATACCCGTGTCGGTCGGCGGCGCCGAGACCGAGCTGGTGGGAGTCGGAGGGGTGGCCGTCGCGGCGGACGTACGTGGACGGGGGCTCGCCCGCCTCGTCATGGCGGCGGCCCTCGACCACGCCCGGACGATGGGCCCCCGCCACGGACTCCTCTTCTGCCGCCCGCCGCTCGTCCCGCTGTACCGGCGACTGGGCTGGCGCGTGCTGGATCAGGACGTCACCGTGGAACAGCGCGAAGGGCCCGTGGTCATGCCGCTGCGCACCATGTGGACGCCGCTGCACGACGGTGCGGACTGGCCGCCCGGGGCGGTACGCCTGCTCTCGTACCCCATGTGACCGACCGCCCCGTACGCCGCCACCGGGTCCGGGGTCAGGAGACCCGCTTCAGGGTCCAGGCGTTGTTGTTGAAGCCGGAGTTCGGGAAGGCGACGCAGCTGCTGCTGTAGTACGAGGCGGTCTGGACCCACCCGGCGGGGTAGTACGCCGAGCCGCAGGCCTGGACGACGGTGCCCACGGGCAGGCCGGTGAGCTGCTTGATCTGCTTGATGTTCGGGGCGAAGTTCTGGGTGCCGCAGCTCGCGCTGTAGCCCCAACTGACGTCGACGTAGCCGACGGGGGTGGCGGTGTTCGCGCAGGTCGTGGTCACATCGCCGGGGGCGGCCTGGGCGGGAGCGGCGGTGAGCGCGAACACGGCCGCTCCACCCGCGAGGGCCATGACGGTGCTGCGCAAACGGGTCACAGTGGTCTCCTGGGATGCGAAAACTGCATAGGGGGAACAGCAGCCCATTCCTACGGCCTGGCCGAAGCCCGTGACAGCAGGTTTCCGGTCGGGATGATCACGCCACCCGCCCACCCGCCCACCCTTCCGGACGACACCCCCTAGGAGCGGGGGGACCGTGCCGGTGCGGTGGCGCGGCGGCGCAGGAGCTTCTTGTCCGGCTTGCCCGCGTCGGTCAGGGGCAGCGCGTCGGTGAAGTCGATGCTCGCGGGCTCGTACATGGCGCCCTTCCTGTTCCGCACCAGGGCGCGCAGCTCCTCCTCGCCGACGTCGCCGCCCGGTGTGCGGACGACGACCGCGTGGACCCGCTCCATGCGGTGGGCGTCGGGGACTCCGAGCACCGCGCTCTGCAGCACCTGCGGATGGGAGTTCAGGACGTCCTCCAGTTCGACCGTGTACACGTGGCCCCCCACCACCACGATCATGTCCTTCAGCCGGTCCACGATGGTGATGTAGCCGTCCGCGTCGAGGAACCCGATGTCACCGGTGTGGAGCCAGCCGTCCCGCAGTACCTCGGCGGTGAGCTCGGGCTGCTTCCAGTAGCCCTTCATCACGTGCCGGGAACGTACGCAGATTTCGCCGTGCTCGCCGGCGGGCAGGTGCCGTCCGTCGGGGTCACGGATGGCGACCTCGACGCCTTCCATGATCTTCCCGGCCGTTCGCAGCAGCTCGGGGCGCTGCGGATCGTGGTCCTGCGGGGAGAGGATGCTGATCCCGCCCGCTTCGTTCTGGCCGTAGAACTGGTTCAGTACGGGGCCGAAGCGGCGGATCGCCGCCGCGAGGCGGGTCGGGGAGGAGGCGCAGCCGCCGTAGGTGAGCATGCGCAGGCCGGAGGTGTCGGTGCGGTCGATCGCGGGGTGGTCCATCAACTGGTAGAGGAGCGGCGGCAGCAGGAACAGGTGCGAGATGCGCTCGCTCTCGATGGCGGTGAGCACGGCGCCGGCTTCGAACTCGTCCAGCAGGACGACGGTGCCGCCGCGGCGCAGCGCGGTGTCGGCCATGAGGCCCGCCGCATGGGCGAGGGTGGTGCACACCAGGGCCCTGATCCGTCCCTCCTCGGACCAGTCCGGTCCGATCGACACCAACTGCTCGAAGGTGGTGCAGATGGCCTTGGGATGGCCGGTGGTCCCACCGGTGTGGCGGATGGTGCAGATGTCCTGCGGCTGCGCCGCACCCGCCAGGGCCTCGCCGGACTCCTCGGCGGCGAGCTCCACCAGGTCCGGTCCCACGGCGGCGCCTGCGCCGAGGAGCAGCACCCGTTCGAGCGGCACCCGCCGGGCCAGTTCGGCGGCGCGCGCGCCGTAGGCGGGGTCGACGATCAACGTCCGGGTTTCGACGTCCCGGAGGATGTCGGCGTGCACATCGGCCGAAAGGCCGGCGTAGAGGTGGTTCACGGCGCAGCCGAGCAGCCCGGCGGCGTAGCGGGCCGCGATGGTCTCGGGGAGGTTGCCCGCGAGGAGGGTGACCGTCTGGCCGCGCCTCACCCCCTGGGAGCGCAGCGCCCGGGCCATGCCGTGGACGAGGCCGCGTAATTCACCCGCGGTCACACGCCGGTCCCGGTACACCAGGGCCTCACGGCCCGGTTCCTTTTCCAGGGCGTCAAGAATCTCTTCCACGTGGCTGCGGAAGTGCTCGGTGGTGTCGTTCATACCGATCCCCATTGGTTGACTTGAGCAACTAGTGGGAGGATAACGGCCGATGATCCACACGCCCAAGCCGGCCGCCGACATCCGGCCAGGGCGGGGGCGACCGGTTCGAAGGCGGCTACCCCTTGGCGGGGTCGGCGCCCGGCCGCTTCACGATCCGATCGCCGACCGCGATCGACTTCCAGAGGCCGCGACCGATCCGGACCTTGACGGTTTCCCCGTGGACGAGCCGGATCTCGGCGAAGTGGTACATGTTCGAGCCGTCGAGCATGCCCCGGGAGAGGTTGACCACGACGCCTTCCCAGGAGTCTTCGCGTCCGGCTTTGTGTGAGTTCGACATGGTGTGGAGCCTACGGAGAGGGACGCCCCCTCCGGCAGGGCCACGCATCCCGTCTCGGGCGGTACAAATGTCATGCGGAAGCGACGGTCCACCTCCGACGACCACCTCCGACGACCCCCGCCGGCGGCACCTCGACACCCCCGACGGCCACCCCTGACGGCCCTCAGTACGAATGGTCGACCGTGACGTCCGCCGACAGCCGCAGCGCCGCTTCGGCCGGCGCCCCGCGCAGCCCCAGCAGGGTGAGGGTGAGGGCATCGACCACGGTGAGGTGGGCCAGCCGGCTGGCGACGGTTTCCAGTCCGAAGACCAGGTCCTGGCCGCCCGCGACCAGCGTGCAGTCGGCGGTCTCGCTCAGGGGCGAGCGGGCGTAGCTGGTCAGGGCGGCGACCCGGGCTCCGGCCCGCCGCGCCCCGCGCGCCGCGTCCACCGTGCTGCGCGTCGCCCCCGTGTGGCTGATGGCGAGGCAGGCATCGGCGGACGTCAGCTGCGAGGCGGCCAACTGCGCCGTCAGCGGGTCGGCCGGGGCATCGACCGCGCAGCCCAGCGCGCGGAGCCGGTACGCGGTGTCCAGCGCGACGGCGCCGGACAGTCCCGCGCCGACGACCAGGACCCGGCCGGCCGTGTCGATCAGTCCGGCCGCCGTGCGCAGCCGCTCGGGGGTGATCGTCGCCGCCACCCCGTCCAGCGCCTCCCGGGCGGCACGGACCGTGTCGACCAGGGCGCGGGCCGCCGGGTCGCGGTCCCGGGAGGGCTCCTGGGCGGGGGCCTGCCGGGCGGCGGCGATCTTCAGCTCCTGGTACCCGCGGAACCCCAGTCGCTGGCAGGCCCGTACGACCGAGGAGGGGGCGGTCCCGGCCAGCGCCGCGACGTCGCTGACGCTGAGGTGCACCAGCTCCGCGCCCTTGTCCAGGACGACCTGCGCCACCCGCACCTCGGTGTCACGCAGCTCGGACAGGTGGGCCCGGATGTAGGCGGCGAGCCCGCCCCTCGCGGTGGAATCAATTTCCATGGAGATACCCTAGCAAGGAAATATATTCCATCGTCAGTCGCGGGGAGCGAACGTGCCGGCAAACCTGCAGTCCATGACGGGTGCGGCCGCCGTGCCCGCCGTCGTCCTCGCCTCGGCGGTGCTGCACGCCACCTGGAACGGCCTCACCCACGGCCTGCGCGACAAACTGGCCGGCTTCACGCTCATCAGCCTTGCCTCCGCCGGCTGCGGAGCCGTACTCGTCTGCCTCGCACCGCTGCCCGACCCGACGGCCTGGCCGTACATCGCCGCCTCCGCCGCGCTGCAGGTCGCGTACCAGCTCCTGCTGCTGCGCTCCTACCAGCTCGGCGACTTCGGCCAGATGTACCCGACCGCCCGGGGCACCTCACCCGTCGTGGTGGCCTTGGTCTCCAGCGCCTTCCTCGGCCACTCCCTGCCCGCCGGCCAGGCCGTCGGCATCGCGGTGGTCTCCTGCGGGCTGGCCGGTCTCGCCTTCGCCGACGGAATCCCCGGCCGCGCCCAGCTGCCCGCGCTGGCCGCCGCGGTCGGCACCGGCGTGATGATCGCCTCCTACACGCTCGTCGACGGCAGCGGCGTCCGCGTCTCCGGCAGCGTCTTCGGCTACATCGCCTGGCTCTTCCTCTGCCAAGGACTCGTCCTCCCGGTCATCGCCTGGGCCCGCCGGGGCCCCGCCCTGCTCACCGCGCTGCGCCCGCTGTGCGGTCGCGGTCTGGCCGGCGGGCTGCTCTCGCTCCTGGCGTACGGGCTCGTCGTATGGGCGCAGTCCCGCGGCGACCTGGCCACCATCGCCGCCCTGCGGGAGACCAGCATCGTCTTCGGCGCCCTGATCGGCGCGGTCGTGTTCCGTGAACGCCTCGGACACCGCCGCATCACCGCAAGCGCCGCCGTCCTGGCCGGCATCGCGGTGCTCCAGCTCACCGGCGGCGCCTGAGGAGCCGGTCAGCGCCGCCGACTCGACGACAGCCGTGCCCCGTTCCAGTCGTCTGCTTCGCTCATGTCGCACTCCTCAACCCACCCGACCGGACGGCCCGGCGGTGATGCCGCGTCAGCCAAGCGCGCGGTCGAGGTTGAACGCGGCGCTGATCAGCGAGAGGTGGGTGAAGGCCTGCGGGAAGTTGCCCAGTTGTTCACCCGTCGGGCCGATCTCCTCCGCGAAGAGGCCGAGGTGGTTGGCGTAGGTGAGCATCTTCTCGAAGGCGAGCCTGGCCTCCTCCAGCCGGCCGGCGCGGGCCAGCGCCTCCACGTACCAGAAGGAGCAGATCGAGAAGGTGCCCTCGGGGCCGTGCAGGCCGTCCGGGCTGGCGGTCGGGTCGTAGCGGTAGACCAGCGAGTCGGAGACCAGGTCCGCGGTGAGCGCGTCCAGCGTGGAGAGCCACTTGGGGTCGGTGGGCGAGACGAACTTGGCCATCGGCATCATCAGCAGCGAGGCGTCCAGCACGTGGTCGTCCAGTCCCTGTACGAACGCCCCGCGCTCGGCCGACCAACCGCGCGCCATGATCTGCCGGTAGATCGCGTCCCGGGACTCCCGCCAGCGCGTCAGGTCCGCCGGCAGACCGCGGCGGTTCGCCATGCGCATCGCGCGCTCCAGCGCCACCCAGCACATCAGCCGCGAGTACACGAAGTTCCGCCGGCCCGCCCTGGTCTCCCACACCCCCTCGTCGGGCTGGTCCCAGTGCTCGCACAGCCAGTCCACCACGGCACCGACCTCGTCCCAGCGGTCACTGCTGATCGGCTGCCCCCACTTGTCGTAGAGGTAGATCGAGTCGATCAGCGCGCCGTAGATGTCCAGCTGGAGCTGGCCCGTGGCGGCGTTGCCCACCCGGACCGGTGCGGAGCCGAGGTATCCCTCCAGGTGCCCGAGTTCGTATTCGGGCAGCTCGGTACGCCCGTCGATGCCGTACATGATCTGCAAAGGGCCGGTCTCCCCCGTGCCCCGCAGGATGCCCCGCTCGGAGATGAACCCCATGAACGCCTCGGCCTCCGAGGTGAACCCCAGGCGCAGCATCGCGTAGACGCAGAAGGCCGCATCGCGGACCCAGACGTAGCGGTAGTCCCAGTTGCGTTCGCCGCCGATCTGCTCGGGCAGGCTGGTGGTCGGTGCGGCGACGATCGCACCGGTCGGCGCGTAGGTGAGCAGCTTCAGCACCAGTGCGGAGCGGTTCACCATCTCCCGCCACCGCCCGTGGTAGCGGGAGCCGGCCAGCCAGTGGCGCCAGAACCGTACGGTCGCGTCGGCCTGCTCCTGCGCCTCGGCGCGCGGGCAGGACCGGGGCGGGACCCCGTCGCCGATCTGGTCGAGTGCGAACACGTGGGACTCGCCCTCGAGGAGCTTGAAGTGCGACCGGATGTCCGGGCCGTCGGTTTCCAGGGGTGCGGTGGCGGTCAGCGCGAGCGTCAGTGACGGGGAGCGGAAGACGGCCGTGTGGCCTTCGAGGGAGGTGGTGTGCTCCTCGGTGCCGTAGCCGAAGCGGGGGGCGATCCGCGCCCTGAACGGGAGGGTTCCGCGGACGCAGATCACCCGCCGGATCAGCCGGTGCCGGGCCGCCTCGCGCGATTCGTCGACCACGGGCATGAAGTCCTGGATCTCCGCCACCCCGTCAGCGGCGAAGAACCGCGTGATCAACACGTTCGTGTCGGGGAAGTAGAACTGCCTGGTGCGGGTCGGGACCTCGGCGGCCAACTCGAACGACCCGCCCCGGTCGGCGTCGAGGATGGACCCGAACACGCTGGGCGCATCGAAGCGCGGGCAGCAGTACCAGTCGATGGTGCCGTCCGTGCCGACCAGGGCGGTCGTACGGAGATCCCCGATCAGTCCGTGCTCGGAGATCGGGGTGTAGCGGCAGCCGCCCGTCTGCGCGAATCCAGCCGTGTCGAACGCCATACCGGCCTCCCTGCCCTCACCAGCGCAGATAGAGGGAGATGGCCCCAGCGTACGCCTCCGCCGCGGGCGGCGCGGAGCGGCCGGCCGACGGCCCGCGCCGTCGGCCTGTGCGCGACCACCGAATTCCCGGTGCCGGGGCTGCGCCGATTCGTGACACTGGCCCGATGATCGACATACCTGCCGCCGCGCTGGACTCGTTGTCCGGGCTCGCCTTCGGTGATGCCTTCGGAGACCGCTGGTTCGGCATCCTGCGCCGCGAGGGTCCTGCGGCCCTGGAGGAGCGGATCCTGCCTCCGGAGCCGCTGTGGCCGTGGAGCGACGACACCGCCCAGGCGCTCGTTCTCGTCCGGGAACTCGCCGAGGGCGGCGGCGCCGTCGACCAGGACCGCTTCGCCCTGAGCCTCGCGGCCGCCTACGCCGACGACACGCACCGCGGCTACGGAGCCTCGATGCACGACGTGCTCCGCCGGATCGGTGCGGGCGAGCCCTGGCGGGACGTGGTGGCCGGACAGTTCGGCGGCCAGGGCTCCTGGGGCAACGGCGCGGCCATGCGCGTCGCCCCGCTCGGCGCCTGGCACGCCGCCGATCCCGACTCCGTCGCCGAACAGGCCGCCAGGCAGAGCACGGTCTCGCACCACCACCCGGAAGCCGTCGCCGCGGCGGTCGCGGTGGCCCTCGCGGCGGCGCTGGCGACGCGCAGCCGGGGCGGGCCCGCCCCGGCCCGTCCGGACTTCCTCCGGGAGGTCGCCGCCCGGCTGCCCGACAGCGACGTCCGGTCAGGGCTGCGGGTCGCGTCCCGGATGCCCGCACACACCTCGGTTCAGCACGCCGCCACGGTGCTGGGCTCGGGCTACCGGATGTCAGGGCCCGACACCGTCCCCTACGCCCTGTGGTGCGCGGCAGGGCATCTCGACGACCTGCACGAGGGCCTGTGGTTCACGGTCGGCGGGCGCGGCGACATCGACACCACCTGCGCCATCGCGGGCGGGGTGATCGCCGCCCGCACGGGCGTCGCCGCCCTGCCGGCCGCCTGGCACACGGCCCGCGAACCGCTGCCCCCGCTCGGGTCGGAGTAGCCGTACGACAGGTACCTCGCGCCGTGGAAAACCCCACGCCTCCTCGGCAGGCGTGGGGTTAGCGTGCCCGCATGACGACCGCTCACGATTACGAGAAGCACGTCGCGGAAGCCCGACAGGCCACCGTGTCGGGCTGGGACTTCGGTTGGCTGGAGGGCCGGGCGCACGGCGAGGGCCCCTCGTGGGACTACGCGGAGCACGCCCGCGCCCTGCTCCCGTACGCGGGCAGCCTCCTGGACATCGACACCGGCGGCGGTGAACTCCTCGCCTCGCTCGCGCCGTTGCCACCGCGGAGCGCGGCCACCGAGAACTGGCCGCCCAACCTCCGCGTGGCCCGGGAGCGCCTTGCCCCACTGGGGGTGGAGGTCCACCACGCATCGGGCTCGAACCTGCCCCCCGGCCCCTTCGACCTGGTACTCGACCGGCACGGGGCCCTGGACGCGGCGGCCATCCGCGCCGCACTCGCGCCGGGCGGCCGGTTCCTCACCCAGCAGGTGGGCAGCCGCAACCAGCTGGAACTCAACGAAGCCCTCGGCATCCCCTCACCGGCCGACCCCGATGGCTGGACCCTGGACGTCGCCGTACGGGCACTGGAAGCCGCGGGCCTCCACGTGACCACGGCGCGGGAGGAGACGAGCCCCTACACCTTCCACGACATCGGTGCGGTCGTCTTCCAACTACGCGCCATACCATGGCAGTTCCCGGGGTTCGAGCCGTCCGGGCACGAACCCGCGCTGCGCCGCCTCGACCGGCACATCAGAGCCGCGGGCGGTTTCACCGTGCACGACCACCGCTTCCTGATCGAAGCGCGAGCGGGGAGCTGAGGACCGGGACGCCGCCGGTCGTTCGCGGCCGCGAGCAGGCTCGCGCCGGCGCCCCCTGCCCGGGCCCGCCGCACACCCCGGTGGCGGCCCGCGGCGGGCGGGGGACGATGGAGACGGGGCCCGCGCACAGAAGGAGGCCTGATCATGCAGCTCACCCTCCTCGGCGCGACGGGCCCGATCGGCCAGCAGGTGCTCCGGCAGGCCCTCGCGGCCGGGCACCGGGTCACGGCACTGGTGCGTGACGCGGCCCGGCTGCCGCAACGCGAAGACGAGCGCGTCACCGTTGTCGTCGGCGACGCCGCCTCGGCCGCGGACGTCGAGTCGGCGGCTCGGGGCGGCGACGCCCTCATCTGCGCCCTGGGACCGGGCAAGGACTACAAGTCCACACTCGCCACCCGCACCGCCGGCCCCGTCCTGGAGGCCATGGCCGCGGCCGGCGTGGAGCGCCTGGTCTGGCTCTCCGCCCTCGGCTCGGGCGACACCGCCCGACGCCAGTCCCTCTTCCAGGCCGGGGCGGCGAAGCTGGTGATGGGCGCGCTCATGGCGGACAAGGGCGTCGCCGACGAGACCATCGCCCGCAGCGACCGCGCCTGGACCATCGCCCTGCCCGTGATGTTCGCCAACGGCCGGGCCGCAGGCGACTACGAGACGATCCCGCTGGACGGCACCCGAGGGCGCGTCGGCGGCAGGATCGACCGTGCCGACGTCGCCGACTTCCTGCTCTCCGCCGCGACCGACGGCCTGTGGGTCCGCCGGCGCGTCATCCTCACGCGCTGAGCCGTCCGAGCCGCCCGCTCCTCGTCCGGGGTTCCGCGCCGGACCGCGGCGACGGACCGTCACCCGTTGTGCCCAGTCGGCCGGCACTTTCCATGCGCGACAGGCGGGGCCTGTGGTTTCCTGGGCCCGCCTCGCACCGTGACGGGGCAACTGCACAGAGTGAAGGGTATGGTGCCGTGAGCGTTCTGGACATCAAGCTGGAGCGGGCGTTCGACGTCTTCGACTCGGACCGCGACGGGCGGCTCGTGAAGTCGGACGTCATCGGCCTCTCGGACAGGCTCGCCGAGTCACTCGGCTACGACCCGGACACCGTGGCCGGACTGCGCAATTCGCTGGCGGACCTCTGGGACACCGTCTTCCACAAGATGGACAAGAACGAGGACGGCTGGGTCGACCGGCAGGAGTTCCGGGCGGCGTTCCGCGCGCGGATCGTCACGGACCAGAACCGGATCTGGGAACGGATCAGGAACATGAGCAACGCCTGGACCGAGCTCGGCGACCGGGACGGCGACGGCATGCTGACGCGCGAGGAGTACACCTCCCTGCTGCACGGGATGTTCCGCCTGCCCCGGGAGACCTTCGACGAGGCGTTCAACCAGCTGGACATCGACGGTGACGGGCAATTGAGCCGTGACGAGATCAGCTCCGCGATGAAGGAGTACTACACGAGCGAGAACCACTCGGCACGCGGGAACCAGTTCTTCGGCCGTCTCTGAGCAGCGCGCAGGGGGGACTGCGCTCCCCCCTTCGCCGCGCGCCCCTTCGCCGCGCGCCCCTTCGCCGCGCGCCCCTTCGCCGCGCGCCCCTTCGCCGCGCGCCCGCAGCGGTCCTTCGCGGGCCGATGCGTAACGCGTCCCCGCTCGTTGATCACGAGGGGAAGCCGCCCCGTACGAGACTTACCTGGAGGACCTCTTGATGGCCGATGCCGCACTGCCCGTGATCGTTCTCTCCGACTCCGATCCGCTCCGCCGGCACGAGACGGCCGAGCTGGTGCAAAGCTGGTACCGGACCTCGTTCCGCGTGCTGCAGGTCGGAGGACCGGCGGAGGTGGTCCGGGCGCTGACGTCGCTGGCCGACCGGAAGGTGCCCGTCGCGGCCGTGCTCGCCGACGAGGCCCCCGACCCCGGCGCCGCACATCCGGGCGTCCGCTGGCTGCCGCTGGCCGGGCACGCGGACGCCGTGCCCGGCGCCCGTACCGGGTCGGCCGGGGGCGACGAGGGCCCGGCCGCGCACCTTCGCGGCGCGCTCGACGACTCCCTGTGCACGTGGAACGCCGACTGCCGGGGGGACCTGGCCACCGCCGAGGTGCGCGGCAGCCGGTTCTCGCCCGCCGCCTACGCGGTACGCGACTTCCTCGGCCGCAGCGGCGTGCTCTTCCGGTGGCTGCCCGAGGAGGATGCGCGGGAGGCCCCGGTGACCGTCCGGCTGGGGGACGGCACCGAGTTGGTCGACCCTTCGATCAGCGAGCTGGCCGAGCGGCTCGGCCTCATCAGGCCGGCCGAGCAGGACCACTACGACGTGGCGGTGATCGGCGGTGGCCCCGGGGGCCTGTCGGCGGCGGTGTATGCCGCCGCCGAGGGCATGAGCGTGGTCGTGATCGAGGACGACGCCCCCGGCGGGCAGGCGGGATCGACCTCGCGGATCGAGAACTACCTCGGATTCCCCGTCGGTCTCACGGGGGGTGACCTGGCCCAGCGCGCCCTGCAGCAGGCGCGCAGGGCCCGCGTCGAGTGGCAGCCCACCCGTGTGGCCAGCCGCGTCACCCCGAACGACGCGGGCGGGCACACCGTGGAGTTCGTCAAGGCCGGCACCGACGAGACGGCCTCGGTGACCGCGGCCGCCGTGGTGGTCGCCACCGGCGTGGACTGGAACCGCCTGACGGCTCCCGGGGTGGAACGCCTCCTGAACTCAGGTGTGTACTACGGATCTTGCCTGTCCGACGCCCCCTCGACCGCCGGGGAGGACGTGTTCATGGTGGGCGCGGGCAACTCCGCCGGGCAGGCCGCCCTGTACTTCGCGCGCTACGCCCGCTCCGTCACCCTGGTCGTACGGGGCACGGACATCGGCGCGTCCATGTCGAGCTACCTGGTGCAGCGCATCGAGCGGACCCCGGGCCTCACGGTGCTGCTGGGCACCGAAGTGACCGAGTGCCTCGGCGGATCCACCCTCACCGGTCTGAGGCTGCGGGACCGCCGGGGCGACGAGCGGACGGTTGCCGCGCACTGCCTGTACGTCCTGATCGGCGGCCGCCCGTCGAGCGAGTGGCTCGGCGGCGCGCTGAGGCTCGACGAGCGCGGGTACGTCCTGACCGGGAGCGGCGGAGCCGGCGCGGACGCGCTGCCGATGGAGACCAGCCGTCCCGGCGTGTTCGCCGTGGGCGACGTACGGTCCGGATCCGTCAAGCGGGTCGGTGCCGCCGTGGGCGAAGGCGCCGCGGCGGCCCAGTCGTTGGTCGAGTACCGGCGGCGGCACCCGGAGCGCTTCCAGGACGCTCGGACGCCCTGCGGGTTCTGACCGGCACGCCCCGGTTGCCGTGCCGTCGCCGCCCCGGCGGTGACGGCACGGCCGGAAGCCGTCGTACCGGGCCGGGAGGCTGATGACGGAGAATGGCGAGTCGTGATCGAACTCAAGCGCGCCATCGCCGTCTTCTCAGCCTCCCTCGTGGGCGTCGTGGCCCTGGCCCCACCCGGTACCGCCGCTGAGCACGCACTGCACGTGCCCGCCGACGCCAGACCGCTCGCGGTGATCGGCCCGGGGATACCGGGCCGGGCGACGATCACGGAAGGGCAGGTCAAGGAGGTCGCGCCCGGGGGCGTGATCACCTATCCCGGCGTCACCAGCTGCCTGACCGTGACCGTACGCCTGCGGGACGGCGGACTCGTCGGTGCCCACGCCAGCCTGTTCCAGGTGCCGGGCGAACTGCGGTCCGACGAGATCCTCACCGCGCTGGGGCGACTCACCGGAGACCGCCCCGTGGTCGCGGTCCAGGTCAAGGGGGCCGTCGGCGCCTGGCATCCGGGCTACTTCGCCAAGGCGATCGAGACTACGGCGAGCAAGAGCAGCCGCCGTACCCGTCGCGCCCGGACCCCGAAGGGCTTGCCGAAGCGGTGTCACGGGGGCTCTCGGTACCCGTCGGCCTCGTCACGGTCGAGGACGTCCCCGACGGGGACCAGACCGCCGGCTGACGGCCCGGCGGCCGCCGCGTGCACCGCACGGTGTGCGGTCACCAGTAGTGGCGCCGGCCGCCGACCGCGTGCCCGACCGAGCCCAGGAGCCACAACACGGCGCCGACCACCAGCAAGACGACTCCGACCGTCCACAGGATGGAGATTCCGGTCAGAAGACCGATGAGCAGGAGAATCAGTCCGACGAAAATCATGGTGACCTCGTTCTCACGTTGGGGGTTCGGCGCAGCGGCGGGAACCGCCGTGGCGCCTCGGACCGCGTCTACCCCGGAATTCCGTCCCCACCGGTGCCGTGCCCGCCGATGGCAACTGGTGTGACAGTGGGCGGCTTTCGGACATCTCACGCGGATGCCGTGCGCAGAGGCGCATGCGGGGCTTTCGGGGGCAGGCGAGAGGTGTCCATCCCGCGCGCCGCCCCTGCCGGTCGACCCGGCCGGCCGCAAGCGGCGCCCGACTCAAGGAGGTTTCGCGATGCTGATCACCGTCACCCGCACCGGCGGGTTCGCGGGCAGGGAACGCAGCGCTTCCCTCGACACGGAGTACCGCAGCGACGGCGCCGAGCTGGAGCGGCTGGCCGAGCGGGCCCTGAGCGGCGAGTGCCCCGCGGACCGGGAACCCGTACCGGACGGGTTCGGCTACGTCGTCCGCGTCGACGACAAGCTGGTGGAGTTACGGGATCCGTACCTCACCGAGGAGCAACGGCAGCTGATCGCGGCCGTCCTGGGCGAAGGCGCCTGACCCTCCCACCGCGCCCCGGCTCCCGGCCGGGTGCCGTACCGGGCCCGAGTGGACCCGGTACGGCGCCGGCGTGAACGAGGTGAGCAGGGCCGTTCAGGCCGCCGCCCCCATGCCTTGCGCGTCAGCGGGCCATACTGCGGCCATCCGCTCCCGGGCCGAGGCCAGCGCGGCGTCGATGTCGCGCGTCCCGGTCGACACGCACAGCGTGTAGACCACGTCCTCCAGGCGCTGCCGCGGCGGGTCCTGAACGCCTCCGGCCCCGAGCTGCGACACCATTTCGTACTCCTGCACCAGACGCGCCAGCACCGCAGGGTGAGCCATCAGCACGATCTCGCTCCTTCACACGTCGCCTTCACGGGGCCGGAACGCCACCTGCGCGTCACGTGCCCCCGATGCGCGTCGTGTGCCCCCGGCCCGCCGCCCCATGCGCCACACGGGTCGGCGGGGTGTGCGCGGTGTCCCGCGTTCAGGCCGGCCAGGTGCCCGACACGCGTCGTACGGCCACGGCCCCGGACCTCTCGACGGCCGCTTTGACCAGGGCGAAGATCGCGCCCTGGATGGCCGCGGCGATCAGCACCTCGCGCCAGTTGCGTTCCTCGTCCGTGGCCTTGGGGGCGTCCTGTTCGTGCCCGGCGAGTTTCCAGACCTCTTTGAACAGCGCCCCGGCCAGCAGGCCGGCGCCGGCGCCGAGCGCCAACCCGACCGGCTTGTAGGCGACTTTCGATGCCTTCATCACGCGCCTCCGCTCTCCCTCGCTCCGCAGCCGACGCGGCTCCCCGACGCCCCTGGGCGTCGGGGAGCCGACCCGCGGAGGGCTCCCGCCACCGTCCCCGCGACGGCGCCGGATCACATGCGGCTGCCGCCGAACGGCCCGCCGATGCCGTAGTACTCGGCGATCTCCGAACGGTAGCGCTCGTCCTGCAGGTGCCGGTCGCGGTGGAACTCGGGGGCGTTCTTGATCTGCTCCTTCGTCCGGTCGACGTAGATCTTCTCGTCGTCCACATCGATCCGGGACACCGTGCCGGCCGGCAGGAGGACCCCCTTGCCGAAGATCCAGGGACCGGTGTCGACCACGATGTACGCGGAGCCGGCCTCGTCGGAGTGCCTGTCCACCTTGCCGATGCCGCCGTCGACGGCCTCGACCTTGAATCCCGTCAGGTCGACGCCCTGCGGACGGCCCGAGGCCGCGCGATAGCCCCACACGTTCTCCGCCATGAAAAGCCCTCCGTGCTGGTTGGGTCGGACTCTCGTCACGGCGCGCCTGCCCCTCACCCGCGGTCTCACACCCGGCGATCCGGACTCCGTGAATCCGCGCCGTCGCGGACCCGCTACGCAGGGGTGTCGCTCGGTACGGGGCTGTCGCAGCCCGGATGTCCCCACCGGGTGCCGAGCTTGGTGATCTGGTCGCCGGCCGCGTACGACCTTCCGCAGGGGCAGCTTCCGGGGAACTTCGCCTTGACGGAGCCGCCACGGCTGCGCGCGGGCTTCTTGGCTCCGGCGGCCGCGGGCCTGGCGCGGGGCGCGGAAGCGCGGGCGGGGGCGGGTACGGGGAGCGAAGGGCTGCCGAGGGCCGTACCGGCTGCCTGCTGCGTGGCGGCGGCGTCGCTCGCGGCCTGGTCGGCGATCGCGTTCAGGAGGTCGCCGTCCTCGCGGTGGGCCGGAACGTAGCGGAATTCGACATCCCGCTCGGCGAGCAGCGCGTCGATCTGCTCGACGAGCTCCCGATTGGCGACGGGTTTGCCCGCCGCGGTCTTCCACCCGTTGCGCTTCCAGGCCGGGAGCCACTGGGTGACCGCCTTCATGGCGTACTGGGAGTCCATGCGGACCTCGACGGCCGTGCCGGGGTCCAGGGACTCCAGCAGCCGCTGCAGGGCCGTGAGCTCGCCCACGTTGTTGGTGGCCCGGCCCAGGGGCCCGGCCTCCCAGCGCTCCGGGCGGCCCTGCGCGTCGGCGACGACCCACGCCCAGGCCGCCGGTCCGGGGTTCCCCTTCGCCGCGCCGTCACAGGCGGCAATGATGCGATCAGACATCCCCCGATCATGCACCACGGCCGCCCCGGCACGAATTCGCCGCTCTCCCGTGCGACGGCGGCCGCGCCGATTGCGGGGCGGCGGCGCCGGCCCCATAGTCCGAGGTATGGACGCGCGACAAGAGGCGCTCCGACGGGCGTACGGCCATGCCGCCCGGTGGCTGGCGAGCCTGGACGAGCGCCCTGTTCCCGCCCGTGCTTCGGTCGGCGAGATCGTGGACGCACTGGGCGCCGGGCTGCCCGACGGCCCGAGCCCGCCGGGCGATGTCGTCGACCTGCTGGCCACGGCCTGCGAGCCGGGGCTCACCGCCTTCCCCGGCGGACGCTTCTACGGGTTCGTGATCGGCGGCACCGAGCCGGCCGCACTGGCCGCGGACTGGCTGGTCAGCGCGTGGGACCAGAACTGTGTGATGCGCGCCGTCTCGCCCGCGTACGCGGCGGTGGAGGACGTCGCCGGCGGGTGGCTGCTCGATCTGCTCGGGCTGCCGGGTGACAGCGCCGTCGGGTTCACCACGGGCGCCGCGATGGCGAACTTCACCTGCCTCGCCGCCGGGCGCGACGCGGTGCTGCGCCGCGCGGGCCGGGACGTCGCCCGCGACGGTCTCGCAGGCGGGCCGGCGGTGCGCGTCCTCGTCGGCGAGGAGCGTCACGTCACCGTCGACCTGGCGCTGCGCCATCTCGGGCTCGGCAGCCCGGAGGCGGTGGCGGCCGACGGCCAGGGACGCATCGTGCCCGAGGCGCTGCGGAGCGCGCTGGCGGCCGGCGAACCGGGGCCGACGATCGTCGTGCTCCAGGCCGGGAACATCCATTCCGGCTCCTTCGACCCCTTCGGCGAGGCGGTCCGCGCCGCCCGCGCGTCCCGGGCGTGGGTGCACGTCGACGGGGCGTTCGGACTGTGGGCGGCCGCCTCGCCGCGGTACGCCCACCTGACGGCGGGCTGCTCGGACGCCGACTCCTGGGCGACCGACGCCCACAAGACCCTGAACGTGCCCTACGACTGCGGGCTCGCGATCGTGCGGGATCCGACCGCCTTGCGGGCCGCGATGGGCATGCAGGGCGATTACCTCATCCGGCACGAGCACGGCGACCCCAGCGACAAGGTCCCCGAACTCTCCCGGCGCGGCCGGGCCTTCACCGTGTGGGCCGCGCTCAGGTCCTTCGGCCGGTCAGGGGTGGCCGACCTCGTCGAGCGGCTGTGCCGGCACGCCCGCGCGTTCGCCTCCGGCATCGCCGCGATCGACGGCGCGACGGTCCTCAACGAGGTGGTGTTCACCCAGGTGTGCGCCGAGTTCGGCAGCGACGAACGCACCGAACGGGTGCTCGCCCGGCTGCTCGCCGACGGCACGGCGTGGATCAGCGGCTCGACGTGGCGCGGCCGCCGCGTCATGAGGATCTCGGTGAGCAACTGGTCGACGACCGATGAGGACGTGGCCCGCACCCTCGGCGCGATCCGTCGCGCCTGCGCCGGCTGAGGGATGCCGCGTGCCCCGGGCGGGGCCGCCGGGGTGCGGCTGGGCGAGGGGTTCCCCAGACTGATCGGGATGATCGCCACGACGGAAGCCACCGGGCCCGCCCGCCGCGACCGGCGGCAGGCCCTGCTGCCTCCGTTCGTCGCGTGGCTGATCGCGAACCTGATCACCTGGCTGGTCGCGGCGGCGTCCGTCTCCGGCGACGGGTCCGAAGTGCCCTACTGGTCCACGCAGAGCCGTCGCCGCTGGGATTCCGAGCACTATCTGTCCATCGCCAGGACCGGCTACGAATTGTTCCGGTGCCGGGAGCGGTACCCGGAATTCCCCGATGTCCTGTGCGGAAACGTCGCGTGGTTCCCCGGGTACCCCATGGGAATCCGCGCTCTGTCCGCCACCGGGCTCTCCTTCGAGGAATCGGCCGTCGTCCTCACCGAAGCGTCCCTGCTCGGCATGTTCGCGGTGCTGTGGTGGCTGCTCGGCGCCCGGCTCACCTGGGCCACCGGACTCACCCTCGCCATCGGCACCGTGTTCCCGGGCGGTGTCTACTTCCACGCGGTGTTCCCGATCGCCACCGGCACGCTGGCGCTGCTCGTCTGCGTCCTCGGGGTGAAACGCGGCTCGTGGGGCCTTGCCGCCGCCGGTGGCTCCGTCGCGACCGCCTGCCATCTCGTCGGCGCGGTCGCCGCCGGCATGCTGCTGCTCAGCGTGTTCTTCGCGTGGCGGGCGGACGCCTGGCCGGTCCGGTGCGCGAAGGCCGGGGCCTCGGCGGCGCTCGCCGCCTGCGGCGTGCTCTGGGCGAAGTGGCTGATGTGGCGGGCGACGGGCCGCTGGGACGCCTACGAGGTCATCCAGGCGTCCAGTTACGGGCAGGGCGGCCTGCGGCAGCCCTTCGCCGAGATGGGGAAGGCCTACGACTTCCCCTTCAAGGACTGGTACACGCCCAAGGGGCACCTGCCGTGGCTGGTGGAGCACGGTCTCACCGCGCACAGGAGCCAGCTCTGGCTCAATACCGCCTTCGTCCTGCTCGTCGTGGCGGGCGCCGCGGTCCGGCTCGTGCGCAACCGCCGGATCGACGCCGCGGAGTGGGCCGCTCTGCTCCTGACGGTGGCGATCTTCCTGCTGCCGTTCTTCGCCGGAGCGGAAATGTCCTGGTACCGCAACCATGCGCAGATGTTCGTCGGGCTCGTGCTGGTCGGGAAGATGTCCCGGTGGATTCAGGTACCGCTCCTGCTGGTCTGCGCGGTCCAGTA
This sequence comes from Streptomyces sp. NPDC001903, assembly GCF_042891345.1. Taxonomy (NCBI): domain Bacteria; kingdom Bacillati; phylum Actinomycetota; class Actinomycetes; order Kitasatosporales; family Streptomycetaceae; genus Streptomyces; species Streptomyces sp. NPDC001903. Next base: position 518,614 of record NZ_JBIASZ010000002.1, read on the forward strand.
CGCCCTCCTGGCGTCGATGTTCTTCGCCGGGGTGCTGGTGTAAAAGCGCAAAGAGTTCTCCAAGCCCGTATCGCGCGGACGTGGCGAGCATCTCTTGGCCGGGCATAGATAGCGGACATATATGGACAAGGAGCTTGAATTTCTGCGCGTGACGGACTTCATCATGTGTGCATCGCCATTGCCCGCCCCGATCGGATTTGCGCATAGTTGCCGCTGCTATGCCCCCGAACTATCGAGCGAAACGGACCTTGGCATGACCCTCCCGCCCACTGCGCCGTACGCTCCCGGCCCGGGGCGGCGCGGATGAGGACCGCGTCCGAGCGGCTGCGCGCCGGGCTGGCCGCCGGTGCGGTCGTCGTCACGCTGCTGTGGGCCGCCCAGGTGAACCCCTCCGCCCGGCCCGACGAGCTCATCGGGGCCGCCGCGCACCTCACCGGGCTCCTGGCCGGTTACGGCATCCTCGTCATGCTGTTCCTGATGGCACGCGTACCGGCCGTCGAGCACGGGGTCGGCGCCGACCGCCTCGCCCGATGGCACGCCTTCGGCGGCCGCTGGGTGCTGCTCCTGTGCGGCGCCCACGGTCTGTTCGCCCTCGTCGTGTACGCCCTGCGCACCGGGACCGACCTGCTGACCGCCACCGGGGCGATGTTCCGCTACCCGGCCCTCATCGCCGCGTTCGCGGGCGCCGCCCTGCTGGCGGGTGCGGGGCTGTTCTCCGCCCGCGCCGTACGCCGCCGCGTCTCGCACGAGGCGTGGCGCGCCGTCCACCTGCTGACGTACCTCGCCGCCGCCCTGGGCTTCGTCCACCAGCTGGCCGGCCCCGACGTGTCCGTCACCGCCTTCACCACCTGGTTCTGGGCCCTGCTGCACACCGTCGTGGGCGTACTGCTCGCCTGGTACCGCGGGATCGTCCCGGTCCGCCAGGCCCTGCGGCACGGACTGCGCGTCGCCGCCGTCGAACAGGAAGGCCCCGGAGTGGTCTCCGTCACCATCCAGGGCGACCGGCTCCGCGAACTGCGCGCCGAGCCCGGGCAGTTCTTCCGCTGGCGGTTCCTGCGGGGCGGCCTGTGGCACACCGCCCTGCCGTTCTCGCTGTCCGCGCCCGCCCGCGACGACCGCCTGCGCATCACCGTGAAGGCGCTCGGCGGGCACTCCCGGCGGGTCCGCGGGCTGCGGCCCGGCACCAGGGTCCTGGCCACCGGCCCGTTCGGCGCACTCACCGAGCGGCGCCGCACCCGCCCCAAGGTCCTGCTGATCGCCGGCGGCATCGGCATCACGCCGATGCGCGCCCTCTTCGAGTCCCTGCCCGCGAGCCCCGGCGACCTCACCCTGCTCTACCGGGCGGGCGACGCCGGCCAACTGGTCCTGCGCGACGAGCTGGAGGCCATCGCGGCGTCCCGCCAGGCCGCACTGCACTACCTGGTGGGCCGTTCCGACAACGCGTACGATCCGCTCGCGCCGCAGGCCCTGCGCGCGCTCGTACCGGACCTGTCCGACCGCGACGTCTACCTCTGCGGGCCGCCCGGCATGTCCGACGCGACGACCGCGTCGCTGATCAGGGCGGGGGTCCCGGCCGCCCGCATCCACTCGGAGTGCTTCACCTACTGAGGAAACCGATTCCCCGATGAACCAGAACCGCGCACCGCGGGAACAGGCGCGTCTCCCCCGGGCCCGCCGGCCGGCGGCCCGGCACCGGAAGTCCTCGCCGTCCCGCCGGCTCTTCGCCGCGCTCGCCCTGGCCAGCGCACTGACCGCGACGCTCATCACGCTGACCGTGGACCCGGCCGCACCGGCCGCCCCCGACCCGGCCCCGCACGCACAGCCCGCGCGCTGAGCGGCACGACGGCGCGGCTCGGTCCAGCGCACCGCCGTGCTGGTGCTGCTCGGGCAGGCGGCCCTCCGGACGGACCCACAACAGCACGTTGTCGGGGCGCCGGCGCCCGGCGCCGGGCCTCGCCGCAGGGGTGGTCAGAGCGTTTCGCTCAGCGAGTCCGCCAGCCTGCGCCGGGCGGTCCGGATCGCCGGCACCAGCGCCGCCACCACCGCTCCGAGCACCGCCCCGGTGACGACGGCCGACAGGACGCGCGCCGAGGGGATGCGGGCGATGCCCGCCCCGATCCCGCTCGACGCTCCCTGGGCGTCCACCAGCCAACTGCCGGACAGCGCCCCCAGCGCCGTCCCGGCCAGGGCGGATGCCAGCGCGGTCAGTGCGGCGGCCGTCACGATCACCGAGCCGATCTGCCGGGGGGTCAGCCCGATCGCCTTCAGTGCGAGCAGGTCACGGCCCCGGTCGCGGACGCCCGTGCTGATCAGCGTCAGCAGTTCCGTCAGTCCGATCAGCGCCAGCACCGCGATCAGGGCGGCGATCACCGCGCGCGCCGGCTCCAGCCCGTCGGCCGGATTGGGTGTCTGTCTGACCTCCAGCGTCCCGCCCGTGGCCGTGGCGAGCGCGGCGCCGACCGCGCGCGGGTCCGCGCCGCTGCGCAGCACCAGGGCGTGGAAGTCCGGCCGCAGTCCCGGATCGCGCTCGCGCAGTGCGTCGAGGGTCGTGGTGATCACCCGGCCCCCGGATTCGGGTTCGATGGTGCGGCCGACGAGGTGCAGGATCTGCGGCCGTCCCTCGACGGTCATCCGCACCCAGGCGCCGACGCGCACGCCCAGGAGATCGAGCAGTCCCTGCCCGGCCACCGCCTCGTCCGGGCCTGCGACCGCGCGCCCCTCCACCACCTCGGAGGGGTAGGGGGATCCGGCCGTGCCGAGCCCGCGCAGCGTGATGGTGCCGGTCTGGCCCGGTACGAGCGCCGCCACCTCCGCGCCGGGATGGACCGCGGCGACGTCCGGTACCGCCGCGAGGGTCTTCTCCAGTTCCGCGTCGAGGGCTCCCGCGGGCTGTCCGGCGCGTACGGTCAGTGCCGCGGGCAGGCCCATCTGCGCGGGCCGGCTGCGGAACTGGTCCAGCGTCGACCACGTGACGAGCGCGACGGTGATCAGGGCCAGCGGCAGGGCGAGCCGGGCCACCGCCGCGATCGTCCGGCCGCGGCGCGGGAACGCCGCGCGCCACCCCAGCACCAGCGCGGGCGGCACCCGCAGGCCCAGGGCCCGCCTGCCGAGTGCGGTCATGGGCGCGGCGGTCGGCAGCGCCGCTCGGGCCACCGGCACCGGCGGTACCCGGCCGGCCCGCCAGGCCGAGAGACCCGTGGCGGCCGCGATCATCAGCAGCGCGCCGCAGGGCACGCCGATCATGAGCGCGGTGTGTCCGGGCAGGTCCTGCCACACCGCCGCCGCCTCGCCGATCCGGCCGGGTATGCGCGCGCCGAGCAGGCCGATCGCCGTCGTGCCGAGGGTGACGCCGAGCAGCGCGCAGGCGAGGTGCTGGACGAGGAATCCGCGGGTCACCTGGCCGGGGGTGAAGCCGACGGCCTTGAGGATCGCGATGTCCCGCAGCTGGCCGCGGACCCGGGAGCCGATGGCTCCGGCCGCGGCGAGCGCCGCCGCGAGCAGCGCTCCGAGTCCGAAGACGGCGAAGACCTGCCCGAGGAGCCGGTCGTCGCCGCCCGCCTCGGCGCGTGCCTGCTGCCACTTGGTGACCTGCGCCACCCGGTCGGCGCCGAGTAGGGTCACGGCGCGCTGGACGACGAAGTCGGTGTCGTCGGGGTCGGCCAGGCGCAGCCCCACGCTCTGCCCGGTGTCCCCGTGGGCGATCTCGCCGAGGGTGCCGGCGAGCACCCAGCCGATGCCGGGCCCGCCGCCCGGGTGGTAGCGGGGTTCGGCCGCCTCGGCGATGCCGCTCACCCGCAGCGCGTGCGGGGCGCCGTCCGGTCCGGTGACGCGGACGGTGTCACCGGGCTCGGCCCAGAGCGCCCGCGCGACCGAGGCCTCCAGTACGACGGGCTCGCGGGCGCCGCCGTCGGCGACGGGCGCGTCCGCGCCGCGGGCGGCGTCCTCGCCGGGGGCCGCGTCCTCGCCGGGGGCCGCGTCCGCGCCCGTACGGGTTGCGTCGCCCGGCCCCGTGAGCCAGCTGCCGGCGGTGACGAGCGGCCGTCCGGCTTCCGGGGGCGCCACCTCGGCGCCGCGCAGGGTGACTCCGGCCCGCGCACCGTGCGCCTCGACCGTCGTCGCCGTCGTGCGGTAGGGCCCGGAGAGCGCCTCGACCCCGTCCAGGCCGGCCAGCGCGTGCGTGTCCGCCCCCGCGCTGGTGTGGAGCCAGATGTGGGCGCCTCGGGACTGGTTGAAGATCCGCTGCCAGGGGTTGGCGGCGTAGCCGAACAGTGCGCCGGCCAGCAGGAGCGAGGCGATGATCCCGGCGCTGGCCAGTACGGCGAAGAGGGCTTCGCCCCGGTGTGCGCGGAAGTCGGCGTGTGCCCAGCGCAGAGTGGCCCGCACGGTCACTCCTTCGGTTCCAGGTCCAGGTCCAGGACGCCGGAGACCCCGCGGACGGGCCCGCGGCGCCCGCCGTCGAGGGGTGCGTCGTCGGCTATGCGCCCGTCGAAGAAGCTGATGACGCGGTCGGCGGCGCTGGCCATCCGGGCGTCGTGGGTGACCATGATGATCGTCTGGCCGCGCTGGTGGAACCGGGAGAGCAGCCGCAGCACCTCGCGCGTGCCCTTGCTGTCGAGGCTGCCGGCCGGTTCGTCGGCGAGCAGGAGCGCGGGCCGGTTGACGAGTGCGCGGGCCAGCGCGACCCGCTGCTGTTCGCCGCCGGACAGCTCGCCGGGCATCGAGCGCTCGCGGCCTTCGAGACCGAGTTCGGCGAGCAGTTCGGCGCGGGACGCGCGGGCGGCCTTCGGGGAGGCTCCGGCGAGCAGGGCGGGCAGTTCGACGTTGTCGGCGACGGTGAGGTTGGAGACCAGGTTGAAGAACTGGAAGACGACGCCGATGCTGCGGCGCCGGAGGACCGCCCAACGGGCCTCACGGTACGCGTCGACCCGCTCGCCGCCGAGCCACAGTCTGCCGCTGTCGGGCCGCTGGAGTCCGCCGATCAGGTGCAGCAGCGTGGACTTGCCCGCTCCCGACGGTCCGGTGACGGCGACGAACTCGCCCGGCCGGACGGACAGGTCCACCCCGCGCACGGCGTGGACCGGCACGCCTTCGCCGTGGTGCGTCTTGGTCAGGCCTTCGGCCCGCACGAGGGGAGCGGCGGGAGCCGGGGCGGCGGCCTCGCTCATTCCAGCTCCTCCTGACAGCGTTCCAGCCAGTCGAGGTCGGCCTGCAGGTGCAGCATGGCGCCCTCGATCAGCAGTTGGGAGATCTTGTTGTCGCGGTCCTCGGCCGCGGCCAGCCTGGACAGGTCCCGCATGGTGTTGAGGTACTGCCGCCGCTGCTTGTTGATCAGGGCGATCGGATCGGCCAGGCCCGACTGCGGGGCGAGCGCCAGCTTCATGAAGAACTCGTCCCGTACCCGGGGTTCCTCGGCGGTCTCCTCGAACCAGGCCAGCACGGCCTCGCGCCCGGCGTCCGTCAGCCGGTACGTGCGCTTGTTGGGCCGGCCCGACTGCTCGACGTCCTCGCCTTCGATCAGGCCGCTCTTCTCCAGCCGGCCGAGGGTGACGTAGATCTGGCCGACGTTGGGCTGAGGGTACGCGGCACCCAGGAGCTTCTCAAGGTCCTGCTTCAGCTCGTAACCGTGCGCAGGGCTACGGGTGAGGAGCGCAAGGAGCGCCAGCCGCACTCGCTCCCCCTCCTTCCCGCTCCGTAGTCAACGGTTCACTCGGCAGCGGACCGAGTACCGCCCCGTCCGTCCCGTCTGCCTGGACGTCTAGTATCGCCCATGCCTAACGGGTATATATAGGCCACGGCGGTCGGCGGCGCAGCCGGATCGTGCACTGGGCGGTGCGCTGGGAGGAATCTATGCGGTGGACACGTGCCGCGGGTAGAGCGCTCCTGGTCGCCGCGGTGGTGCTGGCGGGCTACGCCGGCTTCGGCGTCCGCTCCGACGCGGGCGCGGCCTCCGCGGGCCGCGGCCCCCTCACGCTCGTGACGGCGGGCGATCTCACCGACTACCTCTCCCCGCTCCTCGACGACTGGAACGGCGCCCACCCCGGCGAGCGCGTCACGCTCGTCGAGCTGCCCGACTCGGCCGACGAGACCCGGGCGCAGATGATCAGCGAACTGCGATCGGGCCGCGACCGGTTCGACGTGCTGAACATCGACGTCGCCTGGACTTCGGAGTTCGCGGCGGCCGGCTGGATCGCCCCGCTCGACCGCGGCCGTTTCCCGCTCGACGCCTTCCTGCGTCCGGTCGTCGACACCGCGACGTTCGACGGCCGCCTGTACGCGGTCCCGTACGTCACCAACGCGGGACTGCTCTACTACCGCAAGGACATCCTGGACCTGGAGGGCGAGCAGCCTCCGCGCACCTGGGCCGAGCTGGCCCGCCAGGCGCGCACGATCGCCCCGAAGTACGGACTGGACGGGTACGCCGGCCAGTTCCTGCCGTACGAGGGACTCACCGTCAACGTGACCGAGGCCGTGCACTCGGCGGGCGGTTCGATCCTGCGCGACGACGGCGCGCGGGTGACGGTGGACTCCGACGCGGCACGCACCGGACTGCGGTTCCTCGCGGACGGCGTACGGGACGGCTGGATCTCCCGCGACGCGCTCGGTTACAAGGAGGAGGAGTCGCGGCGGGCCTTCCAGGACGGCCGGCTGCTCTTCCTGCGGAACTGGCCGTACGTGTACGCGGACGCCGGGGCGAGCGGCTCGAAGGTCGCGGGCAGGTTCGGCGCCGTACCGCTGCCCGGACCGGACGGGCCCGGCACCAGTGTGCTCGGTGGTTCCAACCTCGCCGTGAGCAGCCGTGCGCGGCATCCCGCGTCGGCGGCCGACCTCATCTCCTACCTCACCAGCGAACGGGTCCAGCGGCAGGTGCTGACCAAGGGCTCGCTGCCGCCGGTGCGCGCCGCGCTGTACGAGGATCCCGATCTGGTCCGCGCGTACCCCTACCTGCCCACGCTCCGCCAGAGCGTGCTGTCCGCGGTGCCCCGCCCCAAGAGTCCGCGCTACGACCAGGTCAGCCTCGCCGTGCAGGCCGTGGCGCAGGACGTGATGGCGCTGCGCCAGACACCGGAACAGGCCGCGGCGCGGCTCGCGCGCGAGCTCGGGCCCCTCTCCCGCAAGGGCTGACCGCCTCTTTCCACGGACACCCCGAAGGGCCTCTACTTACATGTTAAGTAGAGGCCCTTTCTTGTGCACTCGCGCATACCCCCACAAACCACCCCAGCTTTCCGCTGTTTCTGGACACATCGTTGACACCTTCCAGTCGCCGCTACTTAACATGCATGCATAACGGCGCACCCGCTCTGGGGCGCTCTCGCATTCAGCAGAACAGGTCGACGCGAGATGCTCAGCACCCTTCCGGCCGACACCGGCCCCTCCTCCCGCACCGCCCCGACGCCGGCCCCCTGGTGGCGCGACGCGGTGATCTACCAGGTCTACGTCCGCAGCTTCCTCGACAGCACCGGCGACGGCATCGGCGACCTGGCCGGTGTCCGGGCCGGACTCCCCTACCTGCGCAAGCTCGGCGTCGACGGCATCTGGCTCAGCCCGTTCTATCCGTCCCCGCAGCACGACCACGGCTACGACGTCGCCGACTACTGCGGTGTCGACCCCGTCTACGGCGACCTCGCCGAGTTCGACCGGCTGGTCGCCGACGTCCACCGCCTCGGGCTCAAACTGCTGCTCGACATCGTCCCCAACCACTGTTCGAGCGAGCACCCGTGGTTCCGCGCGGCGCTCGCCGCGGCGCCGGGCAGCGCGCAGCGCTCCCGCTTCCACTTCGCCCCCGGCCGCGGGCCGTCCGGGGCCGAGCCGCCCAACAACTGGCGCGCGATGTTCGGCGGTCCCGCCTGGAGCCGCGTCCAGGAGCCCGACGGCGCCCCCGGCGAGTGGTACCTCCACCTGTTCACCCCCGAGCAGCCCGACCTGAACTGGCGGGACCCGGCCGTCGGCGACGAGTTCGAGCGGGTGCTGCGCTTCTGGCTGGACCGCGGTGTCGACGGCTTCCGCATCGATGTCGCCGCCGGACTGTTCAAGCACCCCGAACTGCCCGACTCCGAAGACCCCGGAGCCGACGAGCGCGCCCGCGACGCCGTCAACCAGCTGGCCTGGAACCAGCCCGAGGTCCACGGCGTGTGGCGGCGCTGGCGGGCGGTGTGCGAGGAGTACGGCATGCGGGACGGCCGGGAGCGGCTGCTGGTCGGCGAGGTGTCCGTACCGACCGCGCGCGAGCACGCCGCGTACGTCCGCCCCGACGAACTGCACCAGGCGTTCTTCTTCGACCTGCTCAGCGCGCCCTGGGACGCCGGCGCCTTCCGCGCGACGATCACCGAGGCGATACGCGACATCGCCGGCACCGGTTCCACCGTCACCTGGGTGCTCAACAACCACGACCAGGTCCGTACGGTCACCCGCTACGCGGGCGAGCCCGGGGTGGAGGGCAGCGGACTGGGCGCCGCCCGGGCCCGCGCCGCCGCCCTGCTGATGCTCGCCCTGCCCGGCGCGGCCTACGTCTACCAGGGCGAGGAGCTCGGACTGCCCGAGGTCCTCGACCTGCCGGACGAGGTCCTCACCGATCCGATCTTCCACCGCACCGGCAGCCGCAAGCACGTCCGGGACGGCTGCCGGGTGCCGCTGCCCTGGTCGGGGCACGCCTCCCCGTTCGGCTTCAGCCAGGGCGTGCCGGGCGCGAGTCCGTGGCTGCCGCAGCCCGAGTGGTTCGCCGAGCACTCCACCGACCGGGCCCTGGCGGACACCCGTTCCTTCTGGCACCTCTACCGCGAAGGCCTCCAGCTGCGGCGCAGCCTCCCCCAACTCGGCGAGGGCACCCTGCGCTGGTTGGAGGCCCCCGAGCAGGTGCTCGCGATGGCCCGCGGCGACGGCCTCGTCTGCGCCGTCAACTTCGGCCCGGATCCGGTGCCCGCCCCCGTCGCCGGGGCCCCGCTGCTCGCCAGCGGCCCCTGCCCCGAAGGCGTGCTGCCTGCGTCGACCGCCGCGTGGTGGACGGCCGAGTGCCCGGCTCCGTGAGCCGCGGCGTCCGGCCAGCCGGGCCGTTCCGGCGGCCTCCCCTCCTCCCCGAACCCGAACCCGAACCCGTAAAGGACCTCATCATGCGACGACCCGGCAAGACGACCCGGCGCACCGCGGCCACCGCCTCGGCGGCCCTCGCCCTCGCCCTCGGCGCCACCGCCTGTGGCGGCGGCACCACCGGACCGGCGAGCGGCGGCGAACTCAGCGGCCAGACCGTCACCGTGGCCGGTGTCTGGACGGGCAGCGAGCAGAAGAACTTCAAGAAGGTCCTGGACGCCTTCACCGCGAAGACCGGCGCCAAGACCGTCTTCGTCCCCTCCGGCGACAACGTGTCCACCTTCGTCGGCAGCAAGATCGAGGGCGGCAACGCACCCGACGTGGTGATGGTCCCCCAGGTGGGCGTGCTCCGGCAGTTCGCCAAGGAAGGCTGGCTCCAGCCGCTGTCCGACGAGGCCGCCAAGACGGCCGGCTCCTCGCTCGCCCCGGTGTGGAAGGAGTACGGCAGCGTCGACGGCACGTACTACGGCGTGTACTTCAAGGCCGCCCACAAGTCGACGGTCTGGTACGCCCCGCAGGCCTTCAGCCAGGCCGGCGTCGCCGAGCCCAAGAGCTACGCCGACCTGCTGAAGGCGGGCCGCACCCTCGCCGACTCGGGCCGCCCGGCCTTCGCCATAGCCGGCGAGGACGGCTGGACCCTCACCGACTGGTTCGAGAACATCTACCTCTCGCAGGCGGGGCCGCAGAAGTACGACCAGCTCGCCCGGCACACGCTCAAGTGGACCGACGACAGCGTCGTCAAGGCGCTGACCACGCTCGGCGAACTGTTCAAGGACAAGCAGCTCGTGGCCGGCGGCGCCCAGACGGCCCTCGGCACCGACTTCCCCTCCTCGGTCGAGCAGGTCTTCGGCCCCGACCCCAAGGCGGGCATGGTCTACGAGGGCGACTTCGTGGGCGGGATCGCCAAGGACCAGTTCGGCAAGAAGCTGGGAGAGGACGCGAAGTTCTTCCCGTTCCCCGCGGTCGACGGCGGTACGGCGCCCGTGGTCAGCGGCGGTGACGCGGCCGTCGTCCTCAAGGACGGCAAGAACGGCAAGGCCGGCATGAAGCTCCTCGAATTCCTGGCCGGCCCCGAGGCGGCCGAGGTCTGGGCCGGCGCGGGCGGCTTCCTCTCCCCGAACACCAAGGTCGACCTCGCCGCGTACGGCGACGACACCACGCGCAACACGGCCAAGTCGCTGGTCGCGGCGGGTGATTCGGTCCGCTTCGACATGTCGGACCAGGCCCCGGCGGCGTTCGGCGGCACGAAGGGCGCGGGCGAATGGAAGCTCCTCCAGGACTTCCTGCGCGACCCGTCGGACCCGCAGGGCACGGCCGCGAAGCTCGAAGCCGAGGCCGCCAAGGCGTACGGGAACTGAGGCGGCCCACCATGGCTGACACCCTGACCGCGGGCACGCGGACGCCCGGCACCCGCACACCCGGCACCCGGAGCGTCCGCACCCCGCCCGACCCCCGGCGCCTGGCCCTGCGGAGGAAACGCCGCCTCGCGATCGTCTTCGTACTGCCCGCCCTGCTGCTGCTCGGGGCACTGGTCGTCTACCCGGTCGTCTTCTCCGTCGGCCGCAGCCTCTTCGACGCCGACGGCGACCGGTTCGTCGGGGTCGGCAACTACGCGGCGATCGTGCACGACCCCGCCACCCTCAAGGCGATCCGCAACAGCACCATCTGGGTCGTCGCCGCCCCCGTCCTGCTGACCGGGCTCGGGCTGATGCTGGCCGTGCTCACCGAGAAGGTGCGCTGGGCGACCGCCTTCAAGCTGGTGCTCTTCCTGCCGATGGCCGTGTCGTTCCTCGCCGCGGGCATCGTCTTCCGCCTCGCCTACGAGCAGGACCCGAACCGGGGCGTGCTCAACGCGGTCGTCGTCGGCGTCCACGACGCCTTCGACGACGCCGCCGCCTATCCGACGGCCCGCATCCGGGAGGGCCAGGGCCTGACCGGCCGGGCGGGCGGCCCGTACAGCACCGAGAAGACCGTACGGACCGGGGGCTCGGTCAGTCTCGGCTTCGTCGGGGTCGCTCCCGGCGAGGTACCCGGCGGCGCGAAGTCCGCCGCCGCCGCGGCCCCCTCCGCGGACGGGATCGGGGGCGTCGTCTACCTCGACTTCGCCCCCGGCGGCGCCGGCACACCGGGCAAGGTCGACCCGGGCGAGAAGGGCCTGCCCGGCATGAAGGTCGAGGCCGTGCGGGACGGCCGGGTCGCCGCGGCCACGACCGCCGCCGAAGACGGATCGTTCCACTTCGCCGGGCTGGCCGACGGCGAGTACACCGTACAGCTGCCCGCGGCCAACTTCGCGGCCCCCTACCAGGGCGTGAACTGGCTCGGACCGGCGCTGGTGACGCCCGCCATCATCGGCGCCTACCTGTGGGTGTGGACCGGCTTCGCGATGGTCCTGATCGGCGCCGGGCTCGCGGCGATCCCGCGCGACGCGCTGGAGGCCGCGCGGATGGACGGCGCCAGCGAGGGCCAGATCTTCCGCAGGATCACCGTCCCGCTGCTCGCGCCGGTGCTCACGGTGGTGTTCGTGACCCTCGTGATCAACGTGATGAAGGTCTTCGACCTCGTCTACATCATCGCGCCGGGACCGGTCCAGGAGGAAGCGAACGTACTGGCCACCCGGATGTGGCTGGTCTCCTTCGGGGGCGGCAACGACCAGGGGCTCGGCAGCGCCCTGAGCGTGGTGCTCCTCCTGCTGGTCGTCCCGGCGATGGTCTTCAACATCCGGCGTTTCCGAAGGAGTGGAGCATGAGCAGCCACGGCGGCGTCGCACGACGCCGGCCCTCGCGCCTGCTGGGCGGTTCGGTGGTCCAGGGCCTGCTGATCCTGGTCGCCCTCGTATGGATCACCCCGCTCGCGGGCCTGTTCCTCTCCTCGATGCGCTCCGAGCGGGACAACTCGTCCGACGGGTGGTGGACGGCACTGGCCGATCCCTCGCAGCTGTCCCTCGACAACTACGGCGCCCTGCTGAAGGACTCGGGCATCGCGGAGGCCTTCGGGAACACCGTCCTGATCTCGGTTCCCACCACCGTCCTGGTCGTCGGCATCGCGGCACTCGCCGGATACGCCTTCGCCTGGCTCGACTTCCCCGGGCGCGACGGCATCTTCCTGGTCGTCGTCGGGCTGCTGGTGGTGCCCGTACAGATCGGGCTGCTACCCGTGGCCAAACTCTTCGGGGCGGTGGGGCTGTTCGGCACGATCGCCGGCGTCGTCCTGTTCCACGTCGCCTACGGGCTGCCGTTCGCGGTGTTCCTGCTGCGCAACTACTTCGCCGAGATCCCGGGCGAGATGCTGGAAGCCGCGCGGATGGACGGAGGGGGCGAGTGGCGGATCTTCTTCCGGCTCGTGCTGCCGCTCGGCCGGCCGGCCATCGCGAGCCTGGCCATCTTCCAGTTCCTCTGGGTCTGGAACGACATGCTCGTGGCGCTGCTGTTCGCGGACAGCGGGTCCCAGCCCCTCACGGTCGCGCTGCAGTCCCAGATGCGGCAGTTCGGAAGCAACATCGGGGTCCTCGCACCGGGTGCCTTCCTGTCCCTGGTCGTACCGCTCGTCGTCTTCTTCGCCTTCCAACGGCACTTCGTGCAGGGGGTGATGGCGGGTTCGGTGAAGTAGGGCGCACGCTTTGCGGTTTGTCGTGCATGGGGCGATTGCCCGGATCGGCCCTGTGCTCATCCTGCGGGCTTCCTTAAGGGAACTTGAAGAACCCCTCCGGATCGCTCTTTTCGCTGGTCACCAGCCTAGGCTCGGACACAACTCCCCTCCTCCCCTGCCTTGTGAGGTGTTACCGGCATGAGCCCCAGCCGTACTCCCGGACGTCCGTCCCGCGTCGAAGAACGACGGAGGAAGACGGTGCGCACGCGCATCGTCCTGTCCGTCACCGCGGCCGCCGCGGCGGTGGCGGTCGGCGTCGCGGTGGCCGACTCCGACGGTGCTGCGCGCGGGGGCGGGCACACCGACGGAGCCGCCGGACCGTCGTCCGGGACGGCGGGCGCCGATGCCGGAACGGCGACTGCCACCCCTGCCGCCCCCACCGCGGAGGCCTCGGCCACGCCGAGCCCGAGCCCGTCCGGGACGCCCGGGGCCGAGGCCTCCGGTTCCGCGACTCCGGCGCAGCCCGCGGCGGCGGAGAGCAGCATCGCGGCCAAGGCGGCGCCGGCCCAGACCGACAAGCCCACGCGCAAGCCCTCGACCACGGGCAGCGGCTCCGGTGGCTCCGGGGGGTCCGGTGGCTCCGGTGGCTCCGGTGGCTCCGGCACGGTGGACGCGGGCAGCGAGTCCGCGGTGCTCGCCCTGGTCAACAAGGAGCGGGCCACCGCCGGCTGCGGCCCCCTGACCACGAACAGCAAGCTGAGCGCGGCCGCACGGGCCTACAGCGACACCATGGCCCGCAGCGGCGTCATGTCGCACACCGGACCCGACGGGTCCACCATGACCAGCCGGGTGGAAGCCGCCGGGTACGCGTGGTCCCGCCTGGGCGAGAACATCGCGCGCGGCCAGTCCGACGCGGACGCGGTGATGAACGCGTGGATGAACAGCCCCGGCCACCGGGCCAACATCCTCAACTGCGCCTTCAAGGAGATCGGCATAGGCGTGCACAAGGGCGACGGCGGCCCGTGGTGGACGCAGGACTTCGGCGCCTCCAAGTAACCGGCCGGCATCGGGCCGCCACGTCCTCCGCACCTCTCCCCGGGTGCGGGGGACGTCGGCGTTCGCCCGCCCGGCCGCCGGGCCGCCCGTACCGGCCCCGCGGTTCCCCGGCCATCCTGCTTACCCCCCGGCCCTGCGGCTTCCGCGGAAGAGGGGAGGCGGTGACGGGCTTGGCGGCGCGTCCGCCACTATGGGGCCGTGCCCCGACTTCCGCGTTACCTGCTCATATGGCTGTCGTGCACGGCCGCCAGCGTGACCGCCGTGCTCGCCACGGTCCAGTTCGTCGTCGGCTCGACCCGGCATACGCCCCCGGTGGCACGGTCCGCCCCGACGGTCATCGAGACGCCGCCCGCGTGGCAGGCGGGCACCCCGTCGCCGAGCTCGCCGTCCCCGAGCGCGTCCGCGAGCCCCTCGCCCTCGGCGACGCAGCGGCCCTCCCCCTCGGCGGCGGCCACGCCCGCCAAGGCCCCGCAGGGAACCCCTCGGGCCAACGCCTCGAAGAGCGCCGTGGACTGCGCGGAGGGCGGAGCGGGCCTGTACACCGTCCCCTCGCAGGGCGGCAAGGTCACCGTGCGGTACGGGAGCCGCGGCGTGTGCCTGATCTCCGCGGTCCCGGACCGCGGTTTCAAGACCACCACCTCGCAGACCGCGGACGACACCCTCACGGTCACCTTCACCAGCGCCGACCACCGGTCGGTCGTGACGGCGACGATCGAACCGTCGGCGAAGGCCACCGTCCGCGAGTCCTCTCTCTGAGAGCTGATCACGCCGCGCGTACCGGCCGGGCCGGCGACGACCCCGCCCGGATCCGCCCCCTTCGAGGGGATTGGCCGCCTTGCCCCCGCCCCCGGAACGCGCTCCGGCGAAGCGGAAGGTGAGCTGTTCCTTAGGGCAACCTCAAGATCCGGCCGAGCCGGTTCCGGCGGCCCGGAGCGGTCCTATGCTCGCCTCAGCCGAGCGGCCCTCGGCGCCGGGGCGTGACCCGTGCGAACCGTCGGGCCGCCGGTTTCACCGAGCCGGGGGGCGCCGTGCCCTTCCCGCATTCCGATCCGTGTCCTGGGGTGTCTTCGCCATGAGTTCTCGCATGCTCCGACCCGTCCGCGCCGACCGCCGTACGCAGCCGCCCCGCCCCGGCACGCCGCGGGGGATGCGGCTGCCGCTGGTCGCCGCGGCCGTGGTCGCGGCGGGACTGACCGCCGCCTGCGGGCCGTCCACCCAGCCCGTGGGTTCCGCCGCGCCCTCCTCGGCCCCCGCCTCCTCGGAGCCCTCCGCCACCGACTCCGCCACCGCGTCGCCCGAGGCGTCCCCGACCGCGACGGCCTCCGCCTCCGCCTCCGCGTCCGCGTCGGCGACCCCCCGGCCCGGCTCCTCGCCGGCCCGGGCCGGGTCCGCGGCCGCCACCGGCGCCTCGGCCAAGCCGGCCCGTACGTCCACCGCGGCCAAGCCGGCCGCCGTACCCGGGCCCGGCTACGACAGTTCGGCCGACGCGCAGAAGCTGATCGACGCGGCCCTGCGCACGGCCAAGTCCGAGGGGCGGATGGTGCTGCTCGACTTCGGTGCGAACTGGTGCGGCAACTGCAAGGCCGCCGACAAGGTGTTCGCCCAGCCCCAGACCGCCGCGATCCTCGGGGGCTCCTACCAGCTCGTCAAGATCGACATCGGCGGCAATAGCTCCGCCAACTCCGCGCTCCTGCGCAAGTACAGCCCCTCCGGCGGCACCTACACGATGCCCGTGCTGGTCGTCGTCTCCCCGTCGGGCACCGTGCGCACCGACACCCACGTCACCGGCAACCCGTCCCTGACCGCGGAGGGCATCAACTCCTTCCTGCGCCAGTGGGCGTCATGAGACGACCGCTCCGGACGTACGCCCTCGTCCCGGCCGGGGCCGGACTCGCCGTCGCGGCCGCCCTCGTCCTCGCCGGGCTCGCCACGGACGGCGGACCCGGGGCGCCGGACGGGCGGGCGGGAACGGTCGTGGGAACCGCGGCCGGGGCCCGGGTCATGGAGCCCGGCTCCCGGCCCGACGCGCCCGTACTGGCCGGCGACGACCTGGACGGCAGGGCGGTCAGCCTCGCCGGGCTCCGGGGCCACGTCGTCGTCCTGAACGTCTGGGGTTCCTGGTGCGGGCCGTGCCGGACGGAGGCCGACGGCCTGGAGCGGCTCAGCCGCCGGACCCGGGACGACGGAGTCCGGTTCCTCGGCATCAACACGCGCGACCGGGACCCGGCCGCCGCGCGGTCCTTCGTACGGGCACACGGCCTGAGCTTCCCCAGCCTGCCCGACCCCACCGGAGAGCTGCTGCTGCGCTTCCCGCCCGCGCTGCTCAACCCTCAGGCGGTCCCCGCGACCCTCGTGATCGACCGCCGCGGGCGCATCGCCGCCAGCATCGGGGGCGCCGTCACCGAGGAGCAGCTGCGGCCCGTGCTCGCGCACGTCGCGGAGGAGGAGTCATGACGCCCGCCGCGACGGACGCCGCCTCCCTCGTCAACGGAACCCTCCTGATCGCGGCCCCCGTGGCGCTCGTCGCGGGACTCGTCTCCTTCCTCTCGCCGTGCGTCCTGCCGCTCGTTCCGGGCTATCTCAGTTACGTGACCAGCCTGTCGGTCTCCGACCTGGCGGACGCGCGCGGCGGGCGGCGCAGCCGCATGGCGGCGGGAGCCCTGCTGTTCGTCCTCGGCTTCACGGCGGTCCTGGTCTCCGGAGGCGCCCTGTTCGGCCACTTCGGCCGCGCCCTGCTGGCCCACCAGGAGGTGATCACCCAGGCGGTCGGCGCGTTCACCGTACTGATGGGGCTGTCGTTCATGGGGTTCCTGCCGGGCTTCGCACAGCGGGAGTTCCGCAGCCACCGGCGGCCGGCACTGGGGCTCGCCGGAGCCCCCGTGCTGGGGGCGGTGTTCGCGGTGGGCTGGACCCCCTGCATCGGCCCGACGCTGGCCGCCGTCCAGGCGCTGGCCTGGACGGAGGCGAGCGCGGCCCGCGGAGCCCTGCTGATGGCCGCCTACTGCCTCGGGCTGGGCCTGCCGTTCGTCCTGGCCGCACTGGCCTTCCGCCGCGCCCTGAACGCATTCGGCCTGGTCAAACGCCACTACCCGTGGGTGCTGCGGACCGGCGGAGGTCTGCTCGTCCTCGTCGGCGTACTGCTGGCCACCGGGGTGTGGAACGACCTCGTGTACACGCTCCAGTTGTGGAGCGCGGACTCCACCGCCGCCCTCTAGAGCCGGTCCGGCCCCTTCCCGGCCACGAAGCCACAGACACGCAGACATGCAGACATACGGATACGGACATACAGAGATGCAGAGACGCACATGAACGTTACGCAGCACATACGGCGTTCCCGGACGGTCCGGGTCTCGGCCGCCCTCCTCTTCTCCGCCGCCCTCGCGGCCTGCGGCGCTCAGCAGGCCGGAGGCACCGGGGGTGCCGACCGCTCCGCACCGCCCACGACGAGCTTCACCGAGCAGGGGGTCACCGTCACGCTTTCGGTGTCCGACTGGCACGCCTCGAAGGGCACGCTCACCGCGGTCTTCACGCCCGAGCGCAAGGGTTTCCACCTCTACAGCACCGATCTGCCGCCCGGCGGCGTCGAGGGCGTGGGCAGGCCGACGGCCCTGGCCGTCACGGGCGCCTTCAAGGCGGACGGCAAGCTGGCGGCGGCCGCGGAGGTACGGTCCATCACCGTGCCCGGTGTCGAAAGCCCGGTGCCCGTCTACCCGGACGGCCCGGTCACCACCACGCTGCCCGTACGCGCCGACGGGGACGGGGACGCCACGGTGCTGATCGGCTACGCGAGCTGCAGCACTCAGGACGGCTGTACCATTCCGGTCTCCGACCGCCCGGTGCACCTGCACGTCACCGGCGACCGCGCGACGTTCAGCCCCCACTAGCCGCACCCCGGCCGGCCGACCCTAAGGTGTCCCCCATGCCCAGCGTCCTGGTCGTGGAAGACGACCCCAGCATCCGCCAGTCACTGATCGAGGTCCTGACGGAACACGGGTATGCCGTACGCAGCTCGGCCGACGGGTTCGGAGCCCTGCGCGAGGTCACCCAGACGCCCCTCGACGCGGTGGTCCTCGACCTGGGCCTGCCCGATCTGGACGGAGGAGACGCACTGCGCATGATCCGGGGCATCTCCTCCGTACCCGTCCTGGTGGCCACCGCCCGCGACGACGAGCGGGAAATCATCAGCCTCCTCAACGCGGGCGCCGACGACTACCTGGTCAAGCCCTTCTCCGGCGGGCAGCTCGTCGCGCGCCTCTCGGCCGTCCTGCGGCGCACCACTCATGTCCCCGCCACCGGACCGGCGCCGGGAACGCGGGGAGCGCCGGTGGCACATCCCGCTCCGGCGGCCGACGGGCTGCACCCCACCACCGTGGGCGAACTCGCGGTGGACCCGGGCGCACGCACCGCGTACCTGGCCGGGGTGGAGCTGCGCCTCACCCGGCGGGAGTTCGACCTGCTCGCGTTCCTCGCCCGCCACCCCGGCCAGGTCGTCTCCAAACGCCGTCTGCTGACCGAGGTCTGGCGCGAGCCGTACGTCGACGACCAGACCGTGGACGTCCACCTGTCGTCCCTGCGCCGCAAGCTCGGCGAACGGGCGGCGGCCCCGCGCTACCTGCTGACCGTGCGCGGAGTCGGCATCAAATTGGTGGCACCCCGTTGAGGCGTTCGCTGGCCGGAGTGGCGCTCGCCGTGACCTCCATGGTCGCCCTCTCCTTCCTCATACCGCTGGGCGCACTGGTGATGTCGCTGGTCAAGGCGCAGGCCGTCACCGCGGCCGAGCAGCGCGCCGCCGCCCTGGCCCCCATCCTCACCCTCACCACGGATCCGTCCGCACTGCGGGAGTCCGCCGCGAGCCTGGACCCGGCACAGCAGCTGGTGATCCACCTGCCGGCGGACGCCGAGGCCCTCGGCAGCTCCAAGGCGCCCGAGGCGCTGCTCGAACGGGCCCAGCAGGGGCGGGAGTCCATCTCCCAGGAGATCCCGGACGGCTGGATATGCCTGCAGCCGGTGGTGCTCCCCGGCGACCGGGTCGCCGTGATCGAGAACTTCGTGCCCGAGGAGGAACTGACCCACGGGGTCAAGGAGTCGTGGGCCGTCATGTCCTTCCTCGCGGTGGCGCTGATCGGCGGTTCCGTCCTGGTCGCCGACCGTCTCGGCGCGAAGGTCGTCAGGTCCTCCAGGAAGCTCGCCCAGGCCTCGCGCGCACTCGGCCAGGGCGACCTGGACACCCGCGTGGACCCGGTGGGCCCCAGGGAGCTGCGGGACGCGGGCATCGCCTTCAACGCGATGGCGCACCGGATGACCGAACTGCTGGCCGTCGAGCGCGAACTCGTGGCCGATCTGTCCCACCGGCTGCGTACGCCGCTCACCGCACTGCACCTCGCGTCGGAGCGCATGGCGGGCACACCCGAGTCGGCGCGGGTCGAGGCGGCCGTCGGTGAACTGGAGGCCGAACTGCGGGCGATCATCGCCGCGGCGCGCACCCCGCTCGCCGTGGGCCCCATGGGCCAGGGCATGCTCGGCACGGAACCGCACGCGGGCCCGGACACGGCGGGCGCCGGGGCGTCCTGCCCGCGCTGCGAGGCCGCCGAGGTGGTGCGCCGCCGCACCGCCTTCTGGTCGGTCCTCGCGGAGCAGCAGAACCGGTCCTGCTGCGTCGATCTGACCCAGGAACCCACGGCCGTCGGCCTCTCCGACGACGACGTCGCCGCCGTGGTGGACGCGCTCATCGGCAACATCTTCCGCCACACCGCGCCCGGGACCCCGTTCGGCGTGCGGGTGGTGCGGACGGCCCAGGCGGTGGAGCTGGTCGTGGAGGACGGCGGGCCGGGCATCCCCGAACCGGAACTGGCGCTCTCCCGCGGGAGCAGCACCGGTTCCACCGGGCTGGGTCTCGACATCGCGGGGCGGGCCGCGACCGCGACGGGCGGCTCGGTGTGCATCGGCCGCAGCCCCCTGGGAGGGGCCCACATCACGGTGTCGTTCGCCCTGGCCCCGCAGGCCCCGTCCGAACGCGGACGCCGCATCTCGCGCCGCCGGCCGGCCTGGCCGCACAGACGGTAGCCGCGATCCGGTCGTGGACGCCGCGGACACCGTGTACGGCGCACGCCGTGGCGCAGGCCCCGCAGGCCCCGCACACCCGGCCGGGTAGAACGATCACCGCTCCGTGGAGTGTCCGCGCCGCCGGCGGACCAACCTGGTCTTCTGTTGGCGTTCCGGGAGATGCGGCGACGACGGAGCCGCACGGGCAAGGCAGGGAGAATCCGGCATGCGAACGAACCGTACGCGCGTCATCGTCACCACCCTCGTTCTCGCGGCCGTCGCAGGCGCCGGCAGCGCGCGTGCGGTGACGGCGGGCGGCGTCGCAGCCCCGTCGGCCTGCCGGCCGGCCAACCACCTCGCGAAGATCACACGGGACCGGGCCGGTTCGGGGCACCTCCACTTCCGCGTCACCCTGACCGCGCCGAAGGGGTACGCGGCCTGCAGGCTGCTCGGTTCCCCCGCCGACGTGGCCTTCGCGCACCGCGGAACGACGCTCGGTCTCACGCCCGGCCGCTACGGCGACCAGACGGCCGTCGTGACCTTCGGGCCGGGCCGACCGGTCCACTTCGACATCCGGGTCCCCGAGCAGGGTCACGGCACCCCTGCGGACGAGGCGTCGTTCACCCTCCGCGCCCCGGGCGGCGACATCCCGGGCACCTCCGTCGCCGCAGGCGGCTTCGAGGTGGCCCCCGGCACCGCCATCGGCCCGGTCCGACCCGGAGCCTGACCCGAGGACCCTCGGCATCGTCGGCGCCCTCGGCCTCCTCCCGTCCCCCGGCACGGGCGGATGCCCGGCGGGGCGGGAGGCGCGTACGGTCGGGCCGATGGGCCGTGGCCCTTCGTCACGGCGGTCGTTCTCGTCCGTTTGATGTCGCCGGAACAGGAGCATCCCATGCGCCTCTACGCCCAGACCCGAGCACGCCGCATCCGGCAGGTACTGGCCGATCTGCTGGCCGTGGTGCTGGTGGCGGCCGCGGTGAGGTTCGCCGTGGCGGTCCACGACGGGATCATGGTCCTCGCCGAGCCGGGGCGGAAGCTGGAGGACGCGAGCGGCAGCCTCGCCTCCGGCCTCGACGACGCGGGGAACGCGGCGGCGGACGTACCGCTGATCGGGGGGATCCTGAAGAAGCCGCTGCAGTCCGCGGCCGAGGCGGGCAACGGGCTCTCGGACGCGGGGCAGTCGATGCAGGACTGGGTGGGCCGGGTGGCCGACCTGACGGCGATCGGCCTGATCGTCGTCTGCGTGGCGCTCGTACTGGCCCTCTGGCTTCCCCCGCGCGTGCGCTGGATCAGGCGCAGCGCCCGGATCCGCGGGCTGCTCGACGCTCCCGGCGGCGCCGATCTCCTGGCCCTGCGGGCGCTGACCGGACCGGTGAAGGACCTGGCGGCGGTCCCGGTCCCGGCGGGGGGCCTCGCCGATGCCTGGCGGCGGGGTGACGAGCAGGCCATCCGCGACCTGTCCCAAGTAGCGCTCAGGCGGGCCGGCCTCACCGCCTGAACGCCACGGACACGGGACACGGGACGCTCTAGCCGGCGCTGATGGCCGTCACGTGCGTGGTGCCGTCGCGCAGGGCGGTGATGTGGACCTGCCCGGCGGGGAAGGGGTCCCTCCCGTTCGGGCCGGGTATCCGGCCGAACGGGGTCCAGGAACCGTCCGGCAGCCTGACGTCGTGCCAGACCCGTCCGTCGAGCCCGACCGCCACGACCTGGGCCGAGCCGTCGGGCGTTCCCGCGATGCCGATGGCACTCGCACCCATGGTGGGGGTGGTGACGCCCCGCGGGGGCCGGAATCCGGTCCAGGAGCCGTCGGGCCGCCGCAGTTGGTGGTACACGATCCCGTCCAGCCCGATCGCCAGGACCTGAGAGGACCCGTCGGGCATCCCGGCGATCGCCAGGGCCGGGCCGGAGAACGTCGCGGCCCCGTTGTAGCCGGCCAGGCGTCCCCAGGGCGTCCACGTACCGCCGCGCCCGCGCACGCAGTGGTACATGGCGCCGTCCATGCCGTAGCCGAGCAGCTGGGCGGACCCGTCGGGCATGGCGGTGATCGCCACCTTCGTCGCACCCCAGCGGCTCGTCGCGGGCGAGCCGGGCACGGCCCGGAAGCCGGGCAGCGCGCCGTCGGCACGCCGCTGCTGGTGGTAGGCGGTGCCGTCCATGGCCGTCGCCACGATCTGGCAGGTGCCGTCGGGGAAGGCCGCGATGTCCGCCTCCCGGACGGTGAAGCCGGTCGAGCCGTCCGGTCCCGGGACGCGCTGCCAGGGCTGGAGCGTGGCCGAGCCCCGCAGGGTGGTCAGCCACAGGCCGTTGTCGGGCGCGATGCCCAGCACCACCACGGAGCCGTCCGCCATGCCCGCCGCGGCGCTCTGCGCCCCGGCGAACGAGGCGGCGCCGACGGCACCCGGCAGCGGACGCATGCTGCTCCACGAGCCGTCGGTACGGCGCTCCGTGTGGAAGAGCACGCGCCGCTCGACGTCGTACGGGGGCTGTTGCGCGGAGTAGAACCACACCGGGTTGGTGATGGCCACGAGTTGATCCAGCGTGGTCGAGGCGGGCCCCAGCCGGCGGACCTCCGCCCGGGCGAACATCGAGGCCTTGCCCCAGCCGCGCCACCTCAGTCGCCCCCGGCCGCTCCCGTCGATGCCGGTGGCGGCCATGATGCCCCACTCGGTGTAGAGGGTGGCGATGCTGTCCGGGGCGCCCGTCACGTCCAGGGTCACGTCGACCGCGTCGAAGAACGACAGGGGCAGCTCCTCACCGGGCCCGGCGACCGCCGCGCCGTTCCGGGCGGTGAAGTCCAGGGTCACGGCGGCGGATTCGACGGCGTACGACCGGCCCGTGCGCAGCGCGTCCAGGACCGCGGGGGTCGACAGACCGGCCGCGCGCACCACGTTGTGCGGGCGGCCGACGGCGTCCGCGGGGCTGTGGGCGTCGCTGTTGCCGACGGCGGCGACCCGTTTGCCGAGGCAGAGCATGGCGTGCCAGGCGGCGATGTTGGCCGCGTCGTCCAGGGTCCACGGTCCGTTCCACACCTCCAGCGCGTCCACCCGGTCGAGGCCGAACTCCCAGAAGGACCCCGGTGCCGGGGTGAGCGGATGGGCGGCGATCGTCAGCCCGCCCAGACTGTGCACGCGCCGGGCGTGCTCCTCGAACACCCCCTGGTTCGCGGGGCCGTAGCGCCAGTCCACCCACTCGCCCTGCGGCAGGCCGACGGCCAGCCAGTGGCCGTGCCGGGTGGTGACCTCCTCCGCGTTGATCACCAGCAGGTCGGTGGGGACGTTCCCCTGCCACGTCACGCCGGTGGAGCTGGTGTTGTGGTCGGAGGTGGCGATGAAGTGCAGCCCCTCCCGGCGGGCGGCCGCGACGATCTCGTCCACCGTGCGCTGGCCGTCGGAGTGCACGCTGTGCAGGTGCAGGTCGCCCCGGTACCAGCCCGGGCCCCGCCCGGCCACCGCGGCGGGCAGGATGTCGTACGGCGCACCGGGCAGCGGGGCTCCGTGGTGGAGGGTGACGTCGACCTGCCAGGCCATGCCGTCGGGGCTGGCGACCATCGGCCCCAGGATGACGGACCAGCGGCCGGGCTCGACGGGCCCGGGCACGTAGCCGGGGGTGGCGTCCGACGCGGCGAGGGTGAAGCCGGTCCGTGCGCCGCCCGACCAGCCGCGGAAGCCGGTGGTGCCGAAGACGCCGAGATCGAGGATGCCGGCGGAGCCGTCGTGGGTGGTGGCGACGGAGATCCGCTGCACTCCGGCGGGGACCTCGAAGGCGACGTACGCCCACTGGTCGTTGCCGTACGGGGCGCGGCCCGTGTAGGTGGTCGTCACCGTGTCGGTCCCCTGGCCGCGCGTCGAGGCGGAGGCGATCGGCGCGGGGACCACCGCGGCGGCTCCGCCCGCGGCCAGGAGGGCTCCTAATCGGAGCAGTGACCGGCGCTCGACACCGGGACCGGGGGGCGGGCCGGGCACTGCGCCGGGGTGGTGTTGGCTCGGCACGGTCATGCACTCCGTTCACATGAGGGGGCATGGGAGGGGTACGGGGCGAGGACGTGCGGGTGCGAGTACGGACGGGACTGCCGGACACTCCTACCGGTGCGAGCGCTGGGCCTCGACGATCTGTCGCACGGAGCCGTCGATGCCCGCTCGGGCCTGGATCCGCTCGGCGAAGCCGGGGAACTGTCCGGCGATGGCGCTGAGCAGCCTCAGCTCCAGCGGCGCCACGTTGACCTCGCACCGGTCGTGGCGGACCGCCCGTACGACTCCGCCGGCGACCTGCGCGGGTGTCACGGTCCTGATGCCGCTCGGCGGGGTGGCGCCCGTGGCCGCGAACATCCCCGCGTCACGGACGAACCCGGGCTGGACGAGGGACACCCCCACGCCCGTGCCCCGGAGTTCCTGGCGCAGCGCGAGGGCGAATCCGCGCAGTCCGAACTTCGTCGCGTTGTACAGGGAGGTCGACTTGGTCGCCGCCTTGCCGGAGATGGAGCCGACCAGCACGATGTGGCCGCGGCCGCGGGCCACCATGTGTGCGGCGAGGAGCCGGGAGAGCTGGAGGGGCGCCCGCAGGTTGACGTCGAGGGCGCGGTCGAGCTGTTCCCCGGTGTAGTCCAGGAGGTCGCCGCTGGCGGGCAGGGCCGCGTTCGCGACGAGGACGTCCGTCTCCGCACAGGCCTCGGCGAGCCGGACGACGTCGGACCGGACGGCCAGATCGGCGACCACGGTGCGGGCGCCGCAGGCCTCCGCGGTGGCCCGGAGGGCCTCCGGGCGGCGCCCGGTGACCGTGAGGCGGGCGCCTTCGGCCGCCAGACTCGCCGCCAGGGCGGAGCCTATGCCGCCGGTGGCCCCGGTGAGGAGAACGTTCGATCCGGATATGTCCACGCTGACTCCCGTGCGGCGGCCTTGAGTTGTTCGTTCGAACGAACAATAGGGACCCCTCCCCTGCCTGTCCACACCCCGGACGGCCCCGAATCCCGCACCCTGCCGGGTCGTTCACGGCGGCCGATGGGGCAGAATGCCGACATGCCCGCTGCTTCCGACACCCGCCAGAGCATCATCGACGCCGTGCTGAGGATCATCGGGCAGGACGGCGTGGCCGCCGTCACCAACCGGCGGATCGCCAAGGAGGCCGGGGTCTCGCTCGGTTCGGTCACCTACCACTTCGCCACCCAGCACGAGCTGCTGCGCGAGAGCCTGCTGCAGTTCGTGGCCGAGGAGACGCGGCACTTCACCGCGCTCGCCGACGCGTGCACCGACGAGCGGTTCGGCATCGGCCAGGCGGCCGAGGTGGTGGCGCAGGTCGCGGGCGGCAACGCCTTCGACAGCCGCCACATCGCGCCCTTCGAGCTGTACGTCCAGGCCGGCCGCGACGAACGGCTGCGCGCCGCCGCGGCCGAATGCTTCGCCGCCTACGACCTGCTGGCCGCCCGGATCCTGACCCGCCTCGGCGTCGCGGACCCCGAGCGGCTGGCGGGCGCGGCGGTCGCCCTGGTCTTCGGGCAGCAACTGCGCCGCCTGGCCACCGGCGCCCCCGCAGAGGACCTCGTCGACGCCCTGCTCGTCCTCACGCAGCTCGCCCCGACGCAGACCACGTAGGGGGTCTCCACCGGCGCGGCGTCCCGCGCGAGGGCCTCGGCCCTGGTATCGGTCCGTCATGGATCTCACGAACCCGACGGCCCGGGCCCACGCGCGCGCCGGGACCGTTCACCGCTCCGGCCCCGGTGTCCCCGTACCACGGGGGGCGCGATGACCGCCGAGGCGGATCCGGGCCGCCCCCGGGCCGCGGTGCTGACCTTCGCCGGAGGCCTCCCGCCGGTCCGCCTCGACGGCGCCGTACTGCACTCCCATCCCATGGGCACCACCACCCTGAGCGGCCTGGCACGGTCCGGCGCCGTGGCCCCCGGCGGGGAGCGGTGCCTGCCCCTCGCCGAGTACGGGAACCGGCGCTGGTCCGTGGCGGACGTGCACGTCGAGGTCGCCCCCGCGGGGGAGCGCCACGACCGGGTCACCGTCGGCTGGCACGGCGGCCACGAGCTCGAGGCCGTCGACCCCAACGGCCGCTACCGGATGGAGGTGGCGTGGCTGCTGCGGGCCCGCACCCTCAGGCTGCTGCCGCTCGACGAGCTGATCGACGGCCACCTGGCCCCGTACGCCCTCGCGCTCGCCGCCGGTCTGCGCGACCCGGAAGTGGCCCGCCGCCTGGAACTCGCCTGCAACGAAGTGACCTCCCGGGACCCGCTCGTGACCCCCCGGCGCTCCCGCCGGTCGGCCGAGACGGGCCCGCTGCGGCTGCTCCACGACGTGACGGCGGCCGGCGGGCACCTGGCCGCCACCACGGGCACGGTCCGGGCCCGCGCCGAGAGCCGCGACCGCCTCGCCGTCCTGTCGCTGGTCACCGTCCCCCACCGGATGCCCGCCGCCCCGGACGCCCCCGTCCTTGTGGTCAGTTCGGCAGCCCCGACCCTGGACATGCTGCGGGCCTGCGAGACCATGGCGGCCGTGGAGCGGACCCGGCTCCACGCCCGCTGCGAGGCCGCCGGGGAGCCGGCCGACGGCGGCGAAGCCGCGTTCGAGTCCGCGCGCGAGGCACTGCACCGGCGCTACGCCCGCCCTCTCCCCCACCGGCGACGGCCGCCCGGCACGCCGGACCCGTGACCGGGGCCGCCCGCCACCGGTCAGTCGGCCCACACGTCCCACCACTGCTGTGACTGGAAGTTCTTCTGCCACAACTGGACGCGGGCGCCGTTGCCCAGGACGTTCGCGTCGCGGTCCATGACGATGTTGCCGCCGCCGTGGAAGCGGGCGTTGTAGACGGCCCGGTCGCCCGAGGGGTGGGACCAGCTCTGCTGCGGTGTGTTGTTGCAGTCCCAGATCTGTACCTTGGTGCCGTTGTTGCCGCCCCCGTTGAGGTCCGCGTCCAGGCACTTGCCGGGGAAGCGGTAGCTCTCGAGCGCGCCGTTGTTCCAGAGGTACCAGCGCTGCTGGGTGGTGCCGTTGCACTGCCAGACCTGGACGACCGTGCCGTTGCCCCCGCCGTTGGCATCGACGTCCAGGCACTGGGTGGTGGGCCGTTTGGCGAAGTCGTTGGTGATCCGGACGGGCTGGTTCAGCAACCGCTGCGGAGCCGCGGCCGTCGCACCGGGCGGCTGCGCGGTCCAGTACACGGGGGTCGGCGCCGCCTGGGCCCGGGCGGCGGCTCCTTCGGCGGCGCCGGCACCGGGAGTCGCGGCCAGTACGGTGGCGAAGGCGACCGCGGTGACCGCGGTCCATCGTGCGATGCGGGGCATGACCTCTCCTGCCTCATCGGGATGTGCGTGGCCGTGCGGCGGCATGCCGCGGGCGTACCGCGGACCCACCGGTGGCGTGCGCGGCGGTGCGCGGCCGTGCCGGGACGTAGCTGAACACAGCCCGGCGCGGTCGCGTCAGAGCGCCGATCCGGCCACGGCTCCCGGGGAGGAGCCGCCGGGGACCAGGAGGCGGGGTTCGCCCGAACCGTCCGCCGGGACCGACCAGATGTCGTCGGCGCGCCCTTCGCGTCCCGGCAGGGCGTAGCCGACGGTCCCGTCGTCCAGCCAGGCCGCCTGGTCGTCGACGCTGCGCGTCTCCGCGAGCGGGTGTTCTCGCATGTCCGCCAGGTCCAGGACGTACAGCCGCCACGGTGCGGCGGGATCGTCGGAGACCTTCTTCTTGAAGGCGATGCGGGTGTCGTCGGGTGACAGGGAGGGGCATTCGACGTTCTCGCGCAGGGCCTTCGCCGACCAGTTGCGCAGGTCCCCCTCGACGAGGTGGGTGCGCCCCTTGGTCGACACCGTGGCGTAGAAGCGGTTGTCGTCCCGGGCGAAGGTCACGCCCCAGTAGTTGACGTCGGGCGCGTGGTAGCGGGCTCCGTCGATGGTCAGCGGGATCTCCTCCATCGATTTGACCAGGTAGCCGGTGCGCAGGTCGAGGAGGGAGGTCCGGGTGGAGAAGGCGGTCGTGGCGTACGAGTCGCCCGTCGCGAAGGCCGTCCAGGCCAGTACGTTCCCCGAGGCCGAGACGCGGGCCCGGTTGGGGATGCCGGGCACGGTCACGCTCTTGACCTCGCGCAGCTGCCGGTCCAGTACGAGGGCCTGGGTGCGGGCCGGGACGCCGGGCAGCTTGCGCAGGCACAGGGCGCGCTCCCCCGCGGCGTGGAAGCGCTCGCAGGCGGGGCCTCCCGTGGCGGGGGGCCCGCCGGCGGCGCCGCGGCGGGCGACCCGGCCGGTGGCCGAGTCCCGGTAGTAGAGCCCGGGTTCGGCCAGGCTGAACGATCCGTCCGCGGCGGCCGCCGGCGGCTCGCGATGTCTGGCGTGCAGGACGTAGCCCAGGGAGCCGCCCCCGAGCAGCAGGACGGCGAGTACGACGAGGACGAGCCGGCGGAGCTGTGGCGCCCGGGGGTTCACGGTGCCTCCTGGGTGTCGAGGGCGGGGGCGGGTACGGCGGCGGGTACGGGGGACGGCAGGATGCGCCAGGCGGCCGCGAGCGCCCCCGCGAGGGTGAGCGCCGCCGTCCACAGGGCGGGCCCCTGCCCCCAGAACGTCCAGGCGGCCCCGAAGCCCGCGGCCCCCGCCAGGCGGGCCAGCGCCTGCCCGGTCTGGAGCACCGCGAGCCCGCCGGCGCGGCGGTGCGCGGGCAGTACGGGGCCGGCCAGCGCCATCAGGACCCCGTCGGTGGAGGCGTAGAAGACGGCGAGGAGCACCAGCACCGCGGCCACGGTCGGCCAGGCCACGGGGAGCAGCAGGACGGCGTACGCGCCGAGCAGCGCGGCGTGCCCGGCCAGGAACGGCAGCCGGCGCCCGACGCGGTCGGCGATCCGGCCGGCCGGGACGGCGAGCAGCAGGTATCCGGCGGCGGCGCCGAGCGGCAGCAGCGGGAACAGGGCAGCCGGCAGGTCGAGGGCGCGCTGGATGAGCAGGTAGAGGAAGGCGTCGCCGATGGTGGCGGCGCCGAGCAGGGAGGCGGCGTACAGGATGCGGCGGAAGGCGGGGTCGCGAAGTGCCGTGTGCCGGAGGGGTGTCGGCCGCGCCGGTGGCGCGGGGGCCGCGGAGGGGACGTACAGGGCGAGCAGGAGCACGCCGAGCAGGCCCGTGCAGAAGCTGACGGCGAACACCGCGTCGTAGGCGTCGGCGGTCGCCCACAGCACGGCGAAGGCGGCGAGCGGGCCCAGCAGCGCGCCGGTGGTGTCCATGGCCCGGTGCACGCCGAACGCCCGGCCCAGTGTCTCGGGCGGGCCGCTGAGCGAGATCAGCGCGTCGCGCGGGGCGGTGCGCACGCCCTTGCCGAGACGGTCGGCGGCGAGCGAGCCGGCGATCCCCGCGGTGGCGCCGTCGGCGAGGAGCAGCCCGAGCCGGGAGAGGGCGGAGAGCAGGTAGCCGGCGCCGGCGACCCTCTTGTGGCGGCCGCCGCGGTCGGCGAGCCGCCCTCCGAGGAGCCGCACGAGGGCGGTGGCTCCGTTGAACATCCCGTCCAGGAAGCCGAATTGGAGCGGCGAGAGGCCGAGGCCCAGGACGAGGTAGAGCGGCAGCACGGCCGTGACCATCTCGGCGGAGACGTCGGTGACGAGGCTGACCGCGCCCAGCGCGATGACGGTGGCGGGGACGCGCCGCCGGGCCCCGAGGGGGCGGGGCGGCGCGTCCGGGCGGCCGGTGTTGGCCAGGTACATCAGTGGCAGCTGTACTTGGGGCTGGTGTCCTTGACCGACCCGTCGGCGGCGACGTAGGTCCAGCTGTAGCCCGAGTCCGTGAAGTCGAGCTTCAGGACCCCGTACTGGCCGCTGATGCGCTTCTGGCTGTTGGGCTGCACCTGCTCGATCGGGTAGGGCTCGGCGCCGCCCATGCCGCCGACGATCTCGACGATCCCGTCGGCGGCTGCCTTGCCGTCGGGGTTCTGCGGGGCGAACCGTTCGTAGTGGTGGTCGTGTCCGTTCAGGACCAGGTCGGCCTTGGCGGCGTAGAGGATCTTCCAGACGGGCTTGGAGACGGGGTCGTTGCCGTGGCCGCCCGAGGAGTACAGCGGGTGGTGCCAGTAGGCGGCGACGCACTGCTTGCCGTTGGCGGCGAGGTCGGCCTTGAGCCAGTCGATCTGGGCGGCCTGGTCGAAGGCGTTGGAGTCGAGGGCGATGAAGTGCCAGTTGCCCTCGTCGAAGCTGTAGTAGCTCTTGCCCTGCGGGTAGGCGATGTTCCCGAAGTACGCCTTGTACCCGGCGAGGGGGCCGGCCGGGTCGTACGTCTCGTGGTTGCCGGGTACGGGGCGGGTCTTGGCCTTGAAGGCGCCCCAGCTCTTGTCGTAGTAGGCGCGGAAGTCGGCGATCCGGGCGTCGTCGTACTGGTTGTCGCCCATCGTGAGGTAGAACTGCGGGTCGATCTGCCGGGCCAGGGCGGCGGTCTTCGGGTGCGCGCATCCGCTGTCGGAGGCCGTGCACTGGGCGGCGATGTCACCCGCCGCGACCACCGTGAAGGTGCGGCCGCCGGGGGGCGGGCCGCCGTCCACGGTGCCGTACACCTCGGCCTCGAAGAGGGAGTAGCCGTACGCCGTGCCGCGCGCGGTGCCGTACACGCGCAGGTACCTGCCCTTGCCGGAGAGGCCGGCGAGGTCGTCGGTGCCGCCGTTGCCGGCCTTCTCCTCGGCGATCCTGGTCCAGGTCGCGCCGTCGGCGGAGACCTCGATGCGGTAGGCCTTGGCGTAGGCGGCCTCCCAGGTCAGCTTGACCCGGGAGACGGTGGCACCGGCCCCGAGGTCGACTTGGATCCACTGCGGGTCCTTGCCCTCGGCGCTGGCCCAGCGGGTCGAGGCGGCGCCGTCGAAGGCGTTGGCGGCGCCGAGGGAGGAGCTCTCCGCGGAGGAGGCGGTGGCGGGCCTGCCGCGCGAGATGAGCGGGTCGGCGGCGGCCCCGGCCCGGCCGGGCCAGGCGAGCAGCAGCCCGGCGACGAGTGCGAGCACGGCGGTCACGACGAGGAGTGCGGGGCGAAGTCGGCTGCCCGATGCGGGTGGTGGGGTGGAGGCGTACAGGTGCATGCCTGGACTCCTTGGCCTGGGAACGGCGAGAGCTGGACACCGGTGCGGAGAGCGCCGCCCCCGGACCGTGGAGGCGAGCAGGGGGCAGCGTCACGGCGGCCGGGTCAGAGCTCTCGCTGAGCGCGTCATGCCCATGACACCAGGCACCGCGCCAAGCCGCCGTCGGGGAGCGTAGCGGATAGGAAAGTTTCCTACCAGTGGTTCAACGCGGCGGCCGACAGGGGCGGACGGGCACGGCACGGGCGAACGGGCACGGCCCGGACGGGGCGTTCAATGCGCGGCCGGGCGCCGCTCAGGCCAGGCCGGCCCCGATGGCGAGGCGTACGGCGTCGGCCCGGCTGCGGATGTCCGCCTTGGCGAACAGGTTGTTGATGTGGGTCTTGACCGTGGCTTCGCTGATGAAGAGCCGCTCGGCGATGGCCCTGTTCGGAAGGCCCTCGCCGATGAGGGCGAGGACTTCCCGTTCGCGGAGGGTGAGGTCCTGCGGAAGGGACGCCGGCGCCGGCCGGTGCGTGTGCGCGGCGGCGAGGAGGCGGGCCTGTACCTCGCGGTCGAGCACCGACTGCCCCGCGGCGGCGGCCCGGATCGCCCTGGCGATGTCCTCGCGGCCCGCGTTCTTCGTCAGATAGCCGCGGGCTCCCGCACCCAGTGCGCCCAGGATCGAGTCGTCGTCGGCGAACGTGGTCAGGGCGACCACCGCCACACCGGGGTGTTCCGCACTCAGGCGCCGGGTCGCCTCCGTGCCGTCCATGCCGGGCATCCGCAGGTCCATGAGCACGACGTCCACCGGGCTCGCGGCGACGGCCGCCAGGACCTCGTACCCGTCCCTCGCGGTGGCGACGACGTCGATGTCCCGGAGCAGCGAGAGGACGGTCGCGAGCGGCTCCCGTACCGCGGCCTGGTCATCGGCCACCACCACCCTGACGGACGGGGCGGCGTCCGCGGTCTCGCTCATCGCGGGATCACCGCTTCCACCTGCCAGCCTCCCGAGTCCGGTCCCGTGGTGACGGGTCCGGTGGTGATGGTGCCGCCGAGCAGGGCAATGCGTTCACGCATGCCGATCAGTCCCATTCCGCTTCCGCCGGCCGCGGTCACCGGCAAGGTCGCGGGCCGGTTGCGGACGCTCAGTACGGTCGCGTCCCCGGTGAAGGTCAGCCTCATGCCGACCGCGCCGCCGGGGGCGTGCCGGGTGGCATTGGTCAGCGCCTCCTGGGCGATCCGCAGCAGGCACTGCGTCGACCGCGCCGACAGCTCGCGGACGTCTCCGACCACGGTGAGGGCATCGTGGTGGCCCGAGGACTCGAGCATCGCGGTCAGGCTCTCGCGCAGCGGCAGACGGTCCTCGCGCAGCGCGTGCACGGTCCACTGCGCCTGCCGCAGGCTCTCCCTGACCAGGCTGTGCGCCCTGTCGTTGGCCTCCCGGATCCTGGCCAGGTCTCCGGTGTCGATCAGCGCGTCGACGAGTTCCAGCTGCATGTTGATCCCGGCGAGCGAGTGGGCGAGTACGTCGTGGACGTCCCGGGCGATCCGGGTGCGCTCTCCCAGTACCGCCGTCCGGGCTTCGGCCCTCGCGGCCTTCTCCGCCGATTCGGCCGCCGCGATGGCCGCCCGCGTGGCCTGCGCCCTGCTCCTCCCGGCGATGCCGCCGAGCACGGCGGCGCCGGTCGCGAGGCCGAGAACGGTCGTCGCGTACTGGCCGGGCTCGGCCTGTGCGTACAGCACACCGCCGCACAGGAGGCTGCAGGACGCGGCGAGGACCAGGGCGGGTCCGGTGTTCAGGCGGGACCCGGCGAAGGCGACGAGGAAGAACGCGAAGAGGTAGGAGGTCCCCGAGCTGCTGGCGCCGATCAGCGCCGCCGCCGCCAGTACGCCGAGAGCCGACCAGAGGGCGACGAGCCGCTCGGGAACGGCGGACTCGGGCACGAGCCGCATCGCCAGCACCGCGCAGTTGACCAGGAAGAGGAGGAGGACGACCAGGCCGCGGCCGCCGAGGCCCATCGGCCGGATCGTCACGATCCCCGCGATCACGACGGCCGCGACCAGCACCCACTGGGAGCGGGAGCCGCGTCCCCCTCCATCGAACGGACTCCACCGGGCCACGCCCACGGGCCCGTCCGTCTCTCGTGCCGGCATGGCGCGACCATAGCCCACGGTCAGGCCCTGCGACCGGCAACTGCGGCGGTCCGCGCAGCCGCCGCCGACTGCTGCGGACGCGTCAGCAGCCGGCTCCGGACGAAGATCGTGGCCAGCCGCGTGACCACCTCGGTCAGGGCCATCAGCACCAGCGCCGCCACCCACGCCTGCGCGCCGGTGATCCAGTGGTCCGCGCTGAAGCGCGCGACGTCGGCGGCGCCCCCGTGGTCGACCCAGACCTGGAAGCCCAGCCGGGCACCCATGCCGATTACCCACAGTGCCGCCGAGACCGCACCGGCCTTGATCAGGACCTGCCCGTCCGCGCGCCGCATCCAGGTGAAGACGCCGCCGGCGACGCCGAGCGCCGCGCCGACGGCCGTGAAGGCACCGATCAGGACGAGGTCGTTGCCGCCCGTGGGGACGGTGTCGAGGTAGCTGGAGCCCACGAAGGTCACGATCCCGAGCGGGAGCAGGTAGGACTTCGGGGTCAGCGGGCCCTCGCGCAGCTGTCGGAAGACGATCAGGATGAGGGCGATGTCGGTGATCCATGTGGTCGTGGTCATGCCCTCAAGCCTGCTGTGAGCGGGCACGCGGCGCCTGGACCCACGGGTGGAGACGGGGGTGGAGATCCGGGACGCCGGCCGCGGCGCCCCGAACGGCCGCGCGTCGTCAGCGGGCGAACTTGGCGCGGGCGGCCGGGGTCACGGGAGTGAAGAAGTTGACGAGGTTGCCGTCGGGATCGCGCAGGAGCAGCGAGCGGTTGCCCCAGGGCATCGTGGTGGGCGCCTGGACGCAGTCTCCCGTGGAGCCGGCCAGGTTCCGGTACACGTGGTCCACGTCGTCGACGAGGAACTCGACGATGACGCTGTGGTTGTCGGCCGGGCGGGCGGCGCCGGGCGCGAAGAGGGGCACGGTGCGGGTTCCGGCGATGGCGAGGGTGGCCGAGTCGGTGCCGATTTCGGCGAAGTCTTCGGTCGACCACTTCGCCGCCACACCGGTGGCGCGCTCGTAGAAGCCGACGAGGCGGGCGACGTCGCCCGTGATGATGCGGATCGAGACGAAGTCCATGGGTCTCTCCAGACATGTCGTGGTGGTGACCTCACGCTAAAGCGGATACCGGACAGGATCCGCCCGGTATGTGCGGGAGACTTCTCGGCATGTCCCGACCCATCGCGCGCGTCCTCATGCTGCTGGAGCTCCTGCAATCGGGCGGCCTGCGGACCGTCCCCGAACTCGCCGCCCGGCTCGGGGTCGACGAGCGCACGGTGCGGCGGTACGCCGACCACCTCCTCGACCTGGACGTACCCGTCGAGTCGGTACGCGGCCGCCACGGCGGCTACCGGATCGCCGCCGGCTACCGCATGCCCCCGCTCATGCTGAGTGACGACGAAGCGCTCGCCGTCCTGCTCGGCCTGCTCGCCGGTCGGCGGGCCGGCCTGATGACCGCCACGGGCTCGGCGGGCGACACGGCAGCCGCCAAGATCCGACGGGTCCTGCCGGAACGGCTCGGCCACAAGCTCGACGCCGTACTCGGCTCCCTCGCCTTCACGACTGCGCCCCGTACGCCCGCCGCCCCGCAGACCGCGGTCCTGCTCTCGATCGCCGACGCGGTACGCCATCACCGGCCGGTCTCGATCCGGTACACCACCGCCGACGGCCGGCACGGCGAACGCACGCTGCACGCTTTCGGACTCGTCGCCCACTCGGGCAGGTGGTACGTGACGGGCGTCGATCCCGCGATCGGCGAGGACCGTACGTTCCGGCTGGACCGCATCGCCGAAGCGAGGACCCTGCCCGGCACGTTCGACCCGCCCTCCGGCATCGACCCCGCGGAACGCGTCCTGTCGGGGATCGCCTCGGCTCCGCACCGGCACGAGGTGACCGTGCGGGTCCGGGGGACGGCCGAGTACGTCCGCGCCCGGCTTCCCGCCGGCCTCGCGATCGTGGAGGAGCTGGGGTCCGAGGACGGCCCGGATGCGCAGGACGAGCGCTGGTCCCGCGTCGAGATGCGTGTGGAACGGCTCGACTGGCTTCCTGCCGTACTCGCCTCGCTCGACCGCCCGTTCACCATCGAGCGGCCCGATGCACTCCGCGGGCTCGTCACCCGATTCGCCGCGCGGCTCGCGGACTCGGCCCGAAAGGAACCGCCTCACATGCTGTGAGTCCTCTGGCAACGCGAATATCCCCGCCCCTCCGGAGGGGCGGGGAATTCACGAACGACCATTCCGGCGGC
Source organism: Streptomyces sp. NPDC001903 (assembly GCF_042891345.1). Classification (NCBI taxonomy): domain Bacteria; kingdom Bacillati; phylum Actinomycetota; class Actinomycetes; order Kitasatosporales; family Streptomycetaceae; genus Streptomyces; species Streptomyces sp. NPDC001903. The sequence continues at coordinate 553,765 of NZ_JBIASZ010000002.1, forward strand.
GCGGCCCGGACGATCAGTCTTCGTCCGCCGAGCGGGAGTGGCGTTTCTTCTTCCAAACCGGGCCACCCACCGCACAAGCGATGAGGAGCACGAACAGAAAGGGGACAAGCGGACCGAAGCCCATGGCGCTGAACACGAATCCTCCCCGGTGTACAGGAAGCCAATGGGCCGAGTCAGGAATTCAGCAGGAATTCCCGACCATGCGCGGGCAGGTGTGTTCAGAATTTCCCGCCCGCTCGGCCCGGATTATCGGGCCTACTCGTCCTTCAGGTACCCGCCGACGAAGCCGCGGTAGTCACCCCAGACGCGCTCGCGCTCGTCCCAGGAGCTGCCCCAGCACTTCGCCGTCCAGACGGTCTCGCTCTGGGCGTTGTCGGCCGGCGGCGAGGAGATCCACTCCTTCACCGGGCTGTGGGAGAAGTCGCATCCCGGCACGAACAGGTACTGGCTCGCACTGCCCGGGTACACCTTCGTGGTGTCCTTGCCCTTGACCTGGTAGTTGGTCCGCACCGTGACGCGCGAGACCTTCACGCCCAGGAACTTGTCGGTGTACGAGTACGAGGCCCACATGTCCCGGTAGCCGGAGGCCCTGAGCGCCGCGGTGCTGTTCGGGGACGCGTCGTCGCTGCCGCCGGCGGCCTCGCGCTCCACCACGACGTCGCCGCCCGCCAGCTCCGACCGCGTGATGCCCGCCGCGGCCGGGGACTCGCCCGCCTCGAAGAGGTGGGCCATCAGGGCGCGGTCCTCGAGCAGGTCCAGGAAACGGGTCTTCTGGGCGGCCGAAAGGGCCGAGAATCCCTGCGCGGTCTCCTTGGCCTGCTCGTCCCCCTGGGCCACCTTCATCGCGAGGTAGGCCTGGTACTTGGCGACCCGCCCGGCCTGCGAGACCAGGCCGTCGTCGGCCTGGGCCGACGCCGGCAGCATGGCCAGGGTTATTCCGGCGAGAGCGGCGGTGGTGGCGAGGCCTTTTCTGATCGCGGAGCGCATTCTGATTTTCTCTCCTCTTTGCTTTCCACTCGATTGATTCAGGCAGGAAAGGGTGAAGTGCACGAATGCGTACTCCAAGGCCCCCGGCCCCCCGGTGTTGCGCGACCGCTTTTTCGATCCCCGTCGGTCGCGCCTCACAAAGACTGCCCGAGAGCTCCACGACAGGTCAATCGATCTCTCATCATTTGAGGTTCATCTGAGTTACGGCGACACATACAGTCGACCACGATCCGGAATTAAAGAATCCGCCAATAGCGAATTTACGAATCCGTGAGACCGATGCAGCCCAATGTCCGGGAATACCCGGCTTTTCTTCACTACGCCGCGACTACGGGGTTCGTCGAGTTCTGGGCAGGGGAGTCGGGTTCGCCCGCCACACCGCCGGGCCTCAGGAGCATGCGGCCGCACTCACGCAGGGCAGGGGCGCCGGGAGCGGGTCCGGGTCGCTCCGCCCCGGTCAGAGCCCGGACCGCTCCCGCCAGATGCGGCGGGACGCCGGGAGCGGGTCCTCGGTGAGCGTCGGTACGACGTCCCAGATCCGGGTCGTCGGGCGGTCTTCCGTGAAGCGGGGCCAGCCGGGATCCCCCGATGCGGCGAACGAGGTCCAGGAGGACCGGAGTTGCTCGGACAGTCGGATGAAGTCCGGGGAGGGGGGCTTGCCGCCGAGCAGGAAGCCGGAGAGGTGGCCTCTCGTGTGGCCGAAGGTCACGGGGATGTCCACGGCGTGACAGGCCCCCAGCGCCCCGCCGAAGGCCGGGCTGCTCCAGGTGAAGTCGTACAGCCAGGCCCGGCCGCCCGCGGCGGCGTGCGCCTGCGCCAGCCATGTCGCGGGCATCCGGAACAACGCGTCGGAGAACATCTCGACGTACAGCCGGGGGTCGGTCAGGCCGGGGTGCGCGGCGCGGTACTCGCCGACCGCCGGACGGCCGAGGCCCAACCCCTCCCCCACGGCGTCGAGGTCGAGACGCCGGATCCTCGCCGAGGGCTGGGCCGGCTCGCGCGAACCGCGCTCCCGCAGTCCCTCCCGTACGGTCGCGAGCAGCATGGGCGCGGCTTTGACCATCGCGCCGAGTCCGATCCTGACGAGCCCTCGCTGCATGGCGAAGAGGGTGAACTCGTCATGCGTGTAGCCGCAGATCAGGTCGACGTCCCGGGCGCATCCCGAACGGACGGCCAGCCACGGCTTGTCGACCACCGTGACGCCGTCGACGACGGGGGAGAACGAGGTGATCGCCTCGGGGGTCGTCCAGTTCGCCGGATCGGCGCGCATCGCGGGCAGCGCCACGTCCTGCACCGACAACAGGGCCTGCGGGGAGGCGGAGGCCAGCCCCTCGAGGCCCACGCCGAGCGCTTCCCCGGTCATCGTGGAGATGCGCCGAGCCTCTTCCTCGGGCAGGAAGCGTCCGGCCATGCTCTGGACGATGGCGCGACGGAACAGGCCGCGCGCGGCGGGAGCGGACAGCAGGGCGGCGACGGAGGCGCCGCCGCCGGACTCGCCGAAGACCGTCACGTTGTCCGGGTCGCCACCGAAGGCGGCGATGTTCTCGCGTACCCACGTGAGTGCGGCGGCCTGATCGAGGAAGCCCCGGTTGGCGGGCGCTCCCGGCACGTACCCGAACCCCTCGAATCCGACCCGGTAGTTGAACGTGACCATGACCACGCCGTCCCGGGCGAGCACCTCGCCGTCGTAGCCGGGATCGGCGGAATGGCCGGTCTTCCAGCCGCCACCGTAGATCCAGACCATGACGGTCGCCGGCGCCCCCCGGGGTCCACACGTTCACGCTGAGGCAGTCCAGGCCGTCCTCCGGCCGCCAGGCCCGGGGCATGTCGGGGACCATGGGCAGCTGCGGGGGGGGGGGGGGGGGGGGGGGGCGGGCCCCCGGGGGGGCCCCCCCCGGGAACCGAAAAATTAAGAAAATCTGAAGATCGAAAGCGGTACTTCCTAACCCCGTGCGG
>NZ_JBIASZ010000002.1:556716-696041 GCF_042891345.1 Streptomyces sp. NPDC001903
AGCGCCCCCCCCCCCCCCCGCCCCCCCCCCCCCCCCCCCCCCCCCCCCCCCCCCCCCCCCCCCCCCCCCCCCCCCACGGCGCCGAAGGAGGTCGCCGGACGGATCCCGAAATATGACGATACTCTGACGATCGCAAGCGGTACTGCATATCCACGTGCGGGGTCAAGCGGTGCGCCGCACCTGTTCGAGCGTGCGGTTTGCCGCGACGGATCGTTCGCCTGTCGATGGCGTACGGCCAACGCGGGGCCTGTCGGCGCGCGGGCCGGCATCCGGGTGCATGGGAGCGTGGTGTTCGTGGACGTGGTGCGGGAGTCGGCCGCCTCGGGGCGGGTGGTGCTGTGGGAGGAGTCGGCCCGGGACGGCGCACAGGCGAAGACGTTGATGACGCCCGGCTTCCGGGTGGAGCTCGCACGCGCGACGGGTCGGGTCTTCGGCTCGGACGGCCCCCGGCACGTGGTGTTCGCCGCCGGCTTCCCCGCCGTGTGCGGGGAGGAGTTCGAAGCCGTACGCCGGGTCGCGGTGGAGGCGGAAGGGGCGGTGAGCGTCGCGGCGGTCTGCCGCGGCGCGTGCCGGGATCTGGAGCAGGCGGTGGCGTCCGTGCGGGGCAGCCGGCACGCGCGGGTGATGGTGGTGGTGCCGGCTTCGGAGGCCATGGCGCAGGTGATGGTCCACCGCACCGCCCCGGAGGCGCTCGCGGCCGGGGTCGACCTCGTGAAACGGGCCCGCGACCTGGACGAGCAGGTGGCGGTGGACGTGTGCCTGGCCGACGCTTCCCGTGCCGACCACACCCTGATGGCGCACTACGCGCAGGCCATGACGGGCGCCGGCGCGGGGCTGGTCGTCCTGGCGGACACGGTCGGCGCCCAACTGCCGCTCGGCTGCGCGCAGATGTTCGGCCGGGTGCGCGCGGAAGCCGGGAGCGAGGTCGTGCTCGCCTCCCACCTGCACAACGACCTCGGGCTCGGGCTGGCCAACACCTTGCAGGCGCTGGCCGCGGGGGTTCGGGTGGTGTCCTCCTCGTGGCTGGGCATCGCCGAGCGGGCCGGCATGGTCGCCACCGAGCAACTGCTGTTCCTGCTCGCCCGGCGCACGGCCGACGTGCTGGGGGCGGACGCGGCACCCTGGTGGACCTCGCCCGACCTGACGAGGCTGCCGGCCATCGCACGGATGGTGGCCGACGCGACGGGTGTCCCGCTGAGCGTCACCACGCCGATCGTCGGAACCGGGGTGGCCACCATCTCCACCGGCACGCCCTTCGTCCACCCGCGGCTCTTCCAGCCCTACGACCCCGAGGAGGTGCTGGGCATCACGCCCCGTGTGGTCCTCACGCATCTGGCCAGTGCCCGGGTCGTCACCGCGGTGGCCGCCCGCCTCGGCCGCTCCCTGGACGGCGACCAGACCCGAGCGGCCATGGCGTGGGTCAAGAGCCGCGCCTACCGCACCGGGCGGGCCGTCGTCGAGGACACGGCCTTCGCCGACTACCTCGACGGCCTCACCCGGCACGCTGCCGGCGGTGCACGATGAGCGCCGAAGCCGACACCGGCGCACCGCGGGGCGCGGTACACCTGGACGACGCCCGGCAGGCCCTGGGCAGGGGTGCGGCCGTGGTCCTGCCGAACCCCGCTCCCCTCACCCACGTGGTCACCGCCATCGCGCCGCGCACCGTGAACGAGGCCAAGGCGAGGCCACCGGGCCGGCCGGTGGCGCTGTGGGCCCACCACCCGGAAACCCTGCGCACCATCGCCGCGGTCACCGAACTCGACGCCGCCGGTACGGCTCTGGCCGCTCGGCTGCTGGCCGAAGAGCACCTCACCCTGCTGCTGCCGCTGCGCGCCGGCATCCGTCGGCCCGCATGGCTCGCTCCCGCCTGCAAGGACGGCCGGGTACTGCTCTTCGGCGCCCGCTGGCGGCCGCTGAGACCCCTTCTGGACGCGCACCCGGTGCTGTACGTCAGCAGCGCCAACCGCACCGGCCGGCCGCCCGCCGCCACCACCGCCGAAGCGCTGGCCATGTTCCCCTCCACCGTCCCCGTCCTGCGGGCACCACACCCCGACGACGAACCGGCGGGCGGTCCGGCCCGGCAGGCGACGACCACCGTGGCCGTGCACCCGGACGGCCGCCTGACGCTGCACCGCCAGGGCGCCCAGGACCGGCCCCACCCCCACCCGGACGACTACCTCGGCCACCTGCGAGCCCGGTACGCCGCACGCCCTCCGATCGTTCCGTGACCGTACGCCCCTGCGCACAACCACCGCTCCCCCGCCGGCACTTGTCGGACGGCCCGGGCCGGAGCAGAGTGATGGCTGCGCGCACGGGGGCGGCACCACACGGCTCCTGTGCGTCACGGACAGCGCACCGGATCCGAGGAACAGGAGCCCAGGGGCATGCCCATCCAGCAGACGATCGACCACCCCACCAACTGGATCATCGAGGTGGACATCAAGGACGTGAGCGCGCTCGCCCTGCACGGCGCACCCGCCGGCGAGCGGCTCGTGGTCTTCGTGTCGGAGACCCACCACAACACGCGGTACGACAGCGGCCGGCGCGACGAGCTCATCCGGCAGTTGTCCTCGCATCCCAAGGTGACCCTCGTCGTCGAACGGGACATCAGTCCCATTCCGGCGGCGCCCAACATGGTGGTGGAGAACACCCCCGGTCTCTCCTCCGGCGACTCCAAGCGCGACGACACCGTGATCACTCAGCTCGTCGACCACGTGAACCGGCTGCCACCCGGGCAGAAGGGCCGGTCGATCGTGTTCCTCTTCGGAGGCGACCATTTCGACAAGCTCCGCACCCGTCTTGACGCGGCCCTGCCCGAGCCGGTGACGCTCCGTCACTTCCGTTCCATCCGGGACCAGATGGACGCCCTGGGCCAGGCGGCTCCGCCGCCCGGCCCCACCGACCAGGCGATCGGCTGGGTCCGTACGGGTCAGTTCGCGGCGCACGAGGGCCAAGAGGCCCTGAACAGCGATCTCCTCCGCCGCGGCCTCGTTCCGGTCCCGTATCAGGTCCACGTCCACTCACCGGGCGTTTTCGCATGGGGCAAACAGGGCTTCCACCTCCACAGCTCGAACCAGTCGATCATCGACCGCCGCGCCGAGCTCGCCAACGAGGGCACCATTCCCCTCATGATCCGCGACCCGCAGGAAGTCAGGGGCAACGAAGGCCGCGTCGGCTGAGGCGCGGCACGGGGGCGCGCCGGACGGCGGAGGCGGGCCCCCGGGCGGCGGAGGCGGGGCGGCGGGACACGGAGGAGAATGGGGAACGGCTCACGGAGGGTCATGGTTCCCTTTGCCTTCCGGGCCCGTCGCTCGTTGGCCGCCGTGGTTCTGAGCGCGGTCTGCGCGTGGGGCGCGCCCGTTGCTGCTCCCGCTGCCACCCCGCCCGTCCGGCCCGCGGCAGCGCGGTCCATCACGCTCGATCCGTCCCAGGGCCCGCCGGGGAGCACGGTGGGGGTGCGCGGCTTCGGGTTCGGCAACTGCACCACGGCCGGGTTCGTGCCCGAGCCGCGCCCCGCCGAGGCCGGAGAGATCCACGTCACCTGGGAGGGCGGCGGCGACCCGAGCGTCGTGACGGCCGACGCCGGCGGTGAGTTCGAGACCGAGGTCACGGTTCCGGCCGACGCGGCCGCGGGCAGTCACGAGATCACCGCGCTCTGTACGGTCAACTCGAAGCTCAGGGCGACCGCCGACTTCGAAGTGACGGCGAACACCGGGCCGACGGATCTGGCGTTGGACCCGGCCGAGGGGCCCGTGGGGACGTCGGTCGCCGTGACCGGCTCCGGGTTCGACGGCTGCACCACGGACAGCGGCGAGGCCGGTGCGGTGACGCTGGCGTGGGACGGCAACCCGCTGCCGGATGTCGCGCCGCCGGAGACCCCGGTGGACGGCGGCGCGTTCACGGCCGAGTTCGCCGTACCGTCCGACGCGCAGCCCTCGGACCACACGGTCACCGCCACCTGCGCCGGGGACGAGCAGGTTTCCGCCGAGCAGTCGTTCACGGTGACCGCTGCGCCCGGGCCCCGGCCGGAGGTGCGGCTCGATCCCCCCTCGTTGCCCTTCGGTGGCGGGTCCGTGGCCGTATCCGGTTCGGGATTCAACTGCCCGGAGGTGGCTCTGTCCTGGGAGGGCGAACAGTGGGACACGGTGGCTCCCGCCGAGGACGGCACCTTCGACACCGGGTTCGAGGTGACGCCCGATACCGGCGAGGCCTCCTACACCGTGCGGGCCGAGTGTACGGATGACCCCGGCGCGGGCGCCGAGGCGGCGTTCGCGGTGACCGGCGGAGGTCCGGTCCCGCCCACCCCGACGCCTCCGACCCCGACCCCGACTCCGCCGACGCCGACGCCGAACCCGACCCCCGAACCCACCCCGGGCACGGTCCCCGTCGGTTTCGTCGTCGGTTCGAGTCTGCTCGGAGCGGCCCTGCTGGCCCTCGCCGGGTACGCGTTCCTCGGCCACCGCCACCACGGGCCGCGCTGGGTCCACGACCACGTCGGCTCCCGCCTGCGGCCCGCCCCCGCGGCGACGGACGTGGCCGAGCCCTCGGAGACCGGCCCGCCCACGCGCTCCGTACGGCTGGAACCGCACCCGGACCCGGGTGACCGGACGCTGAAGGAGGAGGACTCATGACCACCGCTCCCGTCGCCGACCCCCTCACCGTCCGGGACCTGCTGCTCGGCCCCGAGGAGCGGGCCCCCGACGCGCTCGCCGAGTCCCTGCGGGCCCACGGCGCGGCGACGGGCCTCCTCCCGGGCGGCCACGGGCTGACCGACGCGGCCGACCGGGCCGTGGGGCGCGAGCTGGCCACCGTCGTCAACGGCTTCCTCGACCTCGACCTCGTCTCCCTGGTGGCTTCGGGCTGGTCCAAGTACAGGGCCCTCCAGGAAGCGGCACGGCGTACGCGCCGGTCCCCCGGCAGCGAGGAGGTCGTCGCCCTGGCCACCCACACCATCCGCTCCGCGCACCACCCGTCGGTGGACCTCCTCGTGGACGGTGTCCCGGCCGCCACCGTCCCGGTGAACCTCGATGTCCTCTTCCGGATCAGCGGACTGGTCGGGGTCGTCCGCGACGGGCGGCTCGTCGCCGCCCTCAGCGGGCAGTGCGGGGTGGAGGCCAAGCTCGCGGTACGGGAGATCGTGGTCGCGTCGCGCGAAGGGCGGCTCGACATCCCGGCCGCGCTGCGCCTGCGCGAGCCGATCGACCTGCTGCCGCACCGGCCGCCGGCCCCGTCAGACCTCCCGCGTACGGGCCGCCCCGTTCAGTAGCCCGCGCCGACGGCGCCGCCCGGTTTCCGCATTCTCCACTGTTGCGGGTGCCGTGCGGTATGCATTTGGCGCCCGCACGACCGAGCCAAGGAAACGCCGATTGGACGGGTCGGCGAGTTCAGTGTCGCCCCGCACCGGCGCCGAATTGTCCCCCAGGGCCGCATCGGCCCGGAACCGAAGCGCCCGCGCCGCCGCGTTTCGTGCCTGCGCATTCAGCAACCCGCCCCATCCCATCTGCGATTTCACTCCCTCCACCAGCCCTGCGCGAGTGCCGGATTGGGGCAAGGTGGATCTTGAATATCAAACCGGACACCAGACATAAGCGTGGCATAATTGCGCCGGTTAAGGGGGGTGTGCGTGTGTCGCACAGCCACTAGGGTGACGTCAATAGTCGGAGCGTTGGAGTTTACGTGAGAATAAGAAAGGCCCGTTCCGGTAATCCGGACGGGCGGGGGGTTTCGCGTTTCATTTCGCTCGTATTGATCGGCGGAATGACGGCGGCCGGACTCGGTACGCTGGCGTCGGCGGGGACGGCGGCCGCCGCGGCCGATCCGGTCGCCGACGGCTCGATGAGCGCCGAGGACTTCGCGCTCGCCAAGGCCAAGGAGACGGGCCAGCCGTACGAGCTGGTGTCCGCGAGGACCGAGTCCTCGGACACCTGGGCGACGCCGGCCGGCAAGTGGTCGGTCAAGCGCTACGGCACTCCCGTACGGGTGCTGCGCGGCGGTGTGTGGGTGGCGACCGATCCGACGCTGCAGTTCGCGGCGGACGGGAAGGTCGTCTCGAAGGCGGCCACGGTGTCGGTGTCCTTCTCCGGTGGCGGTACGGGTCCGCTGCTGACGGGTGTGAAGGACGGGCGCACGCTGTCGCTGTCCTGGCCGAAGGCGCTGCCGAAGCCGACGCTGGCGGCGAACGTGGCGACGTACGCGAACGTGCTGCCCGACGTGGACCTCCAGGTGAAGGCCGAGGTCGAGGGCTTCTCGCAGCTGCTCGTGGTGAAGACGGCAGCGGCAGCCGCCAACCCGGAACTCGCATCGCTGAAGTTCAAGCTCGACACGGTGGGACTCAACGTGTCCACCGACGCCACCACCGGTGCGATCAGCGCGGTCAACCCGGCGGGGCAGACGGTCTTCACCAGCCCGTCCCCGCTGATGTGGGACTCCACCACGACCGCCCCGGCGGGCGGTCAGGCGGCCGGCGCTTCGAAGATGTCGAAGTCGATGTCGATGTCGGCAGCCGCCGGTACGGCGGGGGCGTCCGCCGCCCCTTCCGATGCGTTCATCCCGCCGGCGGGCGCCAAGGACGCGCAGATGCCGACGACGGTGGCCAACGGCAGCCTGGAGATCAAGCCGGACCAGGCGCTGCTGACCGGCGCGCAGACCAAGTACCCCGTCTTCATCGACCCCTCGTGGGCGTGGGGTGAGCGGCAGAACTGGACCCGCGTCTACAAGAAGTACCCGAACACCTCGTACTGGAACACCAAGGACGACGTCCGCGTCGGCTACGAGGCCGAAACCAACGGACTCTCCCGCTCCTTCTTCCAGCTCGACACGTCCAACATCAAGGGCGCACAGGTCAACAAGTCGACCCTGCGCGTGCGCAACACCTGGTCCTGGTCCTGCCAGGCGCGCCCCGTCGAGCTGTGGCACGTCGGGGCGATCTCGTCCAAGACGAACTGGTACAACCAGCCGGGCCAGATCGAAAAGATCAGCTCGGTGAACCAGTCCAAGGGCTGGAGCTCGGACTGTGCGGCCGGGAACCTGGAGTTCGATGCCACCAACCTGGCGCGCAAGGCGGCAGCGGGCGGCTGGTCCGGCGTCACCGTCGGCCTCTACGCGGCCAACGAGTCGGACACGTTCGGCTGGAAGCGCTTCGACCCCAAGACGCTGACGCTCGAGACCGAGTACAACAACCCTCCCAAGACGCCCTCGTCCCTGGGCACCAGCCCGCGCACCGCCTGCTCGGGCGGCAGCATCGGCAACACGGGCATCTCGCTGTTCGCGACGGTCGAGGACCCGGACGCCGGCAACCTGAACGCCGAGTTCGAGGTCTACAAGGCCGGCCAGAGCACCCCGATCGCCAGCCAGTCGGTCCCTGCCCTCCAGGGTCGCTTCGCGACCTGGGCCGTGCCTGACGCCGGACTGCCCAGCGGCAGCTACACCTGGCGGGTACGCGCCAAGGATCAGGAAGGCGCCTACTCGGCGTACACCTCGGACTGCAAGTTCACCGTGGACCGGGACCGGCCCAGCAAGAAGCCCGGCATCACCTCGGCCGAGTTCCCGAGCGGTGACAGCGGCTGGCCGGCGAACACCGGCAAGGCCCGTACGCCGGGCACCTTCACCTTCGACGCCAACGGCGTGGGCGATGTGGCGGAGTACATCTACTGGTCCGACACCGACCCGGAGCAGCTGTCCGCCCCGCCCGGCAAGGCCGTCAAGATCACACCGCCGAGCTACGGCCCGCACGTCCTGAACGTGCAGAGCGTGGACGCCGCGGGCAACCGCTCGGACACGGCCGTCTACAAGTACTACGCCAACCGCGGCAGCGCCGGACGTGACGCCGCGGGTGACCTCAACGGCGACGGGTTCAAGGACATCTGGTCCACGGACTCCAACGGCATTCTGTCGATGTACGCCGGTGTGGGCAACGGCTCCTTCGTGGCCGGGATCAACGGCGGCGCGACCGCGACGTTCCCGGGTCAGCAGGCCCTGACCAGCGGGGACTGGACGCGGGACGGCTACAACGACCTCGTCGCCTTCGGGTATGACGGCGTGGAGAAGAAGAACCGTCTGTGGGCCTACGCCAACAAGGGCGCCGGTGTCATCGACGAGCGGTCCCGGACGGAGCTGACCGTCACCTGCCCGGTCAAGGATCCCGAACTCGGCTGCGACTACGGCGACGACTGGAACGGCGACGACCACTGGTACAACGCCGAGCAGGTGCTCACCCCCGGGGACCTCAACGGCGACAGCCGCCCCGACGTCCTGGTCAAGCAGGGCAAGCAGCTGTGGGTCTACTACAGTGCCGGCACCATGCTGGATGCCCGCGAGCCGGTTCTGGTCGGCGAGGGCGACTGGGACAAGTACACGGTCATCGCCCCCGGCGACACGAACGGCGACGCGATTCCCGACCTGTGGCTGCGCGACAACGCCACCGGTGACATCTTCCGTACGTACGGCGCCAAGGGCACCGACGGGAACGTCGACCCCACCACCTGGGGCAACAAGGCCGGCCGTGTGTACATCGGCTACGGGGTGAAGCAGAGCGACTACCCCTCCATCGGGTCCGCCGGTGACGCCAACGGCGACGGGATCGCGGACCTGTGGGCCCGCAAGGCGGACAACACCATGATCGCGTGGCTCGGCAAGAACGTGCCGGCCGGTCAGGTGGCCTTCGAAGCCGGGGTCGTGGTCGACGGCAGCATCGCCTTCCAGCCCGGCGCCAAGCTGGCCTCGGGGCAGACGTACACCAGCCCTTCGGTCAAGCTGGTCATGCAGAGCGACGGCAACCTGGTCCTCTACCACCGCACCGGCGGAGACGGCAAGGGCGGCGCCCTGTGGGCCTCGCAGACCTACGGCAACCCCGGCGCGTACGCGGTCATGCAGACCGACGGCAACCTCGTCGTCTACAAGCAGGACGGCGGCGAGGGCAAGGGCGGCGCCCTGTGGGCCTCCCAGACGTACGGAAACCCCGGCGCCCGGCTCCAGCTCCAGGCCGACGGCAACCTGGTCCTCTACAAGAGCGGCACCAGCAGCGGCTGGCAGAACGGTCTGTGGGCCACCAACACCTGGATGCGGAGCCCCCGCCTCCAGGGCGGTGACGAGCTGACGCCCGGCGCCTGGATCCAGGGCAAGCGCAACGCCCTGCTCATGGACAGGGACGGCCGCTTGACCCTGCGCGACCTGGCCACGGGCAAGGAGCAGTGGCTCACCGACATCTGGAGCCCGGGTGCACACGCCCGCATGCAGGCCGACGGGAACTTCGTCCTGTACAACAAGGACGGCGGCGAGGGCAAGGGCGGCGCCCTGTGGGCCTCGCAGACGTACAACAACCCCGGCGCGTACCTGCAGCTCCAGGACGACGGCAATCTCGTCGTGTACCGCAAGGACGGCGACGGCACGTGGCAGACGGCCCTGTGGTCCACCAACACGTGGCGCTGACGAGGCAATAGCCCGCCTGCGCGGCTGACACCGAACGGCCCGGACCACACGGTCCGGGCCGTTCCGCCGTCAGCGCCTCGCGCCGAGCCACTCCTTGTACGAGGTGGGAGCCATGCGCGCGTCGGGGCCGCCGGTCAGGACATCGCCTTCGACGGCCGCGAACAGGCCCGCCCGCTCGTCCGTGACGACCGTACGGGGATCCTGCCGGGCCGACAGCGTGAGGCGGCCGAGCTCGTCGAGGGCGAAGACGTCCGGCCCCGCGACGTCGACCGTGCCGTTCAGCGGTGCGCCGGTGGCGGCCTCGGCGAGGGCGGCGACGACGTCGGCCGTGGCCATCGGCTGGACGGGGGTGGAGGGCAGCCGGACGGTGTGGTCGTCGGCGGTCCAGGACAGCACCGCCTCCATGAACTCGAAGAACTGGGTGGCCCGGACGATCGAATACGGGGTGGGCCCCTGCTTGAGGAGGTCTTCCTGGAGCGTCTTCGCGCGGTAGTAGTCCAGCTGCGGCACCTGGTCGACGCCGACGATGGACAGGATCACCTGGTGGCCGACGCCCGCCCGCTCCCCCGCCGCCAGCAGATTGCCCGTGGTGGCGCGGAAGAACTCCACGGACGCTTCGTCGAAGGTCGGCGAGTTCGTCACGTTGACCACCGTTCGCGCACCGGCGAGGGCCTGGTCCAGCCCCGCGCCGGTGAGCAGGTCCACACCGCTCGACAGGGATGCGGCGACCACCTCGTGTCCGGCCGCGCGCAGCCTGGAGACGAGCTGGGAACCGATCAGTCCGGTGCCGCCGATGACCGTGATCTTCATGGCCGTGCCCTTCCTTGCGTGGGACCGAGTGCGGCCCTCTGCCGACTCGAACCGGGACAACCTTGCCACCGGCACGGCACGGCCGCACGGAGGCCGAACCGGCGGTCGGCGTCAATTCGCGGCCGCCGATCGGCGCCACCCGGTCCACGCCATCGCGCAGCCGGGAGTCGGCCGGCACCTGAACTGTCAGTGGCGGCGGTTACGTTCGAGGTGTTGAACGAGCCGTTTTCCGACAGGAGTGGACGATGACCGAGAGCAGTGCTCCGCCCGCGCTCAGGGTGGTGCTGACAGACGTCAACGAGCGCGTGGTGGAGGCGTGGCGGGCCGCTTTCGCGGACACCCCCGGCATCGAGATCCGCCGGGGCTCGATCCTCGACGAGGACGTCGATGCCTGGGTCACCCCGACGAACTCCCGGGGCCGGATGGACGGTGGGGTCGACGCCGTCATCAAGCGGCACCTCGGCTCCGGCATCCAGCTGCGCGTGCAGCGGGCGATCCGCGACCGGTTCGCCGGGACCATGCCGGTGGGCAGCGCGGTCTGCGTCCCGTCGGGGGCGGCCGTTCCCCGGTTCCTGATATCGACGCCGACCATGGTGCGCTCCTCGCAGAACGTGAGCGCCACGCTGAACGTGGCCCTGGCGTGCGCGGCCGCGTTCCAGGCCGTCCACCGGCAGAACCGGAAGGCACCGGGCAGCATCCGCTCCGTGGCGCTGGTCGGGATGGGGGCGCAGACCGGTCGGGTGCCGGCGAGGCTCTGCGCCAACCTGATGTGGACCGGCCACACGCTCTTCCAGGACCACTGGTTCGAGGACGACGACGAGCTGCGCGCCACGATCCTCACGCAGCTGGACGGCATCGAGAAGCGCCCGGTCGAGGAGCGGGTGCGCATCGTGCCGCCGAAGGCCGCCGCGCCCGACTGCGAGTCCGTTCAGGCCGGTGACTCCCCCGTGACCGGCGCGGACGACGCCCTGGGCCTCGGCGAGCTGTTCAACGGCGGCGGTGAGCCGTGGCTTCCGCTCCTGAAGCCCGTCATCGAGGCGCAGCCGGACGCCGCCCGGTTCATCGGGAAGGGGCGCGGCCCCGAGGTGGTCCCGGTCCGCGAGCTGACCTTCCAGGCGCTCAAGCCCAACCCGCCGCACAAGTGGAAGGTCGTCGCCTTCGGCCAGAACCCGTATCCGCGCCCGGAGAGCGCGACCGGCATCGCCATGTTCGACAACACCTTCAACGACTGGAAGGACAGCCAGTTCGGCAGGGTCGTCAGCATCCGCTGCATCATCAAGGCGGCGGCCATGTGGAAGTACGGCATGGCCAAGAAGACTCCGATCGCCGATGTCCGCGCGCTGTTGGAGGAGCGGGAGACGGTCCAGCCGCCGGAGTGGTTCCAGGCGATGCTCACGCAGGGCGTACTGCTGCTGAACGCCTCGCTCACCGCCAGCGCGGACGGGGCGATGGGGGCCGACCGGCACACGGCGTTCTGGCGGCCCGTCGCGGAACGGATCGTCGAGGAGATCCTCAAGGCCAAGCAGGACGCCGACGAGGAGGACCGCGGGGTCGTGTTCGCCTGGTGGGGGGCGCACGCCCGCAGCCTCAAGAAGGTGGTGCTGCGGCTCCAGGAGAAGTACCCGGACGTCGAGGTCCGGCACATCGACCACGTGAATCCGGCGGCCCAGGGGGACGTCTTCTGCGAGGGCGACCACTTCGCCATGGTGAACGAGGCCCTGGCGTCGCTCGGTACCGACGGGATCGACTGGCTGCCGAGCAAGGGGTGGAACGAGGGCGCGGCCGGTGCCGGCGGTGCGGACGGGGGTGTCGCGGCCCGGATGGGCGCCTTCATCGAGTCGACCATGAACCTGCACCAGCTGTACCTGGAGCGGCTCACCAGCGTCAAGGACGAGGGCCTGGTCCTCCCGGCCATCACCGGGGTGTTCGACACCCCGCTGATGGACTTCCAGGACGCCGTCGCACCGGTCGCCGAGACGCTCTCCGGGCTCGCCGGACACATCGGCCGGTCAATGGACTTCGGCAAGCGGCGGGCCGACGAGATGTCCGGCGGCCTGACCGCCGACGCGATCTCCGCGCTGCACCTCTACACCTGCGAGTCCGCGTTCTACCGCGAGATCAACGCCGTCCTGCGCTCCCCGGACCGCACCAGGGTCACGCCCTACCTGCCGTACCTGCGGCTGCTGTTCTCGGCGGTCTCGGGGCTGCCCGCCCACACGCAGCCGCTGTGGCGCGGTGTGTCGCTCGACCTGAGGGCGCAGTACCCGGTGGGCCGGACGGTGACCTGGTGGGGCGTGTCCTCGTGCACCTCCCAGCTGAGCGTGGCCCGGTCCTTCCTGGGCAGCCGCGGCAAGCGGACCCTCTTCGAGGTGACGCCCGCCAAGGCGGTCGGGATCCGGAGGTTCTCGGCCTTCACCGGGGAGGAGGAGTACATCCTCGCGCCGGGCACGCAGCTCAAGGTGACGGACGTGAAGAGCGAGCGCGGCGGGCTGTGCACGGTCAGGCTGACGGAAGCGGACGCAGCTCCCCTGGTGTCCTGACCGCCCGACCGCCCGACCGGACGTCAGACCGCACCCGGACCGCGCGCGGCGTCGTCGACCAGGGCGTACAGGCCCGATACCTCGGCGCCGCGGCGGCGCTTGGCCTCGATGGCCGTCATGCCCGCGTGCAGGGCCCTCGTGCCGTGGGCGTAGGCGTCCTCGATGGGCAGGTAGTACATGAGGTTGAAGTACAGGTGGGGCGTCGGGTGCCGGCGGTCGAGGGCGACGGCGCGGATCCACGTCGTCGTCCCGTAGTGGTAGTAGAGGCAGAAGCCGATCAAGCGGTCTCGGTCGTAGGCGGCCACCACACGCGCTTCGCTCCCCATCGCCGCCGCCTGCCGTTTCAGCAGACCGGTCATCGCCTCGATGCCGTCCCGGTCGTGCCCGTGGTCCTGCTGATGTCCGGCGAGGAGTGCTCCGGCTTCTTCGAAACAGTCCGCGAGTGCCTGCCGGCGTACGTCGGGGGCGGCCGCGGCGAATTCCCGGCGTTCGCGGCGTACGCCGACGCGGCGGCGTGAGGGCAGGGAGGAGACGTAGTCGTCGATGCCCGTGCCGGGGAGCGGGATGAGGGCGTCGTCCTCCAGGTGGAGGGAGGGGTCCGGGTAGAGGGGGGCGAGCCGGGTGGCGGCCGGGGCGGTGAGGTAGGGCCACCAGTGCGTCGTGCCGTGGTGGTCGGCGAAGTCTCGGGCGGCGTTCCGGAGGAGGGTCAGGCAGGCGTCTCGCCGGAGGGGGCCGAGGCCGGGGGCGGTGAGCGGCGTGTTGTGGTAGCCGCGCCGCGCCCCGGCGATCACGCGGGGCCTCAGGTGCGGGGGCAGTACGCTCCCGGGCTCATAGCTGTCGTTCGGTTCGTCGCGCACCAGGTAGAGGGGGGCGGCGGCGAGCAGGGTGCCGTCGAGGTCCCGTACGAGGGCGTACGCACAGGTGGCGGTCGGGTCCTCCTCTTCACCGGCGAGCCACCGGTGGGAGAGGTAGAGGCCGGCCGGGCGGGCGAGGTGTTCCCAGTCGGCGGCGGGAACCTCGTGGACGGACTCGACGATGCTCGTGATCAACGGGGATTCCTTCGGCGGTGGCGGTTGGGGGCTTTGAGGGCGGGCGCGGCGAGCACCCCGATCAGGCAGGCGGTCGCCTCGGCACCCCAGGGCAGGACGGGCCCGGCCTCCAGCAGCAGGGTGAACAGGGCGGGAGCGGCGACCATGCCGACGGCCCACGAGAACTGGTACAGGCCCTGTGTGAAGCCCCCGGCCGCGTGCGGGGTGAGGCTCACGGACAGTTCGCTCAGCGCCGGGCCGAGAAGGATCTCCGCCACGCTGAACAGGGCGATCGCCACGATGAGGGCCGCCCAGGCGGTGGCGGCGGCGCCGGGCAGCGAGGGCAGTGCGAACGCCCCCATCCCGACGGCCATGACCAGGTATCCGGCGGCCACGGCGCGGCGGGGCGCCTTGGGCGCCACGTGCGCGGTGACGACCGTCGAACACGTGGAGACGATGACGGTGTTGACGACGAACAGCAGGCTCGCCGCCGAGGCGGGAAGCCCCAGCGCGCGGGTGGTGTAGACGGCGACGAGGACGGCGAGGGCGGCCTGCGCGAGGACGTAGGGGATGTTGACGGCCACGAGCAGGAGGTAGCGGCGGGTGTTGTCGGCCCGGGTCACGAGGGCGGTCGGCGGAGTGGCCTCCGGCTGCGGTGGTGTGGTCGCGGGCGCGGCGAAGCAGGCCGCGGCCAGGAGGTAGGTGGCGGCGTCGACCGCGATCATCCAGCGCAGCGAGCCGTTCCCGAACAGGGTCAGGGCCCCCGCCGCGGCGGCGGACCCGGCGGCGAGCCCGATGTTGCGCAGCGAGCCGGTGAACGCGAACCAGGTGCGGCGTTCGTCCGCCCGGGTGACGTGCGTGATCAGGGTGCGCTGCGCGGTGAAGTACATGTTGATGCCGGCCTGTACGAGGACGTGCACCCCGGCGATGTGCCACGGCTCGCGGGCGAGCAGGAACAGGGCGAACCCGACGGCGCAGAGCACGTTCGCCCACACGACGACGCGCTTCGGTCCGACGCGGTCCATGAGGCGTCCGGCGAGGAACGTGACGGGCAGGGCGAGGGCCTGTCCCACCGTCATCGCCGCGCCCACCTGCGCCAGGGGCAGGCCCTGGACGTCGGTGAAGTACAGCAGTCCCAGCGGCAGCAGCATGCCGTTGCCGACGGAGTCGATCAGGTTGCCGGTGATGAAGAGGCCGTGGCCGTGCAGTACGGGCAGGCCGAGGCGGTCCGCCGCGGTGCGCGGGCGGCGGGTGTCGGCGGCCGCGCTCACCGGCTCAGCAAAGAGCTGATCTTGCCCATGACATCGGCCGCGGGGAAGCCGGTCGTCTCGTGCAGCTCCGTCAGGGTCTTCACCGTCCGGTCTTCCTCGCCTTCGGCCAAGGTGATCACGACGATGTCCCCGTAGGAGTCGCCGTCGATGACCAGCTCGTGCGCGGTGACCACCCGGACGCGTCGGCGCAGTTCGGCCACCACCGCCGGCGCGATGGGCTCCCGGGCGAGGAATTCGATCGCCCAGCCGGTCCGTTGTGCGATGCCCTCGGCCACGGGGAGGCCACGGGCCATGCGGGTGAGGGAGGCGAAGGTGTTGGTGCCGGAGGCGGCGCACGAGAGGGTGGTGGCGCCGCCGATGCGCGGGTTGATCTCCAGGATCACGAACCGGCCGCCGGTGTGGATCATGTCGACGTTCACCGACCCGTGCACGCCCATGCCGGCGCAGAGGTCCATCAGGGTGCGGGCCGCTTCGGTGAACGCCGCATCCGCTTCCTCGCGGGCGCCGCACCACCGCAGGTCGGCGAAGGTGAACACCGGCTCCGCCCCGGCGCGTCCGGTCCAGCACAGGGGCAGGACCTGGTAGGAGCCGGGGCGCCCCACGATGTCCACGCTGCACAGGTCCCCTTCGACGACCTGTTCCACCACCGCCGACGCGGCTTCCGGGCCGGCTCCGAGGCAGCCGTCGAGGTACGCGTCGAGGTCGGCCGGTGTGCGCAGGGTGCGGATTCCCATGCTGGTCGAGTCCCATACGGGCTTCGACAGCAGCGGGTAGCCGATCCTTGCGGCCTGCACGCGCAGCGCGTCCCGGTAGCCGGGCACAAAGAGACCCCTCCCGGCCAGCAGATCGGAGTCGGCGCGGAACCCGTCGGGCACCGGCAGTCCGGCCCGCCTGCAGAGTTGTTTGGTCTCCCACTTGTCCACCAACGACATCGTCGCCGCGAGCGGAGTCATGACCGTGGGGATGCCCATGTCGTCCAGGAAGGCCTTGGCCGCGGCGTCACGCAGCGCGTTCTCGCACGGCAGCGAGATCGACACCGCCGCGTCCGCCCCCCAGGCGGCGACCGCCTCCGCCAGCTCCCGCGGCGTCACCGCCCGGTCCAGTCGTTCCCGGTGGCCGGGGAAGTCCTCGTCACCGGCGGCGGCGCCGGTGTGGAACAGCCCGGCCTCGATCCCGTCGGCCGTGAGAGCGCGCACGGCCTGCTGGATGTAGGGGTCGGCGCGCCGGATGTGCACCGACCGTAAGAACGCGATCTTCCGCACCCGCTTCAGCCCACTTCCACTCGGGACCGGGCGGCCACCCGCTCGGCCAGCCCGCGCGCTTGGTCAATCGTTTCGGCGCGGGCCACCACGTGCCCGATCCGGCAGGTCGAATCCGCCGGCTCCGGCACCACTTCGCCGGGCCGCAGGTGCACCTCGCTGTGGGTACCGGGCAGGGGCGGGATGTCCAACTGCCGCAGCACGCCGCCGTGCTGCGGCAGCAGGAACCGGATCGACGCCGCGTCCGTACGCGTGGGGACGGTGTCGGGCAGCAGGCCGAGCACGGCCTGGAGCTGGGCCACGGCTTCGCTCACGCCCGTCGCGGCCTCGACGACCTCGCACAGGTTGTCCCCCGGCAGGCGGGCGCCGGTCTCGATCACGTACGGCGTCTGCGCGCCCTGTGGGATCTTCACCTCCGTATGCGCGATCCCGTTGCGGACGCCGACGGCGAGCGCCGCCCGCGCCGCCGTGTGCTGCACCTTCCTGACCAGCTGCGCGGGCAGGCCGGAAGGGCAGGTGTGGCCGGTCTCGACGCGGTACCGGCCTTCGGTGGTGTCCTTCGCGACGACGGGCAGCGGGTAGGCCACCCCGCCGGCGACCACGGTGTCGCAGGAGTACTCCGCCCCGGGGATGTACTCCTGCAGCAGGGCCCGCGTATCGAGCTCCAAGCCGTGCGGACGCGCGTACCTGTACTGCCGGGCCGCGCCGACCGCCTCGGCGAGCCGGTCCGGGCCGTCCACCACGGACACGCCCCACGAGCCGCCCTGCTCCGCGGGCTTCACCACCAGCGGCCAGCCCAGCCCGTGCTCCCGTGCCGCCCGGCACGCCTCGTCGGCATCGTGCGCGACAGCCCAGCGGGGTGCGGGGACCCCGGCGGCCGCGAAGGCCTCGCCCATCAGGATCTTGTTCCTGGCCGCCCGCGCGAGCAGGGGATCGTTGCCGGGAAGGCCGATCCGTTCGGCGAGCAGTGCGGCGAGCGGGGTGAACAGCTCGAAGCAGGGGGCGACGCCCGCGATGGCGTGCTGCCGGCAGAAGGCCTTCATGTCCCGCAGGGCCCTCGGGGCGTCGGTCAGGTCCGTCGCGCACACCCCCGCGAGGGCGGCCCGCAGCCGGTCCGGGTAGCCGTCGTGGACGTCCTTGTGGGTGGCCGCGTACAGCCGCACTCCCAGCCGGTCGGCCGCCTCGACGAGGAAGCGCCCCGCGTTCCCCATCGGCTCGATCACCAGCACTCCCGGCCCGCGCGGGCCCGCCCCGATTGTCATTCCTCCAGCAAAGCCGCGGGACGGGCGCGGCGGCTATCGGCCTGAACGACGAAAACAACTCGCCTCGCAGCAGCGGCCTTTGGAGCAATCGCCAACGAACTGGCCAGTAGACACCGGGTATTTGGTGCGCCCACCCGATGGAACCGGCCAAGCGAACCGTGGTCGGATCGCCAGGCTGGGCAAACCCGCGCCCGCAAACCCGTACGGGAAGGCAACACCGTGACCAGCAGCCTGCACCGGCAGCTCGCCGACCACATCGACCAGGGCGTCATTCCGCCCTACCAGTACTCGTACCCGCCCCGCTCCACCTACCGCCCCCTCCCGGAGGGCAAGTGGAGCATCCCCGACGTGTGGGCGATGGATCTCGCCAACCACCAGGTCCCGGAGCTCAACCTCTACCTGCACGTCCCCTTCTGCGACCGCAAGTGCGGCTTCTGCAACCTCTACACCATCATCAGCACCGACGAGGACGTCTACGACGCCTACACCGACGCCCTCTGTACGCAGATCCGCGATCACGCGGAGATCATCCAGGCCCGTCGGTTACGCACCATCTACATCGGCGGCGGCACCCCTGCCCTGCTGCGGCCCCGCCACTTCGAGCAGATCTTCACCACCATCGGCGAGATCTACCCCAACTGGCGCTCCACGGCCGAGGAAGTCGCCGTGGAGGCCACCCCGTCGTCGATCGCCGACGCGCCCCACGAGTTCAAGGCGCTCATCGACATGGGCCTCACCCGTGCCAACGTCGGCATCCAGTCCCTCGTCCCGCGCGAGATACGCGAAGCCGGCCGCGGCGGCGAGGACGAGGGCGTCATCCGCCGCGCCGTCCGCACCGCCCACGAACTCGGCCTGCCGGACCTGTCCACCGACCTGATCATGGGCTTCGCGGGACAGACCCCCGAGACCTGGCGCCAGAGCGTGGACGAACTGGCCGCACTCCGGCCCACCACCATCAGCACCTACTTCCTCACGGTGCGGCCGGACGCCTGGTTCTCCAAGACCGGCGCCTACCAGTACATGTGGCAGCCCGAGCTGTACGAGCGCTACGACTACGCCCGCCAGGTCTTCCTCGACCACGGCTACGTCCAGGAGGGCTCCGTCCGCTACAAGAAGCCCGGCCGCGGCGGCTACGTCCAGAAGGTGCTCACCTTCCACGGCGTGCCCCTGCTCGGCCTCGGTGTCGGCGCCCGCTCGTACACCACCGTGCTCGACTACATGTGCGGCAGCGTGAAGCCCTCGGCGGCCGAGGTGGCCGACTACATCAAGCGGGCCAAGAGCCACGAGCTCGCGCCCGTCACCGGCTTCGAACTGACCGGCGAGGAGCTCGTCCGCAAGCGCCTCGTCCTCGACACCTTCGACCTCGACCTCGCCGAGCTCGACCGCTTCGGGTACCGCGATCACGCCTCCGAGTTCGAACCCGTCCTCGACGCGGCCGAGTCCAACGGGCTCGTCCACCGCCTCGGCCGGCGCGTCCAGCTCACACCCAAGGGTTTCAAGTACCGCGACGTGCTGTCCTGGATGTTCTACTCCGGGGCCGTCAAGGACCTCGACCGGGAGTACTACGAGAACCTCCACGCGGCGAACCGGCGCGCCCGGAAGAACATGGGGGCGACCC
The DNA here is from genome assembly GCF_042891345.1 of Streptomyces sp. NPDC001903. Taxonomy (NCBI): domain Bacteria; kingdom Bacillati; phylum Actinomycetota; class Actinomycetes; order Kitasatosporales; family Streptomycetaceae; genus Streptomyces; species Streptomyces sp. NPDC001903. Next base: position 575,931 of record NZ_JBIASZ010000002.1, read on the forward strand.
CGGTACGCATCACCGGCGTCGACCTGCGCGAGCGCGAGGGAGCCGCGTGAGCGATCTCCACATCGCGGCGGGCGGCGGAGGGGATCCCGTCGGGACCCTCATCGCCGCCCGCTCGCTCGCGGCGGACCCGGCCGGCCCGGGCCACCCGCCGCTGATCGCCACCTACGCGTGGGAGCGCCCCGAGGTCGACCCGACCTCCAGCCCCCTGGGAGCACGGGACTTCGACGGACTCGTCCACGAAGGAGGCGCGGGCGGCGGGGGGGGGGGGGGGGGCCCCCGCCCCCCCCCCCCCCCCCCCCCCCCGGCCGCCCGCCGGATCCACCATGCCCGCCCTCGCCGGGGACCTGCCGGCCCGGCTGCTGCTCCTCGACCCCGCCGAGGGGCTCTCCTCCCTGTCACGGCAGATCGCATCCATGGCCAGGACGGCGGGCGGCCGGATCCACGTGGTCGACATCGGCGGCGACATCCTGACCCACGGCGACGAGCCCGGCCTGTGCAGCCCCTTCGGGGACGCCCTCACCCTCGCCGCGTGCCACCTCACCCGCATCCCCACCACCGTCCACGTCGCGGGGCCCGGCCTCGACGGGGAGATCGGTGAACGGCCCCTCCTCGAACGCCTCGCCGGAAGCCTCCCCCTCGTCCCCGGCCCGGACGCGACGGCGGCGGCCGCCCGCGCACTGGCCTGGCACCCTTCCGAGGCGTCCGCGCTGTGGGCCGCCGCCATCCACGGCGCCCGCGGCACCGTCCGTACCGTCAACGGCGTCATCCACCTCACCGACGTCTCCCCACGGCTGTACCCCCTGCCGCTCCACGAGGCCATCGGCCACAACCCGGTCGCCCGGGCCCTCGTCGACGAGCGCCCGGCGACCCTGGACGCCGCCGCCGGCGTCTCCCAACGGCTCACCGGCATACCCGGGCTGGCGAGCGAGCGCGCCCGGACGCCCCGGCAGGACCCGCCCGCTGCGGGGAACGCCCTCCTGGGCCGGGAAGCGGTCATGAAGATCCTGCGCGAAGCGGCCGACGGAGCCGAGCACACCACCCTGCGCCACGCCGCCCGAGCCCTCGGTCTCACCTGGACGGACATCCCCGCCCTCCGGGCCCTGCTCGGCACGGACACCCCGCTCCTGCGGCTCGGCTGACCGCCTCCCCACCAGAAGACCGACCCCGGGGCCGTCCACCCCGGAGCCGGCTCGGCAGCGTACCCACGGCCATGCGCTGATGCGTGATCATGTTGGCTACCATCGGGGGAAGTTGGCATGTCGATTCGGCCTGGGGGGCCTCCCGTGAATGATGCAGTCGAACTGGCGGACATGATTGCGCAGCTGCGCCGGGAGCTGAGCCGGGCGATGTCCGACGGCGAGGAATCCGACCTGAAGTTCAAGGCGGAGCGCGTGGAACTGGAACTGACCGTGGGCGTCGAGCGGACCACCGAACCGGGCGTCAAGGTGCGGTTCTGGGTCTTCGACGCGGGCGCCTCGGCGAAGCGCTCGGCCACCGTCACCCAGAAGCTGACCCTCACGCTCCAGCCCGTACGGGCGGACGCGCCCGAGCAGATGGCCCTGATCTCCGGCGACGAGCTGCTCGGTGAGCGCTGAGGCGCCCGCCCGGCGCGGCGGACTCGACCCGCACCGCATCGCCGAGGTCATCGTCACCACCGCCGCCGGAGGCGGGCGGCGGGGCTCGGGGTACCAGGTCGGCGACACGGCGGTGTTGACCGCCTTCCACGTGGTGGCGGGAGCGTCCGGGGCACTGGTGCGTTTCGACGCCGACCGGCCGGGCGAGTGGTCCGCGACGGCGGAGCTCGCCTGGTCGGACCCCGGGACGGACGTCGCGGTGCTGACCTTCACGGCCCCGCCGGGCGCGGCGCCCGTCCCGTCCGCGCGGTTCGGCCGCATCGGCGACGACCGCCATGCCGTCATAGACGTCCACGCGGCGGGCTTCCCCCTCTGGAAGCGCCGGCGCGGCGCCGACGGCATGCAGTTCCGGGAACTGCACCAGGCCGACGGAACCGTGGCCGCCCTGTCCAACCTGCGCACCGGAACCCTGGAGATCACGGTTGCGGCGGCGGCCGCCGACCCCGACCCCGCGGTATCGCCCTGGTCGGGGATGTCCGGGGCCGCCGTGTGGGCCGGGCCGTACCTCGTCGGCGTGGTCGCCGAACACCACCGCGGGGAAGGCCTCGGCCGGCTCACGGCGGTCCGCATCGACCACACCCTGCAGCGGGTGGCCGACCGCCCCCGGACGGAGCTGGCCGCGCTGCTGGCCATCCCCGACCCTGCGGCGCTGCCGGAGGTGGGCGCCGAGCCGCACGGCCCGGGCGCGCCGGCCCCGTCGAAGGTCATCGGGCTGCCCGTCGCGCACGGGCTGGAACTCTTCAAGGACCGGGCCGAGGCCAGGGACCTGATCGGCCGCCACCTCGCGGACCCGGCCATCCGCATGGTGACCGTCACCGGGCGCCGGGGCATCGGCAAGAGCGCGGTCGCCGCCAAGGTCATGGAGCTGCTGGAACGCGGCGAGTGGCCGGGCCACGCCCAGGCGCCGCTGCCGGCCGGCCTGGTCAACCTGAGCACCCGCACCTCCGGCGTCTCCCTCGAACGCCTCTACTTCGACTGCGCCCGCGCCCTGGGCGCCGCGCACGAGGCACGCCTGCTGGACGTCTGGGCCGCCGACCGCCCCGTGCCCGACAAGATCGATGAGCTGTTCGCCGCGATGGGGGACCGGCTCTTCGTCATCCTGGTCGACAACCTGGAGGACCGGCTGCTGGACGACGGCCGGCTCGACGACGAGGAACTCGGCACCTTCTTCGACTGCCTCTTCCGGGCTCGCGGCACGCCCAGGCTGCTGGTCACCTCGCAGCTGCCGCTGCGCCTGCCGCCCGAGCTGCGCCGGTTCGCCGCCGAGGTCGAGCTGTCGGACGGTCTGCCGCCCGCCGAATCCGTCGCACTGCTGCGCGAGCTCGACCAGGACGGCACGCTCGGTGTGGCAGGGCTCGGCGACGAGGAGCTGCTGCGGGCTGCCGTCCGCGTCCACGGGGTGCCGCGCGCGCTGGAGCTGCTGGTGGGCGCCATGGCCGACGACACCCTGATGCTGCCGACGCTGGAGGAGGTCCTCGAGGACTTCACCCTGCGCGGTGACGTGGTCTCCGGCCTGGCCGAAGACCGCTACCAGCGCCTGCGCGCGGACAGCCGCGGCGTGCTGAACGTCCTCGCGGTGCTGCGCACCCCCGCGCCGCGCGAGGCGGTCGAGTGGATCGCCGGCGGCCTCGATCCCGCCCTCGACGTCACCGCCGCCCTGTCCGGCCTGCTCCGCATGCGCATGGTGTCGGTGGACCGGGGAACCCGGACGTACGTCCTACACCCGATGGACGCCGACCTCGCCTACGACTCCCTGCCCGCCGAAGGCCCGCTGGGGCGGCCCGCGTTGGAGCGGCGGGCGGCCGAGTGGTACGCGCGGACCGCCCCGGCCCGCCGGGACTGGCGCACGCTGGACGACGTACAGGCCCATCGGCGCGCCTTCGACCACCGCGTGCGGGCCGGGGACATGGACGAGGCCGCGTTGATCCTCGGCGCCATCGGGCCATGGATGGTGTGGCACGGCTCCGTGCTCGCCGCGATCTCGATGCACCTGACACTGGAGGAACAAGTGAACGACGACCGGGCACGTCTCGCCCACCTCATCAGCTTCGGGCACGCCCGGTTGAGCGGTGGCCCGCTGCCGCACGCTCTCGAACTCTTCACCGAGGCCTCGGAGGTGGCCGAGCGCATCGAGGACCGCCGGGCGCTCCAGGAGGCCATGTTCGGCCTCGGCGACGTGCACCGGCAGCTCGGCCGCCTGGAGGACGCGACGGGCCCGCTGGCCCGGGCAGGCGCCCTGGCCCGGGAGAACGGCGACGCCGAAGCGGAGGCCCACGCCGTCCTCAGTCTCAGCCTCGCCCACAGCACCCTCGGCGACGGGGAGGCTGCCCTGTCGGGCGCCGACCGGCTGGGCGAACTCGCCGCGGCCTCGGGGGACCGGCTCACCGAGGCCCGTTCCTGGAACGCGCGCTTCACGGCCCTGCTGAGCCTGGGCCGCTGGGAGGAGACCGTCGCGGCGGGCGACCGGGCCGTACGCGCGTACGCGGCCGCCGGCGTCCGGGAGGCGACGGACTACGCGCTGAACGCCAAGGGTGTGGCCCTGCTCGCCCTCGGCCGCCCCGAGGAGGCCCTGGCCTGCCTGGAGGAGGCGCTGCGCGCGGCGTCGGAGATGGAGAATCCGCGGACCGAGGGCGTCTGCCTCTACAACACCGCCTGGGCGCAGTGGACCCTGGGCCGGTACGGGCAGGCGGCGGAGGCCGCCGAGCGTTCGGCCGCCTCCCTGCAGCGCGCCGGGGCCGCCGAGGCCGCGGCGGCGCAGGCACTCGGCGAGGCGGCCCGCGCGAGGGCGGTGCCCGCTGCGCGTACGGCGGCCGATGCCCTGGACCGGGCGGCGCTGGGCGCGGGCGGCAACGTGGAGATGGTCCGTCCGGCCTGGCTGACCGCACAGGCCGCGCAATTGCGCGACCACGCCTGAGGCGGCGGCGTCACCGGTCGGCGGTGTGCGAGAACAGCCGCCCGTACCCGTGGATGCCGGCGTCCGGGATTCCCGCGGCGTGCAGGGCGGCCCACAGCAGGACCTGGTTGGCCGTCAGCACGGGTCGGCCCAGGGTCTGTTCCGTGCTCTCCACCGCTCCGACGGCGCGCAGTCCGTTGCCGCCGACGACCACGGCCTGCGCATCGGCCGGCACGTGGCCGACGATCCAGTCGTGCAGTGCGGCGGGGCGGATCAGCCGCTGACCACTGGGGAGCGAGCAGGGCGCGGCGTACACGACGTCGAAGCCCGCGGCTTCGTAGTAGTCCCGGCCGAGCCGGTTCAGTTCCGCGCTGAACCACGGCGGGTCGACCAGGGCGATGCGGACCGCCGCCAGGGTCCGCAGTGCCTGCGTCATGGCGGAGCAGGTGCCGACGACCGGCAGGCCGTGCGCCCGCGCGGACAGGCGGTCCAGCATCGCCGCCTCGGCCTCGGCGCCGGTCACGTACGCCGAGCTGGTGAACGCGAACGCGAGTACGTCGACGGGAGCCGCGGCCAGCAGCTCCGCCGCGTCATCGACATGGGGAGGTTCGGCGAAGGCCCGTACGGGGGCGAGCGGGATCGTGGGGTCCATCGCACCGCCCGGCCGCATCGCGCCGAAGGGGACCCTGGCCGCGTGGACCCCGATGTCGGCGGGCGCCATGGCCCGCAACTCGGACTCCGGCCCCACATCCGCGTGCGGGGTCAGGACCCCGATGCGCGCCCGCGTGTCCCAGCCGTCGGGTCGGTACACCCTGTTCGCCCTCCGATCCGAAGCGGCACGGCCCCTTCGCCCCATTGTGTCCCCGTCACCCGCCGAGCGCGCGGATCCGCACCGTCAGTCCTGGTGGTGGCGGGTGCGGGCCTCGGCGGTGGCCTTGAGGTCGTTCAGCCATCCTTCGAGTCCCTGGCGGAGGACGGCGGTCGCCGTCGGCACGTCCGCGTCGACCTGGGGGCCGGTGTGGGTCTCCTCGGTGCTCACCCTGACGCCGTCCCGGGTCTCGGTGAAGTTCCACACGTGGACGCCGTCGATGTGCAGTCCCTCGCCGGTCGCGGGGCCCGTCCAGCGGATGCAGGAGTGGCGGCGCAGCTGTTCGACGGTCGAGGTGATCTCCAGGCTGGTGGCCGGAGTCGGGTTGGGGGGTACCGGGGTCGTCCACCGGAAGGCCGAGCCCGGGCGGAGGGGGCCGTGGTCGAGGCGTTCCGCCGTCGTCACGGGAGCCTGCCAGGACGGCCAGTGTCCGATGTCGGTCTGCAGCTTCCAGACCGTGCGCAGCGGCGCCTTGACGAGGATCTCGGCGCGGTGCCGGACGCGGGCGCCGGGGTCCACGCCGGCCCCGCGGCAGGTGAGGGAGGGGGTGTGGCGGGGGCCGGGAGAGGCGGCCGCCCCGGCGGGTAACGCGGTGGTTCCGAGGAGGCCGACGACGAGCGGGAGGGTGAACAGGGCGGCCTGGATGCCGGTGCGGCGGGTGCCGGACATGGGGGTTCCCCTTTGATGGCGGGCGGGTGCTATCGAACGCAAGAGGCTTACGTGATTGCTACAAGCTATAACCACGCGAGGGTGATGGGCAATAGATTTCGTTAGACCCTCTCACTTCCATCACCTGCGGCCGGGCGCGCCTCGCCCCAGGGCTCAGACCAGGCGTACGGCGAGGGCGGCGATGTCGTCGTCGAGGCGCCCTCTGCTGTAGTGGAGGAGGTCCCGGTGAAGAGCCGCGAGCAGCTCGAGGGGCGGCGTCGGGGGCTGCCTGCCCATCCAGTCCGCCAGCGGGAAGAACTCGCCGTTGCGCGCGCGGGTCTCGGCGATCCCGTCGGTGTAGAGGAGCAGCAGGTCGCCGGGGTCGAAATCGAAGCTGTCGACGCTGTAGTGGTCGCCGATCAGCTCCGCGAGGCTGAGCAGCGGCGAGGGCGTGTCGGGCTCGAGGACACGGAGTTTCCTGCGGTGCAGGAGCAGTGGCGGGGGGTGTCCGCAGTTGAGGATGTCGATCCGTCCGCCCCCGTACGGGATCTCGGCGAGCAGGGCCGTGGCGAAGCGCTCCATCGGCCCGTCGGGGGAAAAGGAGGCGTTGTAACGGGTACTGCTGGCATCCAGCCTGCGCGCGACGTCGACCAGGTCGGCCTCCCCGTAGGCCGCCTCCCGGAAGGCGTTGACGATCGCCGCGGCCGCCCCCACCGCCGGCAGGCCCTTGCCCCGCACGTCACCGATGAGCAGTCTGACCCCGAACGGGGTGTCGACCACCTCGTAGAAGTCCCCGCCGATGCGGGCCTCCGCCGCCGCCGCCAGGTACAGCGATTCGATCTCGACGTTCCCGAGGCGACGGGGCAGAGGGCTCAGCACCACCTGCTGCGCCGCGTCGGCGACGAGCCGTACCTGGATCAGGGTGCGCTCCCGCTGGAGCCGGACATGGCTTCCGTACGCCGCGGCCACGGTGACCGCGACGATCCCCGCGCACGTCCACCACGTTCCCAGATCGGGGAAGATGAAGCTCAGGCCGATCATCAGGAAGAGGCAGACCGTCCCGAGCAGGACGGTGGGGAGGACCGGCCACATGGCGGCGGCCAGCGCCGGCGCCGCGGGCAGGAGGCGGCTGAACGCCATCTCCGGCGGAGTGGCGTAAGCCAGGCTGGCGATCACGATGGTCAGAAGGACCGGCGACAGCCGAACAAGCCTCCACCGGCCGTAGCGCCGATGGAGCCGCGGCCGTCCAGACTCGATCACATTGCCCAGCATATCCACGCAATAAGGGCACGGCGCTCTGGCGGGAAGCAGCCGGCCCCCACTCCGCCCCGCAACGGGCGGAGTGGGACGGGTGCTACTCGGCCCTCAGCGCGGCCAGCCGCTGTTCGAACGGAACCACCTCCAGGCCGGCGGCCGGATGCACCGAAGTGATCGCCCCGGTCAGCGAGCGGGGTGCGATCGCGGAAGCGGTGTCGACGTCCGGGGCGGCCTCCCGGGCGGCGGGCGCCATGAAGCGTGCCAGCTCCGCGCCCGCACGGGCGATCCGCTGCGCCAGGCCCTCCTCGCCCCAGTCCTGCGAGGCCGCGTACACGGCGGTCGGAACGACGAGCGCACGCAGGTAGCCGAACAGCGGGCGCAGCGCGTGCTCGGTGACCAGGGAGTGACGGGCGGTGCCGCCCGTGGCGCCGACCAGCACCGGCTTCCCCGTGAACGCGTCCTTGTCGATGATGTCGAAGAACGACTTGAACAGGCCGCTGTACGACGCCGCGAACACGGGGGTCACGGCGACCAGGCCGTCCGCGGCCGCCACCGCGTCGAGCGCGGCGGCCAGCCGGGCGGGCGGGAACCCGGTGACGAAGTGCTGGGCGATCTCCGTCGCCAGGTCCCTCAGCTCGATCACCTCGGGGTCGGCGTCCATGTGGCGCAGCGTCGCGGCCGCGAGCCGGTCGGCCAGCAGGCGGGTCGAGGACGGCGAGCTCAGGCCTGCCGATATGACGACGAGCTTCATGCCTGCGCCTCCTCCTTCGAACCCTCCCGGGCTGCCGCGACGCGGGCCGGGTGCGTCGGGGCGTCGGGCACGCCGGCCGGGCGCAGGCTCGCGAACTCCTTGCGCAGCACCGGCACCACTTCCTCGCCGAGCAGGTCGAGCTGCTCCAGGACGGTCTTCAGGGGCAGGCCCGCGTGGTCCATCAGGAACAGCTGGCGCTGGTAGTCGCCGGCGTAGTCGCGGAAGGACAGGGTCCGCTCGATGACCTGCTGCGGCGAGCCGACGGTCAGCGGGGTCTGGGAGGTGAACTCCTCCAGGGACGGGCCGTGCCCGTACACCGGCGCGTTGTCGAAGTACGGACGGAATTCGCGCACCGCGTCCTGCGAGTTCTTGCGCATGAACACCTGGCCGCCGAGCCCGACGATGGCCTGCTCGGGGGTTCCGTGCCCGTAGTGGGCATAGCGCCGGCGGTACAGGTCGACCATCTGCTTGGTGTGGGAGGCCGGCCAGAAGATGTTGTTGTGGAAGAAGCCGTCGCCGTAGTACGCGGCCTGCTCGGCGATCTCCGGGGAGCGGATGGAGCCGTGCCAGACGAAGGGCGCCACGCCGTCGAGCGGGCGCGGGGTGGAGGTGAAGGACTGCAGCGGCGTGCGGAACTTGCCCTTCCAGGTGACGACGTCCTCGTCCCACAGACGGCGCAGCAACGCGTAGTTCTCGATGGCGAGGTCGATGCCGTCGCGGATGTCCTTGCCGAACCAGGGGTAGACCGGGCCGGTGTTGCCGCGGCCCATCATCACGTCGACGCGGCCGTCCGCGACGTGCTGGAGCATCGCGAAGTCCTCGGCGATCTTCACGGGGTCGTTCGTGGTGATCAGGGTCGTGGACGTGGACAGGATCAGGTTCTCGGTGCGCGCCGCGACATAGCCGAGCATCGTCGTCGGCGAGGAGGGGACGAACGGCGGATTGTGGTGCTCGCCGGTCGCGAAGACGTCGAGGCCGACCTCCTCGGCCTTCTGCGCGATCGCGAGCATCGCCTTGATGCGCTCGTGCTCGCCCGGCGTCCGTCCGTTCGTCGGATCGGCCGTGACGTCGCCGACGGTGAAGATCCCGAACTGCATGGCTCCCCTTCCCAAGATTGTTTACAATTCAACCATACTCCGGAACGGGGAGTGCTCCCGGGGTATTCCCGAACGAGGACGCGGATGCGTCAGGTGACGTCACCATGCCGACGCCTCGGCGGTACCGCCAGGTCACCGTCAGGTCGGGGACCTGCTCCGGCCGCCGCCGTCACGATCCCGTGGCGCCGCGGAAACCGTTGGCGCAGCGGGCAGGGCGCTTGCGAGCATGCACCGCATGAACACGACGGGGGACGTACGGATCGACGTGGTGCCGCTCGGCACGGTACGGGCGCGGGGCACGGTGGAGGCGGTGGCCGGAGGGCGGCTCCTCGTACGGACGCCCGGGATGGTGGAGGTCCACGACCGCGAGGCGTTCCTCGCGGGCGGGACGGCGCCGGCGACCGGTGCGTTGCGGACGACGGACCGGGAACGGGTGGCCCCCCTGCCCGACGGCGGCTTCGTGGTGGCCGGGGCGGCGTCGGTGCGGGCTGTGGACCCCGACGGCGCAACACGCTGGGAGCTCCCCCACGCCCCGTGGCACGGCTCCGACCGCGCGCACTGCGCCCCTGCCGTCAGCCCGGACGGACGACGGGTGAGCGTCGTCGTTCCGGTGCTGGAGCCCGACGAGGCCAAGGCCGCCCTGGTGTACGACCTGGAGCCGGACCGCAACTACACCTGGGACGACCTGCTGCTGCTGGACGCGGCGAGCGGCGGGGTGCTCGGCCGGCGGCAGATCCGCTCGCTGGCGTCGGCCGCGGTGCAGTCCTGGAGTCCGGACGGCGGCGCCGTGGTCGTGTCCTGCTGGACCGCCTGGCACAGCTGGTCGACCTGGTGGGCGCAGCCGCGCGCGGACGGCCTGCGGATCCTGGGCGGCACGTGGATGCACGCGCTGGCCGGATTCCTCCCGGGCTCGCGGGTGCTGACCCAGCGGTACGCCGAGCACGTGTTCCCCGCCGATGACCGCGACGAGCTGGGGGTGTACGACCTCGGCTCCGGGGATCAGGTGGCGCTGCTGGACTTGGCGGAGCTGGCCGTTCGGCCGGAGGACGACGAGTTCTTCTCCGCCGAGGTCCTGGACGCACGCCACGTGCTGGTCCCGGGCCGGGTCCACCCGGACGGCGGGGCGCCGCAGATGCGGCACTGGCTGCTGAGCGCGGACACGCTGAGGCCGCTCGGACGACTTGACTACCCGGAGCCCGTAGGCGAGGACGTCACCGTTCTGCAGGACGGCACCTGGCTCACGCACGACGGCGACCGCCTGCACCGCTGGAGGCTGGGCCGCGCCGCCGGGCGCCGCGTCCGCCCCGCCGCACCTGGTCCGCGCGGTCCGGCGGCGTAGCGCTAGTTTCTACTCCGGGTACTTCCCCAGGGCTGCTCCGTGCTCCACGCCGGCCCCTGTCGACCCCGGCGCGGCCTTCCGCCGCGCCCGGATTCCACCCGGAAAGGTGCTGGCCCTGAACGCCTCGCTCGCGGAAGCGCTCTCCGTCACCCTGCTTCTGGCGGTGCTGGCCTGCGCGGTCATCCGGCCCTGGGGCTGGCCGGAGGCGGTCGTGGCCGTCCCCGCCGCCGGGGTGGTCATCGCCACCGGCGCGATCTCCCTCGATCACGCCGCGGCCGAGGCCGCCCGGCTGGGCCCGGTGATCGGCTTCCTCGCGGCCGTCCTGATCCTGGCCCAGCTGTGCGACGACGAGGGGCTGTTCCACGCCTGCGGAGCCTGGATGGCCCGGCGCGCGGCCGGGCGGCCCCGGCGCCTCCTCGTCCTGGTCTTCGTGACCGCCTCGCTGATCACCGCGGTGCTCAGCCTGGACGCCACGGTGGTGCTGCTGACCCCGGTGGTGTTCGCGACCGCCGCCCGGCTGGGCGCCCGTGCGAAGCCCCACGTGTACGCCTGCACCCACCTGTCGAACAGCGCCTCGCTGCTGCTGCCGGTCTCCAACCTCACCAACCTGCTGGCCTTCGCCGCCAGTGGCCTTTCCTTCACCCGCTTCGCCGCCCTCATGACGTTGCCCTGGCTGGTCGCGATCGGCACCGAGTACGCGGTGATCCGGCGCTTCTTCGTCACCGACCTGGACGCGGGCGCCGAGGCCCCGCCCGCCGACGAGCCCCGCGAACTGCCGCTGTTCGCCCTGCTCACCGTAGCGGGCACGCTGGCGGGCTTCGTGTTGACCTCGGCGGTCGGGATCGACCCGGCCTGGGCGGCGGCCGCGGGCGCGGCCGTCCTGGCGGCCCGCGCCCTGGCCCGGCGCCGCACCACCCCCACGGCGATCGTCCGGGCCGCGTCCCTGCCGTTCTGCGCCTTCGTGCTGGCCCTGGGCATCGTGGTCCGCGCGGTGGTGGACAACGGCCTCGCCGACGCCCTGGGCCACCTGGTGCCCGGAGGCAGCGGCCTCCCGGCGCTCCTCGCCGTGGCGGCGCTGGCGGCCGTACTGGCGAACGTCATCAACAACCTGCCCGCCGTCCTCGTCCTGCTCCCGCTGACCGCACCCGCCGGCCCGGGCGCCGTCCTGGCCGTGCTCCTCGGCGTGAACATCGGGCCGAACCTCACCTATGCCGGTTCGCTGGCCACCCTGCTGTGGCGGCGTATCGTGCAGGAACACGACACCGACGTGGAACTGGGCGAGTTCACCAGGCTCGGCCTGCTCACCGTGCCCGCCGCCCTGCTGCTCTCGGTGGCGGCCCTGTGGGTCTCGCTGCAAGCGATCGGAGGCTGAACGCCGTGACCGTGACCGTCGTCGCCTGGATCGTGGAGGGCACCTGGCCCGCCGTCGTCGACGCCGCGCGCGCCCACGCACCCGCGGACGCCGAGCTGGTGCTGCTCCACGTCACCGGCCACGAGGTGCCGGGCGCCGCACACGGCGCCTACGCCGGACTGCTGGGCCGCGCACGCCCCGACCGCGATCCCGGCACCGCCGTGGAACAGCTTGCCGCCGCCTCCGCCGAACGGCTCCTGGCCGACGCCGCCGAGCGGCTGGGACGCCCGTCCACCCGGCGGGAGCTCTCGGGCCGCGTCGAACGGGAAGTCGTGGCCGCCGTCGAAGGGGCCGACCTGCTCGTCCTCGCCCGCGACGGCGACCGCACCCACCTCGGACCCCGCAGTCTCGGACCCGCCAGCCGGTTCATCGTCGACCACGCCCCCTGCCCCGTCCTGCTGGTCTGGCCGGAGACCGCACCCGGTACGGCCACCATTCCCTGAGAGGCATCGTGGTGTCCGCGTTCCGGTGCCTGCGGCCCGGCGGCGCCCACTCCCGCGCCCCGCAGGGGCCGGGCCGGGGGCTCGGCAACCTGCGGGGCGGGGCGGACCTCAAGGGGTCACAGGATCTCGATGGAATCGACCTTCGGCGGACGGTTGGGGAAGGTGATGTCGGTCCAGCGGTTGATCTTCACCGAGTCGCCGTTGGCGTCGTAGTAGATCAAGTCGTTGTTCCCGGTGGATATCCTGTCCACCCACCAACCCCCGAACCCGATGCGGCCCTTGTTGGCGTAGCAGTCCACACTGTTCCGGCCGTCGCTGTGGGACCAGATCTTCAGGAAGTTCTCACCGCCCCGACACTCGACGTGGTCGATGGCGAAGGCGTTGCCGGGGAGGGTCAGGGTGAGTGACGCCGCCGCGGCGAGCGCCACGGCCGCCGATCGGACGAACCTGGTCGACTTCACGAGCACGATCTCTCCTTCACGGGAATCGAGCGGGAAAGGCGGCCGCGCGCCCACGGGCACGTCGACCACCCGCACCGCGACGGGCCGGCCAGCGGCCTTCGCGGTTGCACATCGAGGTTCCCGTGCGGTCGATGCATTCTGCAATCACTTCGGTGACGCACGATCGAAATTCATGCCCTGATGTCCCAATTCAGACCCCTGTGGTGTAGTTGAAACGTTTGAGCCGCTTGACCTCTGCGTCCGCCTTCCACACCGAAGTTCCGGGTTGACCCTCCACGTACCGTCGAAACCGCATGTCACGGTGGGAAGTGCGGCCGGCAAGGCTCAGGTGTTCTCCGGTTCGCCATCGCGATGATCAGCAACAGATCCGCCGTCTCCCCTCGCGGCCGGGACGGCGGGAGCCGCGTCGGCGCCGACACGCGCGCCCCGATGCGCGGGATCGCCGACCCGGTCGAGGAGGATCGCAGTACGGCCACCTCACCTCGTCGGAGTCACCATGGCCCCACCCGCCCACCCGCCCCGCCAAGGCCGTTCCAGGGCCTCGCTCCTGCCGGTCCTGCTGCCCATCGCGATCCTGATCTTCGTGGCGGTGTCCGTGGGCTCGTGGCTGCAGTTCACCGAACGGGAGGCGATCGACACGGTCCACACGGTCGGATCCGCGGCCGCCGACCGGGTGGACGTCGAGGCCACCGTCCAGCACGTCGACGCCATGGCCAGAGAACTGCTGCTGCGGGTACGGGTCACCCCGCGCGGGACGCTCGGCGAGGAGGAGGAGAGCGCCCCGGTGGCCGATCTCAGCCTCCAGACCTCCGCGGCGACCCTCGGCGACCTGGAGTTCAAGGCGCACGAGCGGGTCGCGACGCGAGACGTACAGGTCGCGATGACCGGCGGATCGGTCAGCGACTACCCCTTCGACACCTACGAGACCGGCATCGGGTTCCGGGCACTGCTGGACGGAAAGCCGGTCCCGGTGCGGATGCTGTTCTCCAACAACGACACGCTCTTCTCGGTCACCGCCACGCCCGCCCCCGACCCCCAGGAGGCCGCGGTGGGGCTTCGGTTGTCCCGGTCGGGCAGCCTGGTCGTCTTCGCGGTCTTCATGATGGTCGTGATGTGGGCGCTGGCGGCGGCCGTGCTCATCGGGGCCTGGTACCTGACGACCCGTGGCGAGGGCCTGGTGTGGCCCGCCCTCGCCTGGATGGCCGCCACCCTGTTCGCCCTGGCGGCGTTCCGCAACACCGCCCCCGGCACGCCCCCGATCGGCTGCGTGCTGGACTGGTTCGCCTTCCTGTGGGCCGAGACCGTCATCGCCCTCTGCCTGATCGCCGTGGTCATCACCGGCGTCCGCACCGCACTCCGGTCGGACGACACCCCGCGCGCGTAGCGGGTCCGCCAGGCGTTTCCCGGCATGCGCGTCAGGCGTTCGCGATGACCAGCAGGGTGCGGGCGGACGCGGGGCCCGACAGGCGGCAGCGGTGCGGGAGTTCGCCGCGGTGGTGGGCGCTCTGGCCCGCGCGCAGGGTCAACGGCTCCTCGCCCTCGACCTCCAGGACGATCTCGCCCTCCAGGACGTAGAGGAAGTCCTCTCCCGGGTGCCGGAACCAGCCGCGTTCGCCGCGTCCGGGCTCGAAGTGGTGCTCGTAGGCCTCCATCACCGCGCTGCGCCCGCCGGGGATGAGTACGTGCGCGACCTGTCCGGCTCCCTCGTCCACCCGGATCACCTGCGGGTCGGCCTCGTGGCTGACCGTGCCGGGGCGGCCCGGCGGCCTGAGGAAGGTGCCGGGGGTGACGTCCAGGGCCTCGGCGATCCGGTAGATCGAGCTGAGGCTGGGCGTGGCGAGTCCGCGTTCGAGCTGGCTGAGGAAGGGCTGGGAGAGGCCCGAACGGGTGGCGAGTACGGCCATGGAGACTCCGCGCTGCTTGCGGCAGGCGCGTATCACCCGTCCGACCTCGATCGCTTCGGGTGTGGGTTCGGGGCGAGACACGCTGGTGAACGTACCGCATGCCGGATCGCGGACCGGGGGGTCCCGGAACGTTTCGCACTGCTGAAACACGCCCTTCATAAGCGTCGTCAATTATTGACCTCACTTATGAACCTCTCGAACGAACGAGGAGCCGCCCCGTGCACTCCACCCCCTCACCGGCGGGCCCGGCCCGCGGCCGGCTGGGCCCCGCCCTCGGCGCGGCCGGCGCGGTGCTCGCCCTGTGGTCCCTGACCGCCTGGTCCGGCGCGGTGGCTCCGGGGCTGCTGCCCACGCCCGTCGAGACCGCCTCCGCACTCGCCGCCGGCGCGCGCAGCGGTCTGCTCGCCTCCGACGTCGCCGCCAGCCTGGCCCGCGCGGGGCAGGGCTTCGCGCTCGGTGCCGTGGTCGGGAGTGCGCTCGGCTTCGCCACCGGCTACCTGCCGAGGCTGTCCGCAGCCGTCACGCCGCTCGTCTCCTTCCTCCGGCCGATCCCGGCGATCGCCCTGGTGCCGCTGGCGACGGCCTGGTTCGGCATCGGTGAGACCGCGAAGCGCCTGCTCATCGCGTACGCCGTCCTGCTCGCGGTCTGGCTGTACGTACACGACGGGGTCTCGCGGGTGCCCGTCTCCCACCTGCGGGCGGCCCGCACGCTGGGGGCGCCGCTGCACCGGCGGTTCGCCGAGGTGCTCCTGCCCGCCGCCGCCCCGGCCCTGCTCGCGGCGCTGCGCTACGGCGCCTCGGTCGCGCTGCTCGCCCTGGTGGCGGCCGAACTGGGCGGCGCGGACAGCGGGTTGGCGTACCGGCTCCAGGTGGACGGCCAGTTCCTGCGCGTGGACCGGATGTTCGCGGGCCTGCTCGTACTCGGACTGCTCGGCGTGGCCGTGGACCTGGTGCTGGCGGCGATCGGCCGCCGGTTCGTGCACTGGGGCACGTCATGAGCAAGCGGGTGCTGCTGGAGGGCGTGTCCGTCGCGTACGGGCGCACGCGCGTGCTGGACCCCATCGAACTGGACCTGCCCGCGGGATCGTTCACGGCCCTGCTGGGCCCCAGCGGCTGCGGCAAGTCCACCGTCCTCGGGGCGGTGGCCGGGTTCGTGCCGCCGGCCGGCGGCCGGGTGACGGCCGGCGCCGATCCGGTGCGCGGACCTGGCCCGGACCGGGGCGTGGTATTCCAGCACTACGCCCTCTTTCCCTGGCGCACGGCCCGCGGCAACGTGGAGTTCGCGCTCAAGCGGCTCGGCCTGCCCCGCGCGGAGCGCCGCCGGCGCGCGCTGGCCGCGCTCGCCGAGGTCGGTCTCGCGGAGGGTGCCGAGAAGTATCCGGCCCAGCTGTCCGGCGGCATGCAGCAGCGGGTCGCCCTGGCCCGCGCCCTGGCGGCCGAGCCCGAAGTCCTGCTGCTGGACGAGCCGTTCGGGGCCCTCGACTCGCTCACCCGGACCCGGATGCAGACCCTGCTGCGGGAGCTGTGGCAGCGCCGCGGCACCACCGTGCTGTTCGTCACGCACGACATCGACGAGGCCCTGGCGCTCGCCCAGCGCGTCGTCGTCCTCGGCGGGACCCCCGGCCGGGTGCTGGCCGACCACGCCGTGCCCGACGGGCCGCCGGACCCCGATCTGCGGGTCCTGATCGCCCGCCACCTCCACGCCCCGCCCACCGGATGACCCACCCTCGCCCCGACCCGCCCCACTCCCGGAAGGACCGCTCTCCCATGTCCAGACCCCGCGCGGTGGCCGCCGTACTCCTGGCCGCCCTGCTCGCCGCCGTCACGACGGCCTGCTCCGACGGATCCGCCGCCCGGACCGCCGGCGGCGGACGCCCCTCCGTCACCATCGCCGCCAGCGACCAACTCGGCGGCGCACCCGTCTACCTCGCGCAGGAGCGCGGCCTGTGGGCCGGCGAGGGCGTCGCCGCCTCCGTCACCACCCAGCCCACCGGTCGCGACGCCCTCAACGCGGTGCTCGGCGGCCAGGCGCAGCTCGGGGTGGTGGGCGACCTGCCCGCGGTGACGGCCGCGCTCGGCGGCCGCGAGCTGCGCATCGTCGCCGACCTGTCGCGGTTCACCGACTGGCGGCTGCTCACCCGCACCGACCGGGGCGTCACCGGCTTCGCCGCGCTGAAGGGCCGCAAGGTCGGGGTGCCGCAGGGCACGAACGTGGAGTACGCGCTGTCGCGCATGCTGGCCTCGGCCGGCCTGTCGGCGGGCGACGTGACCGTGGTGAACCTCGCGCCGAACCAGGTGACACCGGCCCTGGCCCGCGGGGACATCGACGCCGGCGTCACCTTCCCCAGCTTCTACGACGCGGCGCGCACCGCGCTCGGCGAGCGGTACGCGGAGGTGGCCTTCACCGGCTACACCGCCAGGACCCTCCTGATCGCCGGCCCGTCGGCGGACGAGAAGACCACCGCCGCGGTGGTCCGCACCCTCCTGCGGTCCCAGCGCGATCTCGCCGCGGACCCGGCCGGTGCGCGCCGGGCCGTGCTCGCGCAGTCCAAGGGGGCTCTGCAGGCCCCGTACGTCGACGCCTTCCAGCCGCGCTACGCCTACGGCGCCACCCTCTCCCCCGAGCTGCTCGCCGAGCTGGCGGAGGAGGCCGGCTGGGCCAAGGCGGCCCAGGGTCTGAAGGGCGCCGCCGACCGCGCCGCGCTGCTGCGGTACCTGGACCCCGCCCCGCTGACGGCCGCCGACCCGGCCGCCGTGACCCTCCGCTGACCCCGCCCCTTACCTTCCCTTCCCTTCGAGGAGATCACCATGACCGTCGAACAGAACACCCTGCGCCGCCGCGGCGTCGGCCTGATCGCCCACGATCCCGAGCGCAGCTACGGCGGCTACACGCTCTACACACCGATCACCAGCGCCGGGGAGATCCACCTCGTCGACATCGAGGGCCGTACCGCCCACACCTGGAACTCCCCCCATCCGCCCGGCCGTCAGGCGCAGATCCTGCCGAACGGCAACCTCTTCTACGCGGCGAAGGACACCAGCAGCCCCACCCTCTTCCCGATCTGGGACGTGTACCACGGCGGCATCTTCCAGGAGCTGGCCCCGGACTCCACGGTGCTGCGCGAGGCCCGGCACCCCTTCCACCACCACGACGCCACGGTGCTGCGCAACGGCAACCTGCTCATCGCCGTCGTCGAGCCCCTCGACCCGGCCGACGCGGCCCGGATCCGGGGCGGCATCCCCGGCTCGGAGGCTCCCGGCGGGGTGATCTACGGGGACGTCGTCTACGAGCTGACCTGGGAGGGAGAGGTGGTGTGGCGCTGGGCCGCGATCGAGCACCTGGACCCGGAGGAGGTGGTGCTGAACCGTCACTTCGCCCGGAACCACTGGCCGATGGCCAACACGGTCAACGAGCGGGCCGACGGTTCGGTCGTGGTGGGCTTCCGCAGCGCCTCGACGACCGTGTCCATCGACCGCACCGACGGATCGGTGCAGTGGCTGATCGGCCCCGACGTCCTGGCGCAGCAGCACCACCCGCACGAGCTGGCCGGCGGCACCGTCCTGGTCTTCGACAACGGCACCTACCGCGACACCACCTCCGTGCCGTACTCGCGGGTGCTGGAGCTGGACCCGCGCACGGGCGAGGAGGTGTGGTCCTACGAGGACAACCCGCCGCAGAACTTCTACAGCCCCTACATGTCCAGCGCGCAGCGCCTGCCGAACGGGAACACCTTCATCGCCGAGGGCTCCTTCGGGCGGCTCTTCGAGGTGACCCGGGGCGGAGAGGTGGTGTGGGAGTTCGTGGTCCCGCAGTTCCGCTCCTTCGGCGACGGCGTGGGCCTGGAGTCCTCGGCCGGGGCACAGAACTCGGTCTTCCGGGCCTACCGCCACGCCGCCCACGAGATTCCCTGGCTGTGAACGGAAGTCCGCTCTTTCATTTCAACTGCAGGCGTTTTGTGTACGGGACATGAAAAGCGAACACGCTTGTGTGGCCATCGATATCCGGACCGTTGACATCGATTCTCGGCCTTGTCGAAGCTGCTCTCGTGTCCTTGAGTGAATCGATTGTCCGCGCCGCACCCGCCGGCCCGCCCGAGCCTCCGGGTCCGGCCGAGCGGGTGCTCCCGCTGCGCCGCCCCGCCCGGTGGATCGCCGGCGCCGTCGTGCTGGTCCTGGTCGCCCAGGCCGGCCACGGGCTGCTGACCAACCCCTTCTACCAGTGGGACCGGTTCACGTACTGGTTCCTGCGGCCGGTCGTGCTGGAAGGGCTGTGGATCACCCTCCAGGTGGCCGCGTACAGCGCGCTCCTGGGGCTGGCGGGCGGGGTGCTGCTCGCCCTCGGGCGGCTCTCCGGCAACCCGGTCCTGCGCTCGGTGAGCTGGACGTACGTCTGGCTGCTGCGCTCGGTCCCGCTGATCGTCGTCCTGCTCTTCCTCTACAACCTCAGCGCGCTCTACCCGACGCTGAGCATCGGTGTGCCCTTCGGCCCCGCCTTCTTCCGCTTCGACGAGTCCCGGCTGGCCACCGACATGGTCGTGGCGGTGGTCGGACTGAGCGTGGTCGAGGCGGCGTACGCGGCCGAGGTCGTCCGGGCCGGGCTGCTCTCCGTCGACCAGGGGCAGCACGAGGCGGCGGCCGCGCTGGGTCTGCCCAGGCGCTACCAGTTCACCCGGATCGTCCTCCCGCAGGCGCTGCGCGCGATCGTCCCGGCTTACGTCAACCTGCTGATCGGGC
Organism: Streptomyces sp. NPDC001903; assembly: GCF_042891345.1. NCBI lineage: Bacteria > Bacillati > Actinomycetota > Actinomycetes > Kitasatosporales > Streptomycetaceae > Streptomyces > Streptomyces sp. NPDC001903. The sequence continues at coordinate 595,371 of NZ_JBIASZ010000002.1, forward strand.
TGGTCAAGGCCACCTCGCTGGTCTTCTACGTCTCCCTGCTGGACCTGTTCGGCACGGTCCAGGGGCTGGGCAGCACCTATCCCGGCGACGTGGTGCCGCTGCTGCTGGTGGCGACCGTCTGGTACGTGGTCCTCACCAGCGTCCTGTCGGCCGTGCAGTACCACGTCGAGCGGTACTACGCCCGCGGCGCCCTGCGCAGCCTTCCGCCGACTCCCCTGCAGCGGGCCCGGGCGGGCCTGGACGAGTTGCGCAGCCGCCACCGGAAGGAGACCGCGCGATGACCGCCGCGACGGCACCGGCGGCACCCGCCGCGATCGAGGTACACGACGTGCACAAGTGGTTCGCCGGCCGGCGGGTCCTGGACGGGGTCAGCCTGACGGTACGGCCGGGCACGGTCACCGTGGTCCTGGGCCGCTCGGGCTCCGGCAAGTCCACGCTGCTGCGGGTCGTGAACCACCTGGAGAAGCCGGAGGCCGGGTACGTCAGCGTGGGCGGCGAGCTGATCGGCGTGCAGCGGCAGGGGGCCCGGCTGAAGGAGCTGAGCGAGCGGGCGATCCTCGCGCAGCGCGGCCGGATCGGCTTCGTCTTCCAGAACTTCAACCTCTTCCCGCACCTGACGGTGCTCGACAACGTCGCCGCCGCCCCGGTGGCCACGGGACGGCTGCGCCGCGCCGAGGCGCAGGCACTGGCCCGCGAGCTGCTGGAGCGGGTCGGGCTCGGCGACCGGACCGGCGCCTATCCGCGCCAACTGTCCGGCGGCCAGCAGCAGCGGGTGGCCATCGCCAGGGCGCTGGCGCTGCGGCCCGGGGTCATCCTCTTCGACGAACCCACCTCCGCCCTCGACCCCGAGCTCGTGGGCGAGGTGCTGTCGGTCATCAAGGACCTGGCCACCGGCGGCACGACCCTGGTCATCGTGACGCACGAGATCGGCTTCGCCCGCGAGGTGGCCGACGAGATCGTCTTCCTGCACGAGGGCCGGATCGTCGAACAGGGCCCGCCCGAGCAGGTCCTGGACCGTCCCGCGCACCCCCGCACCCGCGAGTTCCTCAGCAAGGTCCTCTGAGCACCCGCCCGCCGCCGCACCCGTCTCCCCCCGTTCCCCCTGATCGGAAAGGCACCACCATCATGCTGCGCCCCTCCTCCCTGCGTCCGAGACTCGTACGCGGCATCGGCGCCGCGACCGCCACCGTCGCCCTCGCCTCCGCCCTGACCGCGTGCGGCGGCGACGCCGAGGCGACGGGGGCGGCGTCCTCCGGCAAGGTCACGGTCGGCGCGGTCTCCAACGGCGCCGCCAAGGAGGCCGAACTGACCGCTCCGGTCGTCGAGTCGCTGCGCGCCGAGCTGCCGGCGGAGGTCCGCGACCGCGGTGAGCTGGTCATCGGGGTCGGCGCGCTGCCCGCCGGCTTCCCGCCCCTGGCGTACGTCGGCACCGACCAGAAGACGCTGACCGGGGCGGAGCCGGACCTCGGCCGGCTGGTGGCCGCCACGCTCGGCCTCAAGCCCGTCGTGAAGAACTCCACCTGGGAGAACCTCTTCCTCGGCATCGACAGCGGCAAGGTCGACGTGGCGTTCACCAACGTCACGGTCACCGAGGAGCGGAAGAAGAAGTACGAGTTCGCCTCGTACCGGCAGGACAACCTGGCCTTCGAGGTCCTCAAGGACAGTCCCTGGAACTTCGGGGGCGACTACCGCAACCTCGCGGACAGGACCGTCGCGGTCAGTGCCGGCACCAACCAGGAGAAGATCCTGCTGGAGTGGCAGAAGAAGCTCCGGGCCGAGGGCAAGGACGTCACGGTCAAGTACTTCCCCGACGCCAACAGCGTGGCACTCGCGCTGAGCGGCAAGAAGATCGACGCCAACTTCGGCCCCAACCCCTCGATCGCCTACCACATCACCCAGACCGCGAGCACGGGCACGCCCACCCGCAACGCCGGCTCCTTCTCGGGCGCGGGCGAGTCGCTCCAGGGGCTCATCGCCGCGACCGCCAAGAAGGACAGCGGGCTGGCGAAGCCGGTGGCCGACACCCTCAACCACCTGATCAAGCAGGGCCAGTACGGGAAGCTGCTGGAGTCGTGGAACCTCTCCAACGAGGCGGTCGCCGCCTCCGAGGTGAACCCGCCCGGCCTGCCGCTGACCAACTCGTGAGCGCCGTGACCGGAACCGGAGCCGGAACCGGCCCGGGAACCGATCCCGGGCGCGCCCGGGCCGCCCCCGGCCCCGAAGGCCCGCACGTCCTGGACAACCCCGCCTGGGCGGCGCTGCGGGGCGCGCACGCCGCCTTCGCCGAACACCCCGGCGGGGGTGGGCCCGGCGCCCCGCGCGCCGCCCGCTACCACCCGGACGTCTCGCCCTGGGCCGCCCTCGCGGACCCGGCCGACCCCCGCTCCTGGGCGGATCTGCGGGCGCTGGTCGGCGAGGGCGGTACGGCCCCGCTGGCCGGGGTGCTCGACCCGCCCGAGGGGTGGGAGACGGTCGGCGCCGTCCCCGGGGTACAGCTCGTCGACACCGCGCTGCGCGCCGAGGCCGCGCCGGAGGCGGTCAGGCTGGGATCGGCGGACGTTGCGGAGATGCTCGCCCTGATCGCGCTGACGAAGCCCGGGCCGTTCCTGCCGCGCACCGTCGAGCTGGGCACGTACCTCGGCATCCGCCACCACGGCCGGCTGGTCGCGATGGCGGGAGAGCGGCTGCGGCCGCCCGGCTGGACCGAGATCAGCGCGGTCTGCACCCATCCCGGACACCGGGGGCGGGGCCTGGCGACGCGGTTGGTCCGCGCCGTGGCGGCGGGCATCCGGGAGCGGGGCGAGACCCCCTTCCTGCACACGGCCGCGAGCAACACCGCCGCGATCCGGCTCTACGAGTCGATCGGCTTCACCCTGCGCCGGCGACCCTCGTTCATGGCCGTGCGGGCCCCCGGCGGGCCGGGCAACACGACCGCCAAGTTCTCTTAATGTTCCTGCCATTGAATGGCACAGACGTCGGGCGTAGCGTTTTTCGGGAGAATTTGATGACGGGTTGAATTCGCCCACCCCGCATCGGCCCCTCTTTCCGCACGCCGATCAGGAAGGCGTAATTCAGCATGCCCGTTTCCCATTCCGCACCCCTGCACCTCGCCGTCTCGCTGGACGGTGCGGGAGGGCACCCGGCCGCCTGGCGCGAGCCCGGTGCCCGGCCCGCGGAGCTGTTCACCGCCCGCTACTGGGCCGACCTCGTCACGGAGGCCGAGGCCGGGCTGCTCGACTACGTCGCCTTCGCGGACGGGCTCGCCCTCCAGTCCTCCTCCCCCGCCGGCCACGACGAGCGCACCGACCGGGTGCGCGGCCGGCTCGACGCGGTCCTCACCGCCGCCCGGGTCGCTCCGCTGACCCGCCGCATCGGGCTCGTGGGGGCCGTGACCACCACCCATACCGAGCCCTTCCACATCTCCAAGGCCGTGGCCACCCTCGACCACGTCAGCCGCGGCCGCGCCGGCCTGCACGTACAGGTCTCCGGACGCCCCCACGAGGAGCGGCACTTCGGCCGCCGGCCCGCACCGCTCCACGAGGACGAGCTGTACGAGGAGGCCGCCGACCACGTCGAGGCGGTCCGGCGGCTGTGGGACAGCTGGGAGGACGGCGCGGAGATCCGCGACGTGGCCACGGGCCGGTTCGTGGACCGCGACAAGCTCCACCACATCGACTTCGAGGGCCGCCACTTCAGCGTCCGGGGCCCTTCGATCACCCCGCGCCCGCCCCAGGGGCAGCCCGTCGTGAGCGCGCGCGCCGCCGACAGCGCGGCGTACGGGCTCATCGCCCGGTCCGCCGACATCGGGCACCTCGTGGCCCGCGACACCGACGAGACGCGGGCGGCCGTCGCCGCCGTCCGCGGGCTGCAGGCCTCGGCGGGGCTCGCCGAGCGGCCGCTGCACCTCTTCGGGGAGCTGACCGTGTTCCTCGACGAGAGCGCCGCGGCGGCGGCCGACCGCCGTGGCCGCCTCGACGAGCTCGCGGGCGACCCGTACGACGGTGACACCGCCGTGTTCACCGGCACCGCGCGGCAGTTGGCCGATCTCCTCCAGGAGCGCCGGGAGGCGGGGCTGTCGGGCTTCCTGCTGCGGCCCGCGGTGATCGCCCACGACCTGCCCGCCGTCACCCGCTCCCTGGTGCCGGAGCTCCAGCGGCGGGGGCTGTTCCGCCGGGAGTACGAGGCCGACACCCTGCGCGGGCTGCTGGGGCTCGACCGGCCCGCCAGCCGCTATGCCGCGGCCCCGCTCCCGGCCGCCTGAACACGCCTCGCCCCGCCCGCCCGCCTGACGAAGGACGAACATGACCACCAAGCCGCTCAAGCAGATCCACCTCGCGGCCCACTTCCCGGGCGTCAACAACACCACCGTCTGGAGCGACCCGGCGGCCGGCAGCCACATCGACTTCGACTCCTTCGTCCACTTCGCCAAGGCCGCGGAGCGCGCCAAGTTCGACTTCCTCTTCCTCGCCGAGGGGCTGCGCCTGCGCGAACAGGGCGGACGGATCTACGACCTGGACGTCGTCGGCCGGCCCGACACCTTCACCGTGCTGGCGGCCCTCGCGGCCGTCACCGACCGCCTCGGGCTGACCGGCACCATCAACTCCACCTTCAACGAGCCCTACGAGGTGGCCCGCCAGTTCGCCTCCCTGGACCACCTGTCCGACGGCCGGGCCGCCTGGAACGTGGTCACCTCCTGGGACGCGTTCACCGGCGAGAACTTCCGGCGCGGAGGCTTCCTGCCCCGCGAGGAGCGCTACAGCCGGGCCAGGGAGTTCCTGGCCACCGCCCACGAGCTGTTCGACTCCTGGGACGGCGGCGAGATCCTCGCCGACGCCGGATCCGGCACCTTCCTGCGCGACGCCCGGGCCGGGGCCTTCGCCCACAAGGGCCCGCAGTTCGACATCGAGGGCCGTTTCAACGTGCCCCGCAGCCCGCAGGGCCGCCCGGTGATCTTCCAGGCGGGCGACTCCGACGAGGGACGCGAGTTCGCCGCCTCCGACGCCGACGCGATCTTCGGCCGGTACGGAACCCTCGACGAGGGCCGGGCGTTCTACGCGGACGTCAAGGGCCGCCTCGCCAAGTACGGCCGTACGCCCGACCAGTTGAAGATCCTGCCCGCCGCCACGTTCGTCCTCGGCGACACCGACGCCGAGGCCCGCGAGGCCGCCCACGAGGTGCGCCGGCTCCAGGTCAGCGGGCAGACCGCGATCAAGTACCTCGAACACGTCTGGAACCGGGACCTGTCCGGCTACGACCCCGACGGCCCCCTGCCCGACATCGACCCGGAGGCCGGCGAGAACACCATCGCCCTCGGCCGGGCGAGCGTGCGCCAGTTCCGCGACCCGCTGGAGACCGCCCGGCAGTGGCGCGCGCTCGCCGAGGCCAAGGGCCTCTCGATCCGGGAACTGGTCATCGCCACCACCTCCGGGCAGACCTTCGTCGGCTCGGCCGCGACCGTCGCCGAGCAGATCGACACGCTCGTACAGGCGGACGCGGCCGACGGCTTCATCCTGGTCCCGCACATCACCCCGGGCGGCCTCGACGCCTTCGCCGACACCGTCGTCCCGCTGCTCCAGGAGCGCGGCGTCTTCCGCACCGAGTACGAAGGAACCACCCTGCGCGACCACCTCGGCCTCGCGGTGCCGCGGGCGGCCTCCGGCCGGCGGGCGGCGGCCTCGTGAAGTTCCTGGCCATCACCCTGATCACCGACAACGCGGACCCGGTGACGGGCGCCGCACCGCCCGTCCGGGAGCGGTTCCGCCAGGTCGTCGCGAGCGCGCTGCGCGCGGAGGAGCTCGGCTTCGACGGGTTCGGCGTGGGCGAGCGCCACGAGCGGCCGTTCCTGTCGTCCTCGCCGCCCGTGGTGCTCGGCCACATCGCCGCCCTGACGAGCCGGATCCGCCTGTTCACCGCCGTCACGACGCTGAGCCTGCTGGACCCGGTGCGGGCGTACGAGGACTACGCGACCCTGGACCACCTCTCCGACGGCCGCCTGGAGCTGATGATCGGAAAGGGGAACGGCACGGCGCAGCGCGAGCTGTTCCACGTGACCCCCGAGGACCAGTGGGAGCGCAACTCCGAGAGCTACGAGCTGTTCCGGCGGATCTGGCGCGAGGACAAGGTGAGCGCCGAGCCGCGCTTCCGCCCCGCGCTGGCCGGCGCGGAGGTGCTGCCGCGGCCGTACCAGCGCACTCTGCGCGTGTGGCACGGCAGCGCGACGAGCCGGGAGTCGGTGGATCTGGCGGCGCGCTACGGGGACCCGCTGTTCTCGGCGAACGTCACCCATCCCATCGGCCCCTACGCGGAACTGGTCCGCCACTACCGGGAGCGCTGGGAGCACTACGGGCACGATCCGGCCCGTGCCGTCGTCGGCGCGGGCACGGCCGGCTACCACGCGGCGCGCACCTCGCAGCAGGCCGTGGCCGCGTACCGGCCGGCCTTCGCCCGGTACCTGGCGGCGCACCGGGCGCAGGGCGTGGAGCCGGTTTTCGCGACGCTGGAGGACTTCGTCGAGCGCAGCTCGGCGCTGATCGGCAGCCCCCAGCAGGTGATCGAGAAGGTCCACCGCTACCACGCGGAGTTCGGCCACACCGTCTTGCACCTGCAGGCCGAGGCGGGCGGACTCCGCGAGGCGGAGCACCAGGCCTCGCTCGAACTCTTCCAGTCGGAGATCGCCCCGGTGCTGCGCCGGGAGATACCCGACCCGTCCTTCCCCGACCTGTAAGGAGCCAGGCCATGTCCGGAATCCCCCTCGGGGTCCTCGACCTCGTCCCGGTCCCGTCCGGCTCGACCGCCGCCGAGGCCCTCGCCCACAGCATCGACCTGGCCCGCCGTACCGAGGAGTTCGGCTACGCGCGCTACTGGTTCGCCGAGCACCACCTCAATCCGGGCGTCGCCGGGACCTCCCCGGCGGTGCTCCTGGCGCTGACCGCGTCCGCCACCAGCACCATCCGGATCGGCTCCGGCGCCGTCCAGCTCGGGCACCGCACGGCGCTGTCGACGGTGGAGGAGTTCGGTCTCATCGACGCGCTGCACCCCGGCCGCCTGGACCTGGGCCTGGGCCGCTCGGCGGGGCCGCCGCAGCGCCGCCGCCCGGCGGAGGGCGGGGGCGGGGACGAGCCCTCGGCGCCGCCCGAGCCGGTCACCCCGGCCACCCCGGTCGTCGACGGCCGCACCCCGAACGGGCTGCGCATCCCGGACCGGTTCTCCTTCGCCCACCTGCTGGGCCATCCCCGGGTGGCGCTCCAGCAGAAGCTGCTCAACCTGCCCGGCGCGCAGCCGCAGGACTACTCCGAGCAGGTCGACGACGTCCTCGCGCTGCTGCGCGGCGAGTACCGCACGCCGGAGGGCGTGGAGGCGCACGCCGTCCCCGGCGAGGGGGCCGACGTACAGGTGTGGATCCTGGGCAGCAGCGGCGGGGTGAGCGCGGAGGCGGCGGGCCGCAACGGGCTGCGCTTCGCGGCGAACTACCACGTCAGCCCGGCCACCGTGCTGGAGGCCGCCGAGGGGTACCGGGCCGCCTTCAAGCCTTCCGCGGAGCTGGACCGGCCGTACGTGACGGTCTCCGCCGACGTGGTGGTCGCGCGGGACGACGCGACGGCCCGCGAGTTGGCGACCGGGTACGCGCCCTGGGTGCGCAGCATCCGTACGGCCGAGGGCGCGATCCCGTATCCCACCCCGGCCGAGGCGCGCGCCCTGCCCTGGTCGGAGGAGGACCGCAAGCTGGTCGCGGACCGGGTGGAGACCCGGTTCGTGGGCTCGCCCGCCACGGTCGCCGACCACCTGGAACGGCTGCAGGAGGCGACGGGCGCCGACGAGCTGCTGATCACGACGATCACGCACCGGCACGCGGACCGGGTCCGCTCCTACGGCCTGCTGGCGGAGGAATGGCGGCGGCGCGGCTGACCGCCGGGCCGAGCCGCGGCCGCGGCCCGGGCCCGGAGGGAAACCCTCCGGGCCCGGGCCGCGGCGGACTCAGCCGAGCCGGTATTCGAACCAGATCCGGTGCGTGCCGTCGGCGTCGACCGCCATTCCTCCGTCGCCCGAGATCCCGGCCAGGCCGGCGGTGCCGCTGGACGGAACGATCGTGAAGAACTCCGCCGTTCGGTCGCTGCCGGAGGTCGTCGCCGAGTGGACGAAGTTGAAGGCTCCCTCGCGGCCCTGCAGCGATCCTTCGAAGGACTCCATCGCCACGTAGGTGCCGACGCCGGTGGTCTGGTCGAACGCGGCGGTGAACAGGGTCGCCGAGCGGCCGCTGATCTCGCCCTCGAAGTGTTTCTCCATCGTCGCCACGCCCACCGGCAGCCCGGTGGTCACGGCCGGTTCGGGCTTCAGCCCGGTGGGGGCGAACGCTGACACGGTGAATGTTCCGCTGGCTCTCATGGACCGACCGTACCGATCGGGTCCGACAGCGGCCCGGCGGCGGCGTTCCGGTCCGCGCGCGCCCAGCGGTCGGTGATGAGCGCGGCTTGCTCCTGGAGCGCCGAGACCAGCTCCTGGGCGCTGCGGGCCGCGGTGGAGCGCAGGACGACGACGCTGATCTCCCGGGTGAGGTCCGGGCCGTCGAGGCGGCGGAGGGCCAGGTCCGGGTGGGGGGTGCCGAGGGCGAGCCGCGGCACCAGGGCGATGCCCGCGCCGGCGGCCACCAGGCCCTGGACCACCGCGTAGTCGTCGGTGCGCATGGCGTGGACGGGCTCGAAGCCGTGTCGGGCGCAGGCCCAGGACAGCACCCGGTCGCACGGGTTGTGGGGGTCGGCTGCGCCCACCCACTCGGCGTCCCGCAGCGCGGTGAGCGGGACCCGGTCCCGGACCGCGCACGGGTGGTCCTGCGGCATGACCAGGAGCAGGGGATCGGCGAGGAGGGGGTGGAGCGCGAAGTCCTCGTCCAGGTCGAGCCGGTCCCCTGGCTGCGAGAAGACCAGTGCGGCCTGGAGCTCCCGGGCTCTCAACCCGCGCAGGAGCAGGGGCAGTTCCCCCTCGGTGAGCGAGATGTGGACGCCCTGCTGGTGGAGGCGTTTGACGGCGGGGGCGAGCAGGAGGGCGCCGGCGGTCGGGAAGGTCCCGATGTGGAGGGTGCGCGTGCCCCGCTCCGCGAGCCCGCGCACCTCCAGCTCCGCGTGCCGGAGCCGGTCGAGTACGCCCTCGGCGTGCGGCAGCAGGGCCTCGCCGAGCTCGGTGAGGGTCGCTCCGCGCGGTCCGCGCCGGACGAGCCGGGCGTCGAAGTGGGCCTCCAGGGCGGCCAGGTGGTGGGTGATCGTCGGCTGCGTGTAGTGCAGGGCCCGGGCGGCCGCGGCGAGCGAGCCCTCCTGCGCGATGGACCGGAGCACCTGGAGGTGGCGGATCTCAAGCATATAGACAGGCTATGGAGACCCATGGAAAAGTCCAGCATTCCTCTATGGCCGTGGCGCTGACACCCTCCCGGTGTGAACACGCGAACCACCCCTCCCCCAGGCCGTCCCGTTCCCGCGGACCCGGACCAGCTCCGCGCGCCGTACGCCGACGCCCTCCTCGCCCACGCGGGACGGGACTGGCTGCGGCTGAACGTCCCCGGTCACGCGGCCGCCCCGGGCTCGGACCTCTCCGCCGCCTTCGGCCCGCGGGTGCCGGCCCTGGACTTCCCGCCGCTGCTCGACGGCCTCGACCTCGGCGCGCACACCCCGCTGGACGAGGCGCTGGAGCTCGCCGCCCGCGCCTGGGGCGCCCGGCGCACCTGGTTCCTGACCAACGGCGCCTCGCAGGGCAACCAGATCGCCTCGATGGTCACCCCCGCCCTGGGCGGCACGCTGGTCGTGCAGCGCAGTGTGCATTCGAGCGTCGTCGACGGGCTGGTGCTCTCAGGCCTGAACGCCGTCTTCGTCCAGCCCTCCGTCGACCCGGACCAGGGCATCGCCCACGGGGTCACCGCCGGGGAGGTGCGCACGGCCCTGGAGCGGACCCCCGACGCCGCGGCCGTCCACGTGGTCTCGCCGAGCTACTTCGGGGCCGTGGCCGACGTACGGGCCCTCGCGGACGCCGCGCACCGCGCCGGAGTGCCCCTGATCGTCGACGAGGCGTGGGGGTCGCACTTCGGCTTCCACCCCGCGCTGCCCGACGGAGCCCTGGCCCTCGGCGCGGACCTCGTCACCTCCAGCACCCACAAGCTCGGCGGAAGCCTGACCCAGTCGGCCATGCTGCACCTCGCCGAAGGCCCCTTCGCCGACCGGCTCGAACCCCTCGTGGACCGGGCCTTCCGGCTGGTGCAGTCGACGAGTGCGAGCGCCCTCCTGACCGCCTCCCTGGACCTCGCCCGGCGGGCCCTGGCCACGGGCACCGACCGGATCACCGGATCGGTGGAGGCCGCGGACAAGATCCGCGGAGTCGTCCGCGGGCTGGGCCGCTTCGGCGTGGTCAGCGACGGCTTCCACCGGTTTCCCGACATCACGGCCGCCGACCCGCTGCGCATCGCCCTCGACACCCGCGCCGGCGGGATCACGGGGCACGAGGCTCGGCGGCTGCTCTTCCGGGACCACCAGGTCATGGTCGAAGTCGCCACGGACGCCGCGATCGTCGCCGTGGTGGGCGCGGGGTCCGCGCCGGACGCCGACCGGTTCCTCGAGGCCCTGCACTGCCTGCCCGCCCCGCTCCACGACCGGGGCTCCGGCTCCCGCCTCCCCGGGCGGGAGCCGCTGCGGCTGCCGCTCCCGGGGCCCGCGCGGCTGACGGCCCGCGAGGCCTTCCTCGGTGCGGCGCGGGTGGTTCCCGCCGAGGAGGCCGTCGGCATGGTGTCCGCCGACACCCTGGCCGCGTACCCGCCGGGCATCCCCAACGTACTGCCCGGCGAGGTCGTCACCTCCGAGGCCGTCGCGTTCCTCCGCCGTACCGCGGCCGCCCCCGGCGGGCACGTGCGCGGGGCCCTCGACCCGGACGTCTCCCGCCTGCGCGTCGTCGCGCCCTGACGTCCGCCGTCCTACCGTGCGCCGGCCGACACCCCGGCCAGCGAGGGGGATCCGGCCGTGAGCGGCGAATCCGGATCCGGGGGGTCGAGCCGGGCTTCCATGTCGTCGAGGGCGCGGCGAACCGCGGCGATCCGCAGCCGGAGCTCGTCGGCCTCCTCCGGCGCCACCCGTCCCCTCGGCGGCGCGGGCTGCCGGGGGGTGCCCCGCTCGGCCCGCTTCGCGTCCTCCTCCATCTCCCGCGCCTCTTCCAGGGCGTTGAGGACGACCCCGATCAGTACGTTGACGAGGACGAAGGAGGCGAGGAGCACGTAGGAGGCGTAGTAGACGATGCTGAACGGGGAGACCGCCAGTCCGGCGTGGACGGCGTCGCCCAGGCCCTCCAGCGTCATCAGCAGGAAGAGGGTCAGGCCGGCCCGGCCGAGGGACCCGTAGTGTGCCGGGTCGTGACCGGCGAAGCAGATCCAGCCGATCATCGCGTACACGTAGAGGATCAGCGCCCCCACGAACAGGAAGCTGACCGTTCCGGGCAGGCTGCGGCCCACGGCGACCAGCAGGACCCGCAGCTGCGGCATGAACTTCGCGGTGCGCAGCACCCGCGCCAGGCGCAGCAGCCGCAGCAGCGTGGTGTTCTCCCGCAGGAACGGCACGAAGGCCGAGGAGACCACCAGCAGGTCGAACACGTTCCACGGATCACGGAAGAAAGCTTTCGGCCGGTCGGCGTGCGCGCCGAGGCGGACCAGCATCTCCAGGGTGAACGCCGCCACGCAGAACCGTTCGGCGGCGTGGAGGAGGACTCCGTACTCCACGGACAGTCCGTTGTAGGTCTCGACGCCGAGCAGCACGGCATTGAGCAGGATCACCGCCATGACGCCCAGCGCGAACACGGGTGCCTCGCACACGTCACGGCAGCGCGCGGCCAGCCTCTCGCGACCGGTGGACGTCTGGATGAGGTCTGACATCTTGCTCCCTCGCCTGTGCCCGGCACGCGGCCACAGGCCGTGTCGCGCCCCGGCGGCCGCCGGGGCTTTGATCAAGCTCCCGATCTTGTAACGCCGCACGGCCGGATTCGAGTCGCCCCGGCCGGACACATCGCCCGATCGGGGAACGGCGGCGGCCGGTCGGGCCCCGGCCGACGGGCACCGTGGCGACGGGCACCGGCCGACGGGTACCGCTGCGGCGGGCTACCCCTCGCGCACGGGACGGCGGAGCAGATAGACGGCCGCGGACGACACCAGGGCGGTCATGCAGGCGAGGAAGACCAGCCCGGCGCCCTCCAGGCCGAGCGGGCCCGTCAGCACGCCCACTCCGATCACCGGTACCGAGATGCCCGCGTACGCCACCACGAACAGCATCGAGATGACCGCCGCGCGCCGATCGGCCGGAGAGGCCCCCGCCACCGCGGAGAGCGCCCCGCGGAAGGCCAGGCCCTGCCCGCCGCCGCCGACGAGCGCGCTGAGGACCACCAGGACCAGCAGGTCCCAGTACAGGGCGCCCGCCAGCAGCAGCAGTCCGGCGAGCAGTGCCGCGCAGCCCAGCGGGAGGGACCGGCCGACCCCGATGCGGCCGACGGCCAGCTGTCCGGCCGTCGAGGCGAAGAAGGCCAGCGCGACGACCAGCCCGCTCACGGCCCGGTTGTGCACCCCCAGGGACTCGACGAGGAACGCCGGACTGACCGACGTGAACACCCCGAACAGCGCGAACCCCACGAAGGAGGCGGTCGCGGCGGGCACGAACACCTGCCGCACCGAGGCGGGCAGGGCGGGCCGCTGCGGCCGCACCGCCGAGAGCGGCTGCCGCTCCCGCACCGTCTCGGGGAGTCGCAGCAGGACGGCGGCCGAGCAGAGCACGAGGGCGAGGTGCACGAGGAACGGCAGGTACAGCGGCCAGGGCGCGTACTGGGAGAGCACACCGGCGAGCAAGGGGCCGCACCCCAGCCCGCCCATGTTGGCGGCCGTGGCCACGAACGTGGCGCGGGAGGAGCCGTCCCGCGGCGCGAGTTCGATGACGTAGGCCGTGGCGGCCCCGGTGAACAGGCCCGCGGACAGGCCGGACAGCAGCCGGCCCGCGTACAGCCAGCCCAGCCCGGTGGCGCACAGGAAGCAGCCGGCGCTCGCCGCCGCGAAGCCGAGGCCCGTCAGCAGGACGGGCCGCCTGCCCACGACGTCCGAGGCGTTGCCCGCCAGCAGCAGGACCCCCATGACGCCGAACGCGTACACGGCGTACACGACCGTGACCTGCAGCTCGGAGAATCCGAACTTCTCCTGGTAGAGGCCGTAGAGGGGGGTGGGCAGCGTGGTGCCGGCCATGCACACGGCGAACACCGCCCCGGCGAGCAGGCACTCCCGCCATCGTCCGCGATCACCGTCCATGCCGCCGAAGGTAATCGCCCCTGGCATCCCGGAGGGCGCGGCATGCCGACGGCGCGCCCCGCCCGGGCGGAAGGCATCCGCTGCGGTGAACGCCGTCGTGGCGGGATTCCGCTGCGGCCGCCCCAGGTTTGTATGGTGATGTTCTACGACAAATTGGACATGGAGGCGGGCGGTTCATGCCGGATGTGGTGATCGACTACGCGGCGGTGTTCCGGCTGCTGCCCGGGATGGTGGCCCTGCTGACCCCGGACCTGGTGTACGCGGACGCCAACGAGGAGTTCCTCCACTCCTCCGGCCGCACGCGGGACCAGGTGATCGGCCGGTACCTCTTCGACGTCTTCCCCGACAACCCGAACGACCCGAACGCCAGCGGGATGCGGAACCTGGCCGCGTCGCTGCGGCGGGTCGTGGAAACCGGCGAGCGGGACGCCATGGCCCTGCAGCGCTACGACGTGGAGTCCTCGGACCGGCCCGGCGAGTGGGAGGAACGGTACTGGAGCCCGGTGAACGCGCCGGTCCTCGACGCCGAGGGGCGGGTCGTGCTCCTGGTCCACCGGGTGGAGGAGGTCACCGAGCTGATCAGGGCCCGCAGCCGGCCGACCGGCGGCCGGGCCCGGGTCCTGGAGGCGGAGCTCTACACGCGGGCCCGCGAACTCCAGGAACTCAACGAGCGCCTGCGCGAGGCCCACTCCCGCGAGCGCGAGGTGGCGCTCGCCCTGCAGAACGCGATGCTCCCCGTCACCCGGCCGACCGGGGACACCCGGATCGCGGTGCGCTACCGTCCCGCCGCCGGTTCCCTGAACGTGTGCGGCGACTGGTACGACCTCGTCGACCTGCCGGGCGACCGCATCGGCGTGGCCGTCGGTGACGTGGTGGGCCACGGGCTCGCCGCCGCGGGCGTCATGGGCCAGCTGCGCAGCGCTCTGAGCGCGACCTCGCGCGTCGCCGAGGGCCCGGCCGAGGCCCTGGAGGTGCTCGGCCTCTATGCGCGTTCGGTCGAGGGTGCCGAGAACACCACGGTCGTCGAGACCTGCATCGACTGGGACAGCCGCACGATCACCTACAGCAGCGCCGGCCATCTGCCGCCCGTGCTCGTACGCCTCGACGCCACGGTGGACTTCCTCGATCAAGCCACCGATCCGCCGCTGGGCGCCCGGCCGGAGCACCTCCCCCGGCCGCAGGCCACGACGGCGTTCGAGAACGGCGACACGCTGGTGCTGTACACGGACGGCCTGGTGGAGCGCCGCCGCGAGGACATCGACACCAGCCTCGGGCGGCTGGCCGCCGCCCTCGTACGCCACCGCGAGGCCGATCCCGAGACGATCGCGGACGCCCTGCTGATCGATCTGCTCCCCGCGGGCGGCGCCACCGACGACACGGCCCTGATCGTCGTCCGGCTCTGAGCCCCGGTGGGAGCCGAGGCCGGCATGCGCAGGACGGTCAGGGCCGTGTGGTGCGGTGCGCGCGGGCGCTACGGGATCCGGGCCGCGTGCCCGGCCCCGCGGCGGCGCCCTCAGGCCGTGGCGTTGGCCTCGGCCCCGGCGGCCTCGGGGGTTTCGGCCGCGGGCTGCGACTCGTCGCCGGGCCGGGGGATGCGGTGCAGCCCGCGGCGGTCGTAGAAGCGGGTGACGGCGAAGCCGAAGGCCAGCGCGGCGACCAGGGCGATGCCCATCGAGGCCCACGCCCGGCTCAGGCCCGCGTCGGCCTGGGCCCCGTAGTAGAGGATGGCGCGCATGCCCTCGGTGATCTGGCGCAGCGGCTCGAACTCGGCGAGGGCCCGGAAGAAGCCGGGCAGTGCGTGGAGCGGCACGGTCGCGCCCGAGGAGGGGACGGCCATCGCGACGAAGACGATGGTGGCCAGGAGCATGCCGGGGGTGCCGAAGGCGGCGAACAGGGCCAGGCTGCCGAGGCCCACGACGGCGATGGTGGCGACGGAGTAGAGCCACAGCAGGCCGAGGTGGGAGGCGTCCATGTCGAGGATCGCCACGGTGGCGACCTCGACCAGGGTGCCCATCACGAGCGACATGCCGAGCATGAGCGCCATGCCGACGGCCAGCGTGCGGACGCGGCTGGTGTGCTGGACGGGCTCGCGCTTGCGGACCGGGCCGTAGTCGGTGTGCAGGTAGCCGAGGGCGGTGTCGACCTGGGAGTTGACCAGGTTGGCGCCGAGCATGCCGCAGACGACGAGGACCAGCGCGTAGTAGAACGCGCTCAGGCCCATGGCGCTGCGGGAGCCGACGGGGTGGCCGTCGGCGACGGTGACGGTGACCGGGTCGGCCAGCTTGAGCTGGGCCGCCGTCGGGAGCGGGGCCTTCTGGGCCGCGGCCTGCTTGAGGAGTTCCTGGCCGAGCTGGGCGGAGGCCGCGTGGGCGGCCTTCTGGGCGGCCTGGGAGGACATCGAGGAGCCGATGCTGCCGGCGGCCTGGTTGGTCAGCACCGTCAGGGTCGGCGGGGCCGCCTTGCCCTGGGGTGCGGGCTGCGGGGCGGTCAGCGCGGTCACCGAGGCGGTGAAGTCCTGCGGTATGACGAGGGCGCCGAAGACCTTGCCCTTGCCCAGCCGCTTGTCGGCCTCCTCACGGCTGACGAGCTGCCAGTCGATGCTCTTGTCGCCCTTGGCGGCCTTCTGGATGCCCGCGACGATCTGCTCGCCCAGATTGACGCGGCGGCCGCCCGCGTCGGCGCCCGCGTCGGTGTTGACCAGGGCCACCGGCAGGTCGCGCAGGTTGCCCTTGGGGTTGACGTTGCCGCCGACGTAGAGCAGGGCGAACAACATCGAGACGACTGCGGCGATGAGTGCCGTTCCGACCCACAACCGGGGTCGGCGGAGCACGGAGGGGGGTGTGGGCTGAGGCATCGATTCTCCGGCGCGGCTGCGTTCGTTCCTGAGCTGGATACTTCAGGTATCCAGCTACTGGATAGTGGCAGTATCTTGTTGTGGTGTCCAATCGCCGACGACGGATTCCGGACCACACGACCAGCAGGGAAGCCGTATGAAGATCTCGGAGCTCAGCCGGCGGACCGGCGTGCCGGTCGCCAGCATCAAGTACTTCCGGCGGCAGGGCCTGTTGCCCGCGGGGCGCGCGACCGCCGCGACCCTGGCCGAGTACGGGGAGGAGCACGCGGAGCGGCTGCGGCTGATCAAGGCGCTGACCACGCTCGGCGGCCTGTCCATCGCCGCCACCCGGGACGTGCTCGGGGCCGTCGACCAGGCACACAGCTCCGAGGGCGCACTCGGAGCGGTCAGCTACGCCCTTCCGGTGCCGGTGGCGGCCCAGCCCGCCGCGGGCCCCGAGGAGGAGGCCGAGGCCGAGGCGAGCGCCGGGGCCGAGGTGGCGGAGCTCCTCGCGGCCCTGGAGTGGCAGGCGCCCGGCACGTCCCCCCACGTCAAGGGGCTGACGTCGGCACTGAAGGAACTGCGCCGGCTGGACGCCCGGTACGCCCCGGGAGAGCTCGCCGCCTACGCGAGGCTCGCCGAGTCGGTGGCCCGGCTGGACCTGGAACGCGCGGCCGGCCTCGACGACCCGGTGGCCCTGGCCGAGCGGGCGGTCATCGTCTTCGCGATCTGCGCCCCGGTCTTCGAGCTGCTGCGGCGCCTCGCCCAGGAGGACCAGGTCCGGCGCCGCGTCGCGGACGAGGCTCGCCCCGTCACGCCGCGGTGAGGAATGCGGGGGCGTCCCACGCGAGGGGGTCGACCGCGCGCCACGGCGCGCCCGCGACCGCCGTGGGCGTCACCCCGGCGAGGGCCCTGACGTCCCGGTGGAGGTGCGACCGGTCCGCGTAGCCGGCCGCCACGGACGGACGGTCCGCGGTGCCGGACGCCGGTCATCGGGCTGACAGCGGGTGCGGGCCGGCCCTACGTTCTCCTGTAGGCGATTGCACTCGGGGGAATTGTGGAGCGGTTGAAGGCCGGTGACCCGGCGGCTGTCGGCCCGTACCGGATCACGGCGCGGCTCGGCGCCGGCGGCATGGGGCAGGTCTACCTCGGGGAGTCGCGCAGCGGTCGTCGGGTGGCGGTGAAGGTCGTAAGGCCGGAGATCGCCTCGGACCCCGGCTTCCGGGCGCGGTTCCGGCGCGAGGTGGAGGCGGCGAAGGCGGTCGGGGGGTTCTGGACGGCGACCGTGGTCGACTCCGATCCGGAGGCTGAGACGCCTTGGGTGGCCAGCGACTACATCCCGGCCCCCGATCTCGCCGAACGGGTCAGGCGGAGCGGGCCGTTGCCGGAGGACGCGGTGTGGCGGCTCGGCGCGGGCATGGCCGAGGCGCTGCACTCCGTCCACCGCGCGGGGCTCGTGCACCGCGATCTCAAGCCCGCGAACGTGCTGCTCACGGAGAACGGGCCGCGGCTCATCGACTTCGGGATCGCCAAGGCGCTGAACGGCGCGACCGTGCTCACCCGGACGGGCGTGGCGATCGGCACCGCCGGATTCATGTCGCCCGAGCAGGCCCGGGGCGCCGGCGTCGGCACGGCCAGCGACATCTTCTCCCTGGGTACCGTTCTGTGCTTCGCGGCCACCGGGCGCATGCCGTTCGGGGAGGGGAGTGCGGCGGAGCTGCTGTACCGGGTCGTGCACGAGACGCCGGACCTGGCAAGCGTGCCGGAGGGGCTCCGGGCGGTGCTGGGCCGGTGCTTGGAGAAACAGGCGGAGCAGCGGCCGTCGGCGGAGGAGGTGCTGTCCGCGCTGAGCCGGGGCGGTGCGGTGACCGTGGCGCCTTCGAAGACGGTCGCCGATCCGGGCGCGGGTACGCCCGTGGCCCCGCCGATCGAGGAAGCCGTCACGGATGCGGTTCCCGTCCCGCCGGCCGTCGAACGCAGAACGGCGGGGCCGGTGGAAGTGCGCTACAGCATGGGGCACATGCGCGTGGCCTTCGCGGCCGTGCTCGCCGGGCTCGCTCCGCTCGGGGCGGCCGCGTTCTCCTTCGTGGAGCATCCCGTCCCCGCCGCCTTGGCGGGCATCCTGGCGCTGGTGCTGTTCGCCCTGGGAGGGCTGGCCATGGCGCGGGGCGACGCGGCGTGTGTGCGGGTGGCGGATGACGGGCTGCACTTCTTGCGTGAGGGCCATGAATGGAGCGCGACCTGGGCGGAGTTGGGCCGGGTCACGGTGAGCGCGACGCGCTGGGGTCTGCTGCAGGAGTTCGTCGTGGTGGGCGATCTGGCCCCGCGGGCGACGAAGAACGTCGTCTGGGAACGCTTCCGGCCGGTCGGCCCCGGAGCCGGCACCAGGGCGGCGGTCACCACCATCCGCTTCCGCAACGCGGCGCTGGCGCGGGCGGAGATCGGACGGCTGCACGAGGCGCTGCTGCTCCGGGCCGGCAAGCGCTACGTGTACGACGCCGGGCTGCTCGCCCTCATCCGCGGCCGTTGACCGATCCGTTCGGGCCGGCTACGCGTGCAGCCTCGCGAGCCGGTCCTCCCGGATGATGCGGCGGGTCGTCGCCCGCTCCGGGTAGCACCTCATGAACATGTCGGTGACGTGGCGGCCGTAGTGCAGGGTCGCCTCGTCCCCGCGGCCCCCGCCCAACGGCCGCATCCGCGCGTCGAAGTGCGGTTCGTGGAAGTACGCCAGCGCGTACCGCTCGCGGTCCGCCAGCCGGACCCGGTGCGGGGTCGCCTGCACCGTACCGTTCGTCAGGAACTGCAGGATGTCGCCGGGGAACACGGTCAGCACGCCCGGTTCGGGCGTCACGAACCGCCAGTCCCGCGCGTCCTCGGCCCGCCCGGCCGAGCTCTCCCCCGCCACCCAGTTCCGCGCCCGGCGCTCGCCCTCGACCGGCGGCCGTACGTACAGCCCGCCCACGTCGTCCTGGGCCGCGATCACCAGCAGCCCGTAGTCGGTGTGGGAGCCGATGCCGCGCGCCGATGCCGCCGTACGGGCCGGGAAGCGCAGGACCCTCAGGTGGTGCCAGCCGCCCCGGGTCAGTCCCGTCAACTGCCGCGCGCCCGAGGTCCCCAGGCCCAGCCCCGGCGCGACGAGCCGCAGGATCCGCTCACCGAGGTCGCCGGCCCCGCGCAGATACGTCTCGATGGCGTGCCGGAACGGATCGCCCGGCCAGGGCACCGGGCCGTGGCACGGCATCCCCGCGCGCACCCGGCGGTGGTGGTGGTCGAAGTGCGGGGTGACCGTGAAGATCTCCGGCTGGTCGGGCAGGCCGGCCGTCAGCTCTTCCCCGGACTCGATGTACCCGCTGTACGACAGGTCGTTGACGCAGCAGTGCTTCAGCCCCGGCGGCAGCCGGAAGAAGGCCCGGGCCGCGCACATCGCCGCACCGGTCGCCTCCTCCAGTTCGGCATCCCGCCGGACCTGGAAGATCCCGTCCTGCTGCCAGGCCCGCACCATCCTCCGCCCCAGTTCCCGGTCCGCCGCGGTCCCCTTGACCCGCTCCGGTACCGGGAACGTCGAGAATCCGGCCATCCTCCGCCTCCTCCGCCCGTGGCTCGTGTCCACCAGCACGTCCGAGGCCCGCACGGGTTCGGCCCGCTCGACGGCCATGGCCGGTTCGAGCGCCGCCCGCGCCCCCGCTCCCCGTCCGTCCGCCCAGCTCACCGCCCGGGGCCGGTCCGTTCCGCCTCTCGCGTCACTGCGGACTCCGCGACCTGAATGGCCCGAAGCCGACGCGTCAGTGCGGGCGCAGGGTGAGGAGGTACGTCGCGGTGAGCGCGACGGCGGGGTCTTCGTCGTGTGACAGGCCGGTGAGAGCGCGCGTGGCCGCGGGTCCCGGGATGTCCGCCAGTGCCTGGGTCAGGCGCCGGCGCACGGGCGAGGAGGCGGCGCCGTCTGGGAGGCGGGCGACGAGCGCGGTGGCGATCCGGTCGGCCGGTTCGGGGCTGTCGGCCAGCACGCCGAGTGCGTCGGCCGCGTCGACGTCGTTCGTGCCCTCGACGATCATGTCGATGAGCGTGGGGATCGCGTCGGCCGCTCCGAGCGCCAGGGCCGCGTGCCCGCGGACCGCGGTGTCGGCACTGGTGAGGGCGGTGCGCAGGAGCGCGACCGCCCGCTCGCCCGGGATCTCGGCGATGCACCGCACGGCCCGTTCGCGTACCTCGGCCGCCGGTGAGGCCAGGCCCTGCGCCAGCAGTTCCAAGGCGGCATCGCCCGATTGGGCCACGGCCCAGCGCAGGGCTCCGGCGACGCTCGGCTCCGGTTCGCTCAGTACCGCCTCGACGAGGGCTTCCACCGGAAGCGGCGCCTGGGCGGAGGTGAGCGCCGCGCGCTGGCGCTTGCCGGCGCTCTCCGAGCCCAGCGCGTGCAGGAGCGCCACGGTCTGCAGAACGTCCTCCCAGCCGGCCGGTTCCGCGGCGCCGATCCGGCGCAGCCTTGTGAGCAGCGCCGTCTCGGCGGCGATGCGCTCCTGCGCGGTGCGGATCAGGTCGTCCACCAGCTCCGAGGGCTTGAAGCCCGGATCGTCCAGGGCGCGTGCGACCTCGCGCAGCGACAGGCCCAGGGAGCGCAGGCTCTCGATGTGGAAGATCCGCCGGATGTCCTCCTCGGAGTACTCGCGGTACCCGGAGCCCGTACGTCCCGTCGGCCGTACCAGACCGAGCGATTCGTAGTGCCTGAGCATGCGGGCACTGACCCCGGACCGCCCGGCCACCTCACCGATCAACACTTCCCGCGCCCCTCCTGTTCATCCTGTTCATCCCGGGTGGTCCTGCAGGACCGCGACGCGCTTGGCCTCCTCGATCGCGTCCTCGAAACCGGCCTCCGGGTCCCGCAGCAACCGCTCCGTGGCCCTCGCATGGTGACGCACGCGGGGGTCGGGATCCGTCATCGCGGCGCGTACGGTCGCACCCGCCTCCTCGCCGAGGGCGACCAGCGCCCGGCTCAGACTCAGCCGCATCTCGCGTCCGCCCCGCCCGAACTGTGTCGCCAACGCCGCTGCCAGGCCCGACTCCTCGCCCTCGGGCACCAGCACCACCGCCGCCCGCCAGGCGCTGCGCGCCACCTCGTCATCGTCGTCGGACAGCAGCGCCCGCGTGATCGCCGGCCATGCCCGCCGGTCGCCGATCTTGGACAGCGTGTGCAGTGCCTGGCTCCGCGCCTGGGCCCGCTCGCGGCGGAGCTCGCCGATCAGCAGCGGGACCGTGATCGATGCCGGGTGACGGGTGAGCGCCCACGTCAGCGTCTCGCGCACCGAGAAGTCGGGCTCGATCGCGCACCGCTCGACGAGCTTCCCCACGCACCGCGCATCCGGGGCCGAGCCGATCGACATCGCCGCCCGCAGCCGCACCGACGCGCGGCCGTCCTCCAGTCCGTGGAGCGCCCTCGGCGTGTTCGTGTCCTGCTCCTCCGTGGCCATCGCAACCACCTCCTCGACGGCAGTGAAGACCTTGTCACCGTGTCAAGGTCAAATGCGTCCAAGCCATCGGGATCACCGCTCCCTACCATCGGTCATGTGCCTGACACCCGTGGCACTGCGGCATGGCGGCACTGAGGCACGGCGGCACTCCCACGAACGGCACCACACCACCGAAGGGGGCAATCAGCGCATGACCAAGCCTGAGAGCGCGGGACACGACTACGACGTCGTCATCAGCGGAGCCGGGCTCGCCGGCAGCGCCGCGGCGATCCTGCTCGCCCGGCAGGGCGTCCGCGTCGCACTGCTGGAACGCCGCTCGGACCCCGGGGCGTACAAGGTGCTCTGCACCCACTCCATCACGGCCAACGCCTACCCGGTGCTCGACGAACTCGGCCTCGTCCCCGCCCTCGAGAAGGCCGGAGCCGTCCGCAACGAGGCCCGCTGGTACACCCGCTGGGGATGGATCGAGCCGAGGCCCGCGCCGGCGGGCCCCGAGCTGCCGTACGCGTACAACATCCGGCGCAGCACCCTCGACCCGCTGATCAGGTCCCGCGCGGCGCACACCCCCGGCGTCGAGCTGCTCCTCGGCCACCAGGTGACCGGGCTGGTCCTGGAAGCCGGGCGGACCGTGGGGGTACGCGCCTCGACCCCGCAGGGCGAGCGCGAGATACGGGCCCGCCTGGTGGTCGGCGCCGACGGCAAGGACTCGGCCGTGGCGAAGTTCGCCGGGGTGCCCGCCCGGACCCACAAGAACACGCGGTTCGGCTATCTCGCGCACTTCCGCAACCTGCCGCTGCACGGCGGGATCGGCCAGACGTGGTTCCTCGAACCCGACATGGCCTACGCGTTTCCGAACGACGACGGGGTGACGGTCCTCGCGGTCATGCCGGACAAGAAGCGGCTGCCGGCCTTCCGCGAGGACCTGGAGGGCAGCTTCAACGCCTTCGTCCGCGCCCTGCCCGAGGCACCGCCCATCGATTCCGCCGAGCGCATCTCGAAGATCATCGGCACGGTCGACCACCCGCTGCGCAGCCGCAAGCCGACCGCGCCGGGCGTCGCCCTCGTCGGCGACGCCGCTCTGACCGGCGATCCCCTGTGGGGAGTGGGATGCGGATGGGCGCTGCAGTCCGCGCAATGGCTGGCCGAGGCGGTCGCTTCGGCCGCGGCCGGGCGCGATGACCTCGACAAATCGCTCGCGGTGTACGCACGCAGGCACGGGCGCCGGCTGCGCGGACACCAGGCCATGGCCGTCGACTTCGCCAAGGCCCGCCCCTTCAATCCGGTGGAGCGGCTGGTGTTCTCGGCGGCGGCGCGCGACGAATCGGTGGCGCGGCACATGCACTTGTTCTCGCAGCGCCTGATCGGTCCGCTGCGCTTCCTGAACCCCGTGGCGCTGGCCAGGGCCTCGGCCGTCAACATCAGGCATCGCGGTGCGGACGTCCGCTGAGGTACCGCCGAAGCCCCGGCGCCGGAACGCGGGGGCTTCGCCGGGCTAGGGCGTGTCGTCAAAGTAGCCGGCCAGAAGGGACTTTGACGACACCCCCTAGCGGTCCGCGGCCCTGAAGGCCGCGGTCAGGGCGGCCACCGCCCCGGTCAGATCGCCGGTCAGCAGGAGGTGGTCCGCCTGGGCGAAGGGCGCGGACGTGGCCTGGGTGAAGCGGCCGCCGATCCGCTGCGCCGCGATCGCCCGGGCCCGGTCCGCCACCGCGCGGCCGGCTTGCGAATCGGCTCCGGTCGTACGCTCGACCGCCGCCGCGACCACCGCGAGGGCGCGCAGTGCCGGCTCACCGCCCCGGGCGGGTGCGCCGAGCGTGGTCAGGCCCCAGCCGTACGGGAACTGGGGATCGTACGCCGCGTCGCCGACGTTGATCGGCAGTTGCGCCTGCGACTTCGGCCAGGTGACCGGGGACCGGCCGGTGAACGGGCGCTTGCCGTACAGCACGTCGGCGACCCCGTCGCCCTCGGTGCCCGGCAGCCAGGACGCGACCAGCGCCGTCATCCGGTCCAGCCGGTCGCCGATCAGCTGCGGGCGCCCGGACACCACGAGCACCGCGCACCGCATCGCCGCGCAGACGCGGTCCACGGCCGCCTGGTCGGCCGCGGAGAGTTCGAGGTCGTGGCCGTTGCCCACATCGCCGACGCCCTCCGCGTAGGGGGTCTCGCCGACGACGACCACGCCCACGTCGTGGCCGGCCGTCGGCGCGGTCGCGTCCTTGGAGTACGTCACCGATTGCGGCGAGGCCGCCGCCTTGCGCATGCCCTCCAGGATCGTGGTCCCCACCGTGTTCCGGCCCGACGAGCCCTGCCAGCTCACGGTCCAGCCGCCCGCCTGGTTGCCCAGGTCGTCCGCGTTGGAGCCGGCGACGTACACCTTCTGCGAGGGCTTCAGCGGCAGCAGGCCGCCGTCGTTCTTCAGGAGGACCTGGGACTTCGCCACCGCCTCGCGGGCCACCGCCCGGTGTTCGGCCGAGCCGACGGCCGCGAGACCGGAACGGTCCGCGTACGGCTTCTCGAACAGGCCCAGTTTGAACTTCTGTTCCAGGATCCGCGCCACGGCGTCGTCGATCCGGGCCTGCGGGATCCGGCCCGCGGCGGCCTCGCCGACCAGCGTGCGGTGGAAGTCCTGGTACTGGCTCGGCACCATGATCATGTCGAGTCCGGCGTTGACCGAGGTCCGGACGTCGCTCGCGTAGTCGCCGGGGATCTGGTCGATGGCCTGCCAGTCGCTGATGACGAAGCCCTTGAAGCCCATCCGGTCCTTGAGCACGCCGTTGATCAGTTCCGCGTTGGCGTGCATCTTCACCGGGCCGGCGTCGTCGTCCGGGAAGTCCACCGAGGAGTAGGAGGGCATGACCGTCCCCACTCCGCGCTCGACCGCCTCCCGGAACGGCGCCAGGTGCACCGCCTCCAGCTCCTGCCGGGTGACCCGGGTGACGCCCTGGTCGATGGTGTAGGAACCGGTGGTGGAGGAGCCGTACGCGGTGCCGCCGTCGCCCGCGTAGTGCTTGGCGGTGGCCAGCACCTTGTCGGGGCGGTCCAGGTCCCGGCCGTCCGGCGCCCCCTGCATGCCGCGGATCACCGTCTCCATCGCCGTGACCAGCGCCGGGTCCTCGCCGAAGGCCTCGTACGAGCGTCCCCAGCGCTCGTCGCGGGTGACGCACAGGCAGGGCGCGAAGTCCCAGGGGACGCCCGTCGCCCGGACCTCGGCGGCGGTCACCGCGCCGGTCCGCTCGGCCAGCCCCGGATCGCGGGAGGCGCCCAGGCCGATGTTGTGCGGCATGATCGTGGATCCGACCAGGTTGTTGTGGCCGTGCACGGCGTCCACCCCGTAGATCAGCGGGATCTGGAGGCGCGCCGCCCGGGTGCGCAGCTGGTAGCCGTCCACCATGTCCGCCCACCCCTGCGGGGTGTTGGGGCTGGGTACGGAGCCGCCGCCGGACAGGAGCGAGCCCAGCCCGTACGCCGCGATGTCACCGGGGGACACCAGCGCGTTGCGCTCGGCCTGGGTCATCTGCCCGGCCTTCTCCTGCGGGGTCATCCGGGCGAGCAGGTCGGCGACCCGCCTGTCCACCGGCAGTTTCGCGTCGAGGTACGGCAGTCCGTGCGCGTCGATCACGACGAGCGGGTCCTCGGCGGGCGGCCGGGCCCCGGTGACGGCGAGCTTCACCGGTACGGTCTCGGCCGTTTCGCCCTCGCGGTCCTTGGTGGTCGCGACGGTGACGGTCCGTGAGCTGCCGGAAGGGGTTCCGGCCGGGAAGGTGAGCGTGCCGGTCACCGGCTCGTAGTCGGCCCCGGGCGTGGCCGTACCGCCTTCGGTGGAGTAGCCGACGGTCACCGGCTCGGTGAGCGGTCCGGAGCCGGTCGTGGCCACGGACACGCGTACGGCGGCGGAGCCGCCTTCCTTCACAGGGTGAACGGTCGTGTCGGTGACGACCCGGGTCTGGACGACCGGGTCGGCGGCCCCGTACACCTCCAGTCCGTCGATCATGAACTCGCCGGCGCGGCCCACCGGGAAGGTGAAGGCGTAGCCCCACATCGCGGTCAGCCCGAGCACGTGGTCGATGCCGCCGACCGGCTGGTAGTCGGTGCGGTACTCGAAGCGGGAGAACGGGATCTCGACGAGGTGCCAGCCCTGCCAGTCGTCGGTGAAGGAGGTCGTCCACAGCTCGGACGCCTCGCCGTTGGCCCCGCCGTCCTTGAGCTCGAAGTGCACCCGCGGGCCCGAACCGGGCGGCAGCGGCGCGGTGTTCTGCCCGTACCACCAGAACCGGATGCCGCCGCGGGCGCTCCAGTCGTGGGCGGGCAGGTCGAAGGCGAAGTCGTGGGTGTAGCCGCCCCAGCCGCTGATGTCGTACGCCCCGTGCAGCACCTTCGCGCCCTCGGGGGCGTCGGCGCGCTCCCGGAGCTCCAGCCGGGGCTGGTCGTCGGCATCACTGCCCCAGGTGAAGATGCCCTCGGCGGGCGGTCCGGCGAACGGGATCTCGCCCTCGAAGCGGTCGACCGCCGTCGGGGGCGGTTCCGCGACGGCGGCCGTGGCCGTGGCCTGGGCGAGCGGGAGGAGTCCGGCGAGGACTCCGGCCACGCCCAGCAGGGCGGTTCTGAGCCGGCGCCGGGCCGGTGTCGGGCGTGCGGTGGTCACAAAGCGCCTCCGAGGTCTATACCACGGGACAGGACACCGCGTGAGTCAACTGAACCGCCTTGCTGTCGTCAAGACTTCACGTCACGACTGGCCGAATGCCGCCTGCACGGCAGCACGGCGCCCGCTCGCGTTCGCCTCCTGAACGGCTCGCCCCGCCAATCCCGCGCGCTCAACGGCCGAGCCGGGACGCCCTCGTACGGAGGTAGTGGCGCTCCGGGAGGCTCAGGGTGAGGCGGGCCGCTTCCTCGTAGGCCTCGCGGGCGGCCTCGGTCGCGCCGGTGCGTTCGAGGAGGTGGGCGCGGACGGCCGCCAGGCGGTGGTGGTGCCCCAGGCGGGGTTCCAGGGCGGTGAGTTCGGTGAGGCCGGCCTCCGGGCCGTGGACCATGGCGACGGCCACCGCGCGCCCGAGTTCCGCCATCGGGTCGGGGGCCTGGGCGACCAGCAGGTCGTAGAGGGCCAGGATCTGCGGCCAGTCCGTGTCCTCGGCCCGTACCGCCTCGTCGTGGAGGGCCGCGATCGCCGCCTGGAGCTGGTACGGGCCCGCCGGGCCCTGCGCGAGCGCCTCCTCGACCAGGGCCGTGCCCTCGGTGACGGCCTCGGAGTCCCAGAGCGTGCGGTCCTGTTCGTCCAGCGGGATCAGCTCGCCGTGGGTGCCCGTACGGGCCGCGCTGCGGGCCTCCGTGAGCAGCATCAGCGCCAGCAGGCCGGTCACCGCACCCTCCCGGGGCAGCAGGCGGCGCACCGCGCGGGTCAGCCGGATCGCCTCGCGTGCCAGGTCGGCGCGGTGCAGGGTGGGCCCCGCGGTGGCGGTGTGGCCCTCGTTGAAGATCAGGTAGAGCACCTGGAGGACGGTGGCCAGGCGGGCGTCCCGGTCCTCGGGACGGGGCGGGTGGAAGGGGTGGTCACGGAGTTTCGCCTTCGCCCGGCTGATCCGCTGCGCGATCGTGGCCTCCGGCACCAGGTGGGCCCGGGCGATCTCCGCGGTGGTGAGGCCTCCGACGGCGCGCAGCGTCAGCGCGATCCGCGCGGCGGGCGCGAGCGCCGGGTCACAGGAGAGGAAGAGGAGCGTGAGGGTGTCGTCGTCGGACGGGGCGGCCCGGGTGTCGCGGGGTTCCAGACGGGCGGCCGTCTCCTCGCGCCGCGCCCGCGCCGCGTCCGCCCGCAGCTGGTCGGTCAGCCGCCGCGAGGCCACCCGGATCAGCCAGCCGCGCGGATTGGCGGGCGTTCCCGACTCCGGCCACTGGCGTGCGGCGGCCAGCAGCGCCTCCTGGACGGCGTCCTCGGCGGCGTCGAAGTGCCCGTACCGGCGGACGAGCGCGCCGAGGACCTGCGGCGCGTGACGGCGCAGCAGGTCCTCGACCGCCTCCTCGGCCTCGTGTCCGCGCACGTTCAGCTGGTGAAGAGCTCGGACTCGGGGCGCTCGTCGATCTGCCGGATCACCACCGGGTGCTCCGGCGCACCGGCCGGCTGCGGACAACGGGCGACGCGCGCCGCGATCTCGGTGACCCGCTCCAGGCTCGCGCAGTCCAGCACCCAGAACCCGGCGAGCAGCTCCTTCGTCTCTCCGTACGGCCCGTCCGTGATCACCGGCCGCCCGTCCTTGTCGACGGTCACGAACCGGGTCCGCGCGGGCTCGACGAGCCCCTGCGCGTCGAGCAGCTCACCGGACTCGGCGAGGTCGTTGTTGATCGCCTCCATGTGCCCGAACATCGCCTTCAGGTCCTGCTCGCTCCACGCGGGGCTCTGCGCGGAGCCCTTTCCGCCGTAGGCGTCGTAGTCGACCTGGGAGCCCTGCACCATGACGAGGTACTTCATGGCGTCCTCCTTCGCTCGTGGTTTCCCTGCTGCCTTGCACAGGGGACGTCGGAGCCGGGCGCCGATCCTCGACACCTCGCGGGGACCGCGCCGAATTCCTCGCGGATTCCACTCGTGGGAACGACGGCTCGCCCCGCGAACCCCTGCACGGGAGGCCTCAGCAGCCTGCGGCGACCGCCTCTTCGAGGAAGGTCCAGCCGTCGAGCTTCGTTTCCCGCTTCTCCCCCGGTTCCCATCCGCGGGCCGCCGCGGCGTCGAGCAGGAACCGGACCGTGCCCGGTTCGTGCAGGTTCAGGGCGCCGACGCCGACGGCCCCCACCTCCCCCGACCCGGTGGTGAAACCCGAGACGTACCGGCCGGGGCCCTCGTCGAAGACGAAGCGCAGCGGGCCGCCGCTGCCGGACGGGTGGCTCCACAGCGTGAGGGTCTTGCGGCAGCCGTCGTTTTCCAGCACGCGGTGCCCGTGGCGGATGGTCCACATGTAGGTGTGCCCGTCGGCGACGAGCCGACGGGGCGTCTTGGGAGAGCGGGGCATGCGGTCGAGCCTACGGGGCCCGGCGGAACACCCCCCCCCCCCAGGGGTTTTACCGGAGCGGTCGCCGGCGCCGAGGGCCGCGGCCGGGAAACGCGAAACGCCCGGTCCGGGAGGTCCCGGGCGGGCGTTTTCGCGTGTCTGCCGTCAGGCGGTCAGGCGGTCACTGGTGGCTTAGTACCAGTGGTGGGTCTGCCAGAAGTTCCAGGCGCCGACGGGGCTGCCGTAGCGGGAGTTCATGTAGTCCAGGCCCCACTTGATCTGGGTGGCGGGGTTGGTCTTCCAGTCGGAGCCGGCGGAGGCCATCTTCGAGGCGGGCAGGGCCTGGACCAGGCCGTAGGCGCCGGAGGAGGCGTTGGTGGCGGTGTGGTTCCAGCCGCTCTCGCGGGAAACGATGTTGTTGAAGGCCGCGAACTGCGCCGGGTCCTTGATCATCTGCTGGGCGATCGCCTTGGCGCTCGTGGGGGCCGCCTGGGCGGGGACCGTGGCGAGCATGGAACCGGCGACGCCCAGGGCGACGATGGAGCCGGCGAGGGTCCTCTTCGAAGCGGCGATGCGGCGGATGACGGAGTTCGACACGGATGAGCCTTCCACAGGGGACAAGGGGGTCGCGGCATGCCGAGGCATGCGTGAGCCACTCACGCGGTGGAGAGGGGTTCGTCGGCGGCCGGTGAACCGGTGCCGCCTGGCGACTCATCCAGTTCTACAGACGCCCCGACCCCCTGGCAACGAGCCGCCCTACTAGCGGCCTTCGCAGCGGGGGCTGCGGGGCGCACGGCGGCTCCTCAGGCCATCCGTGCAGGTGGGGTACGGTGCGAGAGAGCGGTACCGGGCCCCTGGAGATCTACTATCCCCCTTCGTATGTGACGTGGGCCCTATGGGGCGGCTCACCTCCGGGGCAGCCGAATCTCACCGAACGTCATCGGCCGTACCCCTGTGCGGACCTATCGGGGCTCGTGGGCGGCCAGCCGGCAGGCGCCGTTCGCGGCGCCGCTCGGCACGCCGGCCGCGGTCAGCCCGCTCACGCAGCCTTGGAGGTCGCCGCTCACGCCACGGGTGCAGGCCGCCGTGACGGCGTCGGCGGCACTGGCACCCGCCTGGCCGGCCATCTGCGTGCAGGCCGGGATGTCCGCCTGGGCTGCGGGGGCGGCGAGCGCGCCGCCGAGGGTGAGGGTCAGGCCGGCGAGGACACCGGCGACGCGGGTCGACGTACGCATGGGACGCACCTGCTTTCCGGGACGGTCACGCGGCCCCGGCCCCGGCGGTGCCCGGGCCGTGTGCGAAGGGTGCCGGGCGGCGCTCGGCAAGGCCCCTCTCCTCCAGCGTGCGCGGAGGGTGGCGCGACCGCGAGACGCGGGGCTGCCACGGGGCGCGTTCGCGCTCGCCCAGGGGTCGTGGCAGTGGTTCGCCACGTTCATCGGGGTGACGCTGCTCGCGGTGATGCTCGCCTTCCAGCGACGGGCCGAGTGGACGCCGGACATCCGCTCGCCGTACATGCGTGGCCTGATCGCGTACGCGCTGGTCGTCGGCCTGTGCGTGGCGATCGCGCTCGCCCCGCTCCTGCAGCGCCGGGCCTGGATCTTCCCGATGCCGGGCACGCGGGGCCAGTGCGCGCTCCAGGGCCGGTACGCGGCCCTCCAGGTGGAGGCCGCCCTGGGAAACCTGGCCGGCAGCGACCCCGCGGCCCTGGAGTTCGTACGGCAGGACCAGTCCCGCAAGGCCGTCGCCGAGTGCCTGGCGGCCACGACGACCCTGTGGCTGCCCCTGTACGGAGTGGGGGTGGCGGTGCTGCTGGGAGCGGGCGCGTGGTTCCGCGACCGCGCCCGGGCCCGGGCCCGGGCCCGGCCGGACCCCACCGGCTAGGAACCGGGGGTGTCGGCGGCGTGTCGGGGGCTGTCGGTCCGGTGTCGGTGGGGGCTGACACCGTTCCAGAGGTCCTGCCGGTGCCATCCGGCTGTATGTCTGGGGAGGGGATCTCTCATGCATGACGTGGTGATCGTGGGGGCCGGGCCTGTCGGCCTGTCCCTCGCCTGCGAGCTCGGGCTCGCGGGCTGTTCCGTCCTGGTCCTCGAGCGGGAGCCGGAGCCCGGCTCCGCGATGAAGGCGGCGCCCCTCGGGATGCGGGGCCTGTCCGCCGCGTCGGTCGAGGCCTTCTACCGCCGCGGGCTGCTCGACTCGCTGGCGAGCGTCTCCGGGGGCGGCGAGGACCCGGCGGGGCCGTCGCTCCCGCGGCGCGGCGGCCATTTCGCGGGGATGATGCTCGACCCTGCCAAGATCGACCTCACCCCCGAGCCGTACCGGCTTCCCAGCCCGGTACCGGGTCTCGTGATGACGAACCTCGAGGAAGTCGAGGCGGTGCTGTCCGAGCGGGCGGCCAAGCTCGGGGTGGACGTCAGGCGCGGGGTCACGGTCTCGGCCGTCACCCAGGACGAGAAGGGCGTGGTCGCGCGGGCCGGCACGGACGCATTCGCGGCGCGCTGGCTCGTCGGCTGCGACGGCGGACGCAGCACGGTGCGCCGGCTCGCGGGCTTCGAGTTCGACGGCACCGAACCGCAGTTCACCGGCTACACCATGCATGCCGCCATCACCGGCCTCGAGAAGCTGCGCCACGGGTTCAACCTGACGCCGACGGGCATGTACATCCGGCTGCCCGTCGAAGGGCACATCGGCATGATGGACTTCGACGGCGGCGCGTTCGACCGCTCGCAGCAGCCGACCCGCGAGCATCTCCAGGCTGTTCTGCGCCGTGTGTCCGGCACCGACGTGACGCTGGACGAGGTCCACATCGCCTCGAGCTTCACCGACCGGGCGATGCAGACCACGACGTACCGGCAGGGCCGCGTCCTGCTGGCGGGCGACGCCGCGCACATCCACTCCCCCCTCGGCGGGCAGGGACTGAACACCGGCATCGGCGACGCGGTGAACCTGGGCTGGAAGCTCGCGGCGACCGTCCACGGGCACGCGCCCGACGGACTGCTCGACACGTACGGCGGCGAGCGCCATCCGATCGGCGCGGCGGTGCTCGACTGGTCGCGCGCCCAGGTGGCGATCATGCGGCCGGACCGGCACGGCCACGCCCTCCAAGGAGTGGTCCGCGATCTGATCGGGACCCGCGACGGGACGGCCTACGCGTTCGAGAGGCTGTCGGGATCGTGGATCCGTTACGACCTCGGCGGCGAGCATCCGCTGGTCGGCCGCAGCGCCCCGGACTTCCTGCTCGAGGACGGCTCCCGCCTCGGCGACCTGATGCGGGACGGACGCGGCCTCGTCCTCGACTTCGGCACCGACCTGCGCCTGCACGCTGCGGCGAAGCGCTGGGAGGGCCGGATACGGTACGCGGCCGGGCCGGCGAGCGACGACCTCGGGCTGGGCGCCGTGCTGGTCCGGCCTGACGGCGTGGTCGCCTGGGCGGGTGATCGCCGCCCCGATCCCGAGGCGTTCGAACGGGCCGCGAGCCGCTGGTTCGGTGATCCGGATCCGACGGTCTGAGGGCCGGCGCCGTCCACCGTCGACCGGCCGCGGGTAGCAGCGGGCCCTCGTACGGGCAACCCCGACGAAAGACGGGGTACGGAGCCGCCGTTCGGCAGGGTCGGCCGGGCGCCCCCGATTCCTAGCGTCGGGGGCATGGACTACGAGACACATGGACATCGGCGCGTACGGACATCGGGTGCGGCACGGGCGGCGGTGCCGGCGATCGCGGCGGCCCTGGGCCTGCTGTGGCTCGCGCCGCGCGGGCCGGTGCCCGAGGACGGGGCCTCGGCCCGCGGGTACCGGGCGGTGACCGGGTGGGTGGCCGACGGGCCGGGGTGGTGGGGTGGGCTGCTCGAGGCGGCGACGGAGGGGACGCTCGCCCTGCTCGGGCTGCTGCTGGCCGCGGTGGGGTGGCGTGCGCTGCGGCGGCGCGACGCCGCCGGGATCGCGGGCACCGTGCTGGTCGGGCTGGGGACGGTGACCGCGTACGTCCTGAGCGAGGTGGCGAAGTCCGTCGTGGACGAGGAGCGGCCCTGCCGTTCCGTGCGCGACGCGGTGGCGGTCGCGGTGTGCCCGGAGGCGGGCGACTGGTCGTTCCCGAGCAACCACGCGACGCTCGCCGCGGCCCTCGCCGTCGGTGTGGCCCTGCTGCGGCCCGCTCTCGCCGCGGCGGCGCTGCCACTGGGCGTACTGGCGGCGCTGCTGCGGGTGGCGGTCGGGGTGCACTACCCGCACGACGTGCTGGCGGGTGCGGTGCTGGGCACCGCCGTGGTGGCCGGCGTCCTGCCGGGCGTACGGGCTCGGGGGGTGCGGGTGGTGTCAGCGCTGCTCGTCGCACGGTCCGGGGGCGGGTGGGACCGGGGCGATGCCCGCTTCGTGGGCCATGACGGCGGCCGCGGCCCGGTTCTCCACGCCCAGCCGGGCCAGGATCGAGCTGACGTGGGCCTTCACGGTCCCCTCCGCCAGATGCAGCCGGCGGGCGATGCGGGCGTTGGACAACCCGCCGCCGAGGAAGGCCAGTACGTCACGCTCGCGGACGGTCAGCGCCTCCACCCGGGCGCGGGCGGCGCTGCGGCGTCCGGCCCCGGGACCGGACGCGCCGGCCGCGAGGTGGGCGACGACGCGGGCCGCGACCTTCGGTGAGAGGTAGGCGGCGCCGTCGGCGACCGCGCGCACGCCCGCGATCAGCTCTTCGGGCTCGCCGGACTTGACCAGGAAGCCGGACGCGCCGGCGCCGAGGGCGCCGAGGATGTAGTCGTCCTCGCCGAAGGTGGTCAGCATCAGCACGCCGGTGTCCGGGGCGGTGCGGCGGATCTCCGTCAGGGCCTCGATGCCGCCGAGTCCGGGCATGCGGATGTCGAGCACGGCGACGTCGGGGCGGTGCCGCAGGGCGAGTTCGACGGCTTCGCGGCCTTCACCGGCCTCCGCGGCCACGCTGATCGCCGGATCGGTGGACAGCACGGCGCGTACGCCGGCCCGGACCATCGGCTCGTCGTCGGCGATGAGGACGCGGATCACAGGGCGGCCCTTCCGGTGAAGTGGTCGGCGGAGGCCAGGCGGCCGTCCAGGAAGCAGAGCCGGTAGACGTCACCGGACAGGTCGTCGAACGGGTCGGCGGTGGCCACGTAGTGCTCGCAGGCGGCCCCCGAGGGGAAGGGGGTGGGGCGGGCCGGGCGGGCCGTCGTCTGCCGGTCGGGCAGCACGGGGGCGATGTCCTCGCGCGGCTGTCCGACGCGCAGGCGGGCGAAGTCCGCGGCCGGGAGCACGGAGTGACGTGCCGTCAGTACGTCCCAGGTGCGCAGACCGGCGAACAGCAGCACGGCGGTGACCATCGGCACGAGTACGGCGGCCAGCGCGGTCCGGCCGATCCGCCTGCGCGCCCTGCGTTGCTCGGTGGCGGCCCCGCCCGTCCGCCGCGCGTCCGCCCGGGCCGGCACGGCATCCTCCGGTCCGGTGGCGGTGAGGCCGTCGGTGCGCGGGACGGCGGTGGACGGGCGGTACGGGAGACGGGCCCGGACGGTGAACCCCGCGCCCCGCGGGCCCGCGGTGAAACGGCCGCCGGCCAGCCGCACCCGCTCGTCGAGCCCCACCAGACCGGATCCGGACCCCGCCGCTCCGCGGCCGGCGCCGGGGCCGGAGTCAGGCGACGGCGAGCCGTTGGTGACCTCGACCTCCGCGAGGAGCGTCCCGTACCGGACCGCCACCGTCGCCGCGGCGCCCGGGGCGTGCTTCACGGCGTTGGTCAGCGCCTCCTGCACGACGCGGAGAACGGCACGCTCCACGGCCGGCGGGAGATCCTCCGGCGGCGCCCCCTCGCTCCGCAGCCGGACGTCGAGCCCGGCAGCGGCAGCCCGCCGGACCAGCTCACCGACGTCAACCGGATCGGCAGGGCGGCCGGGGCCACCGGGAGCCGCGGGGCCGCCGGGGTCACCGGGGCCACCGGGGTCACCGGGGCCACCGGGGTCACCGGGGCCACCGGGGTCAC
The DNA here is from genome assembly GCF_042891345.1 of Streptomyces sp. NPDC001903. Taxonomy (NCBI): domain Bacteria; kingdom Bacillati; phylum Actinomycetota; class Actinomycetes; order Kitasatosporales; family Streptomycetaceae; genus Streptomyces; species Streptomyces sp. NPDC001903. The sequence goes on from NZ_JBIASZ010000002.1 coordinate 629,911, forward strand.
CGGGGCCACCGGGGCCACCGGGGCCATCGCCCTCCCGCAGTACGCCGATGATCTCCGCGAGGCGCTCCACGGCGCCCCCGGCACCGGCCCGTATGGACCGGGCGGCCGCCCGGTGCTCCTGCGAAAGCCCCGGGGCCAGTTGCAGCGCGCCGGCGGACAGGGCGACCAGGCTGAGGTCGTGGCCGAGGAGGTCGTGCATGTCCTGGGCGATCCGGGTGCGTTCACGCAGCCGCGCCTGCTCGGCGATCAGGCGCTGCTCCCGCTCCAGGCGCGCCGCGCGCTCCCAGCCCGCCTGGACCAGCTCCCCGTACTGCCGGTGGAACCGCCCCGCGAACCACGGGACCATCCCGGCCCCGACCAGCACCACCACGAACCGCCCGCCCCACACCATCCAGGCCGGCACCGCCGCCACCACGGCCACCGCCGAGACGACGACCGCGAGCAGGGCGAGCGCGGTGCCCCGTGTCCTGCCGGGCCGCGAGCCGGCCCGGAAGGCACACACCGCGGTCGGCAGGGCCCACCACAGGCTGATCGGGGTCAGCGCGGCCGACAGCCCCGCGCCCGCGAGCAGCGCCTGCGCCGGTATGCGGAAATCCATGATCGTTCGCCTCACGGCCCCGACCCTACGCAACCCCCGCCGGGCCCGGATCCGCCGAAAGTCCCATCCCGGACGCCGTGGCGCGTGCGGACCTTCAGAGCCGGTGGATGCGGGTGATGCCGTACCAGTGCGAGAGACAGCCGGCGACCCAGTCCCGCTCGTAGTCGGAGGTGAAGAAGGGCTCGGCCAGGCTGCCGATGTGGAGGGGGCGGTACCCGAGGTCGGTGGCGCCCCGCGCCGCCTCCCGGCGGATGCGGGCGTCCTGGGCGTCCCAGGCCACCGAGCGGGTGACCGTGGCCGTGGTGAGCTGGCGGACGCTCGGGACGAGCGCGGCCAGCGCGAGCAGTGTCAGTGCGCCCGCGCCCACGACGGCCGCCGACACGGCCGCCGGGGCGCGGCGTCGGCCTGCCAGGAAGCGCCTGGCCCACGCGCCGAGCAGGGCGCCGTAGGCGCACAGCGCCAGTTCCATCGGCACGAGATAGTTCGTCCACGTACGGGCGTACGTCCATCCGCTCGGTCCGTAGCCGCTGCGCAGGCCCAGCACCACCGCGAACGACCCCAGTACCACCACCGGTACGGGCAGCAGCAGTACGGCGGCGAGCACCGGCCGCGACGGCGCCCGGCCCCTCCCCCACGCCGCGAGCGCGGGTGTCCGGAGCCCCGCCGCCAGGCCGAGGAGGACGCCGACCGCGGCCGCTCCGAGATAGGCCCACCGGCCCGTGACGACATCCCACATCTGCACCCAGTCCCGGAAGGTGTCGGCCAGTTCGCCCGCGGAGAGCATCGACGCCCGGTCCGGCTGCTGGGCGCGGCGCCACCGGGCGCCGGGGGACGTGTAGAGCACGGCCAGCCCGCATACGAGTCCGGCGCACCAGAGCGCACACCAGGTGAAGCCGTGCCAGGTCCTCGCCAACCCCAGCCGGGGCAGGGCCAGCACGGCCACCAAGACCGCGAGCAGACCGCTGACGAGGGCGAACGGCTCGCTCAGGGTGCCGAGCGCGAACGCGATGACGAACGCGGCGGCGAAGCCCGCCGCGCGCGCGGGGGCCCGGGGCCGGCGTACGGTCCAGACGGCCAGCAGGAGCGCCCACACCCCGACGACGCTGGGAACGGTGTGGGAAATGGTGGCCGGCGCCCACAGCAGTACCTGATAACTGCGGGTACCGGCGTAGTAGACCAGCGCCTGCACGGCCAGGGAGCATGCGGTCAGCGCCATGACCGTCGCCACCCGCGGTCCGGCGCCGAGCAGCCGGACGAACTCGTACCCGAGCAGGACGAGACCGACGGTGAAGGTCACGGCCATGACGGTGGGCAGGACCTTGGTCCCGGCGAGTCCGTCGCCGTAGACGATGCCGCTCAGGAAGGCATTGGCGACCCGGCCGTTCTGGGTCGTGTAGAAGTCGGACGTGATGCCGAGGACTCCGAGGTCACGGGACTTCCAGGCGGCGCACCAGTCGTCCGACGTGGGCCGTACGTAGAGCCCGAGGAAGCACCCCACGGCGATCAGGGCTCCGGCCGCCGCCACGAGGGTCGCGCCCGCGCCCAGCAGGAGCCGGCGCGGCAGCGGGCGGTGGCCGCTCGGCCGCGCCGCGCGCCTGCCCGTGCCCGTGCCCGTGCCTTCGTGCTTGCCCTCTCCCTCGCCTTCACCCTCGCTCGACGCAGTACGCATGGACCATTCCTCCGCAGGGGCCGGTCACACCAATGTGCACGGTGTGCCGCCGACCGGCATCCGGGGTCACCCGGGCGGCGGGCATGTCGTGGCGGGCTCCGCACACCTCGTCCACGATGGGGAATCCGGGCACCGTACGCGCGGAAGCCGGACGGAGGGAGTGGTGATGCCTGCTGTCCGGCGGCTCGTGCGCTGGACGGCCGTCACGACGGCCGTCGCCTGTACCGCCCTGCCCCTGTGCTCCGCGGGTTCGGCCGACGGCCGGCACACCGGCGAACGGCGCCCGGCGTTCCTCGTCAGGCCCGTGGGCCACCAGAGCCTCGGCGACGCGGAGGGCAGGTACGCGCCCCTGTCGGTGCTCGCCGTCCCCACCGTCGGCCTCCTCTCCAACACGGCCGCCACCGAGGGCATCACACCGGCCACCGCCAAGGGCGCGCGGTACGTGGGGCGCAGCAACGTACTGCGGCTGCCGTCCGGCCGGTGGAAGTACGTACCCGCCGGCAAGGCGGCGTCGGTCGTGGTGGCCGCCGGTGATCCGGCGGCCCGGCGGCAGATCGCGCAGAGCGGTGCCTGGCTGGCCGCCGGCCGGGTCCCGGGCCGTTCGCCGGCGCACCGCGCGGCGGCCGAGCGGGCCCTGCTCACCATGCGGGCCCTGCTCCGGCCGAACGGTGCCGTGGCCGCGGGCTGGTCCCCCGGCTGGATGTACTCCTGGCCCCGCGACTCCAGCTTCGCCTGCGCCGCGTTCGCGCACACCGGCCACGAGGCCGAGGCGTACCGGATCCTGCGCTACAGCGCCGCGACCCAGCGCGAGGACGGCACCTGGGACGCGCGGACGAAGCTCGACGGCTCGGGGCCGCCGGACGGCAGGCGGTGGCAGCTCGACGCCAACGGATGGGTCCCCTGGGCCGTCTGGCAGTGGTACCGGACGGCCCCGCCGACCACGCGCCGGGCCCGGTTGGCCGGCCTCTACCCGATGATCCGCAAGGCCGCCGACCACGCGGCGGCCTCCCTGCGGGCCGACGGGCTGCCTCCGGCCTCCCCGGACTACTGGGAGCTGATGACGGCCACGACGAACATCGGTACGGCCGCGCCCCTGCTCGCCGGGCTCAACTCCTCCGCGGACCTCGCCCGGGAGCTGGACCGGCCGGGCGACGCGGCGCGCTGGGCCGCCGCCGCCGGACGGCTCTCCGCGGGCATGGCCCGGAAGTTCGCCCCTCTGGGGTACCAGCGCACCGTCGACGGGGAGCACGGACACGACAGCGCGGCCGCGTTCATGGCACCGCCCTTCAACGAAGCCCCGGCCGACCTGCCCCGGGCACTGGACACCACGTACCGGGCCCTGCTGCTGCCCAGCGGGGGTCTCACCCCCGGAAACGACCGGACGGCGCCGTGGGGCGGGAACGCCTGGACGCCCAGCACCTCCTTCTTCGCCCTGGCGTGGGCCGGTACCGGGAGGACGGCGAAGGCGAGGCAGGTCCTGGACTGGGTCCTCACCAAGCGGAACTCGCTCGGGGAGCTGCCCGAGAAGGTGGACCGGGCGGGCAGGCCGTCCTCGGTGGCGCCGCTGGCCTGGACGGGCTCGATCACCGTCCTGACCCTGGTCGCGCTCGACGGCGAGGGGCTGCCCACACCTCCCTCGTGGAAGAGCGGTCCGCGGGCGTAGGCTTCGGCGAGCACGGGGCGCGACGGGGGCGGGGCACATGACGCAGACGAACAAGACGGCACGGACCTGGGGTTCGACCCTGGATTCGGTCGTGGTGTACGCGCAGGGGGCGGTCTGCCGCCGCCTGGCCCGCGGCGGCATGCCGGCGGACGCCCGGCTGCGGGTGACCGGGCTGCCCCGCTCGCTCGACCCCGGTTCCCTGCGGGCCCGGGTCCTGAACGCTCCCGGGGTGCGCGTCACCGAGGCGCGGGTGGAGGTCGGATCCGAGCCCCTCGGCGCGGGCGTGCCCGACGCGTTGGCCCGCGAGGTCGCGCGGCTGCGCGAGGAGTCCGCGGCGGCCCGGGGCCGCCGGGAGCGGCAACTCGGCCTGATCGAGGAGGTCAAGGGGCTGCGCCCGGTGCCGCCGGAGCGCAGGCGCGGGGATGCGCACCGCCGCACTCCGGTCGACGCGTGGCTGGAGCTCGCCGAGTTCGTGGACGCCCGGCTGACACGACTGCACGCGCGGCTCGTCGAACTGGAGGAGGCGCAGCGCCGCGTCGAGCACGAGCTCTCCATCGCCGCGGACAGGCTCGCCCGTGCTTCCACCGCCGCGCCGTCGGCGCACGTGGAGACCACGGTCTGCGCGGTGCTGGCCCTCGACCGCACCGCCGACGCGGAGGAACCGGAATCGGAGCTGGAGCTGGAGCTGGAGTACGCGGTCCCGGGCGCCGTCTGGGTGCCGGCGTACCGACTGGCCCACCGGCAGGGTGAGGGTGCGGGACGTCTCCTCCTGCGGGCCTCCGTCGCCCAGCGCACCGGCGAGGACTGGACCGGCGTGCGCATCGCCCTGGCCACGGCCGATCTCCGGCGCCGCACGGACCTTCCGAAGCTGCGCTCGCTCCGGCTCGGACGCCGTCAGCCCCCGCCCGCGCCCTCCGGCTGGCGCGAGCCTCCGGCGGGGCTCGCCGACCTGTTCGCCGGCTACGAGGGCGCGGGTCCCCGTCCGGCTCCGGCCTTCGTGCCGACGGCCGGTGCACGTCCCGCCGCCGGGGCCGGCTCGGCACCCGCTCCCGTACCGCAACCGCCGCCGCCTCCCGTACCCGTACCGGTGCCGGTCTCGGCACCGCCGCCTCAGGGGTACGGGGCGCCGCTCGGCGCGCTCCCGGTGCCCGGCGGCGCGGACGGGGTCTCCCCGCAGGGCTTCGGCGCCGCCGTACCGGCACCCGCCCCGCCGGCCGCCCGGTCCCGGGCCGCGGCCAGGCCGGGCAGTGCCGGCGGAGCCTTCGCCGTGCCCGCACCCGCCCCGATGGCACCCGCGGCTCCGGGCGGGGCCCTGCCACCGCCGCCCCCGCCGGCGCCGGTCGGCCCGCCGCGGCCGAGCGGCGCCGAGCTCGACTACGCCGCCCTCGTCCTGCGCGGCCCGGACGAACAGGGCGGCCGCCGGGGCCGGCTGTTCCCGGACGCCCCTTCCGACCCGGTCGCGGCCGAACACCGGCGCCGCGCGGAGGCGGTGGCCGCGCTGCCGCTGCCCGGACACGCCGTGCGTCCCCGCGAGTCGGCCGGCTCCTTCGACCACCGCTTCGACGCCGCCGCCCGCGCCGACATCCCCTCGGACGGCACCTGGCACACCGTCACCGTCGGCGCGATCCCGGTCGGACTGCGCACCGAGTACCTCTGCGTGCCGTCCGTGGAGCCGACCGTGTACGCGACGCTGGTGCTCTCCAACGCCACCGACCAGGCCCTGCTGGCCGGCCCGGTGGAGGTCACCGTCGACGACGGGTTCCTGATGACCGCCGCCCTGCCCACGCTCGCCCCCGGCGGTGTCCGCCGGGTGGGGCTCGGGCCGGCCGAGGGCATCGGGGTCACCCGCCGGACGAACCTGCACGAGTCGACCGCGGGCCTGCGGGGCAACACCACCGTGCTCGACCACCGCGTCCGTGTGGAGCTCGCCAACCGGCTCGCCGGGCCCGTCACCGTCGAGGTCCGCGAACGGGTACCGGTCACCACCGAACCGGACGTCAGAATCGAGGAACGGGCCGACTGGACGGCGCCCGAGGCCGGCGCGGATCCCGAGCACCACGCACCGGGAACCCGCATCTGGCGGGTGGACCTGCCCGCCGGCGCCACCACCGCCCTCGACGGCGGCTACGAGATCCGCATCCCGGCCGGCAAGGGCCTGGTCGGCGGCAACCGCAGGAGCTGACACAGCCATGTCCACGGCCCCCACGCCGATCGCCCTCCCCGTCACCGCGGTCACCTGTCTGGAGGACCGGGCCCACATCGAGCGCACCACCGTGCTGGACCTCCGGGCCGGAGTCCAGCGACTGCGCCTCGGGCCGGTCAGTGCGCTGGCCGTCGACCGCACCCTCCATGCCGAGCTGGCCGCCGATCGGCCGGCGACCGTGCTCGACGCACGGATCGTCCGTACCTGGACGCCGAGCGGACCGCTGCCGTCCGCCGACGACTCCGCCCTGCGCCGCCGCGCGCACGAACTGGAAGGCGAGCGGCACACGGTGGGGCAGCGGCGCGACCGGCTGCAGGCCCGGCTCGACGTGCTCGGCCGCCTCGCCGCCGATCTGCTGCGGGACATCGGCGAGGGAGCCGGCTGCGGGGAGAGCGACGGGCCCCGCTGGGCCCGCGAACTGGACCGGGTGGACGGCGAGCGCGCGGAGTTCTCAGAGCAACTGCGGGCCGCTCAGGCCCGGTTGGCAGTGATCGACACCGAGCTCGGGGAGGTCCGGCAGGCCATGGACCGCTCCGAGACGCGGCCCGCCGAGCTGGTCGGCCATGTCGAGCTCACGGTGGACGCGGCGGCGGCCGGCCCGGCCCGGCTGCGCCTGAGCCACCTCACCCCGTGCGCCCTGTGGCGGCCCGCCTACCGGGCCGTACTGGACGGCGACTCCCTCACGCTGGAGACCGACGCGATGGTCTGGCAGCGCACCGGGGAGGACTGGTCGGGCGTACGCCTGACGTTGTCGACGGCCCGGTCGGCGCTGGCCACCGATCCGCCGCGGCTCGGCGAGGACCGGCTGACGCTGGGAGAGCGCACCGCCGCCGAACGCCGCACGGTCGACGTCGAGTTGCGCGAGGAGGCGATCGGGGACATCGGCCCGGCCCCGGTGCTCGGGCTGCCCGGGGTCGACGACGGCGGGCAGGCGCGGGTGCTGGGCGCACCCGCGCCGGTCTCCGTACCCGGTGACGGGCGCGCGCACCGGGTGCCGCTGTCCGCGTTCACCGCGCCCGCCCGCAGCGAGTACGCCTGCTCGCCCGAGCTGTCCCCGCTGGTCACCCGGGTGGTGCGGTTCGACAACGGGTCCGGCCACGCGCTGCTCGCCGGTCCTGTGGACCTGGTCCGCTCCGGCGGGTTCGGCGGCCGCGGCACGCTGGACTTCACCGCGCCCGGGGCCCCGGTCGTACTGGCCTTCGGCAGCTGTGACGACCACGGCGTGGTCCGGGAGACCGAGGAGAGCCGGACCACCGCCGGAATCACCCAGCGGACCGTGGTCACCCGCACGGTCCGCCTGCACCTGTCCCGGTTCTCCGCCCCCTCGGAGCACGGCGAACGGGTGGTCGTGGTGCGGGAGCGGGTCCCGGTCTCGGAGGTCTCGGCGGTGGAGGTGCGCCTGCTCAAGGAGGCCTGCTCCCCCGCGCCCGCCTCGGTCGACGCCGATGGCATCGCGCGCTGGGACGTCGCGCTCCCGCCCGGCGGCCGCCGCACGCTCACCCTGGTCTACGAGCTGTCGGCGAGCGCCAAGGTCGCCGGGATCTGAAGCGTCGCGCCGGCCGCGGGCCGGCCCGGGGGCCGGAGAGCAAGATCCTGACGGCCGACCCCGAACCCCCCGCAGGTGTGACGCGGCCGTGAGGCCCGCGACCGGTGTCAGCCGACCTGGATCCCGATGACGCAGGTGTCGTCGTCCGTGTCGGAGCGGCTCTCGGCGAGGAGGCGGTCCAGCTGCGCGTCCAGGTCGCCGACCCCGCAGGCCGCCGCGTTCACGAGGTGGCGCAGGGAGTCCTCCACCGAGGAGTCCCGCCGCTCCACCAGCCCGTCCGTGAACATCAGCAGGGTGTCGTCCGGTTCCAGCCGGACCTCCCGTTCGATGTACGTGACGTCCGGCAGCGCTCCGAGGAGCAGTCCCTCGATGAGCGGGAAGGCTTCGGGTTCGCCGCCGCGGACGAGTACGGGGGGCAGGTGCCCGGCGCGCGCCCAGCGCATCACCCGGGTACGGGGGTCGAAGAGCCCGCAGACGGCGGTGGCCGTCACGTGCTTCGCCAGGTGGTGGGTGACCGTGTTGAGCCAGGACAGCAGTTGGGCGGGGCCCGCGCCGGTCACGGCCAGGCCGCGCAGGGCGTTGCGCAGGACGACCATGCCGGTGGCGGCCTCGATGCCGTGCCCGGCGACGTCCCCCACGGAGAGCATGATCAGCCCGGACGGCAGCACCACGGTGTCGTACCAGTCGCCGCCGACGAGCGACTCGGACTCCGCGGGCCGGTACCGCACGGCCACGCGCAGGCCCGGCGCTTCGACGGCCGGCGGGGTGGGCGGCATGATGGCGTGCTGGAGCTGGAGGGCGAGGCGGTTGCGTTCGGCGGACTCGGCCGCGGTGTGGGCGAGTTGGTCCCGGGTGGCGGCCAGGGCGACTTCGGTCCAGTGCTGGGCGGAGATGTCCTGGTAGGCGCCGCGGACGGCGTGCAGGCGCCGGTCGGCGTCGAGGACGGGCTCGGCGACGACGCGGATGTGCCGGGTGATCCCGTCGGACCTGCGCAGGCGCAGATCGACGGATGCGGGGCGGCGGTGGCGCAGCACGGCCCGCAGGAAGCGCTCCAGGGCGGCGGAGTCGTCGGGGTGGGCGTAGCCGGGCAGTTCCCGCAGCGGTACGGGCGCGGCGCCGGCCGGCAGTCCGTGCAGCGCGTACAACTGGGCGTTCCAGGTGATCTTGCCGGTGACGAGGTTCTCCTCGAAGCCGCCGATCCGGCCCAGGCGCTGGGCGTGCTGGAGCAGGTCGGCCAGTCGCGCCGTCTCGTCCTCGATCCGCCAGATCAGCAGGACGGCGGCGCCGTGCCGGCTGACGCTGATGTCCGCGACCGAGGTCAGCGGGATCTGGTCGACGAGCGCGGTCAGGCTCATGCGTTCGGCCCTGAAGGGTTCGCCGGTGGCGTGCACCCGCTCGATGATGTCGAACAGCCCGTTCTCGCCGGCGGCCGTCGGATAGGCCTCCAGCAGCAGGGCCCCGTTCACGTCGGCGCGCCGGCGTCCGGCGGGGTCGACGAACCGGCTGCTGGCGTGGCGGATGCGGAAGTCGGTCAGCCGCCCCTCGGAGTCCAGCACGGGGGTGAGGATGACGGCGGGGTCGTGCAGCCCCTCGGCGAGGTCGGTCAGCTCCGAGACGTCCGGGAGCACCGCTTCGGGGAGGTCGGGATCGGCCGGGGGCGCGGTGTCCATGGTGCGGGCGCAGAGTTCGGCGAGGGCTTCGACCTGGCGCTCGATCTGCGGGGGCTGCGGTGCCAGGGGGTGCGGCCAGCAGATTTCGAGGACGCCGTGGATGCGGCCGCCCGTCCCGGCCGGTACGGCCATCCGTCCGCCGTCGGGCCAGTGCAGGTGCGCGATCGAGGGCAGCCCTTCGCGTTGCATGCGGGCGAGGGTGACCAGTCGGCGCTCGCGCAGGGCGAGGCGGGCGACGGTGGAGACGCCCGGGGGGACGTGGCGCCAGCGCGCGGCTTCCCCGGGCGGGAACCCGGCGTATCCGGCGAGGGCCAGGGAACCGTCGGGCGCCGCGGTCCACACGGCGACGGCGATCGCCCCCAAGGGTTTGAAGGCGTTCGTCAGGAGCGATTCCGCCACCGCCTGGGTGTCGTCGGCGGCTGCCAGCATCCCGCTCTCGGCGGTGCGCAGCCGGACCGCCATCCTGGTGGACGGCTTGGCCGGGCCGAGGGTGCCGGTGCGCTCGACGAACTCGGCGGCGACCTCGCTGACGTGGTCGCGGGCGGCCTGGTTGACGATGTCCGCGGCGAGGTCGAGCGGGGACAGCCCGGTCTCGCGGGACAGTTCGTCCAGTTGCCGTGCGGCCGCGGCGGGCGTGCAGCTCAGTTGTCCGATCAGGATGCCCTTGGCCAGTTCGACCAGGGCCCTGCCGTCCGCGGCCGCGTGCGCCGCCTGCACCTCGCCGCGCAGGCGTTCGACGGTGGCGACGAGGCGCCCCAAGGGGGTCGATGCCTGGTGCGGGATCGTCTTGCGGACCGGCTCCTCGGCGCCCGCGCGCGGTGCCCGAGCATCGCCGTGCCACTGTGTGTCGGGGGTGCTCACGGTGCTTCCGGCTCCTTGCTGGGACGGGCTCGGCGGGCGACGGGACGGGCTCGGCGGGCGAAGGTCATCCGGCGAGCCAGTGCCGGACGCGGGCGATGAGGTCGTCGGCGTCGACCGGCTTGGTCACGTAGTCGCTGGCCCCCGCGGCGAGGCTCTTCTCCCGGTCACCGGGCATCGCCTTGGCGGTGACCGCGATGATGGGCAGGCCGGCGTAGGCCGGCATCCGCCTGATCTCGGCGGTCGCCGCGTACCCGTCCAGTTCCGGCATCATCACGTCCATCAGGATGAGGTCGACGCCCTCGTTGCGGGTGAGCGTCTCGATGCCCTTGCGCCCGTCCTCCGCGTGGAGCACCCGGATGCCGTGCAGTTCGAGTACGCCGCTGAGGGCGTACAGGTTGCGCGCGTCGTCGTCGACGACGAGGACGGTGCGTCCGGCCAGTCCGTCGTCGGGCACGTGCGCGGGGGTCTGCGCCCGCTCCGTGCCCGCGTGGACGAAGGGCAGTACGTCTCCCGGCTGGTCCGCGGACAGGTGCAGCACGATGCGTTCGCGCAGCTCGTCGAGACTGGACAGCAGCTCCAGGCGGCGCGAAGCGGCCCGTTCCCGCAGCGCCGTCTCCTGGCCCGTGTTCAGACGGGGGTTGTGGTGCGCGAGGACGGGGAGGGAGGAGAGCGCCGGGTCTCCGTCGAGGGCTTCGAGGAAGCGCAGCGCTTCGCCGTCGGGCATGTCGAGTTCGAGGACGACGCAGTGGAAGGAGTTCGACGCGAGGGCGGCGGCGGCTTCCCGCGAGCTCGTGACGCCGACGACCTGGATGCCCGCGAGGTCCCCGGCCGGCCGGTGGCGGGGGGCGAAGTCCCGGTCGGCGCTCTCGGCGACGAGGGAGAGCAGACCGCCCTGGCGCTCCTCGATCACCAGCAGGCGGCGGGCCTGCCGCTGTGCGGGGAGGGCCGGCGTACCGGCGCGACCCACTGCGGCCGCTCCGGCCGCGGCGTACGGGGCGGGCGACGGCGGCTCGGGCAGCGGATCCGCTCCGTAGTCCGCCCACTTGACCGGCAGGTAGAGGGTGAAGGTGCTGCCCTGTCCCGGAGTGCTCTCCGCGGTGACGGCGCCGCCGAGGAGCTGGGCGATCTCGCGACTGATGGAGAGGCCGAGGCCGGTGCCGCCGTACTTGCGGCTGGTCGTGCCGTCGGCCTGCTGGAAGGCGCCGAAGACGGACCCCAGTTGCTGCTCGGGGATGCCGATGCCCGTGTCCCGTACCCGGAAGGCCACCACGGGCCCGCGGCCGGGCAGCCCGGCGGGGACCTCGGGCGGCGCCGCCGGTTCGATCCGGAGCTCGACGCCGCCGCGCTCGGTGAACTTGACGGCGTTGGACAGCAGGTTGCGCAGGACCTGCCGCAGCCGCGAGTCGTCGGTGTGCAGGGCGTCCGGGGCGTCGGGGGCGGTGGTGACGGTGAAGTCGAGGCTCTTCTGCGTGGTCATCGGCCGGAAGGTGGCGTCGACGTACTCCAGCAGCTGCGGCAGGGACACCGCCTCGGGGTTGATGTCCATCTTCCCGGCCTCGACCTTCGACAGGTCGAGGATGTCGTTGATCAGCTGGAGCAGGTCGGAGCCCGCCGAGTGGATGACGCCCGCGTACTCGACCTGCTTCGGGCTGAGGTTGCGGGTGGGGTTCTGGGCGAGCAGCTGGGCGAGGATCAGAAGGCTGTTGAGCGGTGTGCGCAGCTCGTGGCTCATGTTGGCGAGGAACTCGGACTTGTACTTCGAGGCCAGCGACAACTGCTGCGCCCTGTCCTCCAGTTCCTGCCGCGCCTGTTCGATCTCCAGGTTCTTGGCCTCGATGTCGCGGTTCTGGCTGGCGAGGAGGGCCGCCTTCTCCTCCAGTTCCGCGTTGGAGCGCTGGAGTTCCTCCTGCTGCACCTGGAGCTCCGCCGAACGTGCCTGGAGTTCACCGGTGAGCCGCTGCGACTCCCCCAGCAGCTCGTCGGTGCGGGCGTTGGCGACGATCGTGTTGACGTTGACGCCGATGGTCTCCATCAACTGGCCCAGGAAGTCCCGGTGTACGGGGGTGAAGGCGGTGAAGGAGGCGAGCTCGATCACTCCGAGGACCTGCTCGTCCGCCACGATCGGCAGGATGATCAGACTGCCGGGGGTGGCGCGGCCCAGCCCCGAGGAGATGACGTAGTCGCCGGGGACCTGGTCCGTGGTGATGATCCGGTGACTGCGCGCGGCCTGCCCGACCAGGGACTCGCCGAGGGCGAAGGCGGTGCCCTCGCCGGTGCCGGCGGGGCGGCCGTACGAGCCGACCAGGGTGAGCACGGCGGCGCCGGGGCGGTCCTCGGCGAGGTAGAAGGCCCCGTACTGGGCGGCGACCAGCGGTGTCAGCTCGTCCATGACGAGTGCGGCGACGACGGAGAGGTCCCGGTGGCCCTGCATCAGGCCCGAGATCCGGGCGAGGTTGGACTTGAGCCAGTCCTGTTCCTGGTTGGCCCGGGTGGTCTCGCGCAGCGAGCCGACCATCGAGTTGATGTTGTCCTTGAGTTCGGCGACCTCGCCCGAGGCGTCGACGGTGATCGAGCGGGTCAGGTCGCCCTCGGCGACCGCGCTGGCGACCTCGGCGATGGCCCGGACCTGGCGGGTGAGGTTCCCGGCCAGTCCGTTGACGTTCTGCGTCAGTCGCTTCCAGGTGCCGGAGACTCCCTCCACCTCGGCCTGGCCGCCGAGCCGGCCCTCGCTGCCCACCTCGCGGGCCACGCGCGTGACCTCGGCGGCGAACGCGGAGAGCTGGTCGACCATCGTGTTGATGGTCTCCTTCAGCTCCAGGATCTCCCCGCGCGCGTCCACCCGGATCTTCTGTGTCAGGTCACCCTGGGCCACGGCGGTGGTGACCTGGGCGATCGAACGGACCTGTGCCGTCAGGTTGTCGGCCATGACGTTGACCGATTCCGTGAGGTCCTTCCACGTACCGGAGACGCCCTTCACGTCCGCCTGGCCGCCGAGCCGGCCCTCGGTGCCCACCTCGCGGGCCACGCGCGTGACCTCCCCGGCGAAGGCGGAGAGCTGGTCGACCATCGTGTTGATGGTCTCCTTCAGCTCCAGGATCTCCCCGCGGGCGGTGACGGTGATCTTCTGGGAGAGGTCGCCCTCGGCCACGGCGGTCGCGACCTGGGCGATGGAGCGCACCTGGTCGGTGAGGTTTCCGGCCATGAAGTTGACCGAATCCGTGAGGTCCAGCCAGGCCCCGCCGACCCCGGGTACGTCGGCCTGGCCGCCCAGGGTCCCCTCGGTGCCCACCTCGCGGGCCACCCGCGTCACTTCCGACGTGACCAGCGACAGCTGGTCGGCCATCCCGTTGAAGACCGTGGCGATCTCACCGAGCAGGCCGTCCGACGTATCGGGCAGCCTGGTACGGAAATCCCCGTCCCGTACGGCCGTCAGACCGGCCAGCAGACGGCGCAGCTCCGGTTCGCCGATCCCGATCCCGGCCCCGCCCTCGAGTCCCGGCGAACCGCCGGGCGGCTCCGGGCTCGTCCGCTCAGACATCCGTCCACCCCTCGCCACACGACCGGTCGACGAAGGATGACGCCGACCCGAAGGACCTTATGGCACGACCGATCACCCTGAAGCAGCGCTTCCGCACACTGCCCCGGAACTCGCGGGTTCTTGAGCGGGCACCGGGTAGACGAATCGGTGACGAACGACACAACCGATGAAATGGGGTGAGCGCGTTGTCGCTCAAAGTCGTGGGCTGGGCACGCTCGTTTCCGGTGTCGAGGGGGGTGCGGGCGGCCCGGCAGTGGACCGCCGGGCACCTGGAGTCGCTGCCGTGGGGCGACTGCGCCGCGGACACGGTGCACTCCGTACTCCTCAGCGTCTCCGAACTCGTCACCAACGCCCACCTGCACGCCGCCGCCACCGCCCACCTCGTGCTGACCTGGGACGGCCGCTGCCTCCATGTCAGCGTCGCCGACGCCGATCCGCGGCTGCCCGGCCCCCGGCCGGCGGACGCCGACGACGGCGCCACCTCCGGCCGGGGGCTGGGCATCGTCACCGCACTGGCGGACTCGTGGGACATCCACGCCTGCCACGGCGGCAAGGCGATCACGGCCTGTTTCCGCCCCCACGCCGGGCCCGGCCCGCACACCGGCCCGCCCGGAGGCCGGGACGGGCCGTGCCGGTCATGACCCGGCGACGGCGTCCTCGACGCCGGGGTACAGGGACAGGACCGTATCGGCGCCCGTCAGGGCGAAGAGGCGGCGGAGCTGCTCCCCGGGGGCGGCGATCCGCAGGGTGGTCAGCTGGTGCGCCCGCAGCAGCAGGTTCAGGAACGACGAGTCGCCGAAGGTGACGGCGCTCGCGTCCAGCACCACCAGTGCGTGCCGGTCCGCCGCGGCGGCGAGGGCCTCCTCCAGAGGGGCCAGCGTGTCCTGGTCGAGCTCGCCGTATGCCGGCACCACCCATCCGGCCCCGGACGGGTAGCCGTCCCCGACCACGCCTTCGTGGTGCGTGTCCCCTGCTCCGGTCATTTCCGCCTCCCCGGATCGTCGCCTGTACGGCCTCCGCAAGGGAGTATGCCTGCCGATCGGCCCTACGGCACCGCAGGGGCCGCGGTACACCGCGGCCGGTGGCCGACACGGCCGCCCCGGCGGGCGTCCGGGAAAAAGATCTCGCACGGGCCGTGTAAGAACGAGAAGTCGGGGCATGAGCGCCCGGGCAGCCGTCAGTCAATCGGGAGGGAACGGCCACCATGTCTCGCTCGGCCACCGCCGTAGGCCCCATTCGTGCAACAGACGTGCAGATCACGCCCTCTGTACCCGTCGAAAGGACCGTGGGAGCCCCATCGCAGGACGTGGCACTGCCCGAGGTGAAGAACCCCCGGGAGATGGCCCCCTCCGACGCGCGCGAGCTTTCCAGGCTCTTCTTCGCAAGGCTCCGCACCCTGGAGGAGGGCACGCGCGAGTACCAGTACGCCCGCAACACCCTGATCGAGATGAACCTCTCCCTCGTGCAGTTCGCCGCGCGGCGCTTCCGCGCCCGGGTGCTGGGCGGGGGCCTGGACATCGAGGACATCATCCAGGTGGGCATCATCGGTCTCATCAAGGCCATCGACCGCTACGACCCCGAGCGCGAGGTCGAGTTCTCCACGCTCGCGCTCCCGTACATCACCGGTGAGATCAAGCGCTACTTCCGTGACACCACCTGGGCCGTGCACGTACCGCGCCGGCTCCAGGAACTGCGTACGGAGCTCGCCAAGGCGCAGGAGGCCCTGTCCGACGTCCTGGGGCGCGCCCCGACGGTCAAGGAGGTCGCCCACCACCTCGAACTGACGGAGGAGGAGGTCATCGACGGGCTGGTCGCCGCGAACGGATACACCAGCGGCTCCCTGGACACCTGCGGCGTCGACGGGGACGAGCCCGCGACCTCGACGAGCCGGACGACGCGGCCGCTCGCGGACCGCCTCGGTGACGTCGACCCCGCCATGGAGCTCTTCGAGGAGTTCCACACCCTCGCGCCCCTGCTGGAGCAGTTGGACGAACGCGACCGGCTGATCCTGCAGTTGCGTTTCGGCCAGGAGAAGACCCAGGCCGAGATCGGCGCCGAGCTGGGCATCTCGCAGATGCAGGTCTCGCGCCTGCTCTCGCGGACGCTGGCCCGGCTGCGCGCCGGAATGCTCTCGGTGTAGGCGGCGCCATGCCCCCGGCCCACCGCAGCGACGGGTCCGTCCCGCCCGTAGGCGCACAGGCGCTGTACGACGACGTGGCGTGGGCGGACGCCGTCGTACGGTGCGCCGGCGCGGGAGCCGGCGCGGACGCGGACGCGGACGGCGCGAACGCCGGGTCGGATGCGCGGCGCCCGCTGACCGCGCAGCCGCTGCGCGACCGCCCCGGCGCCCTGCTGCGCGGCAGCTGCGACCTCGACACCCGGCCCGTCCTGTCCGCGGCGCTCGGAGTCGTCATCCGGATCCCCGGCCCGGTCGTCCATCTCGACCTCTCCGGCGTGGCCTTCCTCGATGCCGCCGCCGTCGCCGCCCTGGTGCGGGCGAACGCCGCCGTCACGGGACAGGGCCGTCGTCTGTTGCTCCACCACCCGCCATACTCGCTCCGCAAGGTAGTGGAGATGTTCCCGGACGAATGTGCCGCGCTGGAGGTCGCAGCATGATGAACGTATCTGCGTCCGCCGCACCCGGGGACTTCGTCCACCCCGCCCTCTTCTACCAGGGCCAGGCGGAGTACCTGGCGGGAGTGGGCGGGTTCGTGCGGGCCGCCCTCGCGGCCGACGAGCCGGTGCTCGTGGCCGTGCCCGGTGCGCGCCTGGACGCCCTGCGCGAGAGCCTCGACGTCGGCGGGGCCGAGGTCGCCTGGACGGACATGACGCGGCTGGGCCGCAATCCCGGCCGCATCCTGGCCGCCCTGCAGGAGTTCGCCGACCGGCACGCGGGCGGCCGGCCGGCCCGGATCGTGGGCGAGCCGATCTGGCCCGGCCGCTCGCGGGCCGAGGTGCTGGAGGCCACGCGTCACGAGGCCCTCATCAACTCCGCCTTCGCGGGCCGGCACGCCACCATCCTGTGCCCGTACGACGTCCTCGGCCTGCCGGCCGCGGTGGTGTCCGACGCCCGTCGCACCCATCCCACCGTGATCGCGGAGGGCAAGGACCTGCTCAGCCCGGAGTACTCCGAAGCCTCGGCGGTCTGCGCCGACTGCGACGAGCCGCTGCCCGAACCCGAGGGGAGCGTGCCCCGCCACTCGTACGCCTCCGGGGAGCTGGGCGGGGTACGCGCGTACACCGAGGCCTGGGCCCGCGGCACGGCGCTGGGCGCGGCCCGGCGCGGAGACCTGATCCTCGCGGTCAGCGAGGCCGCCGCCAACTCCCTGGCCCACGGCGGCGGGAGCGGCTCGCTGCGGCTGTGGAACACCGCCGACGGCGGTGTCGTCGCCGAGGTCCGCGACGGCGGCCACCTGGCCGACCCCCTGCTGGGGCGCCGCCGCCCCTCCCTGGCATCGGTCGGGGGAGGCCGCGGCCTGTGGATGATCCATCAGCTGTGCGACCTGGTCGAGATCCGCGCCTCCGAGAGCGGCCTCACCCTGAGGATGCACATCACATGCGCCTGAGACCGGCGTCTCCCCTAAAATGTCACGGGCATGCTCGGGTTTTCCCCTCCACTGGGGGCATACGCGAGGTCCGCGACACCGGGACCTGAAGGGACCGGGCGGAGGCCGTGCGGCGCCACAAGGGGTCCCGCACGCAGAAAGAGACCAGTGTCAACGGTGGGGGTGAGGTACCACGGTGGAAACCATCGGACCGGGAACCGGGACCGGAACCGGCGATCCGCTCCAGGCCGGGCCCTCGGCCGTGGTCCAGCGCCGTCGCCTCGCCCTGTCCGGCGTCCGCGGGCACGTGGCCAAGGGTCGCGACTTCACGCGCCAGGCCTTGCAGGACTGGGGTTGGGACGGCACCAATACCTCCGAGGACGCCCTGCTCCTCGTATCCGAGCTGCTGACCAACGCGTCCCTGCACGCGGGTGGTTGCATCGAACTCGTGGTCTGCTCCGGTGAGGTCCTCCGGATCGAGGTCTTCGACGGCTCGACGACACCGCCCCGCCGCCACCCGTCCCCGCAGCGCGGGCTCCCGGGCGGACACGGCCTCTACATCGTGGAGCGCCTCTCCGATCGCTGGGGCACCCGCACCCATGAGCACGGCAAGGCCGTCTGGGCCGAGATCGAGGCATCGCGGCTGACCTCGGGCCGGCCCACCGGCCGCTGACCCCGCCGGCCCCCGGCCCCGTGTCCCGTGTCCCCGCAGGGGAGCGTCATTCCGGGAGACCGGGGCAAGCGCGCGGTATGACGTCGAATGCGCTCACCTCCCTGGCCCTGACCCCGGCGCCCGGCCCCGCCTGGGTCCACCTGATCGTCATCGCCTTCGCCCTCCTGATCCTCGTCCGCACCCTGGCCCGGCACCGGTAGGAACCCCGCCCGCGGGGCAGACGCGCCGGAGTCAGTGGACCCAGCAGGCCCGGGAAGGGAACGACACCATGACATCCGTGGCAGCAGCCGTGGCACGTCCGAGGATCCTGGTGGTGGGCGCCGGCTTCGCCGGTGTGGAGTGCGTACGCCGCCTCGAGCGGCGCCTCTCCCCCGCCGAGGCGGAGATCGTCCTCGTCACCCCGTCCTCCTTCCAGCTGTACCTGCCGCTGCTCCCGCAGGTCGCCGCCGGGGTGCTGACCCCGCAGTCGATCGCCGTGTCCCTGCGCCGCAGCCGCCGGCACCGTACCCGCATCGTTCCCGGCGGCGCCGTCGGCGTGGACACCCGGGCGAGGGTGTGCGTCGTACGGAAGATCTCGGGCGAGCTGACCCCGCTGGCCTACGACCACCTGGTCCTGGCCCCGGGCAGCATCACCCGCCCCTTCGACATCCCCGGGCTCGCCGAGCACGCCCGCGGGATGAAGACCCTCGCCGAGGCCGCCTTCCTGCGCGATCACGTCATCGCGCAGCTCGACCTCGCCGATGCATGCGAGGACGAGGCGGAGCGGGCCTCCAGGCTGTGCTTCGTCGTCGTGGGCGGCGGCTACGCCGGCACCGAGACGGCCGCCTGCCTGCAGCGGCTCACCCACCACGCGGTCCGGCGCTACCCGCGCCTGGACCCGCGACAGATCCGCTGGCACCTCGTGGACATCGCGCCGACGCTGATGCCCGAGCTCGGTGAGGCCCTCGGCGCATCCGCGCTGAGCGTGCTGAAGCGGCGCGGCATCGAGGTGTCGCTCGGCGTGTCCGTCGCCAAGGCCGGGCCGGACGAGGTGACGCTCACCGACGGCCGCGTCCTGCGCAGCCGCACGCTGATCTGGACCGCCGGGGTGGCTGCCAGCCCGCTCATCGCCACCCTGGAGGCCGACACCGATCGGGGGCGGCTCGTGGTCTCCCCCGACCTGACGGTGCCCGGCCGTCCCGGAGTCCTCGCGCTCGGCGACGCGGCCGCCGTCCCCGACCTCGCCGCGGACCGGGACGGGGCCGTCTGCCCGCCCACCGCCCAGCACGCCCAGCGGCAGGGGCGGACGGCGGCCGACAACCTCATCGCGACCCTGCGCCACCGGCCGCTGCGGCCCTACCGGCACGAGGACCTGGGCCTCGTGGTGGACCTGGGCGGACGCGACGGAGTCGCCAGGCCGCTCGGCATCGAGCTGCGCGGCCTGCCCGCGCAGGCGGTGGCCCGGGGCTACCACTGGGCGGCGCTGCGCACCCACGTGGCCAGGACGAGGGTGCTGACCAACTGGCTCCTCAACGCGGTCGCGGGCGACGACTTCGTACGGACGGGCTTCCAGGCGTGGAGGCCGCCGACACTGCGGGACTTCGAGCACACCGACGCGTATCTGACGCCCGCTGAGGTCCGTGAGCACGCGGCTTCCCTCCGCGCGGGGCGCCTGCCCTAGGGGGTGTCTTGTCGATCGGGCCGGATCAGGGAGCGGCGGTGGGCGCCGTGGATCGCAAGGCGGACGAGGGAGGCGACGCGGAGCGTCGGCGACCGAGGACAACGCGGCGAGGCGCGGTGCCCACCGCCGCGAGCCCGGCCTGATCGGCGAGACACCCCCTGAGCCGTGTCTCGCCGATCGGGCCGCGGTCGGCTTCGCGGGCTGGCGGGGCCTGCACGGGGTATCCGCGGAACATGGATACCTCTTCGGATCGTCCGGGCGCCCCGCGGCGCCCGTGGTGGGGGCGGATCGCGGTCGCTCTCGCGGTGGCCGCGGCCCTGGTCGTGCTCGTGGCGCGCTTCGGCCCGCTCCCCGGATTCGGCGGCCTCTTCGGCGAGGAGAGCCGGGACCGCTCCGGCCCGGCTCTCCTCAAGTCGATCCAGGACATGGACCGTTACGAGGCCGCCGTGGGCAACTTCCAGGTGGTCGTGGACCTGGAGAAGGACGCGGCGTTCCTGCCGGACGCCATCCGCGGAACGCGCACCCTGTACGTGGGGGCCGGCACGGTCGGCGGTTACGTGGAACTGGGCGGCCTCGGCGAGCGCAGCGTCTCCGTGAACGGCGACCGCACCAAGGCCTCGATCCGGCTGCCGCACGCGGTGCTCGGCTCGGCCGCCCTCGACCCGGACCGCTCGTACGCGGTGTCGAAGCAGCGGGGCCTGCTGGACCGGATCGGCGATCTGTTCTCCGACAACCCGGCCGGAGAGCAGGCCGTGCAGAAGCTCGCCGTGCAGCACATCAACGAGGCGGCCCGCGACAGCGGTCTCGCCGAGCGCGCCGAGAAGAACACCACGGCGATGCTGGAGGGGCTCCTGCGTTCCCTCGGCTTCCGTGAGGTGACGGTCTCCTACGAGTGAGGGGGTGCGGCCGCCCGTCCGGTGCCGTCCTGACCGCCGTCCGCGGCGCGGCCCGCCCCGGCCTGCGGCGACGGAGCGAGGACCAGGCGGGGCAGGGCGTCCGGGTGCTTCTCCGAGAGCCAGGCGATGAGCTGTTCCCGTACGGCGCAGCGCACCGTCCACAGGTCGTCGGCGTCCTTGGCCGTGACGATCGCGCGGACGACCATGGTGGAGGGGGTCGTCTCGGTGACGGCGACGTCCCAGCCGCGGCCGTCCCACTCGGGGCAGTGGTGCAGGATCTCGTGCACCTTGTCGCGGATGAGGTCCACGGGAGCGCCGTGGTCGCAGTGGAGGAAGACGGTGCCGGTCATCTGGACACCGCCGCGGGACCAGTTCTCGAAGGGGCGGGTGGTGAAGTACGAGACGGGCATGGTGATGCGGCGCTCGTCCCAGGTCCGTACGGCGAGGAAGGTGAGGGTGATGTCCTCCACCACTCCCCACTCTCCGGCCACCACGACCGTGTCGCCGATGCGCACCATGTCGCCGAAGGCGATCTGGAAGCCGGCGAAGAGGTTTCCCAGGGTGGACTGGGCCGCGACGCCGGCCACGATTCCGATGATGCCGGCGGAGGCGAGCACCGAGGTGCCGAGCGCGCGGAAGCTGGGGAAGGTCAGCAGCATCGCCGCGGCCGCGACGACGGCGACGACGGCGGTCACGACCCGCGTGATCAGGGTGACCTGGGTGCGGACCCTGCGGAGCCGGGCGGGGTCGCGGGTGCCGGCCGCGTAGCGGGCGTAGCCGGACTCGACGGCGGCCGAGGCCACGCCCACGATGAGCCAGGCGCCGGCGCCGATCAGCGCGAGCGTGAGGGCCCGGCCGACGGCGGCCTCGTGCTCCTGGAGGGGCCGCCACTCGGTCTGCCGGTGCGCCCCCCTGAGCAGGGCGGCGAGCAGCACGATCTGCAGGGCACGGCGGCAGCGGCGCAGCGAGTTCCACAGGGGCGTCTCCGGGTGGCGCGCGTCGGCCCGGCGCAGCAGGAGGTCGGCGGCCCAACCGGCCGCGAAGGTGAGGAGGAGCGAGCCTCCCAGGACGGTCAGCAGGCGAAGGGCGTGGTTCATGTCTCCTCGGCTGATGTAGGCGGCATGGACCTCCCGCGCATGCCCAGAGGATGCGCGGCGACACACCGGACCTCGCGTGGGGCCGCCGGGGCCGGCCGCACCGGGCATGCGCGAAGCCGCCGGTCCCGCCCCTGCGGGAGGGGCGGGACCGGCGGCTCCTCCCGGTCGCCGCCGCGGATCGGGCGGGATCCCGAAGAGACGCCTCCTGGAGGCGGACAGCCCTACTGGCCGCGTCCGCTGAGGAAGTCCCGCGCGCGGTCGACCAGTCCCGTGCCGGCGGACAGCAGCCGGTGGTGGGGCTGGGAGGGGAGGGCGCCGGGGTGGGGGCGGGTCGGCGCGAACCTCTTGGCCCGGCGCACCCGGTCGCCCATCGTCTCCAGGGCCTCCGGCGTGCACGCGTGGCGGAGCCGGGGGAACAGGTTCTGCTCCTCGTCGTACACGTGGGCGGTGACCTCCGCCTTCAGCGCGGCGACCAGCTGGTCGAATTCGGGCCCCGCCGCGTCCAGTCCCTCCAGGTCCTTGAGCAGCTTCTCGACGCGTGCGTGGTCGGCGAGTTCCTTGTCCGCGATGAGGTCGCCGTCCGGGAAGTGCTCCCGGATCGCCGGGTAGAGATGCTCCTCCTCCGCCACCGAGTGCCGGACCAGTTCGATGGTCAGCTGCTCGGCCGCCTTCTGCCGTTCGCCCGCCGGGGTGGTGTGCTCGATCCTGTCGAACAGCTCGCCCACCTCGCGGTGGTCGACGGTCAGTTCGGCGATGATGTCCCCTGCGTGTCCCATGCCGTTGTTCCTTCCCGATCGGCCTCGGCCGGCGGTGCGCGCCGGTCGCTGCGCGCGTACCCGGGATGACGCAGCGCTAACGGGAGGGCCGCCGCCGCGCGGTGGCCGGGCGCATGGTGCGCCCCGGGGCGGGTAGCCGGGCCCTGCAAGGTCTGGAGGCGGCGCCGGCACCCCGCGGTGCCGGGCCGCCGACGATACGGAAGGGGCACACGTGTCACACGTCGAGGAATATGTCGAGGTCAACGTCCCCGTACGCACCGCCTACAACCAGTGGACGCAGTTCGAGGACTTCCCCGTCTTCATGGAAGGGGTCGAGCGCATCGACCAGCGCACGGACACGCTGACCCACTGGGTGACGAACGTCAACGGCGTGCAGCGCGAGTTCGACGCGCAGATCACCGAGCAGCTCCCGGACCGGCGCGTCGCGTGGATGACGGTGGACGGGGAGGCGCGCCAGGCCGGCCTGGTCACCTTCCAGCCCATCGACGCGACCACCACCAAGGTCGTCCTGCACATGAACTGGGTGCCCGACGGCTTGGCCGAGACGGCCGCCGACAAGCTGGGCTTCGTCAAGCGCCAGGTGGCCGGTGATCTGAAGCGGTTCAAGCTGTTCATCGAGTCGCGCGGAGTCGAGACGGGCGCCTGGCGGGGCGAGGTCTGACCGCCGTGAGAGGCGGGGGCGGGGGCGCAGGCAAGGGCGTGCGGGCCGCGTCCCGCGGTGGCGGGCTGCGGGAGGTCGCGGCCCGCTGTGGTCTGCTGGCGCGCGGAGTGCTGTACGCGCTGGTCGGGATGCTGGCCCTGCGCATGGCCTTCGGTGACGCTGGCGGCGAGGAGGCCGACCGCCAGGGCGCCCTGCGGGAGCTCGTGGGAAAGCCCTTCGGTGGTGTCCTCGTCTGGGCCGTCGGGGCCGGGCTCGTCTGCATGGCGCTGTGGCGGCTGTCGGAGGCGGTGTTCGGCGCGGCCGGCCCGGACGGCGGCAAGCCCGTGAAGCGGCTGGCCTCCTCCGGCCGGACGGTCTTCTACGCCGTGGTCGCCTTCTCCGCCCTGTCGTTCGCGGCGGGCGGCGGGGGGCGCTCCGGGGACGAGCAGTCGCGCGATGTGACGGCCAGGGCGCTGGACCTGCCCGCCGGCCAGTGGCTGGTGGGTGCGGCGGGGCTCGGGGTCGCCGTCGCGGGCGTGGTCATCGCGGTGCAGGCGGCGCGACGAAGCTTCCGCAGGCACCTCTCCATGGGAGGGGTCCCCGCGTGGGGCCGCAGGACCGTCGATTTCCTCGGAGTGGGCGGCGGCCTGGCCCGGGGCTTCGTGTTCGCGTCGGCCGGCGGGTTCGTCGTGTACGCCGCGGTGCGCTACGACCCGGCGCAGGCGAAGGGCGTCGACGACACCCTGAGGTCGTTCACCGGGACGGCGGCGGGGCCGTGGCTCCTGGTCGTGGTCGCCGTCGGGTTGATGCTCTTCGGGGTGTTCTCCTGGGCGATGGCCCGGTGGCGCGAGGTCTGAGGCGGGCCGCCGTTTCGCGCCGGGAGGGCAGGACGGATCCGGCCGCTCAAGGGGGTTACCCGCCGAAGGGAAGCGGAATCCGTGGGTATCTCGGCCAACTTGACCGTACGCCCCTGCACGCCCCCCGCAGTGACGTTCCATCGGCTCTGTATGGGGGCACCCGTGGTGCCGTTGGTCCGTCTACCGAGGAGCGCACACGATGACGAAGGTCCTCGTCCTGCACAGCGTCAGCCTGGTCAGGTCGGCACTGGCCGCCCTCCTGAGATCCGAGGGGCCTTTCGAGGTCACGTCGGCGGGCTGGCGGGCCGCGGCACGCCAGGCCGAGTCGTTACGACCAGACGTGACGGTCGTCGACCTCGACTGTCCGGGGACGACGGCCGTCCTCGCCCATGACGGGCGCGCCGACCACCGGTTCCTCGCTCCCCGCTCCCCGGTCCTGGTGCTCGCCTCGACCGGGGCGCCCGGACTGCTGCACCGCGCCTTCCGCGCCGAGGCGCGCGGCTACGTCGACAAGGACGGCTCGCCGGGGCGGCTCGTCCGGGCGGTCCGAAAGGTCGCCGCGGGGGAACGGTTCATCGACGCCTCGCTGGCCTCCGCCTTCATGGAGGCCGATCCGCTGCCGCTGAGCCCCCGGGAGCTGAGCGTGCTGACCCGGGCCGCGGAGGGCGATTCGATCGCCGAGATCGCCCGCACGCTGCACCTGGCGAGCGGGACGGTACGCAACTACATGGCCGCGGCGACCCGCAAGACCGGAGCGCGCAATCTGATCGACGCGATCCGGATATCCCGCCGGGCCGGCTGGGTCTGATCCGCCGGCGGCGCCGCGGACGGGCACGACGGCCGTGTCACTCGTCCGCGGTCTGGTTCCACCTCCCCACCAGATCGCGGTACAGGGGCGACCTGGCGGGGAGTTCTTCATGTGTGCCGCAGACGGCGCGGGTCCCGTCGAGGACGAGGACCCGGTCGGCGCGGGCCGCGGACGAGACCCGGTGGGCCACGACCACGAGGGTGCCGGGACGGTCGGCGAGGGCCCGTTCGGCACGCTCCTCGGCGGCCGGGTCCAGGTGGCAGGTGGCCTCGTCGAGCAGCAGCAGCGGGGCGGGCGAGAGGTAGGCGGCGGCGAGCGCGAGCTGCTGGCCCTCGCCCCGGGACAGCAGCCGGGGGGACACCTCGGCGTCCAGGCCGCCGAGCCGTGCCACCAGCTCGTCCAGCCCGAGGGCGCTGACGGCGCCCCGCAGTCGGGCGTCACCGGGCCCGGGGGCGCCCTCGGCGGCGGCGAGGTGGGTCAGGTTCTCCCGTACGGTGCCGGTGAACACGTAGGCCTGCTGCGGCAGCAGGGTCCGCCGCGGGTCCGGCCCGGTGGTCCCCGGTCCCCGGCGGGCGTCCGCGCCCGCGACGAGGACCGATCCCGCGTCGGGCGACAGCGTTCCGGCGAGCAGGGCGGTGAGCGTGGACTTGCCGATTCCGCTCGGTCCGACCACCGCGAGGTGCTCCCCCGGGCGCACCACCAGATCGAGGTCGTCGAGCACGGGGGCCGCGCCGGGGCCGTAGGCGAAGGTGACCCCCCGGAGCTCGGCCGCGGCGCCGGCCCGATGGCCGGCCACCACCCGGGGCTCCGGCTCGGGCTCCGGCTCCGGCTGCGCGGGGCCGTGACCGGCCGGGTCGGGCGGCACCGGACCGCTGAAGCGCTCGAGGACCACGAGCAGCCGGGTCCCGGCCGAACCCAGCGCGGTCATCAGCGAGTTGAGAGCGGGCAGCAGGGACTGCACCAGGTACGTGAGCCCGCCGGCCAGCGTACCGGCGGTGATCCCGCGGCCCAGCAGCCAGGGCGTCGCCACGAGCAGCGCGATCACCGGCAGCCGGCCCGCCGCGCCCAGGGCCAGGGTGCGCAGGGCCGCCCAGCCCGCGAGGGTGCGCGCCAGCCGTTCCTGGGCGGCGATCAGGGGCTCCACCCGGGCCTGCGCGGATGCCCGTCCCCCGCAGGCGGCGATGTCGCGCAGGCCCTCGGCCAGCGTCCCCACCCGGTCGGCGAGCGCCTCGTCGGTGTCCAGGGACCTGCGCTGTACGGAGGCCAGGGGGCGCAGCGTGGCCAGGAAGGCGGCCACGCCCAGCAGCAAGGGCGGCAGCACGACCAGCAGCAGCACGGGCGCCAGCGCGGCCATGCCGACGAAGGCCCCGACGGCGGTGAACACGAACGATCGAACCGTCAGGACCAGCCCCGCGAAGGAGTCCCGGGCCATCTCCGTCTGCTGGGTCAGCCGGGACACGGCGCCCGTGCCGGCCGCGCCCGCCGGATCGGCGACCGCCCGGTCCAGCGCCTGTCGCACGGCCCGCCGCACCAGGCCGTCGCGCAGCGGCTCCACGAGGTCCGCGAGCCCGGCGAACACGCCGCGCAGGGCGAATCCGCCGAGCAGCGCCCCGGCTCCGGCCGCGGCCAGCCAGCCGAGGCCGGTGGCGGTGCGGCCGGCGAGGAAGCCGTCGTCGAGGGCGCGGGCCACTCCGTAGCCGCCGAGGAAGGTGTGCGCGGACTCCAGGAGCGACCATGCGGCCAGCCGGGCGAGGGCCCTCTTGCGGCCGCGCAGGAACCGCCGTCCCTCGGGGGCCACCCGGCCCCAGGCCCCTCCCCCGGTCACCGGGCCGCCTCCCGCTCCGCGTCCTGTGCCGTGTCCCGCTCCGAGCCCTGTGCCGTGTCCCGCTCCGTGTCCCGTTCCGTGTCGGCGGCGAACACCGCCCGGTAGGCGGGCTCGTGCCGCCACAGCTCGCCGTGGGTTCCGGTCGCCCGTATCCGCCCGTCCTGCAGCCATACGACGAGGTCGGCGCGGGCCGCGGAGGAAAGGCGGTGCGCGACCACGATCCGGGTGCCGGGCCGGATCTCGCGGGCCAGGGCCCGCTCGACCTCCCGGGCCGTGACGGTGTCGAGGCTGGAGGTGGCGTCGTCCAGTACGAGGAGCCGACCCGCGTGGGCGAACGCCCGTGCCAGACCGAGGCGTTGGATCTCGCCGCCGGACATGGGGGCGTCGGCGAGGCGCGTGTCGTAGGCGTGCGGCAGGCGCCGTACGAACAGGTCTGCTCCGGCGGCGCGGGCCGCGGCGCGCACCGCTTCCGGACCGGGGTGCGGACCCGCGCCGAAGGCGATCGCCTCGCCGACCGTGTCCCCGAGCAGCACGGGCCGGTCGAAGGCGTACCCGACCTCGCGGCGCAGGGCATCGGCCGGCACCTCCCGCAGGGGCACCCCGTCGAGCAGGACCCGGCCCGCGTCGGGGTCCGTGAGCCGGCCGGCCACGGCGGCGAACAGGGTCTTGCCCGCTCCCGAGCGGCCCACCACGGCCACGGTGGCGCCCCCGGGGACCACCAGGCTGATGTCGTGCAGGACCGTCGCACCGTCGCGCACGACGCGGACCCCCTGCAGTTCCAGGGTGCCGGGGCCGTCTTCCGGCAGCCGCGCCCGGCCGTGGCCGAGTACGGGCAGGGTCAGCAGCGCGGCGGTCCGCCGGGCCGCGGACCGGCCGCGGACCACGGCCGCGAGGCCGCCGGTCACGGCTCCGATGCCGGCCGCGAGGCCTGCGTACCGTACGGCGGCGAGGAGTTCGCCGACTCCGATGGCCCCGGCCGACAGGCGGATGCCGCCGACGGCCAGGACCGCGTAGAGGAGCATCGGCATGAGGGCCGCCGAGCGGGCCGTGGTGCCGCCGTAGACCTGCCACATCCGCCGGCCCTCGGTGCCCAGCTCGGGCAACCGGGCGAGGATCCGGGCGCGTTCGCGCTCCGCGGTGCCCGCGGCGGCGATCGTACGCGCCCCGGCCAGCGCCTCGGTCAGGCGGCCGGCGGTTTCGAGCTGGACCTGCTGGTAGCGGGCGACGCTGGCGTGGGTGTCGCGGGCGAACGCCCGCAGCAGGAGCAGCAGGAACGGAACGCCGACGAGGAAGGCGAGTGCCGTCCACAGGTCGATGAGGAAGAGGGCGGTGATCGCGCCGAGCGGCGGCAGAGTGGCGGCGACGGCGTGCGCGACGGCGGCCGGGACCTTCCCGGCCTCGGTGGCGTGTGCGGTCAGTCGCGCGGCGCTGTCGCCGGGTGCGTGGCGGGCGGCCCGGTGCGGGGCCGTCCGCAGCAGCCGGGCGAGTGCGAGCCTGCGCAGGCGGGCGGTGGAGCGGCCGTCGACCTCGCCGGTCAGCCGGGCGGCGGCCGCGTCCAGCAGCACTTCGGCCGCGATGACCGCGGCGCACAGCAGCGTCCAGGCGGGACCCGACGGAGCGCGGCGGAGCAGCAGGTCGAGGGTGTGGCCGAGGACGGCCGGTTCGGCGAGCGCCGCCGCGGCGGCGCCCAGCGCGCATCCGAGGACGGCGGCGGTGCGCCCGGCGCTGTGCCGGGCCGCTGCCACGAGAGCCCGGTCGGCCGTGCGTGCCAGGGCCGCCGCCCGCGCCGCCGCGGCCTCCGTGCCGGCCGCCGCGTCGGGGGGGCTCATCGGCGGATGCCTCCAGTGATGTGGTGCGGGCCCGGGCGGCGAACCGCCCGGGCCCGAGGTGACCTATGTCAGTTACAGGTCGTGATGCTCAGGCTGCTGTCGCCGCAGAGCAGCAGGCTGGCCCGGCTGCCACCGCCACCGCCGCCGTGCAGCGCGCCCTCGGTGACCTCTTCCTTGGGGGTCTCCATCGACTGCAGGTCGAGAAGCGTCATGTCAGATTCCTCTTCTGTCGAGTGGTGCGATGGGTCACGGCCCCGGGCGGGGCCGGCTCTGGGGCCGCCGCGGTACGTCGCAGCGGCGGGAGGAACGGCAGGTGCGCGCGCCCGCCGGGCGCGGCGCTGCCGAGGGCGAGGAGTGCGCCGGCGGTGCCCGTGGCGAGGTCCATGGACAGGCGCATCATCTGCTCGCCGGGGAAGGCCAGATGGCCCTGGTACGGCACGGCGTGTCGGGCCAGCGCGTCGATCTGGCGGGCGATGTCCGCGGGGCCCGTGCCCGGGCCCGGGGTGGTGGTCCGGGCCAGGTGGAGGATCATCCCGGCGGCGCCGCGCAGCAGCCCGGGCTGGGCGTAGAAGGTCGCCTGCGCCGCCCGTACGATCTCGCGCCGGGCCTGTTCGAACCGCTCGTCGGGAGCGTGCTCGAGCCAGTCGTCGAGGACCATGCCGATGCCGACGCTGCCCTCGCCGAGGTACGGCATCGTGCGCCAGCCCTCGTTCACCTGGAGGGTGCCGTACGCGCTGGTGACGCAGCGGTCGAGGTCGCGGTGGAGCGACCGGGCGGCCTGGAGCAGCAGTTCCTTGTCGCCGGTGCGTTCGTACAGCCGCAGGAAGAGCAGGGCCGGGCCGGTGTTCCCGTACATCAGTCCGGCGCGGGCGGGCCGGTGTTCGGGCCGGGCGAGGAGTTCGGCGCAGCGCAGGGCCGCGGTGTGCAGCCCGCTCTCGCCGCTCGCGGTGCCCAGCGCGTCCAGGGCCAGGCCGATGCCGGCGAGTCCGCTGTGCAGGTCGGGGCCCGCGCTCTGCCAGGGCTGTTGCAGCAGCCGCTCGGTGAGGGCGAGGGCGCGGCCCGGGTGTCCGAGCCGGTGCAGCGTCCAGGCCGTTCCGGCGAGGCCGTCGTAGAAGCCGAGCGGGGTGCCGGAGGCCGGTTTCCCGCTGCGCTCCAGCAGCCATTCCTCGGCTTCGGGCCAGGGTCCGGCGCCGGTCTCGGCGAGGGCGTGGAGCACTCCGGCGATCCCGTAGCCGAAGCCGACGCCCGCGTCGGCGCTCGCGAACTGGGCGATGTCACCCGGCACGAAGCGGTCCTCGCGCTCCGGGGTGGCGCTCGCGCGCAGCGCCGCGGTCATCGAGGCGCGGGCGGCCGGCCAGTGGCCCGGCTCGACGGGCAGGTACGGGCCCGGCGGCGCGGGCAGGCGGCCGCCCGGCGCACCCTGCGGAGCACCGGACAGGATCTCCTCGACCGCCTCGTCGAGGAACCGCCGCGGTACGGGGAACTGCTCGGCGGCGACGGCCGCCAGATGGGCGGCCTTCGCCCGGTCCAGGACGAGCAGGCTGGTCAGGGGGAGGAACAGGGCGAGCCGCAGACAGGCGAGGGCGTAGCGGTCGACGGAGAACCCGCGCCGCTCGGCGGGGGCGACGAAGGCGGGGTTGGCCACGGTCTGCCGCAGCCCCTCGTCGACGTGCGCGGCGGCTTCGAAGTCCAGCAGGGCGACGGACGGTTCACCGCTCTCGTCCTCCGCCACCATGATGTTGAAGAGGTGGAGGTCGTTGAAGACCACGCCGCGGGCGTGCACGGCCTCGACGGCCTCGGTGACGCGGCGGTGGATCGTCAGGGCCCACTCGGTGTACGAGGCGAGCTCCGCCGGGTCGGGGTCCGCCTCGATCAGCGGGTGGCGGCGGGCGAAGTAGGTGTTGAGCGGTTTGCCCGCGAGGTGTTGCAGCACCAGGAAGTGGTGGTCGCCGACGGTGAACGCACCGCGCACCGCGGGCACGCAGTCCAGGCCCGACAGCCTTTCCAGTGCGGCCTGTTCGCGGTGCAGCCGGGCCACGGCGTCGGCGCCGTCGGCGGCGAGCCCGGCGTACGGGCGGGCCTCCTTCAGGACCACGCTCTCGCCGGTGCGGCTGTCCTTGCCCAGGTAGACGCCGCCGCCGTTGGAGAAGTGCAGCGCCCGTTCCACCGTGAAGGGGATGCCGGCCAGGTTGACCGCGGAGCGCGCCGCGAGGTGCGGCTCCAGGAAGGCGGGAAGTTCGAGCCACTCGGGCGGCTGGAACACCGGTCCGCGGCGGTCCGGTACGAGCCGCCCGTCGGGGGTCTCGATCGCCGGGACCAGCTCGCCGTGCTCGTCGTAGCAGTGCCGCAGGGTGAAACTGCCGTAGCGCAGGTGGACCGGGCCGGCTCCCCAGCGCAGATCGCTGAGGATGTACGGGCCGGCGGCCCCGGCCAGTGCGGTGTCGAGGTCCTCCGCGATCCGGCGGCACTGCTCCTCGTCGGCCGGGTACACCGTGATGAACTTGCCGCTCGCGGCGCGGTCGGCGTACTTGGCGTTGCGCAGGTGCAGCAGGTACCGGCTCGGTATGAACTTGAAGGCGACGCGTCGGGCGGTGCAGTACTCGTACACCGTCGTCAGCAGTGATTCGGCGTTGTCGAGCGTGGCCGAGACGTGGATCTTCCAGCCCTGCGCGGGCAGTTCGGCGTCGACGGGGCGCAGGGCGAGCCAGTCGCCGCTGCGGTGCGAGCGCCACCCCGACGGGACGGGGGCGAGCGCGGCCGGGTAGCTCTCACCGGCGCGGCGGTACGGCGCGTCGTAGAACCAGCGGTCGGCGTCGCAGTAGGCGGCGTACCCCTTGTTCACACCTGCTCCCTCGTTCGGCGGCTGACCCGACCGTGTCACGTCCGGCGGATGCGGCGACAGTCACGCCTGTCACCGCCGGGGTGTGCAATACCCACGAGTCACAAGTCGGGGGCCGGGGGCCGGGGACGGGGTACGTGCCGGGGTCGGGGTGCCGGGGACGGGGTGCCGGGGACAGGGCGTACGCGCCGGGGATCAGGTGTCGCCGGCCTCCGCGGTCCGGCGGCTCCACCAGTGCCGCCGGCGCGGGTGGACGGCCCGCCCGAGCCGGCGGCCGATCAGCAGGTACCCGAGGAGCGCGCCGGCCGTGTTGAGGATGACGTCGTCGATGTCGAAGACGCGTCCCGTGACGAGGGCGCCCTGGACCAGCTCCACCAGGGTCATCAGACAGACCGTCACGGCGCCGACCCGCAGCAGGCCCCGCGCGGGCGGCAGCAGGACCGGCAGGAGCACGCCGAACGGCAGCCCGAGCAGCACGTTCCCGCCCAGCTGGCGCGCCGCCTCGATCGTCGACGTCCCGTGCAGGTAGGCGCTGATCGAATGGCCGGGCCGGACGTTGGCGTGCACGAGGGCCGCCGAGGCGGCCGACGGTTCCAGCGTCAGCCGGGCCAGGACCACGCCGAACAGCACGGTCCCGGCGAAGGCGGTCACCATGGCCGACGCCCGGACCGCCGGATGGGCCGGACGCCGTCGCTTCCTCCGGGTGGCCGGCCCGGCCCGTTCCGCCCGCTGCTGCGTGCCGCGCAGTACGTCCCTCCATGTCATGCGGGCGCGTCTACCCTGCGCAGCGCCCGGTACGCGGGCACCGCGGGCGCCCCTCGCGTCGGCGGCGCCGGTTCGCGGAGCCGGGCGAGGATGGGAGCATGACCGACACGTTCACCACACGAACCCTCGACGTGACGACGGGCGCCACCGAGACCGTCCACGACCTCACCGCGGCGTGCGCGGAGTTCCTGCGGGACGCCGCCCGCGGCCGGGACGGGCTGCTCAACGTCTTCACTCCCCACGCCACCGCGGGACTCGCCGTCATCGAGACGGGAGCCGGCAGTGACGACGACCTGCTGGACGCCCTGCGGACGCTGCTGCCCGCCGACGACCGCTGGCGCCACCGGCACGGCTCCCCCGGCCACGGTCGCGATCACGTGTTGCCCGCCTTCGTACCGCCCCACGCCACCCTTCCGGTGGTCGGGGGCGAGCTGGCGCTCGGAACCTGGCAGTCCGTGGTGCTGGTGGACACCAACCGGGACAACCCGCGGCGCACGGTACGGCTGTCCTTCCTGGCCTGAGCCGACCCGGTGCCACCCCGGGGCCGGACCGGCCGGCACCGGGGTCGGCCGGTCCGGCACCGGGGTCTGCCCCCCTGGTGAGCCGACCCGGCCGCTGCCGCGCCCTCCGCTCAGCCCCGCTCCCCGTCGAAGAGCACGCCGGGGTTGAGGATCCCCGCCGGGTCGAGCGCGTGCTTCGCGGCCCGCAGCGCCCGGGCGAACGGCTCCGGGCGCTGCCGGTCGTATCCGGGCCGGTGGTCGCGGCCGACGGCGTGGTGGTGGGTGACGGTCGCCCCGTGCGCGCCGAGCACGTCCATCGCGGCCGACTTGATCTCGTCCCACATCGCCACCTCCGCACCGCGCCTCGCCGCGGCTATGACGGTGAAGTAGGGGGCGGGGCCGTCGGGGTAGACGTGGGTGAAACGGCAGTTGATCAACCCCTCGGCCCCGGTGACCTTGCGTACGACGGCGCCGAGGTCCCGGTGCACGGCCTCGTACAGGGCATCGACGCGGTCCCAGGTGCAGGCCGTCTCGAAGGTTTCGCTGATCACGCCCATCCGCGCGAGCCCGTCGCGCAGGTAGGGCATGCGCAGGAACGCGGAGCGCCACGCGCCAGCCGCGGAGTCCTCGCCGGAGCCGCCGTCGGGGTCGCCGTCCGCGGTCGGGGGCCCGGCCGGTGAACCGCCGTGGTCCCGCGCCAGGGCGACCAGTTCGGCGAGCCGGTCGGCGACGGGGAAGTGCGCGGACTCCACCCCGAGGACGAGTACGCTCCGGCCGCCGCCGGCCACACCCGCGAGGGCCGCCTCGCCGGGATCGAGCAGGCGGCAGTTGGCCGGGTGCAGGCCCGACTGCGCGATGGCGCGGACCGCGCCGACCGCTGCCTTGAAGTCGTCGAACAGGACCGAGGCGGACCCCTTGTGGCGGGGCCGGTCCTGCAGCCGCATCCACGCCTCGGTGATCACGCCGAGCGTGCCCTCCGATCCCAGGAACAGCCGGTCGGGGGACGGGCCCGCGCCCGAACCGGGCACGCGCAGCGACTCGTTGACCCCGACCGGGGTGACCACCCGCAGGGACTCGGTCAGGTCGTCGATGTGGGTGAGGAGCGTGGCGTAGTGGCCGCCGGCCCGCGTCGCCAGCCAGCCGCCGAGGGTGGAGAACTCGAAGCTCTGCGGGAAGTGGCGCAGGGTCAGGCCGTGCGGCCGCAGCTGGGCTTCGAGGCCGGGTCCGAGCACGCCCGCCTGGATCCGCGCCGCCCTGCTGGCGGTGTCGATCTCGAG
Organism: Streptomyces sp. NPDC001903; assembly: GCF_042891345.1. Taxonomy (NCBI): domain Bacteria; kingdom Bacillati; phylum Actinomycetota; class Actinomycetes; order Kitasatosporales; family Streptomycetaceae; genus Streptomyces; species Streptomyces sp. NPDC001903. The sequence goes on from NZ_JBIASZ010000002.1 coordinate 663,646, forward strand.
TACGCGGTCGAGGGCGGCGAGGTCGAGGGACACCACGCCGCGCCGCCGGTCCCCGCGGTACTCCACTCCCCCGACCACCGAACTGCCCGCCCCGTAGGGCACGACGACCACGTCGGCGCTCTCGGCCCAGTCCAGTACGTCCACGACGTCCTGCTCGCAGCGGGGGAAGGCGACCTGGTCCGGAGCCGCGCCGAGTTCGCCCCGCAGGGCCCGTACGACATCGCGGTAGGCCTTGCCGTAGGTGTGCGCGGCCCGGTCCGCCGGGCTGTCGGACATCAAACGGGCGAGGGAGGAGGGCGGGGCGATCCGGGCCCCGGGCAGATCGACGGAGCGGAGGTCGGGCACCGGCAGCGGGGTGCCGGCCGCACCGGGGACCAGCGCGCCGAGGGCGACGCACTCGCCGTCGGACAAGGCCTTGTCATCGGTGCCCCAGCCCCACCAGGAGCGGCGGGGCCGGGACGGGGCGAGAGGGGCGGCGGGCGGCACGGTCTCGGCCATAAAGATATAACCCTTCGGTAATTTACCGCTTGGTAATTTACTCCACCGTATAGTTCGCCTCATGGACTCCACAAGGACCGGCACCGCACCGGGCACCCCGGCGACCTCCTCGACGGGCAGGCGCCGGGGCAGACCCGCGGGGACGAAGGGCGTACCGCGCGCCGAGCGCGAGGAGCAGGTCCTCGCCGCCGCGATGGAGGAGTTCGGCCTGCACGGACACGCGTCCGCCTCGATGGCCGCGATCGCCGGGCGGGTGGGCGTCACGAAGCCGATGCTCTACGCCTACTTCGACTCGAAGGACGGGCTCTACCTCGCCTGCCTCGAACAGATCGCCGCCCGCGTCATCGCGGCCATCGACGCGGCGATGGCCGGCGGACCGGCCGCCACCACGACGGAGCAGCTCCCCCACACCGTCCTCACCGGACTCTTCACCGCCCTCGAGGACAGGCGTCACGCCTGGTTCGTGCTCTACGACAGGACCTTGCCCCCGGGCTCCGAACTGCGCCTCGCCGCCCAGCGGCACCGCGAGGCCATCGACACGTTCGCCGCGACCGGAACCGCGGCGGTGCTCGGCCGCCACGGCAATGAGGACCCCCTCGACGCCGATGCCCTCAAGCACGTGTGGACGGGCACCGTCAGCGCCCTCATGGGCTGGTGGATCGCCCACCCCGACCAGTCCGCCGCGGACATGAGCGCCCGCTGCGCCCGCCTGCTCACGGCCATCCGCACCCCCTGACCCCCGGCCCCGCGATCAATGCGCCGGGACCGCCGGGGGGTTGAGGCGGGCGAAGCCCGGCTGGCGGTGGTACGGGAAGTAGGGGTAGGGGGCCGGGCGGGTACTGGCCTCGTCGAGCTTCGCCATCTGTTCCGGGGCGAGCTCCCAGCCCACGGCCCCGAGGTTCTGGCGCAGTTGCTCCTCGCTCCGCGCGCCGATGATGACGGAGGACACGGTCGGCCGCTGCAGCAGCCAGCGGAGGGCGATCTGCGGGACCGCCTTGCCGGTCTCCCGGGCGATCTCGTCCAGGGCGTCCACCAGGCGGTAGAGGTGTTCGTCCTCCACCGGCGGCGCGAACGCGGCGGTGTCGTGCAGCCTGCTGCCGGCGGGCAGCGGCCGGCCCCGGCGGATCTTGCCGGTGAGCCGCCCCCAGCCGAGGGGGCTCCAGACGATCGCGCCGAGCCCCTGGTCGAGGCCGAGGGGCATCAGCTCCCATTCGTAGTCACGGCCGATGAGGGAGTAGTACACCTGGTGGGCGACGTAGCGCTCGCGGCCGCGGCGGTCGGCGGCCGCGAGGGACTTCATCGCCTGCCAGCCGGAGAAGTTGGAGACGCCGAGGTGGCGGATCTTCCCGGCCCGGACCAGGTCGTCGAGGGCGGACACCACCTCCTCCACGGGGGTGCCGGCGTCGAAGGCGTGCAGCTGGAAGAGGTCGATGTGATCCGTGTCGAGGCGGCGCAGCGCCTTGTCGACGGAAGTGATCAGGCGGGATCGAGAGGTGCCCGCGTCACCCGGGCCGTCGCCGACGGGCAGGCCGGCCTTGGTGGAGATGAGCACCCGGTCGCGACGGCCCTTGAGGGCGGCCCCCAGCACCTCCTCCGACGCGCCGTCGGAGTAGACGTCGGCGGTGTCGAACATCGTGACGCCGGCGTCGATGCAGATGTCCACGAGGCGCCGCGCCTCCGCCACGCCCGTATTGCCCCAGGCCCCGAAGAGCGGACCCCGTCCGCCGAAGGTCCCGGCGCCGAAGCTGAGCGCCGGAACCTGAAGTCCGGACACACCCAGCCGCCTGTACTCCATGACGAATCCCCTCTCACACACCCCCAGCTAATGGGGCTGGGGTTCCGTTAAGATGCCCCGAGCGTAGCAACGCGAGACGCTTAATGGAACAGGAGTCCCGTTATGGAGTTCACGGAAGCCGTACCCGACCCGGGGACCGCCCGGCCCGGAGGGCGTACGGCGCGCGTGCGCGCGGCCGTGCTGGGGGCCACCGCGGACGTCCTGGCCGAACAGGGCTTCGCCCATCTCGACCTCGCCGACATCGCCCGCCGCGCGGAGGTCGGGAAGACGACCGTCTACCGCCGCTGGGGCACGGCCACGGGTCTCGTGGCCGACCTGCTGCTGGACATGGCACAGCAGTCCGTACCGCGCACGGAGACGGGATCACTCCTCGGGGACCTGACGGCCAACGCCCGGCTGGTGCAGCGCACGCTGGCCGATCCCCGGCAGGGCGCCCTGTTCAAGGCGGTGATCGCGGCGGCCGGCTCCGATCCGAAGGCGGCGGAGGCCCTGTACGGCTTCTACTCCGCCCGCGTCGGCGAATGGGCACCCTGCGTGGAGCTGGCCGCCGCCCGCGGCGAGGTCCCCGAGGACACCGACGCCCACGAGGTGATCCGCGCCACGTCCGCTCCGCTCTACTACCGCCTCCTGACCACCGCCCTCCCGCTCGACGAGGCCGACGCCGATCGCGCCGCGGGGGCCGCGGCGGCGGCCGCGCGAGCGGGGGCGTACGTACGGGAGCCCTCGCCCTGAGCCCGGCGCGGCGCCGCGCCTCCAGGGGCGCCTTACGGGGTGGTGCGGGCCGGGAAGGTGAAACCGTAGCCCTGCGCGGCGAGCCAGGGCAGGTACTGCTTGAGCGCCGCGACGGTCTCGCTGCGGTCGCCTCCGCCGTCGTGGAAGAGGACGGTCGGCTGCCGGGGCAGCTTGCCCTCCAGGGCCGCGACGATCGCCGGCAGGCCCGGACGGCTCCAGTCCTTGGGGTCGACGCTCCAGCCCAGCGGCCGCATCCCGCTCGCGGCGGCTATCGCACGGCTGTCGGGGGTGAAGGCACCGCCGGGCGCACGGTAGTAGGTGACGGCGACGCCCGGGACGGCCTTCTCGATCATGGCCTTGCCGTCGAGTATCTGCTGCCGCTGGTAGGCGACGGGCTTGTGGTCCATCGTCACGTCGTGGTCGACGGAGTGGTCGCACAGCCGGTGCCCGTCGGCCGCGACCGCGCGCACCAGGTCCGGGTACTTCTGCGCACGGGTTCCGATCATGCAGAAGGTGGCCTTGACGTGGTTCTGCCGCAGCACCTTGAGGACCTGGGGGGTCCAGCGGGGGTCCGGACCGTCGTCGATGGTGATGGCGACGTCGCGCCCCGGGCCCTGGGCCAGCCGGGAGATCCCCAGCGGGATCCCGCCGGCGCCGTGGGCCGGCTCGGAGTCGGCCGCCGGGCGGCCCGCCGAGCCGCCCGCGGCGGCGAAGGCCGGGGTGGCCGCTGTCGCCAGAAGGGCGAGGACGACCGCCGCCACGGCGGGAACCGCCCGTCGACGACGCGCGGAACTGCTGGTGATGCCCATGGACGCGCTCTACCTTTGCGCTCGGCCCCCGGAACTGGTGATTCCGATCCAGGGTAGGTCACGCGCCGGGGCCTCCATCTCCCCCGATCGGCCCATTGGCCCCGCCCCGGTCCGGAGGAAGAGCCGACGGCAACTGCGGTCAGAGTTGCCCCGCGACACGGTCCAGCGCCTCCATGATGTGCGTCCGCCAGCCGCTCCCCATGATCTTCCGGGCCATCATCTGCAGGTCGTCGTCCGGGTCGAAGCCCTCGTGCAGGAGGAAGAGGCGGGTACCGCGGCCCTCCGGCGCGAGGGTCCAGGTGATCGTCCAGTCGGCTCTGTTCGCATCGGAGGCGTCCTGCCAGCGGACCGCGAGCATGCGGCCCGGTTCGAAGGCGAGGACCTCCGCCGCCGTGGTGCCGGAGAAGCCGGCGTTGGGCCGGGGCGTACCGGTCATCGTGTAGCGGTGGCCGACCTCCAGGCGGAAGTCGCAGGGCATGAGCCATTGGGCGATCAGCTCGGGCTCGGTCAGGGCCCGCCAGACCTTGCCGGGAGGGTGGGGCAGGAACTGGTCGACCCGTACGGTCGTCAGGTCCTCGGACTCGTCGGCGCGGGCGGGCCCGGCGGGCCCGGCCGCGGCGGGTTCGGGCGCTGCCGGTTCGGGCGCTGCCGGTTCGGGCGCGGCATCAGGATCGGGTTCAGGGGTCATGTCTCATCGTCGGGCATGCGGTCCAGGAGCCGCCCGAGGTCCTTGAGCCTGCCGCGCCAGTACCGCTCGTACGGATGCAGCCAGTCCTGGACATCGGCCAGCGGCGCGGCTTCGAGCCGGTAGATCCTTTGCCGGCCGGCGCGCTCCTCGGACACGAGGCCGGCCTCCCGGAGCACCTTGAGGTGTTCCGAGAGGCTGGGGCGGCGCATGTCGAAGTGGTCCGCGAGGGCCTGGACAGGCTGCGGGCCGCGCTCGCGCAGGAGGCGCAGGACTTCGCGGCGGGTGCCGTTGGCGAGCGCGGCGAACACGCGGTCTTCGTCGACACCCGTCGTGACCATGGGGCTAGAAGCCTTCCTTCTCCGTGACCAGCATCAGGCTGTTGCCGTCGGGGTCCCGGAAGCCGGCCATTCGCCCCCACGGGGCGTCCTCCGGACCGGTCACCTCCACTCCGGCCGCGGCGAGCTTCGCGCAGTCGGCGTCGACGTCAGCCGTGACCAACATGATCCCCCGGGTGGAGCCGGGGATGAAATCCCCCATGCCCGGGCCCGAGAGGGTGAAGACGGTCTCGGCTCCTTCTGGGGCGACCTGCAGCCAGCGCACCGGGCCGATCCGGCGGTCCGCACGGACCTCGAATCCGAGGACTTCGATGTAGAAGGCGAGGGCCTTTTCCTGGTCGGCGACGGGGAGCGTGATGAAGGAGGCGTGCTTGATGTTCATGACTCCACGATAGGTAGGCGATTCCCTACGTGTCAAACGTAGGGAATCGCCTACCTGTCGTGGGCCTGCGGACGGCTACGGGCGGGTGGCGGTGACCAGGTAGTAGTCCAGGATCTGCTGCTCCCAGGCGGCCAGGAAGTTCCGGGGCCAGGTGCCCGGCGCCCAGAGGCGTGCGAGCCAGCGGTCCCAGCCGGGCCAGACCTGCGGACCGATCGAGGCGATCCGCACGTCGGCGAAATTGGCATCGGACAGGGCTTCGTCGAGCCGGGAGACGGGCCGGGCGATGTCCAGGCCGCTGGCGAACGAGTCGAGCAGCCCCGCGAGCCGCTCCGCCGGGGCGGGCGCGCCCTCGACGCTGAAGAAGCTGGCGACCGCCACCCTCCCGCCGGGGCGCAGGACCCGTGCCGCCTCGCGCGCGAACGCCGGCAGGTCCGGGAAGTGCTGGGCGGCCTCGACGCTGTAGAGGCAGTCGAACTCGGCGTCGCCGAGTGGGAGGCTCTCCGCCGCCCCGAGCACGAAGCGCAGCCGGGGCGCCCGGGCTTCGAGGAGCAGCGAGTTCGCTTCGCGGGCCCGCCGGAGCTGCTGGGGGTGGATGTCCACCCCGGTCATCTCCGCGGGCCCGTACTCCTCCAGGGCGAGGGCGCACCCGAGGCCGAGACCGCAGCCGATCTCCACGGCCCGGCCGCCCGCGGGGCCCACCGCGTCGAGTACGTGCCGGTAGAGGTCCTGCTCGCTGCGGATCCGGTCACCCTCCGACAGCGGCTGTTCGAGATCGACCGCCTGCCAGTAGCCGAAGTTGATGAACCCTCCGGCGAACACCGGCACGGCGCTGAGATCGGCCGGCCCGTACGTCTCCCACACCTCGGGACGCACCACCGGATCGGGCTGCTCCGCAGGGGTCCCCGACACGGCCCCACCACCTCCTCGCGACGGGGCGCCGCGCCCCGGCCCCCCCAGTGTGGCGCGCGGGCTCCCGCCGCGACAGAGGACCCGCCCGGGGTGACGCGCCGTACCGGCGGAAACGGGAAACGGGCCGGGAGACGGGCAGGACGCGGCCTAGCCGGCGTGGTCGGCTTGGGCGAGCATCGGGGGCCGGACCGCGCGGTGCCACGGGGTGGGGGCCAGGTCGCCGGCCGGCTCGGAGCGGGGCGGTCGGAGCGTCGTGACGATGTGCAGATCGGCGTCCAGGCCGAGGGCCGCCGCGACGGCCGTGCCGGCCCGGTCGGCCACGCCCGCCGGAGCGCCCGTGTACAGCATCTGGGACTCCTGCCAGGACTGGGGGCCGGCCGCGCCCGCCACCCCGACCGTGCCCGAACCCGTACGGCCCGCGAGCAGCGGGCCCGCGATGCCCACGGCGCCGTAGCCGCCCGGACCGCCAGCCTCGGCGACCGGGGAGAACTCCGGTGCGGCCCCGCCCATGACCGCCAGGCTCGTACCGACGGTGCCCGTGCCGGGACGCCGGAAGAACAGGCGGACCCCGTCGCCCTCGGGTCGCACCGAGAGCACGCCCGTCGTCTGCGGCAGTCCGGTCGCGAAGGAGCCCGCCATCGGGGCGCCCGGCGCCGGCTGGGCCCAGGCCAGTACGGATCCGGTCGTCGTCGCGTACACGTACTGGCGCCCCGAACCGTCGGTCGCGGTGACCGGATCGCCCAGGAGACCGGCGCCGCCCAGGACCTGCCATCCGCCGAACCCGCCGTCCGGGGCCGTCTGGGTCCGGGCGCGCAGAGTGCGGCGGGAATCGCGTACGTACACGGTCATCCGGCCCGCCGGATCCACGGCGACGGCCGGTCCGCTGATCGCCGAGGTGCCGGACCGGTCCGCGATGTCCGGGGTTCCCAGTGACCGCCAGGGGCCGAACGCGCCGTCGGCCCGGCCCTGGACGGCGTAGACGATCTCGCGCCCGTAGTCCTGGGGTGTCGCGCCGAGGGTGGTGCGGGTGGCGAACACCGCGATCCTGCCGTCCGGGAGCCGGACCGTGCTCGCCCCCGCGTCGATGCCGGCGCCGTCGAGGAAGCGGGGGCCCTCCCAGGACGCCTTCGGGCCGCTGCGCGACCAGTACGCCATCCGGCCGTCCAGCACCGCGAAGGCCCACAGCCGTCCGGGGGCTCCTTCGGTCATCCAGGAGGTGCCGTCGCCGCGGCTGTAGCGGATGGTCTGGTTCCACCCGGCGCCGGTGGGCCTGGTCGCCGTCTTGCGGTCGCCGCAGCCGGCGGGGCTGCCGCACCAGTCCTGGTGGTCCATCCAGGCGTAGGTCTTGAGGTAGCCGAGCTTCTCCTCGGCGGTCTGCCGGTCGAGCGTGGGCGGCAGCGCGCTGTTCGGGTAGCTCACGTAGTTCTGCACGGAGAAGTGCGGGCGGTCCGCGGTCCGCGCGTAGCGCTCGGCGGCGGCCTGGACGAAGCGGGCGCCGTACATGTGGTCCTGGTGGTCGAGGAAGACCCCGCTCTGCGACTTGCCGGGGGTCGGGTCCTGCGTCCGTATCGTGGTCGGCTTGAACCGCGCGAACACGTCCGCGATGGCGGCCACGGCCTGGTCCTTGGTGTACGAGAACGGGCGCTCGACCGGTGTCCCGGAGGTGAGCTGGGCACCCAGGGCGGGTATCCGGCCGTCCCACAGGCCGCGCAGGCTGTCCGGATTGTCCCCGGAGATGCTCCGCGCCTCGCGGAGCTGCATCCACACCAGGTTCACCTCGGGCCGGGCGACGAGGACGTCCACCTCGGCGTTGCCCCCGCCGGCCGTGGGTATGGACTCGCGCTGCCAGGCGCTGGTGCGGTCGCCGGTGGCCATCTCCGCGTAGGCGCCCCGGATGCCGTTCTGCCGGGCCTCCGCGTAGGCCGCACGGTCGGCGGGGCCCGCGGCGTCGTCCAGGTGCGGGCTGTGGGCCTCGTTCCGGCCGTCGGACTCGCCGGAGGTCAGGTAGACGGTCGTGACCTTGATGCCCGTCGATATGGAGCGGCTCAGGTCGGGGTTCATGAAGAAGAGGTCGTCGTCGGGGTGCGCGACGACCTGGAGGGCGGAGCCCTCGGTCACGCTCGGCGTGAAGACGGCTTCGGCGGCCGCCGGCGGCCGCTCGCTCCCGTATCCGTACGCCCAGGTCGTGACGCCGGCCACACCGACGGAGACCGCGGCGAGCAGCGCCGCGAGGCGAGAGCGGCTGGCCAGGGACATGTACGGCGCCTTGGGGATCGGTCCGGTGCGGGAAGCCGACCGGGAGGTCGGCCGGTGTCCCGATGGCTCCATTGCTTCCGGAGACGACCGGGCCCGATTATGCCCCGCACGTTTGCGACTGACACACCCTCAAACGGCATATGGCAGCGACTGAGTTAAATGACAGAAATGGGCGATTTGCCCGTTTTGCCAACCATCGGACGGGGCCGGATCGGACCCGGACGGAGCCCGCGCCGAACCGCTCCCGCCTCAGCTCCGCTTCTTCGGCTCCTCGGCATTGCGCCACACCGTGAGGTCGAGCGTGATGTAGTTGCTCGGGTCGTTCGCTCCCGACTTGCCGCGGTACGTCACCACCGCGATGTGGCCGGCATCACTGAGCACGCAGATCTCCGACCCGTCCGTGAGCTGATCGAGGCCGATCTTCTCGGTGTACCGGGTCTCGGCGCGGCAGGTCTCCAGCGAACCCTTCTGCGAGTTGTTCAGCACGACCAGCTTGCCGTTGTCGGTCCCGACCTTCGTGTCCCCGAAGAGGGTGTCGAGGTAGAAGTAGACGTCCCCGTGGTTGTAGAGCACGCCGGCGTTGCCGCCGGTGGCCGGGCGCGGCGGGTTGTCGGCCAGCATGAGCTGGTAGTTGGCCGTCAGGTTGACGCCCTTGTACGAGACCGGCGCGGGGTCGGCGCGCTTGCCGCCCTTGTCCTGGGAGCCGCCGCCGGGGGTGCCGCTGCTCGTGCTGCCGCCTGCGCCGGACGAGCTGCCCTTGGCCTTGTCACCGGAGTCCGGGAGCAGGGAGCCGAGGACCGCGAGACCGATCACCGCGGCCACGACGACCCCGGCGATGATCGGCCCCTTCGACTTGCGCTGCGGCGCGGGGGGCGGGTAGCCGGGGTGGAATCCGGGCGGCGGCGTCTGGTAGCCGGGCTGGGTCGGGTAACCGGGCGGCGGCGTCTGGTAGCCGGGCTGGGTCGGGTAGCCGGGGGGCGGCGTCCGGTAGCCGGGCGGCGGGGTGTGGTGACCGGGCGGCAAGCCCGGAGCGGCGGGAGCGGTCGGTACGTGCGCAGACGCGGCGGGGGCGCTCTGCGTCGGCGCGGCCGCCACGCCGAGACCGGTCGGCGGGTACGGGGGCGCGCCCTGCGGCTGCGGCTGCGGCTGCGGCTGCGGGGAGAGTTCGGTCGGCGTCGGGGCCACGGCGGGCTGCGGCGGCGGGGTCTTCGCCGGTTCGGGCAGCTGGAGGCGCTCCGTGATGGAACCGGCGACCGCCTGCGGCAGCCAGTCCTCGCCCTGGCGGAGCGGGACCGGGGAGAGGTCGTGGCACATCCGGATCACCTCGGCCAGGTCGGGCCGGTCCGCCGGGTCACGGCTGAGGCACCGCGTCACCAGGGGCCGCAGCTCGTCCGGCAGCGCGCTGAGGTCGGGATCCTCGTGCACGATGCGGTACAGCACGGCGTGCGAGGAGCCCTCGCCGTAGGCGGGCGCGCCGATCGCCGCGTACGCCACGATCTGGCCGAGGGCGAAGATGTCGGTGCCGGCGGTGACCGTACCGGCGGAAGCCTGTTCGGGCGCCATGAACGCGGGCGTGCCGACGCTGACGCCGCTGCCGGTCAGGGAAGTGGCGTCCGCCGCGCGGGCGATGCCGAAATCGATCACGCGGGGGCCGTCGGCGGCGAGGAGCACGTTCGCGGGCTTCAGGTCCCGGTGGACGATGCCCGCGCCGTGGATGACGTGCAGCGCCTCGGCGACCCCGACGGCCAGCAGCAGCACACTGCGCAGCGGCAGCCGTCCGTACTGGGCCACGGCGTGCGCGAGGGAGGGGCCCGGTACGTAGGCGGTGGCCAGCCAGGGCTGGGTGCCCTCGGTGTCGAAGTCGATGACGGGTGCGGTGTAGAGGCCCTGCACGCGCTGCGCCGCCTTCACTTCCTGCTGGAAGCGCCGGCGGAACTCGGGGTCCTCGCTGAACTCGGGCCGGATCACCTTGAGGGCGATGGGCCGGCCGCCCGGGGTGTAGGAGAGGTACACCTTGCCCATGCCGCCCGCGCCCAGCACCGCGGTCAGCCGGTAACCGCCCACCGTGGCCGGGTCTTCGGGCCGGAGCGGCTGGAAAAGGTCGGTGGAAGGTGCACTCATGAAAATCCATCCCCTGTTACGGCGGTTCAGCACGCAGAAGCCCCGCTGAAGCCCCGAAGCCAACCGAGAGGGTACCCAACTTCACGGCCCGCCCCCGTCGCCGGTCGCCGTAACCCCGCCCGGGTGAAGGTCCTTGACGGATCGTGTGGAAGTTCCGTTCCCGACGTCCCGCGCCGAGTCCTCACCGCAGAACGCGGATCTCCGGCAGCGGCGGGGCGCTCTCTCAGTTCGGACGGCACGCCGGGACCGAGCAGGCCCTCTTCGACCAGTTCCCCGGCCGGGCAGAAGGCGTCGTCGAAGCCCAGGGCGATCTCGTCCGGCGGCACGTCGTGCTTCTCCAGCCAAGCAGCCTGCGCCGAAGGCGCCGCCGCCGCCACGGACAGCGCGTTGATCACCATGCGACGGCGCGGCGAAGGGCCGGGTGTCTCCACTCGCCCATCGCGCCACGCCTCCTTCCCCGGCCGGCGAGCCGGCCCCCGGCCGCCAGGGGGCGGCCGAACCGAAGGCCCGGCCCCCCCGACGCCCCGGCGGTCACCCGATCGGCCGCACGGAGCGGTGGGGGCGGCCGTGGGGGATGCAAGGCTGGAGACAGGCCCCCAGCCGAGGCCGGGTCGGATGAGGAGGCATTGCCGGTGCCTGGTCTGGATTCCCTGGTGTCGTTCGCGCCGTTCTTCGTGCCCGTGATCACCGGCTTGGTGGGAGGGGTCAGCCTCGTCCTCAGGGACCGCCGCGAGGCGCGGAGCGCGGACCACCACTACCGCAAGAGGCTGGAGAAGGCCCAGCTGGAGGTCCAGTTCATCACCGGCTGGATCGAGGCCAAGAAGCTGGCCCCGAGCGGGGCTCCCGACCCGGAGCCGGGCCACTGGCTCGACGAGTGCTACGCATCGGTACGAAGCTTCGAGGCCGCGGCGCGCCGCCGCAGCGGGGGGCCGGGGAGGCTGCGGCGGCTGCTCCTGCTCCGTACGCTGCACGGCGCCCCGGCGAAAGCCGTACGGATCCTGTACTGGCTGGCCCTCCTCGCGTTCAACGCGACCCTCGCCTGGTGGGTGAGCATGATCGTCGACGGTCCCCCCGCCTTCTTCGGGCAGGACGCGGAGTCCCAAGCCGACGATGTCGACGCGGTCCTGGGGGTGGCGGGCTGCTTCCTGCTGGTGGCGGTCGTCCTGTGGGCGTGGACGGTGCATCTGGACGCCTCGGAGCCGTCGGAGGGCTACCCCTCGCGGATCGACTCGGCCGCGTGGGCGGCGCGGGAGCGCGAGCGGGGGCGCGCCGCGGGCGGGAAGCCGGACGACGGACCGGCCGGCGGATCGGACGACACCGCAGGAGGCTGAGAAGATCCTCAGGTTCACCCGGACACACCACCACCACTCCCCCGTGGTCGGCGCCTTCCCCACCACGACCAGCCAGGAGGCCACGACGTGACGACCACGACGACGACCGCGTCCGCGCGGGCGTACGAGTCCCGGGTCGCGCGCCTGATCACCGATGGACTCGACCCGAAGACGTGGATCATCGCCGACACCGTCCTGATCGGCTGGCACAGCGGCCGCCTGGCCGGGATCGGATGGGGCCTCCTCGGCTGCCTGTTCGCCGCCGTCATCCCCCTGGCCTTCATCAAGTACGGGATACGGCGCGGCCGCTGGGCCGACCGGCACGTCGGTCCGAGGCGCCAGCGCGTCATCGTGCTGAGCTTCGTCAGCGTCTCGGTCGCCACCGGCATCACGCTGCTGTGGGCCTTCGGCGCCCCCCGGACCATGACCGCGCTGGTCTCGGCCATGCTGGCCACCCTGGTGGCCCTCCTCGCCGTGACCCCCGCCTGGAAGATCAGCGTGCATGCGGCCGTCTCCTCCGGAAGCATCCTCCTGCTCGCCATGACGGCGTACGGGCCCTGGACGCTCCTCGCGTACCCCCTGGTCGCCGTCGTCGGCTGGTCCCGGGTGGAGCTGGGGGACCACACACTCGCCCAAGTCCTCGCGGGCGCCGCGGTGGGCGGGGCCGTGGCGGCCGGTACGTTCGCGCTGGTCCGGTAGGCGGCGCGGGCTCCTTCGCGAAAGGGGCGTGCGAACACGGCATCCGCACGCCGTCCGATTCGTTCACAGGACCAGGACCGCGAACGGACGCAGCCGGACGAAGGGGAACCACCGTGGAGAAGAACGCCTGGACCATCACCGGGGAGCTTGCCGTCTTCCTCGACGAAGCCGCCGCCCATGTCCCCGCCGAGCAGCGCCGGGTACTGCAAGTGCTCAAGATCGGGGAGGAGTTCGGCGAGGCGGCCCAGGCCGTCATCGGCGCCACCGGCACCAACCCCCGCAAGGGGCTCTCCCATTCGTGGCGGGATGTGGAGGCGGAGGTCTGCGACGTACTGGTGACGGCGATGGTGGCGCTGCACCGGCTCGGCGTCGCCGACCCGGCCGCGATGTTCACCGCGCACCTGCAGAAGACCGCCGCCCGCACCCTGGCCGCCCGGGAGGGCTGAGCGTGTGGATCCCCGAGAGGAACCCGAGCACGACCGGCATGCCTTCAAGCACCGAGGCGCCGGCGGGACTCACACCTCCGCACCCCTCGCCTGAACATCGGCGTCGGCTACCTCATGACGCGCCCTGGCCGAAGTCGGGCAGGACCAGCGAGCCGTCCTCGGTCAGGGTGAAGCCGGGGTTGTGGGCGACTTCCCAGGCATGGCCGTCGGGGTCCGTGAAGACACCGGAGTAGAAGCCGATCGCATTGAGGGCGGCGGGCCGGGTGACGGTGCCGCCGGCCTGGGCGGCCGCGGCGACGACGGCGTCCACCTCGGCGTCCGTACGCACGTTGTGGGCCAGCGCGATACCTCCGAACCCGGCCTGCGGGACGTCGGGAAAACCGCAGTCCGCGGCCAGTTTCCGGCGGTCCCACAACACCAGGGCGAGGCCGCCCGCCTGGTGGAAGACCGTCTCCTCCACCTCGGTGCCGCGCCAGCCGAGCGCCTCGTAGAAGGCCTTGGCCCGGGCGAGGTCGGCGACGCCCAGGGTGACCAGGCTGATCCGCTGTTCCATCGCGCCACCGTAGCGGGCCGGAGCGGGCCGCGCTCGCAGGCGTACCGCGAGCATGGCCCGTACCGCGAGCGGCCCCGTACCGCGGAGGGTTCCGCGGAACGGGGCTCCGGTCGGCGGGACCGGTGCGTCAGGAGCCCTGCTCCGTCAGGATGCCCGGGTCCGAGAGGCCGGCCGCGCCGGTCTCGACCTTGCCGGCGAAGCGGCGGCCGAAAGCGGGGGCTTCGGACGCGGTGACGGTCACGTCGTACCAGCGTCGCGTGTTCCGCAGCGGAACGCTGTAGGTGATGGTGGCGCCCTTGGCGACGGTGAGCCGCTTCGGTCCGCCACCGTAGGCGTTGGTGACCGTGAGCGTCGCGGTCGACGCGCCGGCGTTGGTGAGCGTGAGGTCCAGGTTCCCGGTGGAGGCGTTGTGGCGGGCGGTGACCTCGGGGCCGGGGGTGGTGCCGGGATTGCGGAAGCCGCGCAGGAATCCGTTGGGGCCGTGGACCGTCAGGTCGGTGACACCGGCCGAGTAGACGGTGTTCCAGGTGTCCGAGATCGACTTGCCGGCCTCGGTGGTGTAGGTCCAGGGGGCGTCGGTCCGGTTGGCGGAGGTGACGTAGAACTGCGCGCCCAGGTCGGGGCCGCCGCTGAACGTCAGCCGGAACTTGCCCTCGCCGGTGAGGGCGGCGCCGTCCACGTACGGCGCGTACCTCAGCGGACGGGTGTTGCACAGCCCCTTCTCCTGGCGCGGCATGGCCCCCACGGCCGGCGGGGTGGCCAGGAAGTTGGGGTGGCGCTCGCGGTCCTGCGGCTCCCAGAGGCCGGTGTCGGGCAGGCGGACCTCGTCGGTGTCCGTACGGCCGAAGTCGAAGGCGGAGGTGAGGTCACCGCAGACGGCGCGGCGCCAGGGCGAGATGTTGGGCTCCTGCACGCCGAAGCGCTTCTCCATGAAGCGGATGACCGAGGTGTGGTCGAAGGTCTCGGAGCAGGAGTAGCCGCCCTTGCTCCACGGGGAGACCACCAGCATCGGCACGCGCGGGCCCAGACCGTACGGACCGGCGACGTAGCCGGCCTTGCCGGGGAAGACGTCCAGTGTGGTGGAGACGGTCGACAGGCCCTGGTTGGCGTTGGCGGGGGCGTACGGCGGGACGACGTGGTCGAAGAAGCCGTCGTTCTCGTCGTACGTGATGAACAGCGCGGTACGGGCCCACACGTCGGGGTTGGACGTCAGCGCGTCCAGGACCTGCGCGATGTACCAGGCGCCGAAGTTGGCCGGCCAGTTGGAGTGCTCGCTGAAGGCCTCGGGGGCGGCGATCCAGGAGACCTGGGGCAGGGTGCCGGCGGCGACGTCGGCGCGCAGCTTGTCGAAGTAGCCCTCGCCCGCCTTGGCGTTGGTGCCCGTACGGGCCTTCTCGTACAGCGGGTTGCCCGGCTGCGCGCTGCGGTAGTTGTTGAAGTAGAGCAGCGAGTTGTCGCCGTAGTTGCCGCGGAATGCGTCGTTGATCCAGCCCCAGGAACCGGCGGCGTCGAGGCCGTCGCCGACGTCCTGGTAGACCTTCCAGGAGACGCCGGCCGCCTCGAGGCGCTCGGGGTAGGTGGTCCAGCTGTAGCCGGCCTCGGCGTTGTTGAGGACCGGGCCGCCGCCCTTGCCGTCGTTGCCCGTGTGGCCCGACCAGAGGTAGTAGCGGTTCGGGTCGGTCGAGCCGATGAAGGAGCAGTGGTAGGCGTCGCAGATCGTGAACGCGTCGGCGAGCGCGTAGTGGAACGGGATGTCCTCGCGCGTCAGGTGGGCCATCGTGGCCGGCGTCTTGGCGGGCACCCAGTTGTCGTACTTGCCCTTGTTGAAGGCGCTCTGGCCGCCCGCCCAGTCGTGGTTGAGCCCCTGGAGGTACTCCATGCCGAGGTCGTCGGACGGCGGCCGGAAGGGCAGCGTCTCCTTGCCGGCGTTGTCGGTCTGGTGCCAGACGGACTTCCCGCTGGGCAGGGTCACCGGACGCGGGTCCCCGAAGCCGCGGATGCCGCGGAGCGCACCGAAGTAGTGGTCGAAGGAACGATTCTCCTGCATCAGGACCACGACGTGCTCGACGTCGGCGATGGTCCCCGTCGTCCCCTGCGCGGGGATGGCGGCGGCGCGCGCGATGCTGTCGTTGAGCAGGGTCAGGGCGGCGGCGCCGCCGGTGAGCTGGAGGAAACGGCGGCGGTTCAGTTCTGCCATGGCGAGAGTGACCTCTGCTTTTGATCGAGGAGTGCTTGAGCGCACTCAGAACAGCGTGCCGGGACTACCGGAGAGGGAGCCTGACGTGACGGCGGCGGATACGCCAGACGAACGGCAGTCGGATTCCGCAGGAGTTCGGCCATTCCCGGTGGGCGATGCGCGTGGTGCCGCGAGGGGTCGACGGGTCTCGCGGGGCAGGGCCGCGATCGGCGCCGTACGCATGGCGTGCACGTCAGGGGACGGACCTCCGCCCTAGGCTGAAACTCGCACGCGACGGACACGGAGGCTGCGGTGACCGAGACGACGGCGGCCGAGGTGATGGCCGAGCCGGCCGCACTCGAGGACCCAAGGACACGGGCGGTGAAGGAGAAGCACGGCGACGACCACGGCGTGACCTCGGCAAGCTGCGCGCCGTCGCGAAGCGGCTGAAGCGGCTGAAGACAGCAGGAACTCGCCCGCGGGCTGTGGGAGACGGATGACGGCGCGGCGAGACTGCTGGCGATCCTGATCTGCCGACCGAAGGCGTTCGAGCGCGATCAGCTGGACGTCATGCTGCGCGAGGCCCGCACGCCCAAGGTGCACGACTGGCTCGTGAACTACGTGGTGAAGAAGAACCCGCACGCGGAAGAGCTGCGGCTGTCCCGGCTCGCCGATCCCGATCCGGTGGTCGCGAGCGCCGGCTGGGCGCTGACCACCGAACGCGTGGCGAAGAAGCCCGAGGGTCTCGACCTCGCAGGACTGCTCGACGTCATCGAGGCGGAGATGGCAGACCGGGATCGAGCACGCGGTGCACCGCGCCCGCGCCGCCGCCAACAGGACCGGACGACGGCTTGACCGGCGGGGAGCCGGTGCGACCTGCCCGCCGACGGTGCCCGCCCTGCGCACAATTCACGCCAACGAACATCTATACTTAGGCCAGCCTAACCTAACCAATTTGCGGGCCGGTGTGCTCATCGCCGTCCAGACCCGCCGTCACGAAGGAACCGAGACCGCATGAGACCCGAGTCCACCGTCCTCCCCACCCCGCGCGCCGACGTCTACACGGAGACCGTCGAAGGCTTCGGCACCGTCCGCATCACTCCCGTCGATCCGGCGGCCGACTCGGCCGTGCTGCACGCCTGGGTCGTCGAGGAGCGCGCCGAATTCTGGGGCATGAACGGCGCCGGGAGGGAGCTGGTGCAAGAGATCTACGAGGACGTGGACCGCCGGGACACCCATCACGCGTACCTGGTCCGGCTGGACGACGAGCCGGTGGCCCTCTTCCAGACCTACCAGCCGGAGGAGGACCGGGTCAGCGAGTGCTACGAGGTGCGGGAGGGCGACATCGGCGTCCACATCATGCTCGCGCCGATCGCCGACCGGCCGCGCCCCGGCTTCAGCCGTACCCTCATCGACTCGCTCATCCGCTTCGCGTTCCGCGACCCGGCCGTCCGGCGCGCGGTGGGCGAGCCCGACGCGCGCAACGAGAAGGCCGTCGCGCTCCTGGGCCGCATCGGCTTCGTCCGGCAGGGCGAGATCACCCTGCCCGAGATCGACCTGCCGGAGATCCACCTCCCCGAGAAGCGGGCGGTGCTGGCATTCCTCGACCGCCCGGAGTGGCTCCCCACCCCCTAGGGAGCGCCCAGCGGCCGCGGTCATCGCGTGCCCGACGGCGCTTCGACACCTCGCGCAGCAGGGGTAAATCCGATCGGGCACGGACGAATGGGCATGTAATCTGACCGGGACTTTTCGAACAGATTCAGCACATTGGGGGGCCGGTGCACCGTCACCGCGTCATGATTTCCGCTGCCGTCGTCGCGGCAGCCGTCGGCTTCGTACCCGTCACGGCACAGGCGGCCGGACCGTCCGCCGGTACCGGGCGGGCGGCGACCGCCGCCTCGCCGGCCGCCGCGGCCGCTTCCGCGCAGGACACCTCGGCCCAGGACGCCTCGGCCCAGAAGGCCGCCAAGGAGGCCGCCGCCGAGGACGTCGCCGCGAAGCTCGCCGCCGCCAAGGCCCCGGCCGGGGCGCCGAGGGCAGCGGCGCGCGCTCAGCGCAGCGAGTACTTCGAGGTGGGCATGGGGACGTCCACGTCCTACGCGCACACCGTCGGACTGGCGACCTCCGTCGCCACCGACCTGGCCAACAGCCATGTCCGGTACGACGTCGACTGGGGCGACGGCACCAAGGACGACGAGAGCGGTCCGGCCGCGGAACTCGTGTACGTGAAGCACAGGTACGCCGAGGTCGGCTCCCACAAGATCACGATCACGGCGACCGACATCGTCACCAAGCTCACCTCCACCACCACCAAGGACGTCGTCGTGGACGGCTCCGAGTTCACCCCGCACGCGCCCACGCGCCTCCTCGACACCCGCGACGGCACCGGCACCGGCACCTCGGCCGGCCGTCCCGTCGCTCCCTACGCCACGACCCGGGTGAAGGTCGCCGGCAACGCCGGCATCCCGGCCGGGGTGACCGCGGTGGCCCTGAACCTCACGGCCACCAACACCTCGGCCGGCGGGCACGTCATCGCGTACGCCTCCGGCAAGCAGCAGCCGACCACCTCGAACGTGAACTTCGCCGCGGGGCAGACCGTGCCGAACCTGGCCGTCGTGCCGGTCGGCGAGGACGGGTACGTCGAGCTGGCCAACCGCAGCGAGGGCTCGGTGGACCTGATCGCCGACGTGACGGGCTACTTCACCCGCTCCGCCGCCGGCGGATACACCTCCGTCAAGCCGTCCCGGCTCGTCGACACCCGGCAGGGGCTGGGCACGGCCGCCGCGGGCCAGGTCGCCGGTCAGGCCACCTTCGGCGTCCAGATCGCCGGCCAGGGCGGGCTGCCGGCCAAGGGGGTCACGGCCGTGGCCCTCAACGTCACGGTGACCGGGCCGAAGGACGCCGGGCACCTGACGGTGTTCCCGAGCGACCAGCAGGCGCCGTCCACGTCGAGCGTGAACTTCGCCGCCGGGCAGACGGTCGCCAACTCGGTGATCGTGCCGGTCGGACCGGACGGCAGGATCAACGTGCGCAACGGAGCCTGGAGCCCGGCCGACGTGATCGTGGACGTCACCGGCTACTACAGCGCCGACGGCAAGGCCGCGTACCTGCCGATGGAGCCCCAGCGCATGTACGACTCGCGGACCTCCCGCCTGCCGCTCGACGGCCAGAGCTACCACCACGAGTCGGTCTGGACTTCGGGCAGGGCGCTCGAGGCCCTCGTACTCAACACGACGGTGACCAACCCGCGGGGCAGCGGCCACCTCTCCGTCGCTCCGGACCCGAACACCCTCCAGGACTACATCGACGGCAAGGCGGTCCGGCCGACGCCGCCGGACTCGTCCGTCCTGAACTGGACGAAGGACGCCACCGTCGCGAACCTGGTCCAGGTGAGCACCGGCAGCACCGGTGTCGTCGACTTCTGGAACCGGGGCTGGGAGCAGACCGACCTGATCGTCGACCTGTACGGCATGTACGACAGGAACTGAGGCCCCCGAACGCCGCGGCCGCCGCCCCCCGGAGGGGCGGCGGCCGTCGTCGAGTCCCCTGCTCCCGACGCGCGCACCGCCGCTCACCCACCGGCCCGCCCGCCCGGCGTCAGCGGCGGTCGGATCCGCCTTCCTCGCGACGCCTGCGGCGGTTTCGGCCGAGGGCCCCCGCCAAACCGATCAAACCGCCTGAGATCGCGCCGGCCACGAGGATGCGCAGCAGGTCTTCCATCGAGTACTCCTCCTCCGGGCCGGGTTCACCGTTGCGGTCGCCCGTCGCGGTCGCCCGTTGCCCGTTGCCCGTTGCCCGTTCCCCGTGCTCGGGTGCCTGATCAACTACGAGCGCAGACACTATCGACGCGCGCGCGGCATGGCTTGGACAAATTTGACCTCGCGCTTCACAAGGCGAGCGCTCCCTCCGTCACGCGCGTGACCGCCATCCGGCCGGGAGTGGTTTCGGCCAGGGCTCGGAACTCGCGGTTGAGGTGCGCCTGGTCGTAGAAGCCACAGATCTCCGTCACTTCCGTCAGATTCACGCCCTCGCGGGTGAGCAGCCTCGCCGCCCGGTGGAAGCGCAGCACGCGAGCGGACATCTTGGGCGTCAGGCCCACCTGTTCGGTGAACCTGCGGACCAGATGACCCTGGCTCCAGCCCACTTCGGCCGCGATCCGGCCGATCGCGATCGCCCCGCCGGTGCGGGAGAGGAGCTGCCAGGCGTGGCTCACCTCGGGCGCCGGATCCGGGCCGCGCGCGATACGGGCCGACAACGCGGTGTCCAGGAGGTCGAACCGGGCTCCCCAGTCGGTGGTGGCCGCCAGCCGCTCCGCCAGTACTGCGGCCTCGGGCCCGAGGACGTCGCACAGCCCGACCACCCGGTTGGTCAGCTCGCTCATCGGCAGCGCGAACAGCCGGTAGGCGCCCAGCGGGGTCAACTCGAGCCGGATCGCCTCCTGTCCACCCGGATGGTCACACACCCGGGGTCCGTCCTCCAGCCCCGCGACCAGCGAGCCGGTGACCTGGCTGTTCGGGCTCGGGTCGTGTCCCAGTCGGCGCACCTGGGTGAACGGCTCCCCGAGATTGACCACCACGACCGCTCGGCCCGTCGGGACCAACCGCACGCGGTAGGGCGTGACCGCCGCCTCCCAGTAGCCGGCGTAGCTGTGCACGAAGGGGCGCAGCAGGGGAGGCCACGGGCGGGTCACCCGCCACCGGCCGCCCACCCGGGTCATCGCGACTTCCCGGCCCGCCGTGCCCGTGACCATACCCGTGTTCGCGCCCACCTGCGTACCCCCCTCCCGCCTCCCGTGGCGACGGGGAGCTGGCTGTGGCGCCGCGCCCGGTGATCTACTGGCGTCAGTCCAGGGAAGGAAGATCCATCATGCCCACGACGACGTTACAGATTCCCACCACGGACGGCCAGGCCGACGCCTTCGCCGCCTTTCCCGACGGCGGCGGGCGCCACCCCGGGGTGCTGCTGTACACGGATGCCTTCGGTCTGCGGCCCGAGTTGGAGGAGAAGGCCCGCGAACTGGCCGGCCACGGCTACTACGTGCTCGTCCCCAACGTCCACTACCGGCACGGCCCGGCACCGGTGATCGAACTCCCCGAGCACATCACGGCGGAGAACCGGCCCGCGCTCTTCGGCCGGCTGATGCCCCTGATCGAGGCGCACACCGCCGAACGCGCCCTGCGCGACGCCGATGCCTACGTCAGGTTCCTCACCGCCCGGCCCGAGGTGAGCCCCGGACCGATCGCCGCGATCGGCTACTGCATGGGCGCCGTCCTGGCCATGCGTACGGCAACGGCCCACCCCGACCAGGTGGCCGCCGTCGCCGGATTCCATCCCGCCCCCTTGGTCACGGACGCCCCGGACAGCCCGCACCGTCTCGTCCCGAAGCTCACCGCCGAGGTCCACCTCGGCCTCGCCGAGAACGACATGCGGCCCGAGGCGATCACCGAGTTGCGCCGGGCCCTGGACGCCGCGGGCGTCGGCCACGCCATCGAGCTCTACCCCGGCACGGTCCACGGCTTCACCATGTCCGACACCGCCGCCTTCGACCCCTCCGCACTCCAGCGCCACTGGGATCGTCTGCTCCCCCTCCTGGCCCGCACCCTGGGCGGCAGCTGAGCTTCCGGACAGGGCCCGGCGCGAAGGCGCCGTGGCGCTGCACGCGCGCCGTACGGCCCGGTGCTCCGGCGGGAGCACCGGGCCGTCGCGGATCCCGCCGCGGGGCAGGCGGGACTTTGCGGACACGCCCTAGGGCTGCGGCGGGCGGTCCTGGGGCTTGTCCGTTCCCAGCTGCTCGTTGATCTTCTGCTGGGCCATGTCGACCTGACTCTGGTACTTGTTGCCGGTCTTCGCGTCGACGGCGTCGCCGGCCTTCTCGACCCCTTGTCGGGCTACGTCCTCATGGCCCTTGAGCAGGCCCTTGAGCTTGTCAAGCATCGACATCACGGCCTCCTTGGAGATGCTGGCGCATCCAGCATCCCGAGATCCACCGTGATCCGCATCCCGAGCGGCCCGACCTACCCGGCCGATGCGGCCTGTCCGGCGGCCCGTTCCCGCAGCCGCCGCTTGTCCGGCTTGCCCCGGTCGGTCAGCGGGAGGGCCGCCTCCCAGAAGACGGCGGTCGGACGGTGGGCCGGAGCCAGCGCCTCGGCCACCAGCCGGCACGCCTCGGCGGCCACCGCGCCACTCGGCGCGTGACCCGGCGCGGGCACCAGGAAGGCGCACACCTCCTCGCCGGTGAGATCGTCGGCCCTGCCCACCACCGCCGCCTCGGCCACCGCGGGATGCCGGGTCAGAGCCGCCTCGACCGGACCGCAGTAGATGTTGACCCCGTCCACCATGACCACGTCCTTCACCCGGTCGTCGAGGTAGAGGTACCCGTCGGCGTCGAAGTGGCCGAGGTCCCCGGTCCTGAGCCAGCCGTCCCTCATCACCTCGGCCGTCAGGCCGGGCTGGTTCCAGTAGCCGGCCATCGTCATCGAGGACCTCACCCACACCTCCCCGGTGCTTCCCGGCTGCCGCTCGGCCCCGTCCCGATCGCGCACCTGTACGTCCACACCGGGCGCGGGGCGGCCGACGGACCCCAGGAGGTACGGCCGGTCGCCCACCCCGGCGTCGTGGTCGGCCGGCGAGAGCCTGCAGATCACGCCTGCCTCGTTCATCCCGTAGCCCTGCCGCCACCTCGGCCGCGCACCCCAGCGCGTCAGCGCCTGCCGCAGCCGCTCCGGATGGATCGGCGAGTTGCCGTACGACACCTGGGCCAGACCCGGCACGCCGTCGGCCGTCGCGGGATCGTCCAGCAGCCGGTACACCATCGGGGGCGTCAGGTACGTGGACACGGGCGCCAGGCGCCGGCAGGCGGCGGCGAATTCCCCCGTGCCGAAGGGGCCGAGGATCTCCACCCGGCCTCCTGTGCGCAGGTGCTCCAGGCACCGGCCCCCGGAGCGCTGCGCGAGCGAGGTCACCGACAGGTAGACCGACTCGGGAGGGCCTCCGCCGCTGCCCCGCGTGTCGGTGCGGCCCGCCATCGCGGCGAACGTGGAGGCCACCCCCTTGGGCCTGCCCGTCGTACCGCCGGTGTACGTCACACGCGCCACGTCGTCCTCACGCGCCCGCACGGGCACGGGCCGGCCGTCCCGGGCCCGGGCGAGCCGCGTCAACTCCGCAAACCCCATGCGCGCCACCCCGGTGTCCGGCACCGGGGTGTCGTGCACCACCAGGGCCGGTGCGCAGTCGCGCAGCATGAAGTCCAGGCCGTGGGTGGCCGGGCCGACGACCACCTGGGTCAACCGCGCGCCCAGGACGTGCGCGGCCAACCGCACCAGCAGCGCCTCGGGCCGATTGCCGTCCGTCACACAGGCCAGACCCGTTCCGCGCGCCACTCCCAGCTCCCCGAGCACCCTGGCCAGCCGGTACGTATCGGTCAGAACTTCGGAGAACCCCATGACGACGGGCCCGGCGCCGATCGCGGGCCGCCCCCCGTTCCGCTCGAACGCACCGATCAGGTCGGCGACATACCGCGCGCCCATCGCTCCCACCGCCTCCGCGCCCGTCCCGCGCCCCGGCCAGTGTCCCGTCGGGCCCCGACGGCAGCTAGTGCGGAGTCCAGTTGAACTTGCCGCCCCCGACCCAACGGACCTCGTCCAGGTCGTCGAGGTCGTGGATCGGGGTCCCCGCCTCCGCGGCGACCAGCAGCACGTCCGTCATCGACATCGCCCGGCCGACGAATTCTCCGTCGACTTCCACGATGCGAAAGGGCGGGTTGCCCGGCTGGACGCCCAGTACGGTGATCCGCGCCGGGGAGAGGTGAGGTGTCGATCCTTCGGTCATGCGGAAACGGTTCCACGCCGGGACCCGTGGCGCGCGCGGAGACACGTCCGGAGGGGCCGATCGGCTTCCTGTCGGTGCGGACCCGTACGGGCGATGAGCCGAATGGCCGCGGCGCCCGGGTGGCGCGGCGGCCGGTACCGGCGGGGAGGCTCCTACCCGTGTGCGGCCGCGCGGACGGCAGCCTCGGTCAGCGTCCTCGCCGTACGGGTGGCGCTGGCGATGGCCGCGTCGGGGGTGAGTCCGCAGAGGTCGGTGAGGCTGAACAGGGCCTCCGCACTGACGACCACCGCGAGGTCGCGCTTGAGCTGGGCGAAGGCCTCCGGATGCGCCGCCCCCCAGGTGTCCTGGAGCGGGACGAGCGCCTCGTCGATGAGGCCGAAGCGGATGCCGGGCCGCCCCGAGGCCGCCTCCGGGCGGGTGATGGTGGCGGCGATCATGGCGCGCACCGCGCCTTGGCGGGCGAGGACGCCGCGCAGCAGGAACTCGCAGGCGAAGGCGATGCGTTCGACGGGGTCCCGGGAGCCCTCGACCGGTCGGAGCGCGTCGACGGGCGCGGGCCAGACACCGGCCAGTGCCTCGCCGATCAAAGACGGAAGGTCGGGGAAGTACCGGTAGGCAGTGGCGTCGGAGACCAGGGCCGCGCGGGCGATCGCGGGCATGGTCACCTCGCCGCCGGTCGCGATGAGCTCGCGGGCGGCCTCGACGATCGCCGTACGGGTGCGCTTCTTCTGGTTGCTGCGCCCCGAGTCCGTCTCCGCCATCGCCATCCGTACGTCCCGTCCTCGTCCTGACACCCCCACTTTACCATCTTGGGCTCTCATCGTGAGAGTCCACTTGCATAAAGAGAGCCACCCTCCTAGTCTCGTGAGAGCGAACTCTCACGAAAGGGTGAGGAGATGTCCGAGGTCTCCGTGGCCCGAGCACCGCCCCCGCCCCCGCCCCCGCCCCCGCCCCCGCCACAGCATCCGAAGGACATCCCATGACCGGCACCGTCCACGTCCACACCCTCTCCGTCCCCACCGGCGCCCGGCAGGCCACTCTCGACGTCACGGTCGGCCGACAGGGCGACCAGGGCCGGCCCTTCCTCCTCCTGCACGGCGGCGGCGGCCCCCAGACGGTCACCCCGTTCGCCGGACTGCTCGCCGGACAGCGCCCGGCCAGGGTCTTCACCCCGGTCCACCCCGGCTTCGCCGGCACCGCCCGCCCCGATTGGCTGACCGACGTCCCCGCCCTCGCCCGCGCGTACGCGTGCCTGCTCGACGAACTCGGCCTCACGGACGTCACCGTCGTCGGCAACTCCATAGGCGGCTGGATCGCCGCCGAGCTGGCCCTGCTCGGCAGCGCGCGCATCAGCGGCGTCATCCTCGTCAACGCCGTCGGCATCGAGGTCCCCGGACACCCCGTCGCCGACGCCCTCTCCCTCTCCCCCGCCGAACTGTCGCGGCTCGCCTTCCACGACCCCGCGAAGTCCGCCGTCGACCTCGACGCCCTCCCCGAGGCCGCCCGTACGGCCATCGCCGCCAACCGCGCCGCCCTGCAGGCCTACTCGGGCCCGCACGCCATGGCCGATCCCGCCCTCCGCGCACGCCTCGCCGAGATCGCGCACCCGGCCCTCGTCGCCTGGGGCGAGAGCGACCGGGTCGTGGACACCGAGTACGGGCGTGCGTACGCGGCCGCGATCCCCGGGGCCCGGTTCGAGCTCCTCCGCGGCACCGGCCACATGCCCCAGATCGAGACCCCCGAGCAGCTCCTGCCCGTGGTCTGGGACTTCGCCGACGCCCGCGCCCGGAACCACGGCCACGCCGCGGACCGGGCGAGCTCCTGACGCCGGCGGCCAACCGGTCGCTCAGCCGAAGAAGCCCACGATCCGGGCGATCCGGTCGTCCGGCGTGAACTCGACGAAGTCGCGTCCGGGCAGCTCCCGGCCGTAGTCCACGCCCGCGACGACCATGGGCTCGGGAGCCGTCATCAGCCAGCTGAACGCGCCGACGCCGTGGTGGGTGTCCAGGCCGCCGGTGGCGCGCAGGGCGTACCCGGGAAACCGCTCCGCCGTGCCCAGGATGAGCTCGACCATGCCCTTGATGCCGACGACGGTGTCGGTCACCGGGTCGATGTAGGTGCTCTCCTCGGTCCAGCAGCGGGCGAGGGCCGCCGCGATGGCCTCGGCACCGTCCGCGCTCCACGCCGCCGCATAGTCGGCGATCGCCCGCTGGCGTTCCATGACAGCCATGCCCATTCCACCCCTGACTAGTCCAGTCTTGAATAGGTATCCGTCACGGTAGGACGCCGTTTCGAAACCAGTCAAGACCGGACTAGGCTGACGGGCATGTCAGTTGGCGGATACCTGGTGCTGGGCCTGCTGCTCGACGGTCCCGCTTCGGGCTACGAGCTCGGTGCGCGGGCATCCACTGCGGTGGCGTACTTCTGGCCGATCACGCGGTCGCACATCTACGCCGAGCTGCCCAAATTGGTGGAGCGCGGGCACGCCACGGTCCGGCACGTCGCCCAGGAATCGGCGCCGGACAAGCGGGTCTACACGGCCACCGACGCCGGACTGCACGCCTTTCGGGGCTGGCTGGACGGCTTCGACACGGTCTCCGAGCGCGCCCGCCAACCACTGCAGATCCAGCTGCACTTCGCGCAGCACACCAGTGCGGGGCATCTGCTGGGACAGCTCGACCGGTGGGAGGCGGAGCTGCGCCACACCCTCGTGGTGTGCCGGGAACTGCTCGCCGACTACGCCGGCCACCCCGGCCGAAGCCTGACCGCACGGTTCGCCGTCAACCGCGCCGAGGCGGACCTCGAGTGGATCGCCGAGGCCCGGGCGGCACTCGCGGACTGACCGGGCACGGGCACGGGCCGGGCACGGGCCGGGCACGGGCACGGGCCGGGCACGGGCCGGACCGCGACGCGTGGACGCCGGGCCCGGCCGCCGGGCCCGGAGAGGAAGCCCCCGACAGCGTCAGCAGGTCACGGTCAACGCGAACGCGCTGTCCACCGGCGTGCCCTGCAGGTCGTAGGTCTGGATCCCCATGTCGCCGTCCACGCCGTCACTCGTGGTGAAGTGGCGCGGCGTCCGGAAGAAGGTGGCGTTGCGCGAGCAGTAGGCGATGCTGTGGTTGAAGGTGAAGCCGTACTGGCCGACCCCCTCGCGCCACACCCGGACCACATCGGACGGGGGGTCGACCACGGTGGTGCCGTCCGCGTTGACGTAGATGTTCTCCGACGCGGTGCCGGTCGGCCCCTGGGGCCCCCGCGGCCCTTCGGGGCCCCGAGGCCCTTCCGGCCCCCGGGGCCCTTCAGGTCCCTGAGCGCCGGTGGCCCCGGTCTGACCGACCGGGCCCGCGGGGCCGACCGGTCCCTGCGGGCCTTCCTCGTTCCACTCGAGCGGCGTTTCGAAGGAGTGGCACGCGCCGTCGAACTCGGTGAGGAGCCGCACCGTCCCCGTGTACGCGTTGGCACAACCGCGGATGACGACGGGGTCCGCCCGCGGCGTCGCGGCCTGCGCGGAACAGGTGGATCCCGCCAGGCCGATCACGGCGCCTGCGAGGCAGGCGGCGGCGCGCGACCGGGAGATTCCCTTGGGGCTGCGGCGATGCGACGTATCGGACATGCGTTCCCACCTCGATCTCGGGTTCGATGAATGACGACACGTCAGTGTCGGCAGCCGAGGAACTCCGTGCCGGGAATTGGTCCACTCGTGGGCGCCGACGGCGTCCTGGCGAATATCCACCAAATCTGCCCATTGAGTGGCTTTCGCCGGACCGGACCGGCGCGCTGGGGCCACGCCGTATACCGCCTCTGTATCCCTGGAGCGTCACACGAGGCGAGGGAAGGCGGGAGACGATGGTCGGGCGAAGGAGATTCCTCATGGCCTGAGCCATGGGGGGTGCGGTCACACTTTCGCGTGGGGTGCTGGGGACACCGGCGCGTGCGGACGGCCACGGTCACGGGTCCTCGGACACCGTGGTGCCGAAAACCCCTCCGCTGACGAAGTTCGTGGACCCGCTGCCCACGCCGCTGACGGCCGTCCCCGACCCCTCCGTCTATCCGGGCGCCGACTACTACGAGATCACGATGCGCGAGGGTTCGTGGCGCTTCCACCGGGATCTCGGGCCGGCGACCGTGTGGGGTTACTGGGCCGCCGATCCGCGCGATCCTCGCAAGCCCATCGGCATGGGCTATCTCGGGCCGACCATCAGCGTGAACAAGGACCATCCGACGGTCGTCAAATACCGCAACGAGCTGCCGACTACCCATCTCTTCCAGTTCGTGATCGACGCAATCCGCAACGGTGACCCGCAGCTCACCCCGATCCCTCCGCCGCCCTACAAGCCCCACCGGCCCTTCCCCCGGAACGTCAACGTGTGGAACGTCGTGCACCAGCACGGCGGTTTCACGGCGCCGCAGTCCGACGGCATGCCGCTGCACTCGTTCAGCCCGGACGGCATCCACGCCGAGGCCTACACCACGCTGGACCCGAAGCGGGTCAAACCGAACGAGGCGATCTGCGCCTACACCAACCACGAGAACGCGGCCATGCTCTGGTATCACGACCACGGCATGGGGATGACCAGCGTCAACGTCTATGCGGGTCTTGCCGGCCTCTACCTCGTTCGCGACCCCGCCGACAAGCGGTTCGGGCTGCCGGAGGGCGAGTTCGAGGTCCCCCTGATCCTCCAGGACCGGACCTTCAACGCCGACGGCTCGCTCGCCTACACCATGACCCTGCAGCAGGGCGAGGACACCCCGGTGGTCAACGGGAAGGCGTACCCCTTCCTGGCCGTCGAACCGCGACGCTACCGGCTCCGCATTCTCAACGCTTCGAACGAGCGTTTCTGGCGGCTCAACTTCACCGTTCCCGTGGACGTGCTGCCGCAGCCCACGCTGCCGTTCTGGCTGATCGGCACGGACGGCGGCTTCCGCACCCCGCTGCGCATGCTGAACTTCCTGATCGGGCCGGCCGAACGGTACGACCTGATCGTCGACTTCGGCAAGATGCCCATCGGCACCGACGTCACGTTGACGAACTACAACGCGCCGGTCCACTTCCCGGGCGGCGACGGCCCGGAAATCTCGGACATCATGCGTTTCAAGGTCACCAAGCCCTTGTCCCGAGGCGGCGACACGTCGACAGCGCCCACGGAACTCCGGCTGCCGGCGGTCGAACCCATCAGGCCGAAACCGCACACCCGTCGTCGGGAATGGGTGCTGTACCAGCACAAGCTGTTCAGCACCATGACGTTCAACGCGGTGCCGTTCATGGAGCCGTCCGAAGACTTCATCAAGGCGGGCTCGACCGAGATCTGGGAGTACATCAATCCCAACCACGACGCCCACCCGATGCACGTGCACCTCGTCAACTTCCAGGTGTTGAACCGGCAGCCGATCGATGCGGCGGGCTACCAGGAGCAGTACGAGAAGTGGATCGACGGCGGCCGCAAACCGGAGGACAGGCCGGTGCTGGGGAACTACCTCACCGGACCGCCGATTCCGCCGGACCCGGACGAAGCACATTCCGACAAGGACACGGTCAAGTCCTATCCGGAGACGGTGACCAGGATCATCATCCGGGAATTCAACCCGCCGACGGACACGATCGCGTCGATCCCGGGAAGCGGCACCGAATTCCCCGCGCAGTACGTCCACCACTGCCACATCCTCGAACACGAGGACGACGACCTGATGCGCCCCTGGACGATCGTCCGCGACTGACGGGACGGGCCGCGGGCCGGGCGGGCCGGACGGGACAGGCGGGCGGGGCGGGGCGGGGCGGGGCGGGGCGGCGGAGCCGGTTCAGCGCCGGCCCTTGGGGCAGTGCCGCTCCATGAACGCGAGGAACGCCTGCGACCTGGCGGCCATCGCCCGGGCCGCCTGGACCTCGCTCGACGTCAATTGCAGCGCGCCTGCGACGCGTTCCGCGTTCCAGCCCATGCGGAAGAGGCTGTCCACCACGGCGGGCCGCAGGGCCTGGACCACCTGCGGCTCCTCCCCCGAGACCACGGCCCGGGCCAGCTCCGTACCCTGTTCCATCCGGGCCAGCTGCATCCGCATCCGGCGCCGCTCGAGCGGTGTGGTGCCGCCCCAGATGCCGTCGCTCTCGTCCGAGCGGACGGCTATCGCGAGACACTCCTCGCGCACCGGGCAGCCGGCGCACAGCTCCTTGGCCGCCCTGATCTGGATTTCGCTCAACGGCACGCCGTACGCCGGGAAGAACAGGGCCGGGTCTGCGTTCCGGCAGGCCGGTGCGGACAGTCCGGGCAGGACCGCCGGGGAACCCGCCTCGATCGCGCTCCGCCCGCGCTGGACAACCGGACGTGTCACAGTGAATCCCCTATCGGTTCGATCACTTCAGGGAAGCTCCCTACAGAGGAAACGTCGGATGTCCGGGAGGAGTTCAGAACACTTGCCTTCGTGCCCGTCGGCTCCCGCTCCGCTACGGAGCGTCGACGTCGACGGCCGAGGAGTACGAGCGGTGGCGGTCAGGGTGTGGAGCGGGTCCGAGAGGCGAGGGTGACGGCGACGGACACCGCCGCCAGTACGGCGATCGCGTCGCCGGGGGTGAGGTACTGCGCGACGGCGCCACCGATCGCGGCCCCGATGCCCTGCCACGCCATGCGGCCGGCGGATTCGACGCCCTGGACCTGCCCGCGGACCGGGTCGGGGGTCAGCGCGAGAAGCCGCTCCTGGAGCGGCAGGGTGGCGGCGAATCCCGCCCCGGACGCGAACACCGCGGCGATCAGCACCGGCACGGGTGGGTCGAAGCCGAACAGCAGGTACGGGGCCGCGAGCAGCAGCCTCAAGGCGAACGCGCAGCGGTGCCGCCGGGCGGCGGTGAGCAGCCGCCCGACCGCCAGGTCCCCCAGGAGCATGCCGGCGGATCCCGCGGCCAGGAGGCCGCCCGCGTGCTCGGGCGCGTAGGAGATGAACAGGGCCTCGCATCCGACGATCAGGCCGTTGGGGACCCACAGGTTCAGCAGGAGCCTCCGGCGGCCCTTCTGCGAGAAGAGCTCGATGTTCGTCGTCCAGGTCCGGCGCAGCCCGGGTCGCCGGGTCAGCCGGATGGACCGTTCCCTGACCGTCGCCGCGACGGCTGCCAGGCCGAGTCCGGTCAGCACGGCGGCGACGGCGAAGACCTGCTGCGGGCTCAGGTGACGCAGCAGTACGGCGCCGAGGGCGAAGCCGAGGACGGCCGTGCCGCCCGAGGTGATGTTCATCAGCGAACGGGCCAGTGCGTACGTCGAGGTCGGCACCACTTCCGCGAGCAGTCCCATCCGCGTTCCGGTGCCGAGGGCCTGGAAGAAGCCCAGTACCAGGAGGAGGGCGAACCGGGCGGGCAGCGGCAGCCCCGGAACCGCTTGCGCGGCGACGCCCGCCAGTGCGGCGCACTGGAGGGTGACCAGGGTCCGGCGCGGCCGGCTCCCGTCGGCGACCGACATGAGCGTCAGGGCGCCGAGCACCGTCGCGAACGTGGCGCCGTACATGCTCACGGCGGTCAGGAACGGTGACGCGGTCTGGTGGTGGACGAGCGTGCCGAGCGCGAAGCCCGACAGGGTGCTCGCGGCGACGGTCAGGGTGAAACCTGCGTACAGGCCGGCGAACTCGCGGTTGCGGAGCAGGGAGCGGTAGCCGGTGGCCGGCGCAGTGAGGGGCGGGCTGGTGGGCAGGGCGGTGGGCGGAGCGGTGGGTTCGGCAGGGGAAGAAGGCATGAAAAAAGCCTCCGGACACACCCGCAGGGGCGCCGAAGGCCAACGTGATCATTCTAGCAGGCGGCGTCGGGGCGGACGCGGGGGCCGGAAGTTGACATCCGCGGGGCTCGAGAATTACCTTCACCATTACTTAAGTATCTAAATCATATACGTCCTCAAGCATCCGCACCGCCGGGCAGCACCACCAGACGAAGGGCCCCCACATGAACCCCGCCCAGCACGGAGCGGCCGTCGCCGCCGAGGCAGCCGCATTCGTCGCCACGGTCAAGGCGGCGGACCTCTCCACCCCCGTGCCGACCTGCCCCGGCTGGACCCTCGCCGACCTCACGCAGCACGTGGGCAGCGTCCACCGCTGGTTCACCGAGCTGCTCCGTCGGCGCGTCCAGCAGCCGCCGACCAGCCGCGACGTGGACCTGCGCCTGCCGGAGGACCGCGAAGGCCTCCCGGACTGGCTGGCCGCGAGCGCCGCGGAGGCCGCCGAGGTGTTCGCCGCCACCGACCTGGACGCGCCGATGTGGGCCTGGGGAGTCGACCAGCACGCCCGGTTCTGGGTCCGGCGCATGCTCTTCGAGACCCTCGTCCACCGGGCCGACGCGGAGCTCGCGCTCGGGATCTCCCCGCACATCGACCGCGCACTGGCGGTCGACGGCATCGACGAGTTCCTCACCAACCTGCCGTTCGCGTCCCCCTTCGCGCCGCTGACCGCCCAGCTGCGGGCCCCCGACCGTGCGATTCGCTTCAGCTGCACGGACGGCGAAGGCGACTGGCTGGTCGGCCTGCGCCCCGACGGCTTCGCGCTGGTGGCCGACCAGGCCGAGACCCGTGCGGCGGACGCCACCGTACGCGGCACCGCCGAGGACCTGCTCCTGCTGCTGTACGGCCGCTCGGACCGCCAGAGCAACGCGTTCCACCTCCTCGGCGACCAGGACCTGATCACCCATTGGTTCACCCACTCGGCCTTCTAGGTGTGCAACTGCCGCAGCTCGATTACACCGGGGTCTGGGCCTTCTGCTTGAGGCGTTCGTAGGGTGTTTTTTTGGCCGCCGAGGGAGCCATGGGGGCGGTGGTAGTTGTAGTAGTCCTCCCACTCGCGGAGTTTGTCGTTGAAGACGCCGGTGTCATCGATGACT
>NZ_JBIASZ010000003.1:0-609593 GCF_042891345.1 Streptomyces sp. NPDC001903
CCGGAACAGCATCCACAACTCGTCCGGCACCAGCCGCTCAACGAGACCCGTCATGCACGGCTCAACGAACGATCACGCCATAAGAAACGACGTCTTAGTCCTCGTCGGCGCCCTCGCGGACCACGACCACCGTGCTCGCCGCGTACTGGACCACCTGCTGGCTCACCGAGCCGAGTAGGGCGCCCTTGAAGCCGCCGTAGCCCCGGGTGCCGACGACCGTCAGGTCCGCCTCCTTGGAGGCGTCCACGAGCACCTGGGCCGGGGAGCCCTGCTCGACCCGGCGGAAGACGGGGACGCCGGGGGAGGTGCCGACGGTCGCGGCCACGGTGTCCGCGAGGCGCTGACGGGCCGTCTCCTCGGCGCCGACCAGCTCCTCCGGGGTGCCGGTGCCCACGGCGAACGGGTTGGTGTTCCACTCCCAGCTCATGACGGCGTGCACGCGGCCGCCGATGGCCTTGGCCTGGGCGACGGCCCAGCGCAGGGCTTCCTTGGAGTGGTTCGAACCGTCGACGCCGACGACGATCAGAGGCTCGATGGTCTCACTCACGGTGGGTTCCTCTCGGTTCGTCCGGATGGTTCGCATCGTTCTGTCTTTCTCCTCTTGTATACACGGATGAGGGGGTTCGACCGCGAACGGCGACGATCGTTGCGGGCGCCGAAGACTTTGGAGGACAGCGCGCGGTGCCGGTGGCTTGCGAAGGTCTGG
This sequence comes from Streptomyces sp. NPDC001903, assembly GCF_042891345.1. Classification (NCBI taxonomy): domain Bacteria; kingdom Bacillati; phylum Actinomycetota; class Actinomycetes; order Kitasatosporales; family Streptomycetaceae; genus Streptomyces; species Streptomyces sp. NPDC001903. The sequence continues at coordinate 707 of NZ_JBIASZ010000003.1, forward strand.
GTGTCAGCGAGATCGGCACGGCACGGCAAGGTACGGAGGAACGGACGTGGCACAGCGCAAGGGCTGTCTCATCGGCTGCGGGGTGGCGTTGGTGCTCGGCATCGCGGCTGTCGGGGCGCTCGTCTTCGGAGTCGGGAAGGTCGTGGACGCCGCGGGCAAGACCATGCTCGAACCCGGCGTCTACCAGTCCCTGAACGTCGGCGACCCGGAGGACGCGGTCCGCGCCAAGATGCCGTCGGGGGACAGCTTCATCAAGAACGCCCTGAAGGCGGGCGGCCCGGCCGAACCCGAGGGCAGCGTCTGCTCCTGGTACATGTCCGCCGAGGACAGTGGCGGGGAGACGGTGTACCGCTTCTGCTTCAAGGACGGAAAACTCGCCGAAAAGGTCGAGTACCGCATGAAGTAGGGGGAGCGACGGCCGCCCGGAGCCGCGCGAGCGCGGGGGAGAGCCGGACGGTGAGGCGGCCCGCCCGCAGCTCCGTCCCGGCCCGCGCGGCCCGGCTTCCGGGGGCGGTGCTCCGGCTGCCGGGCCACGCGCCGTGTGTCGTGCACCCGGCCGTCCGCGGCCGCGTACGCGACGCGTTTTGGCCGCGTGCCAGGTAAAGCGCATTAGTGCGCGGCCGCTTGTACCGCCGATAAGAAGTCAACGTCCGGCGCCCGACGGGCGTTGTTATGGAATCGATATCACCTTGGAGTCGCTTGCAACTAAAGCGCATTAGCGCTGGTCGCTGCGGTGTTGACCGGGACGCTTTCATCTGCCTGTGCGTCTGCCGTCGCCATTCGGGACCCACCGGTACCCGCCCATCCCGACTTCGGCCGCATTGACGCGATCTGGATTTGGGTTCAGCGTGGGCTGCGCGCTCCGGCAGTGAGGCCGGAACTCCCCCCGAAGGTGGCGACGATGACCCGTTCGAACGCGACCCGTACAGCCGTCGCCACGCTCGTGGCCGGTACCTTCCTCTCGGTCTCCGCCTGCGGAGTCGGCGGCGCCGCGGACGTGCCGGAGGGCAGGAGGACCGGCAAGGTCGCCGGCGAGATCACCTTCCGCACCCTCCAGCTCAAGCCCAAGTTCACGGCCTACGTACAGGGCGTCATCGACGCCTTCGAGGAGAAGTACCCCGAGGCGAAGGTCAGATGGGAGGACGTCCCCGGCGACGGCTACAACGAGAAGCTCGTCGCCGACGCCCAGGCGGGAGCCCTGCCCGACGTGGTCAACCTCTCCACCGACTCCTTCCAGCTCCTCGGCGACCGCGGCCTGCTCGCCGACGTCGCCGGGCTCGACCCCGAGGTCGCCCGGGAGTACGTCCCCGGGGCGTGGGAGCAGTTCAAGCTCCCGGGCAAGGGCGACGGGGTGTACGCCTACCCCTGGTACGTGACCCCGGAGATCCTCACGTACAACAAGGAGCTCTTCGAGAGGTCCGGCCTCGACCCGGCGCAGCCGCCGACCAGCGTCGAGCAGTTCTTCGACTACGCCGACAAGATCGCCGCCGCGTCCGGGGGCCGGTACTCCGCCTTCATGGCCGACCCCAAGGGCCGACTGCCCGGGGACTGGCAGAAGATGGGCGTACCGATCCTGAACGAGACGCAGGATCGTTTCGTCTTCGACACCCCCAAGGCCGTCGAGTGGGTCGGGCGGATGAAGGACCTGTACGCCAAGGGCGCGATGCCCAAGGAGTCCCTCCTCAAGTCCGACGACATCAACCAGCTCTACGGCGGCGGCAAACTCGTCTTCGGTCCCGGCTCCCCGGGCTTCGTCAAGGACATCAAGCAGAACGCCCCGCAGGTCTACGCCGGCACCCGGGTCGCCGGCGCCGTCACCGGCAGGCTCGGCCACATCGGCATCTACGCCCAGTCGCTCGGCATCAAGAAGGACACCAAGCACCTCGACGCGGCCGCCGAGTTCGCCAAGTGGGTCACCAACGGCCCCAACCAGGTGGAGTTCTCGAAGAACGCGACCATCTACCCGTCCAACGCCCGGGGCCTGGCCGATCCGCGCTTCGCCGACCGCGGTGACGGCAAGGACGCCGAGACGGTCGCCCGCGCGGTCGGCGCCGAACAGCTGAAGAGCGCCGCCCTCGACGCCAACACCCCGGTCCAGTGGACCAACCAGGTCGGCGACGCGGTCGTCCGCGAGATGCAGAAGGCGATCCAGGGCGAGCAGGACCCGCAGACGGCCGTACGCAAGGCCCAGGAGGAGGCGAACCAGCTGCTCGCCAAGTCGGCGCGGAAATGACCGCCGACGCCAGACGGCGCCGCAAGGCCCTCGCGGCCATGGAGGCCGAGACCGGGCTGGTCCACCGCCGGTGGTGGACCCCCTACCTCTTCCTCGCCCCCGGCCTGGTGATGGTGGCCCTCTTCAGCCTCTGGCCGTTCGTCAACACCGTCATCCTGTCCCTCACCGACGCCCGGATCCTGCGCGGCGGCACCTTCGTCGGCTTCGACAACTACACCCGGGCCTTCGCCGACCCCGACTTCTGGACCGCCGCGGGCAACAGCGTGCTCTACCTCGTGGTGGTCGTCCCCTGCCTGGTCCTGCTGCCGCTCGCCCTCGCCGTGCTCGTCCAGGCGAAGATCCCCGGCATCGGGTTCTTCCGCTCCGCCTTCTACACCCCGGTGATCGCCTCCGCCGTGGTCGTCGGCCTGATCTGGCAGTGGGTGCTGCGCAGCGACGGGCTCGTCAACACCGTGTTCCTGAGGCTGCGCATCGTGTCGGAGCCGGTCCCGTTCCTGACGGACAGCACCATGCTGCTGGTCTCCGCCATGATCGTGACCGTGTGGAAGGGCCTCGGCTACTACATGGTGTTCTACCTCGCCGCGCTCGGGAACGTGTCCCCCTCGCTCCACGAAGCGGCCGCGCTCGACGGCGCCGGCTCCGTACGCCGCTTCTTCAGCATCACCATCCCCCAGGTGAAGCCGATGATGCTGCTGGTGGGTACCCTGTCGGCCATTTCCGCGCTGCGCGTCTTCACCGAGATCTACATCCTGGGCGGCGAGAGCGGCGGCCCCGGCGGCGGCGCCCGTACGCTGCCCTTCCTCATCCGGCAGGTCGGCCTCGGCTTCTCCGGCGAGACCGGCTACGCCTCCGCCCTCTCGATCCTCCTGTTCCTGCTGACCCTGGTCTTCAGCCTGCTGGGCCGCCGCCTGTCGAAGGGGGACGAGAGTTGACCGCCCTCGCGCCCCGCGGGCGACTCGGGCGCGTCGTCCGGTACGCCACGCTGGTCCTGATGCTCGTCGTGATGCTCGGGCCGATCGTCTGGCAGTTCCTGACCTCGATCCGCGGCCGCACGGAGAACGTGTACGACGGCGTGCTGCCCGCGCGGCCCACCCTCGACAACTACCTGCTCGTCGCCGACTCGTTCCCGCTGCTCCAGTACGTGGGCAACACGCTGATCGTGGCCGCCCTCGCGATCACCTCGAACACGCTGTTCGCGGCGATGGGCGGATACGCGCTCTCCCGGGCCGGGTGGAAGGGCCGCAAGTCCGTCTTCACGGTGCTGGTGGCCACCCTCATGTTCCCCTTCGAGTCGGTGATGATCTCGATGTTCCTGACCGTCCGCGAGATGGGCCTGGTCGACACCCTCATCGGGGTGTGGCTGCCCGGCGCGGTCTCCGTCCTCAACATCATGGTCATGCGCTCGGCCTTCCTCGCCGTGCCCAAGGAGGTGGAGGAGTCCGCCGTCCTGGACGGCGCCGACGAGTGGACCCGGTTCACCCGGCTCTTCCTCCCCGCCGCCAAGGGCGCCCTGGCCGTCGTCTGCATCACCAGCTTCATGGGTGCCTGGGACGATTTCCTCTGGCCGCTCCTGGTCCTCACCAACAGCGACCACTACACCCTCCAGCTCGGCCTGAAGACCCTGGCGGGCGCCACCACCACCAACGACCAGCGGATCATCGCCGCCGGTGCGATGGCGGCGCTCCTGCCGATGATGCTGCTCTTCTTCGCCCTCCAGCGTTTCTTCTTCAAGGGAGTGGGCGAGGGAGCCGTCAAGACCTGAGCCCCGCCGCCGCACGACCTGCCGTCATACGAACCCTCCCTCCCTTGGAGCAGCCGTCATGCACGACGACCGCAGCATCACCGAACACCGCCTGCGCCGGGTCCTCAAGGAGCGCATCAAGCCGGCCGTCCACTCCCGCGCGGTCCCCCTGGCGATCGAGCGCTGGGAGGCACCGGGCGAGCCCGTGCCGGTCGCCGAGGGCCTGGCCGCTCCGTACGGACCCTGCGCGATCGGCGAGACGTGGGGCCCGGCCTGGGGCACCACCTGGTTCAAGGTCACGGGCACCGTCCCGGCCGCGTGGGCGGGCCGTACGGTCGAGGCCGTCCTCGACCTCGGCTTCGACCGGATGATGCCCGGATTCCAGTGCGAGGGACTCGTCCACCGGGCCGACGGCGGCGAGGTCAAGGCGCTGAACCCGTACAACGACTGGGTGCGCGTCGCCGACTCGGCGGCCGGCGGCGAGCAGGTCGAGTGGTACGTGGAGGCCGCCTCGAACCCCGTCCTGGTCGACCACAGCGCGACGTACGAGGGGGACCGGCAGACCAGCGGGGACCAGCCCCTCTACCGGCTCGCCCGGATGGACCTCGCCGTCTTCGAGACCGAGGTCTGGGAGCTCGTACAGGACCTGGAGGTCCTCCACGACCTGATGACGCAGCTCGGCGAGGCCGACGCGCGCCGGTACGAGATCCTGCGCGCGATCGACTCCGCCCTCGACGCGGTGGACCTCGGCGACGTCCCCGGGACGGCCGGCGCCGCCCGCGCGCGCCTGACCGGGGTGCTGGCGGCCCCCGCCCGCGCCTCCGCCCACCGGATCAGCGCGGTCGGCCACGCCCACATCGACTCCGCCTGGCTGTGGCCGCTGCGCGAGACCGTCCGCAAGGTCTCCCGGACCGCGTCCAACGTGGTCGGGCTGATGGACACGCACCCCGAGTTCGTCTTCGCCATGTCGCAGGCCCAGCAGCTGGACTGGATCAAGACCCACCGGCCCGAGCTCTTCGAGCGGATCAAGAAGAAGATCGCGGACGGGCAGTTCGTGCCCGTCGGCGGGATGTGGGTGGAGTCCGACACCAACATGGTGGGCGGCGAGGCGATGGCCCGTCAGTTCCTTTACGGGAAGAAGTTCTTCCTGGACGAGTTCGGCATCGAGACCCACAACGTCTGGCTGCCCGACTCCTTCGGGTACACCGCCGCGATGCCGCAGATCGTGAAGCTCTCCGGCTCGAAGTGGTTCCTCACCCAGAAGATCTGCTGGTCGCAGGTGAACGCGTTCCCCCACCACACCTTCTGGTGGGAGGGCATCGACGGCACCCGCGTCTTCACCCACTTCCCGCCCGTGGACACCTACAACAGCGACCTGGGCGGCGCGCAGTTGGCGCACGCCGCATCCAACTACCGGGAGAAGGGGCGGGGTTCCCGCTCGCTGGTGCCCTTCGGCTGGGGAGACGGCGGCGGCGGTCCCACCCGCGAGCACCTGGCCCGCGCCCGGCGCCAGCGCGACCTCGAAGGCTCCCCGCGCGTGGAGATCGAGCGGCCCGACGCCTTCTTCGAGAAGGCGCACGCCGAGTACGCGGACGCGCCCGTCTGGGCCGGAGAGCTGTACCTGGAGCTGCACCGCGGCACGTACACCTCGCAGGCCAAGACCAAGCAGGGCAACCGGCACAGTGAATCGCTGCTGCGCGAGGCCGAGTTGTGGGCGGCGAGCGCCGCGGTCCGGGTGCCGGGGTACGGGTATCCGTACGAGGACCTGGAGCGGATCTGGAAGACCGTGCTGCTCCACCAGTTCCACGACATCCTCCCCGGATCGTCCATCGCCTGGGTGCACCGCGAGGCGCGCGCGACGTACGCGCGGGTACGGGAGGAACTGCGCGGGATCACGCTGGCCGCCCAGACCGCCCTGGCCGGGGAGGGCGCCGAGGAGCTGGTCTTCAACTGCGCCCCGCACGCCCGGCGGGGCATCCCGGCGGGCGGCGCGGGGCTGCCGCGGGCGGCTGCCGGGCAGCAGCGGGTCACGGTGGAGGAGCGGCACGGCGGCGGACACGTCCTCGCCAACGGGCGGCTGCTGGTGGAGATCGACGGGCGCGGGCTGATCGTGTCGGCGTACGACCTGGAGGCGCGGCGGGAGGCGCTGGCCCCTGGGCAGGCGGCGAACCTGCTCCAGATCCACCCCGACTTCCCGAACATGTGGGACGCGTGGGACATCGACGCGTTCTACCGCAACAGCGTGACCGACCTGGTGGAGCTGGACGGGCTGGAGGTGGCGGAGGCCGGCCCGGACGCGGTGACGGTCCGGGTCTCCCGCTCCTTCGGCCGCTCGGCGGCGGTCCAGTCGATCACGCTGCGGGCGGGGGCCAAGACGGTGGACATGACCACGGAGGTGGACTGGCACGAGACGGAGAAGTTCCTGAAGGCCGCCTTCCCGCTCGACGTGAAGGCCGAACGGTCCGCCTCGGAGACCCAGTTCGGGCACGTGTACCGGGCGACCCACACCAACACCTCGTGGGAGGCGGCCAAGTTCGAGATCTGCGCGCACCGGTGGATCCACGTGGAGGAGCCGGGCTGGGGCACGGCGATCCTCAACGACTCCACGTACGGCCACGACGTGACCCGCGACGTGCGGCCGGACGGGGGCCAGACCACCACGGTCCGCCTCTCGCTCCTGCGGGCCCCGCGCTATCCGGACCCGGAGACCGACCAGGGCGGCCACGTCCTGCGGTTCTCCCTCGCACCGGGCGCGGAGATCGCGGACGCGGTCCGCGAGGGCCACGCGCTGAACCTCCCGGAGCGGGTGGTCCGCGGGGCGGCCCCGGTGGCCCCGCTGCTGGCCGTGGACAACGACGCGGTGGTGGTCGAGGCGGTCAAACTGGCCGAGGACCGCAGCGGCGACGTGATCGTCCGCCTCTACGAGTCCCGCGGCGGCCGCGCCGCGGCCCGCCTGACGGCGGATTTCCGGATCGCCGAGGCGACGGAGACCGACCTCCTGGAACGGCCCCTGCCGGGACCCGCGGTCTCCGCTCCCGCGGCGGACGGCGCGGTCGCCCTCACCCTGCGCCCCTTCCAGATCGTCACGGTCCGGCTTCGTCGGGCCTGACCGGTCGCGGGTGGCGGAATCCGGCCTGCGCGGGCCCGGGCTCCGCCGCCCGGTCCTCCGCGAGGAAGTCCGTCACCGTCCGCGTGAACTCCCCGGGCGCCGCGGCGTGGATCAGGTGGCCGTACGGGAGGGTGATCAGGCGGGCGTCCGGGATGCGGGCGGCGATCTCGTCGAAGGAAGCCGCCGCGAGGTGGCTCGCGGGGCCGCCGTGGATGACGAGGGTGCGGGCGGTGATCCGTCCCAGGGCGGTCAGCCACGCCGGATCCGGGCGGTCCAGCTCCGGCCTGACGGCGAGCACCATCGCCCAGTCGAAGTCCGTCTCCCCCTCGGGCCGTACGGGGGCGGCGGCCGCGCGGGGGAGCGGCGCGGGGGCGTCCTCCAGGACGAGCCGGCCGATCCGGTGCGGCTGCTCCGCCGCGACCAGGTACGCGACCACGCCGCCCAGCGAGTGACCGACCAGGTCGACGCGGCGCAGCCCCAGGGCGTCGAGGAAGCCGAGGACGTCGTCCCGCATCAGCTCCACCGAGTAACGGGCCGGCCGCCCGCTCAGACCGTGCCCGCGCAGGTCGAGGGCGTACACCCGCCGGTCGCGCGCGAGTGCGTCCCGTACGAGGGCCCAGTCCTCGGCGCGCTCGCCCAGTGCGTGCAGCAGCACCACCGGCGGGGCGTCGCCCGAGGTGCCCGCCACTTGGTACGCCAGCCGGAATCCGTCCACGGTCACGGTGAGGTGTTCTGCCATCCGGCCGAGCGTACGCGCCGGCGCACGGGGCGACGTGAACGAGGTCCTGACGGTGGCGTATGTTCCTGGCGGCCCGCCCGCGTCGGCGGGCCTTTTCCTGGCCCTCGACGGCACCCGGGACACGGATCCGTGGGGGCGGCTGCTCGCGATGGCCACCAGCCTGACGCTGCTGGCGACGCTCCCCACGGCCGTGGTGTTCGTCGTCTGGTTCCACCGGGTCCGGGTGAACGCGGGAGTCTTCGCCCCCAGCTCTTCCGCCGGGGCCCGGGCTGGGCGATCGGGATCTGGTTCATCCCCTTCGTGGGCTGGACCTTCCTCGCGTACGGGATCGCCACCGGCGTGTGGGCGGCCGGCGCGCCGAAGTCCTCTCGCGCCGCCGCGCCCCTCTCGGCGGCCCCCGTCACCGCCTGGTCCGTCTCCTTCGGCGCGGCGATGCTCGCCTCGCTGGTCTCCGGCCGGATGGGCGCCGCCGCCGAGACGCAGGCCGGGCTGCCCGCCGCCGAGCTGGTCGCCATGGCCTCCGACCTGCTCTTCGTCGTGGCGGCGGGCTTCGCCGTCGTCTTCGTACGGAAGGTCTCGGCCATGCAGGCGCGGGCGTGAACTCCGCCACTTGGTTATGCACCTAGTTGCACAATCGGGCCCTCCTCGCCTAGAACAGGTTCATCACCCCCGCGCGAGGAGGCGCCCCACATGAGTTCCCAGAGCCGGTACCCGCACCTGCTGAGCCCCCTGGACCTCGGCTTCACCACGCTGCCGAACCGCGTGATCATGGGGTCGATGCACACCGGCCTCGAAGAGCACCAGGGCGGCTTCGAGCGGCTCGCCGCCTTCTACGCCGAGCGCGCCCGAGGCGGCGCCGGCCTGATCGTCACCGGCGGCATCGCCCCGAACGACGCCGGCCGCCCCTTCGAGGGCGGATCCCGCCTCACCACCGAGGACGAGGCCGCCGAGCACCGGGTGATCACCGAGGCCGTGCACGCCGAGGGCGGGAAGATCGCGATGCAGATCCTCCACTTCGGCCGCTACGCCTACCACAAGGACCTGGTCGCCCCCACGGCCCTCCAGGCCCCCATCAGCCCCTTCGTCCCCAACGAGCTCAGCGACATCGAGGTCGAGCGCACCGTCGAGGACTTCGTCCGCGCCGCCCGCCTCGCCAAGCTCGCCGGCTACGACGGCGTCGAGATCATGGGCTCCGAGGGCTACCTGATCAACGAGTTCATCGCCGCCGCCACCAACAAGCGCACCGACCGCTGGGGCGGGGCGTACGAGAACCGCATGCGCTTCCCGCTGGAGATCGTCCGGCGCACCCGCGCGGCCGTGGGCGAGGACTTCATCCTCATCTACCGCCTCTCCATGCTCGACCTGATCCCCGGCGGCTCCACCCTCGACGAGGTCGTCCGCCTCGCCAAGGAGATCGAGGCGGCCGGCGCCACCATCATCAACACCGGCATCGGCTGGCACGAGGCCCGCATCCCCACCATCGCCACCTCCGTCCCGCGCGGCGCCTACACCTGGGTCACCAAGCGGCTGATGGGCGCGGTCTCCGTTCCCCTCGTCACCAGCAACCGCATCAACACCCCCGAGATCGCCGAGGAACTGCTCGCCGACGGCCGCGCCGACCTCGTCTCGCTGGCCCGCCCCTTCCTCGCCGACGCCGACTTCGTCGCCAAGGCCGCGGCCGGCCGCTCCGAGACCATCAACACCTGCATCGGCTGCAACCAGGCCTGCCTCGACCACACCTTCAGCGGCAAGATCACCAGCTGCCTCGTCAACCCGCGGGCCTGCCACGAGACCGAACTCGTCCTCTCGCCCACGCAGTTGAAGAAGCGCGTCGCCGTCGTAGGCGCCGGCCCGGCCGGCCTCGCCTGCGCCGTCTCCGCCGCCGAACGCGGCCACGCCGTCACCCTCTTCGAGGCCTCCGGCCACATCGGCGGACAGCTCGACATCGCCCGCCGCATCCCGGGCAAGGAGGAGTTCGAGGAGACCATCCGCTACTTCGGCACCCAGCTCGCGGCCCGCGCCGTCGACGTCCGGCTCAACACCCGCGCCGACGTCTCGACCCTCGAGGGCTACGACGAGGTCGTCATCGCCACCGGCGTCACCCCCCGCACCCCCGACATCGAGGGCGTCGACCACGCCAACGTCGTCAGCTACCTCGACGTCCTGCGCGACGGCGCCCCGGTCGGCGAGCGCGTGGCCGTCGTCGGCGCCGGCGGCATCGGCTTCGACGTCGCCGAGTTCCTCACCGACAGCGGCGAGGGCGCCTCGCAGGACCCCGAGACGTACTTCCGCCACTGGGGTGTCGACACCGCCTACGCCGGCCCCGGCGGGCTCACCGCCCCCGAGCGGCCCGTGCCCCCGCGCCGGGTCCACCTCCTCCAGCGCAAGACCACCAAGGTCGGCGCAAACCTCGGCACCACCACCGGCTGGATCCACCGCGCGGAGCTCAAGCACCGCGGTGTCGTCTCGGTCGCGGGCGCGACGTACGACCGGATCGACGACGAGGGCCTGCACATCACGGTCGGCGGCGAGCAGCGGCTCGTCCCCGCCGACACGGTGGTGCTCTGCACCGGCCAGGAGCCGCGCCGCGACCTGTACGAGGCCCTGCTCGCGGCGGGCGCCCGGCCGCACCTGATCGGTGGCGCGGATGTGGCCGCCGAGCTGGACGCCAAGCGGGCGATCCGCCAGGGTACGGAACTGGCGGCAACCCTCTGACCGGTCCGGGAGTCACGATGTTCACGTTCGACAGCAGCGACGGCACCACCGTGACCGTGCACACGTGGCTCCCCGGCCCCCGTCCCGGCGACGGATCGGCCGGCCCCGAGCCGCGGGCGATCGTCCTGATCGCCCACGGCATGGGCGAACACGCCCTGCGGTACGCCCCGTTGGCAGGTGAGCTGGCGTCCCGCGGCTACGCCGTCTACGCGCCCGACCACCGGGGCCACGGTCTGACGATGAACGCCGGGCCCGGCGTGCTCGGCGAGAACGGCTGGCAGCTGCTGGTCGACGACCTCGCCGCGCTCTCCGAGACGGTCCGCGGACTGCACCCCGGCATGCCGCTGGTGCTGCTCGGCCACAGCCTCGGCTCCTTCGCCGCGCAGCACTACCTGCTCGACTGGCCCGAGCACGCCGACGCCGTCGCGCTGTACGGCACCACCGCCGTGGACCGGATGTTCCTGCGCGTCGCGGAGGCCGGCGCGGATCCGCTCGCCGCCTTCAACGCGCCGTTCGAGCCCGCCCGTACGCCCGCGGACTGGCTCAGCCGGGACGAGGCGCAGGTCGACGCCTACCTCGCCGATCCACTCTGCGGCTTCGCCATCGACGACCGGGCCATGGGGGAGCTGTACGAGGCCGCCTCGACCAGGTTCCACGATCCGGCCGGCGCCCCGCCCGCCGTCCCGCTGTACGTGGCGGTCGGCTCGGCGGATCCCCTCAACTACGGGCTGGAGCTCAGCGATCTGGTGGTCGAGCGCTACCGCGCGGCCGGCCATCCCGACGTCGAGTACCGCACCTACGAGGACGCCCGCCACGAGCTGTTCAACGAGACGGACCGGGACCGGGTCGTCGCCGACCTGCTCGGCTGGCTGGAACGCGTGGTGGGCTGAAGGGTGTTGTGGCGGCCGGGGCCGGGGCGCCACAATCTGCGGGTGACCTTGACACCCGCAGACGCAGACAAGATCCTCGCCGACAACTTCGCCCCCTGGGTGCTCGCCCTCGGGCTGACCGTCCAGGAGACGGGCGAGCGGCACGCCGTCCTGCGGCTGCCCTGGTCCGAGGCGCTGGCCCGGGACGGCGGCGGCCTGTCCGGCCAGGCCCTGATGGCGGCCGCCGACACCGCGACCGTCATCGCGATCTCCGCGGCGCGCGGGGCGTACGGACCGATGACCACCGTCCAGCAGTCGACCAGCTTCCAGCGGCCGGTGGTCGGTGCGGACGTGCTGATCGGCGTCCGGGTGACCAAGCTCGGCAAGCGCATGGCCTTCGCCGACATCACGATGACCCCCGAGGGCGCCGAGGAGCCGTCCGCGACGGCGTCGACGGTCTACGCCCTCCTGGGCTGAGCCGGGTGCCGGTGCCCCTCGACCAGCCCTCGCTCTGGCGCAACCGCGACTTCAACGTCTTCTGGCTCGGCCAGGCGCTCTCCGTCCTCGGCGGGTCGATCTCGCTGCTCGCCCTGCCCCTGCTGGTCCTCGAAGCCACCGGTTCCGTGGTCCAGATGGGCCTGATCACGGTGATCTCGGGGGTCGGCACCATCGTGACCGGCCTGCTCGCCGGGTACGTGGTGGACCGGACGGACCGGCGCCGCCTGATGATCGCCTGCGATCTCGCACGGGCTCTGCTGATGGGCGCGGTCCCGTTCGTCTGGCTGGTGGCCGGGCCGCGGATCTGGCTGCTGTACCTGGTGACGGCGCTGGTCACCGTCCTGAAGACGCTCTTCGACGTGGCCTACGTGACGGCGGTGCCGAACCTGGTGCCCGCCGAGCACCTGACGGCCGCCAACGGACGGCTGACGGCGGCCTTCGCCTTCGGGACGCTGTGCGGGCCGGCGGCGGCCGGGTTCATCGCCGCCGGGGTCGGCGCGGACTGGGCCCTGGGCGTGGACGGGGCGACCTTCCTGGTCTCGGCCGCGAGCCTGCGGTGGGTGGCCTTCGGGCGGGACGGGGCCGGCGACTCACGGGAGCCTCGGCCGCAGTCCGGGAAGCTGCGCGAGGTGTTCGTCGAGATGTTCGTCGACGGGGTCCGCTTCCTGTGGGCCCACCCCGTGCTCCGCGCGCTGACCGTGCTGCTCACCCTGCTGACCTTCGTCACCATGGGCGCCACCGACCTGCTGGTCTTCCGGATCCAGGAGGAGCTCGGGCACGGCAAGGCCACCGTCGGCCTCGTCATCGCCCTGAGCGGGCTGGGCGTGGTCGGCGCGGCCCTCGCCGCCGCGCCGCTGCGCCGGACGCTGGGCTTCGGCGTCTGCTGGCTGGGCTCGGTCGCACTGATCGGCTGCGCGGTGGTGGTGACCGGCGTGAGCCGGAGCCTGCCGGTGATCGCCGTGGCGGCCGCCGTGTTCATGTTCGGACTGACCCTCGGCGCCGTCTGCTCCCTGACCTTGCGCCAGGAGGTGACCCCGGATGCGCTGCTCGGACGGGTCACCTCCGCCTTCTGGACCGTGCACGGCGCCTCCGGCCCGGTGGGCGCGGCCGTCCTCACCCTGCTGGCCGGCCGGCACGGGGTACCCGCGGTCAGTGTGGGAGCCGGGGTGTTCTGCCTGCTCATCGTCGGGGCGGGGCTGCTGACGCCGCTGCGCGGGAGCCGGATCGGGGCCTCGGCCCCGGACGGGGCCGGGGCGCGGGACGCGCCCGGCAGACCCAGGCGCCCCTCGCGCCGGTGAGCGCGCGCACAGGGTGCCGGTCTGCGATCGTGGATCGTGGATCGTGGGGGAGCGTACGGAGGAGCAGGGATGTCCGGACAGTTCGAGTCGACCGTCGAGATCGACCGGCCCGTCTCAGAGGTCTTCGCCTACCTGGCCGACGGCCGCAACGACCCGCAGTTCAGTCCGAGGGTCCAGGAGATCAGCAAGACGCCCGACGGCCCGACCGGTGTGGGCACGGTCTTCCGCAGCACGGTGAAGGACGCCGGGATGAAGACCGGCCGCGAGTTCCGCATCACCGGGTTCGAGCCGGAGAAGCTGATCCGCTGGACGGAGCAGAGCAAGAACCTGGTCACGGCCGAGGGCGGGTACGACTTCGAAGCCCTCCCCGGCGGGCACACCCGGGTCCGCATCTTCAACACCCTCGAAGGGCACGGACTGGGGAAGCTGCTGGTGGGCCTCGCGCTGAGCGCGGCCCGCAAGGACGCGCCCGACTTCGGCCGCCGGATCAAGGCCGCCGCGGAGGCGGCCTGACCGGCGGCCGAAGCCTGCGGGGTCAGAACCTCCCGTCGCTCAGGACCGGGAAGCGCTGCGGGGACTGCGGGGCGATCTCGGAGCGGCGCTCCTGCACGCCCGGGGCGGTGCGGCAGGTCACGTCCTCGGCGGGCAGCCTGCCCGTCGCCAGGTAGGAGTTGACCGAGGCGTTGGCGCAGGAGTTCGGGTCGGCGAGGTACACGCCGTGGCCCTCACCGCCCAGCGCGAGCACCATCCGCGAGCCCTTCAGCGCCTTGTGCAGGCCCTGGCCGCTGACCAGCGGGGTCTGGGAGTCCCACTCGTTCTGCACGGTCAGCACGTTCGTCTTCGTCTTCATGGCCGTCGGCGGCTCGATCGGCCGCTGCCAGTAGGCGCACGGCTTGATGTTGGACGCGAAGTCCCCGTACAGCGGGTACTTCGCCTTGTCCTTGGCGGCCTCCCGCGCGTACTGCTCCGGGTAGCGGGGCCATTCCGTGTCCCCGCACACCACGGACCAGAAGACGGCCGTGCCGTTGTCCGAGGCCGGCTCGGCGGTCGGCTTCAGCAGCCTGCGCTGGGGCTCGGTCGGCTGGACGGGCTTGCCGTCGGCCGCGTCCTTCAGCAGCTTGACCAGGGGAGCCGCCTGCGAGGGGTAGAAGAACAGGCCCCGCGCGGTGCGGATGTCGTCGCCCGTGAGCTTCGTACCCTCGAACTCGATCGGCTCCTTGTCGGCCCGGGCCACCAGGTCCCAGAAGGTCTTGGAGACCGCGTCCGGGGTGTCGCCGAGCCCGTAGTCGGCCGAGCGCTCGGCCGTCCACTGCGTCCACCGCTTGAAGGCGGGCTCCGCCTCGGTCGCCCACACCTGGATCATGCCCCGCCAGATGCGCTGCGGGTCCACTCCGCTGTCCAGCACGAAGCGGTCGCTGCGGTCCGGGAACATCTGCGTGTACACCGCGCCGAGGTACGTCCCGTAGGAGTAGCCGACGTACGAGATCTTCTTCTCGCCCAGCGCGGCGCGGATCGCGTCCATGTCGCGCGCGGTGTTGCGGGTGGTGACGAACGGCAGGATCGAGCCGGACTTCTCCCGGCACTTGTCCGCGACCGAACGCGCCCAGTCCACGTCCGCCGGGAACGTCTCCTCCTTGTACGGCCGGTCGATGCTCTGCTCGGCGTCGGTCAGCCCGCAGGTGATGGGTGTGGACGCGCCGACGCCGCGGGGGTCGAAACCGATCAGGTCGTACTGGTCGCGCACGTCCTTCGGCATCAACTCGTTCATCATCAGAGGCAGATCGAGCCCCCCGCCGCCCGGGCCGCCCGGGTTGAGCAGCATGGCGCCGTGCCGCTTGGCCGGGTTCTCGCTCTTGATCCGCGATATCGCGAGGTCGATCGTGCGCCCCTGCGGGCGCCGGTAGTCGAGCGGGACCTTGATGGTCGCGCACTCGTACGACGCGGGCTGATCGGCGCTGCAGCGCTGCCACGCCGGCTTCTGCGGGGTGTACTCCGCGGCCGGGGCGGCCGAGGCCTGCGTCGCGGAGAGCAGCGGGATGGTGGTCGCGATGAGACCGGCGGTGGCGAGCATGGGTGCGAGGCGTTTCATGTTCACGAAGAGCCGTTTCCTTCCGTGAATGCGATGGCCTCACCACCCTGTTGTACGGAGGCACCCGGGCGAATCATCCCGAAGGGCCGGTCCGTATGCGTCTCACGAACGAGCTCAAATCCGGACAAGTGGCCGACACGCCACAGGAATTGACGTCACGGCGGATACGGGGCCGGAAGGGTCAGGCCCCGCCGGTGACGCGCTCGATGGCGACCATCGCCGCGTCGTCGCCCAGGCTGCCGCCCGGGGAGTGCGCCAGCAGATCCGCGCACAGGTGGCGCAGCAGCGCGTCGGGGCCGTCCCCCGGCCAGTCGGCGGCCCGCTCCGGCAGCGGGTAGAAGGCGCCCGAGGCATCGCGGGCCTCGATCACGCCGTCCGTGTAGAGCAGGATCACGTCGCCCGGCTCGAAGGAGAAGGTCTGCGGGGCGAAGCCGGTGTCCACGTACCGCGTCAGGCCCAGCGGCGGCGCCGGGTGGTCCACCTCAAGGGGGATGGCCCGTCCTCCTCGCAGCAGCAGCGGTGGCGGGTGTCCGCAGCTGACGAGCCGAAGGGTCATCTCCCGATCGGGGATGTCCAGCACCGCCGCGGTGGTGAACGCCTCGCCGGGTTCGCCGGCCGGCTCGCCCGTGCCGTCCGGGTCCGCGGCCACGGCGGCCTCCAGGTAGGCGACGAGCGCCGGCAGGTCCGCCTCCTGGTGGGCGGCGGCCCGGAAGGCGCCGAGCACCAGGGCGGCGTCCCCGACCGCCTCCAAGCCCTTGCCGCGGACGTCGCCGATGATCAGCCGGGTGCCGTGCGGGGTGCGGGTCGCGGCGTACAGGTCCCCGCCGATCTGGGCCTCGGCCTCCGCGGCCAGGTAGACGGAGGCCAGGAGCAGCGGGCCCATCCGGTCGCGCAGCGGCCGCAGGACCACCTCCTGGGCGGCCTCGGCGACCGAGCGCAGCTGGATCAGCTGTTTCTCGTGGACCTCGCGCAGATGCGCGAAGAGGGTGACGAAGATCGAGATCAGGACCAGCGCGATGATCTGGAAGGTGTGGTTCAGGTCGGTGGCGGTGGTGCGCATCAAGGCCACCGACACCTGGGCCGCGACCGCCACCGCCCCGACGAAGCCCGTCATCCGGGGCCCGGCGAAGGAGGCGGTGAGGGCCGGGGCCGCGACCAGGAACGGACCCAGGTGGACATCGGGCGGCGCCAGGACGTCGACCACCGTGACGGCCGCGATCAGCGCGAAGGGGACCGCCAGCAGGGGCAGGCGCGGTTCGCCGACGTGGCGGTGGCTCGGATGCGGCGGCCGGTGGTCCATGACTCCTGAATACACCGCGCGTATTGTTCGCGCGCACCGGCCGCGCTCCGTCGTACGGCCGTATCGGGGGGCGGCTGCGCTGCCGGTCCGGGGGAGTGGGGGGAGGATGGGAGCACCCCGGGCGCGGGCCCGGGGCGCGGAGACCGAGCGGGCCGATGCACCGCCCCTGCGGCAGCGGACGGGAAGGAGCGGCCGGCATGACCACGGCGGACGCCTCCCCGGCCGAACCGGACCACCCGGGGCCGGGCCACCCGGGCCACCCGGGGCCGGACCACCCGGGCCACCCGGGGCCGGACCACCCGGGCCACCCGCGCCCGGAGCGCCCGGACCCGGAGCGCCCACGCCCGCCCGCCGAGCAGGGCGGCCCGGAGTCCTCCGGCGGCCTCTCCGTCGACCCCGCCACCGGGCCCGGCATCCTGGACGTGCTCGGCGTCGCGGGGGTGGTCCTGGACGCGCAGGGGCGGATCGCGCTGTGGAGCCCGCAGGCCGAGGAGCTGTTCGGCTACACCGCGAGCGACGCGCTCGGCCGGTTCGCGGCGCAGCTGCTCGTCGACGAACAGAACCTGGCCACGGTCCTGTCCCTCTTCGAAGAGGTGATGGCCGGCACGGGCTCCTGGGCCGGGGCGTTCCCGGTACGGCACAAGGACGGCACCACCCGCCTGGCGGAATTCCGCAACATGCGGCTGGAGGACATCGAGGGGCGGCGCTACGCCCTCGGCATCGTCTCGGACCAGGCCACCCTGCGCCGCGTGGAACGCGACCTGGCCCTGTCGATGCGGCTGGTCGCGCAGTCCCCGATCGGTCTGGCCGTCCTGGACACCGAGCTGCGCTACGTCCTCGTCAACCCGGCCCTGGAGCGGATCAACGGGCTGCCCGCCGCCGGGCACATGGGCCGCCACGTCCACGAGGCCCTGCCGCATGTGGACACCGCGTCCATCGAGTCGGCCATGCGCGAGGTCCTGACCACCGGCCGCCCGCAGCTGAACCGGTTCACCACCGGCCGCACGGCCGCGGACCCCGACGAGGACCACGCCTGGTCGCTCTCCCTCTACCGGCTCGAGGACCCGGCCGGGCGGCCGCTCGGGGTCGCCGCCTCCATCGTCGACGTCACCGAACAGCACAAGACCTCGACGGCCGTCTCCCTCGCCCGCCAGCGGCTCGCCCTGATCGCCGACGCCTCCGTACGCATCGGCACCACCCTCGACCTCTGGGTCACCGCGCGCGAGCTCGGGGACATCGCCGTGCCGCAGCTCGCCGACCTCGCCACGGTCGACGTCCTCGACGCCGTCCTGACGGGCGAGCACCCGCCCGGGGCCCCGACGGACGAGACGGTCCAGTTCCGCGCCCTCGCCGTCAAGGCGGCCCGACCGACCCCCGCCACCCTCGCGGCCGACCCGGTCGGCTCGATCGCCCGGTACGACACCACCCGGGTGGTCACCCAGTGCGTACGGGCCGCCCGCCCCGTGCTCGTGGCGGAGGTCACCGAGGCCGAGCTGCCCAGTGTCGCGCGCGATGCCGATGCCGCCTCCCTGCTCGCCGCGGCCGGGCTCCACTCGTACCTGGCGGTGCCGCTGATCGCCCGCGGCGAGGTCATCGGCGCCCTCGGCCTCCAGCGCACCGACAATCCGCTGCCGTTCGACCACGACGACGTCCTGCTCGCCAGCGAACTCGCGGCCCGCGCCGCCGTCTGCATCGACAACGCCCGCTGGTACCAGAACCAGCGGCGCGCCGCCCTCGCCCTGCAGCGCCACCTGCTGCCCCACCACCCCACCCCGACCCCGGGCCTGGAGATCGCCTACCGCTACCAGCCCGCCGAGGCGGCCGGCGAGGTCGGCGGGGACTGGTTCGACGTCATCCCGCTGCCCGACGACAAGACCGCCCTGGTCGTCGGGGACGTCATGGGCAGCGGCATCAACGCCGCCGCGACCATGGGCCAACTGCGCACCGCGGCCCGCACCCTGGCGGAGCTCGACCTCGACCCCGCCACCGTCCTGACCCGGCTCGACCACACCGCCACCGGGCTCGGGCACACCATGGCCACCTGCGTGATCGCCGTCTACGACCCGCACCGGGGCCGCTGCCGCATCGCGACGGCCGGTCACCTGCCGCCCGTACGGACGAGTCCGGGGAAGTCGCCCGAGCTCCTCGACCTGCCGACCGGCGCGCCCCTGGGGGTCGGCGGGGTGCCCTTCGAGGCCACCGCGCTGGATCTGGACGTGGGCGACCAGCTCGTCCTCTACACCGACGGGCTCGTCGAAACCCGCGACGAGGACATCGACATCCGGCTGCAGGCGCTCACGGCCCTGCTCCACGACCCCGCCCGTCCCCTCGAGGAGACCTGCGACCTGCTGCTGGCCGAACTGCGCCAGCCGGAAGGCCGTGACGACGTGGCCCTGCTCGTGGCTCGCACCCGGCCCGTGTCCGAGACGCCCCAGAGCTAGGGCTCGCGAACGGTACCAGCCTTTCGGGGCGTTGCCCGGATGTTTGTCCATTCGTGATGGTCCTTCCAAACAGGCACCACAACTGGCACTAGCGTCCCGTGGCACCCGGGGAGCGCGGGTGCATTGGACACGGGCAACTGCCGGAGCCCGAGCCGGCGCACCCCCTCCCGGTCCACGCAGCAAGGAGGCACAGTGCCGTCTTTCCGTCGGTCGTCCGTCGGCAGCATGTCGGTGGCATCGAGACACGTGATGGCAACCGGCGTCGTCATCGGCGCCCTCGCCTTCACCCTGATCGCGTTGCTGATCCCCGTGCAGAAGTTCGGCGGGGGGAACGCCTCGGCCACCACCACCTTGGCGGCCGACGACGACGGCGCCGGGATCCTGAGCACGGCCTTCGGTCCGCTCACCCCGCAGGACCGGGACTTCGTCCGCAAGGTGCGGCTCGCCGGCCTGTGGGAGCTGCCCGCGGGGCGGCAGGCCATGCAGCGCAGCCAGCGGCCCGCGATCCGCACCGCGGGCATGCACCTCGTCGAAGGCCACACCGAACTGGACCGAAGGGTCCTGGAGGTGGGGCAGGCCCTCGGCATGGAGCTTCCCAGCCAGCCCAGCGCGCAGCAGCAGGGCTGGCTCGACCAGCTGGACAAGGCCCAAGGCCCCCAGTACGAGCAGCTGTTCATCCAGCTGCTGCGCAGGGCGCACGGCAAGGTGTTCCAGCTGGTGGCACAAATCCGCGCGCAGACCCGCAACTCCCAGGTCCGGGCTCTGGCCACGGACGCCAACAGCACCGTCCTGGACCACATCTCGGTCCTCGAGGCCAGCGGGCTGGTCGACTTCGACGGCCTCGCGGACACCCCGCCCGGCACCCCCTCCGGGCCCGCCCCCGCCCCCGCCTCCTCAACCCTTTCCCGACCGAAGAAGTGAAGTGATCGCATGAGCCAAAAGGGCCACAAACGCCGGCTGCGGCCGAAGCACAAGATCCTCGCCGCGATGTCCGCCCTCGTCCTGGGCGGCGGCGGGGTCGTGATCGTCGCCCAGGGCGCCTTCGCGGGGCAGGACTCCCGTACGGCCCCCGTGACCGCCACCATCGACTGCCCGGACGTCGGCGACAAGCTCGAGAACGTCCCCGACCAGGTCCGCGGCGAGGTGGACGCGAACCTCGCGAAGCTCGACACCCAGGTCGCCGACGCCTATCAGCAGCTCTCCTCGGGCCGGGCCAAGGGCAAGGCCCTGCTGGGCGGACTGAAGCAGCAGCGCGACACGACCATCGGCAACCTCTCCGACACGCTCGGGAAGGCGGGCCAGAAGCCCGCCGGACTGCAGGGGCTCAGTGCGTGCGTGATGAAGGAGGCGGCGGCCGCCGACCCGGCGGACGAGCCGGCCCCGGCGAACGCCGCCGACGGCGCGGCGAAGCAGGGCGCGCCCCAGCAACAGCAGCAACAGCAGCAGCAACAACAGCAGCAGGCCAAGGGTGGTCCGGCGCGCAGCGACTTCGTCGCCATCAACACCGTGAAGCCCAACGTGCGCAAGCCCGCGGCCCGCGGCGGCGCCTCCACCGGATCGTTCGCCGTGCAGTGCGGGCGCAACGAGAACGGCCACTTCAACCCCGACAACGTCATCGTCGCGCCCGGTGTGAGCAACGGCGCCCACCACATGCACGACTACGTCGGCAACAAGACCACCGACGCCTTCTCCACCAACAACAGCCTCGCCCAGTCCGGGACCACCTGCACCAACGGCGACCAGTCCACCTACTACTGGCCCGTGCTGCGACTGCGCGACGGCAAGGCGGAGAAGGACGCCAAGGCGCCCGGCGGCGGCCAGGACGCCAACGTCGGCACGATCCTGAAGCCGAAGCAGGTGACCATCGAGTTCAAGGGCAGCCCCGTGAGCAAGGTCGCGGCGATGCCCCGCTTCATGCGGATCATCACCGGCGACGCCAAGGCCCTCACCAACGGCAACGCCAACGCCAACGCGTCGTGGAGCTGCACCGGCTTCGAGAACCGGCAGCTGAAGGACAAGTACCCGGTGTGCCCCAAGGGCAGTGACGTCGTACGGACGTTCAACTTCCAGAGCTGCTGGGACGGCAAGAACATCGACAGCGCCAACCACCGCACCCACGTGGCCTTCGCCGACAACAACGGCAACTGCAAGAAGGGCTTCAAGGCCATCCCGCAGCTGGTCCAGCGGATCGTCTACAGCGTGCCCCCCGGCTCCCGGTTCGCGGTGGACAGCTTCCCCGAGCAGCTCCACAAGCCGGTGACCGACCACGGAGACTTCATCAACGTCATGTCGAACGGCCTGATGGCCGGCGCGGTGCGCTGCATCAACGACGGGCGCGCCTGCCGCTGAGGACTTCGGGGCGACGCCCCCCTCCCACCTCCCCCCGCGTCGCCCCGAGAGCGGTGCCGGTCCGAAGCCGACTTCGGGCCGGCACCGCGTACGCGTTTGTGCCACCGCCCGAAGGGGCCCGCGTCCGGGCCCTGAGACCCATACGAGGAGTGCCATGTCCGGCTCTCGTCACACCACCCCTCCCGAAACCGAAACCCGAGCCGCAACCCGAGCGGAGCCCGAGCCCGAGCCCGAACCCGAGCCCCCTTCGGGTCCCGAGCCCCCGTCCGGTCCCGAGCCCTCGGACGCGGACCTCATCCGGCGGCTCAGGGCGGCCTACGCGGCCGGCGACGGCGGTCCGGCCGTCTGTGAACTTCTCTACCGGCGGCACAGTGCCGCCGCTTTCGCATGTGCGCGCCGTTGTTCCCGGGCCCCGCAGGATGCCGAGGACCTCGTCTCCGAGGCGTTCATCCGCACCCTCCAGGCCGTCCGCTCCGGAGCCGGGCCGCGGGACCACTGGCGCCCGTACCTCCTGTCGGTGGTCCGCCGCACCGCGGTCGAGTGGCGGGACTGCGCCGGCCGGACCGTCCTGACGTCCGACATCGAGGCCTGGTGCCGGCCCGGTCCCGACGGGGACGACCCCCAGCGCAGGCTGCTGGACAGCGAGGACCGCCGGCTCGTCGCCCGCTCCTTCCAGACCCTGCCCGAACGCTGGAAGGCCGTCCTCTGGCACACCCTCGTCGAGGACGACTGCCCGCACCCCGTGCCCCTGCTGCTCGGCATCACACCGAGCGCGGTGACCTCGCTGGCCTTCCGGGCCCGCGAGGGCCTGCGCGAGGCGTACCTGCGGGCCCATCTGGACACGGCCGCCGACGCCCGGTGCCGCCACTACGGCAGCCTGCTCGGGGCGGTGATCCGGCGCCGCGGGAACACGCCGCGCGGCCGCGGTCTCGCCCGGCACCTGGCGGCCTGCCGGTCCTGCTCCCGTGCGTACGCCGAACTGCTGGACCTCAACGCCGCGCTGCGGGCCGGGGCGGCGTCCGCGGTACCCGCGGGGCTCCAGCCGGTGTAGGCCGGCGGATCCGTGCCACCCGCCAGACCCGCGGCACACGGCGGACCCGCGGCACACGGCGGCCCCGGTCCCTCTGCTCCGCGGGGGCGGGAGGGGACCGGGGCCGAATCCGTGTGTACGGGGGGAGGGTTGGGGGTCGGGGGGTTCGAGGGTTCGAGGGGCAGGGGGTGAAAGCAGGGTGGACCGGAGGTCAGAGGCCGTTGACGCGGGCCATGCGCCCGACGCCGCCGAGAGGCCGGAAGTCGGTGGTGGCGACGCGCACCTTGCGGCCGATCCGCGAGTTCTGGCGGCGTACCTGAGCCATCAGACGCCGGCTGCGCAGGGCCATTTCGAGCTCGAACCGGGTCCGCGGATCGCGCAGGCCGGGGCCGAAGAGCTTTTCCAGCTGCCGCATGCGGTAGCGCACGGTCTGGGGGTGGACGCTCAGCGCCTTCGCGGCCTCGGGGGCGCCGCCGCCCTCCAGCCAGGCCAGCAGGGTCACTTCGAGCCGCTCGCTCTGGCGCGGGGTCAGATTGGCCAGCGGGCGCAGCCAGCGTGCGGCCAGCGCGTGCGCCAAGGGCTCGTCCTGGAGCAGCAGGAGGGTGGAGAGGTGGTCGTCGACGAAGAGGGCCCGTGCCTCCAGACCGGGGCGGTTGGGGGTCAGGGACAGCAGTCGCAGGGCCCACCGCAGGGAGGAAGCGGTGTCGCGGGGGGCGACGGGGTGGCCCACCGCGGCGAACCGGCCGCGCAGCAGGGCCTCCAGCGAGGCCCGGGTCTCCGGGTCCGGGCTCGGGACGAGCAGGCAGGGCTGGCCGCCGACCATTCCGGCGAGCCCGTCGTCGAGGGCGGCCGCCAGCTGCTGGGTCTCGCCGGGGGTGGCGAGGGCGATGGCGCGGATCTCGGCCGGGAGCGGCCAGTCGGCCGCGGCGGCCAGTTCGGAGAGGGCAATTTCAGCCATGGGCATGTCACTCGTGAGCGCGGAGAACAGCTCGCGCCTGGCCCGTTCGGAGCGGGTCCCCAGTCCCTCGCGGGGGACGACGGTCAGGGGGGACAACTGCCCTCGCTGGCGGGGGACCCGGATGCCGGCCGGCGGACCGCGGTGTTCCTCATCCTCTTCCTCCTCCTCTTCTTCCTGGTCCGGGTGGTCGTGCTCGGCCGCGTAGTCCTCCTCTTCCTCATCCTCGTCGGGGTGGGCGTGCTCCGCGGCCTTGTTCTTTTGCTGCGGCGCGGGTTCGCGGTACCCGAGGGCGGTGAGCAGGGCCACTTCGAGCCGCTGTCTGACCACCTCCTCGTCGAGCTCGTCGACGAGGGCGGAGAACCCGGGGAGCTCCTCCCTCAGCTCCTCCACCATCCCCGCGGTCAGCGCGGGGAGTTCCCTTCGCAGGACCCGGGTCCATTCGCCTCGGGGACGGGCCCAGATGCGGTTCAGAAGTTCGCACATTGTTACCTCGTTCATGCCGGGGTACGGCCTGCCCCGTGGGAGGGTGACAAGCCTGTCGAGGTCGCCTTCCTCCCCCCTCTGCGCCAGTGCGGACGGGGGAGTCGAGCACCTCGTACACCCTCCAGGAGAGTGCCATCCACTTGCAGTCCCGCGGCTTTGCCTGAGCTTTGCCGTCGGGGAGGTGTGGTGGCGGACAAGGCGTAACTCCTGTTGCCACCGCACCGTTGGAAGGGAATCTTCCGGGGCTGTTCGGTGCGACGATGCCACGCGCGCCAGAACTTGTCACGATTAGATAAATACTGTGGAGGCGTTGCGAAGGTCCACGATGCTTCTGCACTCCGGCCCCCGCTCCCGGCCGGTGGGACCTCATCTCCCGCCCGCCGCGGAGCAGTTCCGTCGACTACCCCGGGCGCCGAGTGCGCGGTGGAGTGCCTCGGGCCTGGGCGTATGGGAGAACTACATGCCCCTGTCCCCAGTCCGTACGCCCCGCCCACACCGGGCCCGCCGCACCAGACGCCATGCCGGCGTGGCCGCGGCCGCGGCCGCAGGCAGGCGGGCCGTCCGGAGGCCGCCCCTGCTGTCCCCCGCCGGCGGCGTGCGTCCCGCCACACTGGTCGTCGCCGCCCTCACGGGTCTGCTCGCCCTGTCCGTGGCGGCCCGGGCGGGCGCCCTGAGCCACCTGTGGGACTTCCTCGACTTCGGGGCGGGCGTCCTGTCCCTCGTCTCGCTCACCTCGGCCGTCCTGTGGGGCCTCGCGGCCACCGACCGTACGGTGCTCACCTCCGGGCACCGGCTCGTCGCCCAGGCGGCGCACCGCGGCCTCGCCGTCGCGGGGCTGGGCTTCCTGCTCCTGCACATCTGGGTCAAGGTCGCCGAGGCGCAGACGGGGATCGCCTCCGCGTTCGTGCCGTTCACGGACCAGGACCAGCCGTTCCTCATAGGCCTCGGCACCCTGGCCGGATACGTATTCGTCTCCACGGCGGTTTCCGGCGCGGTCCGCAGCGCCTTCGCCACCAAGGGCCGCTCCCTGTGGTGGCGGGCCCTGCACTTCGGCGCCTACCCGGCGTGGGGCGCGTCCCTGGTGCACGGGCTCAAGGCCGGCCGCCCCGCCAGCGCCTGGGTGACCGTGGCGTACGCCCTCGGCCTGATCGGGGTCGCGGGCGTGCTCGCGATACGGCTCCGGGCCAGGCTGCGCGCCGCGCCCGTACGCCCGGTGGCCGTGTCGGCGGCCACCCCCCAGGGTGCGCCGCCCCGGCCGAAGAGGCCGCCGCAGCGGTTCGTCCGGCAGCCCGCGGAGTGGGCCGCCGAACGGCTGACGGCGCGGCTGGCCCGGCAGTCGGACCGGCGCTCCGTCGCGCAGCAGCCCGGCCCGGCCGCCGCGCCGGCGGGCACCGCCTTCGTACCCTCGCCCCGGCAGGCCCTGGAGCCCACGACCGAGATCCTGCCGCCGTACGGCACGACCGCGTACGCGCCGTCGTACGGCGCGGACGCCTATGGAGCGGACGCGTACGGCGGCGATGCGTACGGCACCGGCGCGTACGACACCGTGGTCATCCCCAGCGGCATCGGGGCCGCGCCGGGAACGGACCGGTCCGGCGGGTCGTTCGACGGGATGCGGGGCCGTCAGTGACCTCGATCGTCGACCCCGCCCTCGGGTGCGTCGGCCAGCCCAGGCTGCTGGCCGGACTCGATGTGCTGCCGCGGCTCGACCGGGCCAACCACTCCGTGGTGCACGGCCCGCTGCCGCAGTACACCTCGGGCGATCTCGTGGAGCTCGCCGAGGGCATCGACCTGCGGGGCCGCGGGGGAGCGGGATTTCCGTTCGCCCGCAAGCTCAAAGCGGTCATCCGGTCCGCCCGGACCAAGGAGGGGCGGACCGCCGTCGTGGTGAACGGCACCGAGGGGGAGCCGAGCTGCCTCAAGGACGCCGCCATGCTGCTGCACTCCCCGCACCTGGTGCTCGACGGGGCCCTGTTGGCGGCCGACGCCATCGGCGCCGAGGAGGTCGCCATCGGGGTGACCCGCGACGACGTGGAGCTGTCCCTGCGGGCCGCCGTCGCCGAGCGCGGCGTGGCAGGCGGCCGCGTCCGGGTCGGCAGGCTTCCCGAGCGCTTCGTGTCCGGAGAGGGCACCTCCCTCGTGAACGGCCTCAACGGAGGGGCCGCGGTCCCGAACGGGCAGAAGGTCCGGACCAGCGAACGGGGCCTGAGCGGACTGCCGACCCTGCTGTCCAACACCGAGACGTACGCCCAACTCGCCGTCGCGGCCAGGCTCGGGGTGCCGGGCTTCCGCTCGGTCGGCCTGGACACCGAGCCGGGCACCGTCATGCTGACGATCAGCGGTTCGACGGTCGTCGAGGCCCCGCTCGGGACGTCCCTGGCGTACGTCCTGGAACTGTGCGGCTCGTCCCCGGGCCAGGGCGTCCTGGTCGGCGGGTACCACGGCAAATGGCTGACGGCCGCGGCGGCGCGGACCGCCCTGCTCTCCCGGGAGTCGCTTTCCTCGCTCAAGGCCACGCTGGGGGCGGGCGCGGTCCTGCCGCTGCCCGAGGACACCTGTCCGGCCGGCGAAGTGGCCCGCGTGATGCGCTGGATGGCGGACGAGACCGCCGGCCAGTGCGGCCCGTGCGTCAGAGGCCTGCCCTCGCTCGCCGATGCCGTGGACGCTCTGGTGGCCGGGGGCGGCAGGCCCGCCCTGGAGGCGGTCGAGGCGCGGATGCGGGGCGTGCTGCGCCGCGGTGCGTGCAGCCATCCCGACGGCACCTCGGCCTTCATGGCCTCCGCGCTCGCCGTCTTCCCCGACGAGATGCGCGACCACGCCCTGGGCAGCGGATGCGGACGCCGTGTGCTCGGGGCGCTGCCCCTGCCCGAGGACGAGAACCCCGAACGGCTCGTCGTGGACTGGACGCTGTGCAAGGGCCACGGGCTCTGCGTGGACGTGCTGCCCGACGTGGTGCGACTGGACCGGGACGGCTATCCGGCCGAGGCCGTCATGTCGGTCCCCGGAAGGCTGCGTCCGATGGCGCTCCGCGCGGTGCGGCGATGTCCCGCGCTCGCGCTGCGCATTCAGGAATGAGCCTGCGGTAAACGGCTGCCGGAGACGGCAGTTCAAGGGTTAGCGCGATCTGATAAATTCCCGCTCATTCGAATTCGGTGAACCCGTCAGGCCTTATGAATAAGGCAGTAGACGAACCCCCCGGGTTCAACCCGAAGGAGTGATCGTGAACAAGATGCGTCGTATTTCAACAGCCGGATCGGTGGCCGCGGTTCTGCTGCTGGCGGCAGGATGCGGAAGCAGCGACAACGGCGCCGCGCGCAACACGAATTCCGTACAGCCGGCGGGTGCCGGCAAGGCGCTCGGAGGCGCGTACGACACGGGCTACGGAGCGGGCGGCTACGGGGCGGGCGCCGCCGGATCCGGGTCGGGCTCGGACGTCGGATCGGGCTCCGGTTCCGGCAAGGCCGGGTCGGCCGGGCAGCTGTCCGTACGGGACATCGCGAGCGTGGGCAGCGTGGTCACCGACAGCGCCGGCATGGCCCTCTACCGCTTCGACAAGGACACGCCCCAGCCCCCGAAGTCCAACTGCGACGGGGACTGCGCCACGACCTGGCCCGCGGTCCCGGCGGACGACGCCACCGCGGCCGCGGGCATCGACGCCGCCCTCCTCGGCTCGGTCGACCGGACCGACGGCAGCAAGCAGCTGACCCTCGGCGGCTGGCCCGTGTACCGCTACGCGAAGGACACGAAGGCGGGGGAGGCGAAGGGCGAGGGCGTCGGCGGCACCTGGCACGCACTGGCGCCGGACGGCAAGAAGGCCGTCGACAAGAAACAGAAGGCGGGCGGCGATACCGGAACGGGAATGGAAATGGGGGCGGGAATGGGAGGCATGGACATGAAGAAGGGGGCGGAACTTTCCGTCGCCGACAACGAGAAACTCGGCAAGATCCTGGTGGACGGGCAGTGGCGCACGCTCTACCGGTTCGACAAGGACAGCGCCTGGCCCATGAAGTTCGGCTGCCTCGGGGCCTGCCTGGACACCTGGAAGCCCGCCGCGGCGATCGACAAGGCGAAGGCCGAGGGAATTTCCGGCAAGCTGGTCGGATCGGTGAAGCGGCCCGACGGAAGCGAGCAGCTGACGATCGACTGCTGGCCGGTCTACACCTTCACAGGGGACACCGAGCCGGGCCAGGTGAACGGGCACAACAAGCAGGGGCTCTGGTTCGCGGTCACCGCCGAGGGCAAGAAGGTCCCGCCGACCGCGTAGCGCGACCGCCGGCCCCCTCGATCCCGCCCCCGCACCGAACCCTGTGAGGCAGTCAGCCATGCCCCGTTCACCCCGTACCGCCGCCTCCGCCACGGCCGCCGCCGCACTCCTCGCGACGCTGCTGTGCGGCGGCTGCGCCGCCCGGGTGGCGGCCGGTCCGCAGGCTCCGACCGACCCGAGCTCGTCCGCGGCCCCCGCCCCGGCCGCCGCCCGCCCCGCCCCGCTCCAGACGATCGCCGACGCCCTCGGCTGTACGCCCGAGACGACGGTCGACGCGGAGGAGCTGCGCGAAGGGGCGTGCGGCTCGGGCCAGGAGGGCTTCCGGATGGCCACCTTCACCAGCGAGCAGGGCCGGCAGACCTGGCTGACCGAGGCCCAGATGTACGGCGGCACGTACCTCGTCGGCCCCACCTGGGTCATCACGGGGGCCTCCGCCGAGGCCCTTGCCGGCGCCCACACCCGCCTCGGCGGAACGATCGAAACCGTCTCCGGCCACGGCTCCTCCCCCCACGAGATGCCGCACGAGATGCCCCACGACCCCTCGAACGAGCCCACGCACGACGCCTCCGCCCCTGCCTCCCACGCCGGCGGGCACGACTCCCCCAGTCCCGCCGCGTCCTGAGGAGGCGTCCGGCCCGGCCCGCGGTTAAATGCGGTGCCGGGCCGCTGCCGTGTCCCTAGACTCGCTCCCATGCCGCCACGGGACGTGGCGCGCACTTCGTCGACGAGAGGGGAGCCGGGCCGTGTGTCACCGCATCGCCGTCTTCGTTCCCCGGTCCCGGTACGACGTGATCCTGGTGTCTCCGTCTTCCCGATGACGGCTGCGCGGCCGCCATCGGACGCCCGCGACGACTGACACGACCCCCTGCCCGGTGCCTGCTTCCACGCCCGGGGCGGGCCCGGGTACGCCCTCGTGCCCCTCGGCACCTCCTTCGTCCGGGAATCGCGCCGCCCTCTTCTCGACCTTCAGGAAAGACCTCGGGCCATGCGCACCCACCTGCACACCTCGACCACCGTCCGCAATCTCGGCATCCTCGCGCACGTCGACGCCGGGAAGACCACCGTCACCGAGCGGATCCTCTATGCCACCGGGGCCACCCACAAACGCGGCGAGGTCCACAACGGCACGACCGTCACCGACTACGACCCCCAGGAGCGCGACCGCGGCATCACCATCTTCGCCGCCGCCGTCAGCTGCACCTGGGACGACCACCACGTCAACCTGATCGACACACCCGGACACGTCGACTTCTCCGACGAGGTCGAGCGCTCCCTGCGCGTACTCGACGGAGCGGTCGCGGTGTTCGACGCCGTCGCGGGCGTCGAACCGCAGAGCGAGTCGGTGTGGCGACAGGCCGACCGCCACGGCGTGCCGCGCCTCGTGTTCGTCAACAAGATGGACCGCGTGGGCGCCGACCTCGACCGGGCGGTCGCGTCCGTACACGAGCGGCTCCACGTCGTCCCGCTGGTCGTCCAGCTGCCCATCGGGCAGGAGGACGGATTCCGCGGCGCCGTGGACCTCGTGCACATGCGCGCGCTGGTCTGGGGAGACGCTCCTGACTCGTTCACGGCGGGTCCCGTACCCGATGCCCTGTACGAGGAGGCGCGCGGCCGCCGCCGGCTGCTGGAGGAGCGGGTGGCGGAACTCCACCCGGCCGCCCTGGAGGAGTACTGCGCCACCTCGGCGCTCTCCGCCGCCACCCTGACCGCCGCGCTGCGCGACCTGACGCGCAGCGGC
This sequence comes from Streptomyces sp. NPDC001903, assembly GCF_042891345.1. NCBI lineage: Bacteria > Bacillati > Actinomycetota > Actinomycetes > Kitasatosporales > Streptomycetaceae > Streptomyces > Streptomyces sp. NPDC001903. The sequence continues at coordinate 30,561 of NZ_JBIASZ010000003.1, forward strand.
GAGGGCGTCGTCGTGCTCTGCGGCTCGGCCTACCGCAACCGCGGTGTCGAACCGCTGCTGGACGCCGTCGTGTCGTACCTCCCCTCCCCGGCGGACATGCCGCCCGTACGGGGAACGCACGGCGCGGCGGTGGAGGAACGGGCCGCGGACCCGGCGGCGCCGTTCGCCGCGCTCGCCTTCAAGGTGAACGCGACGGCGACCGGACGGCTGACCTGCCTGCGGATCTACTCGGGAACGATGAGGAAGGGGGACGCCGTGCTGGACGCGGGCACCGGACGGACCGAGCGGATCGGACGGATCCTGCGCGTCCAGGCCGACCGCCACGCCGAGGTGGACGAGGCCGTGGCCGGGGACATCGTCGCCGTGGTCGGGCTCAAGGGCACCCGCGCCGGCTCCACGCTGTGCGCCCCGCAGGCACCGCTCGTCCTGGAGCCGCCGAAGGCCGCCGCCCCCGTGGTGTCCGTGGCGGTCGAGGCCGGCAGCAGCACCGAGACGGGCCGGCTGTCCGCGGCACTGGCCAGGCTGGTCGAGGAGGACCCGTCGCTGGTGGTGCGGACGGATCCCGAGACGGGCCAGACGGTCCTGTCGGGGATGGGCGAACTGCACCTGGAGGTCGCGGTGGAGAAGATCCGCCGCAGCCACGGGCTGCGGATCGGTGTGGGCCGCCCGCGGGTGGCGTACCGGGAGACCGTCGTGCGCGGGGTGTCGGGGCTGGTGTACCGGCACGTCAAGCAGGACGGAGGCGCGGGGCAGTTCGCCCACGTGGTCATCGACGTCGAGCCCCTGGACGACTCGGCCGGCGGCGGCGACGGCGCGGGCCGCGCCGGCGGCGAGGGCGCGTTCGAGTTCCGGTCGACCGTCGTCGGCGGGCGGGTGCCGCAGGAGTACGCCCGCGCGGTGGAGGCGGGCTGCCGGGACGCGCTCGCCGAGGGCCCCCTCGGCGGCCATCCGGTGACCGGGCTCCGCGTCACCCTGACCGACGGGGCCACGCACTCCAAGGACTCCTCGGAGACGGCCTTCCGGGCGGCGGGCAGGTTCGCGCTGCGCGAGGCCCTGCGCGCCGCCGCGATGGAGGTGCTGGAACCGGTGGCCGAGGTCGTGGTGACCGTGCCCGACGACGCCGTCGGCGGGGTGCTGGGCGATCTGGCCGCCCGGCGCGGACGGGTCTCGGGCTCGGCCGCGCGGGCGGGGACCACGGCGGTCACCGCCACCGTGCCGCTGGCCGAGCTGTTCGGCTACGCGTCCCGGCTGCGCAGCCGCACCCAGGGCCGGGGCACGTTCACCACCCGGCCCGCGGGCTACGCCCCCGTCCCGGTGGCGGCCTACCGGTCGGCCCTGGCCGGTTAGTGCGCGGCGCTCACCCCTTCCTGGAGGAGGCCTCGGCCTCCTCCAGGAACCCTTCGGGGAAGGGCTGTTCGGCCCAGATGGTCTTGCCGCGGGCGTGGTAGCGGGTGCCCCACAGCTGGGCCAGCTGCGCCACCATGAACAGCCCGCGCCCTCCCTCGTCGGTCTCCTCCGCACGCCGTACGTGCGGGGAGGTGCTGCTGCCGTCCGAGACCTCGCAGATCAGCTCGCGGTCGCGGATCATCCGCAGCTGGATCGGCTCGCTGCCGTACCGGATGGCGTTGGTGACCAGTTCGCTGACCACCAGTTCCGTGGTGAACTCCAGCCCCTCCAGGCCCCATACGGCCAGCTGCCGCGTCGCGAGCGTCCGGGCGCGGGCCACGACCTCGGGGTCGGCCGGAAGATCCCATGTGACGTGGTGCTCGGCCGGCAGCTCGTGCAGGCGCACCATCAGCACCGCCACGTCGTTCTGCGGCAGCACCGGGAGCAGCCGGCCGATCACCGCGTCGCAGGCCTGGTCGAGCCCGTGCGGCGGGGTGAGCGCGACGCCCGAGAGCGCCTCCGGGAGCCGTTCGAGGCCGAGGTCCACCTCCCGGTCGGGGGCCGCGACCAGGCCGTGGCTGAACAGGACCAGTACGTCCCCGTCGTTCAGCGTCATCTCCGCGCTCTCGAACGGAGATCCGCCCAGTCCCAGGGGCGGACCGCCGGGCAGGGCCACGATGGCCGGCTCCCCGCCCACCGGGGCCAGTACGGGCGGCGGATGGCCCGCGCACGCCACCGCCAGCTGCCGCGTGATCGGGTCGAAGACGGCGTACGCGCAGGTCGTCCCGGCGGCGCCGCCGGGACGCGGCCCGCTGGCCTCGTCGTCGCCGTGCTCGTCCACGAACCGGTGGATCTGGTCGTCCATGTACGAGAGCAGCTCGTCGGGGGAGAGGTCGAGGTCCGCGAGGGTCCGTACGGCGGTCCGCAGCCGGCCCATCGTCACCGCGGCGTTCAGGCCGTGCCCCTGCGCGTCGCCCACCACGAGCGCCACCCGCGCGCCCGACAGCGGGATCACGTCGTACCAGGCCCCGCCCAGCTCCGCCTGGCCGTGCGCGGGCAGGTAGCGGGTCACCGCCTCCAACGCGCCGAGCACGGGCAGCCGTTGGGGCAGCAGACCGCGCCGCAGGGCCAGGGCGGCCTTCCGCTCGCGCGTGTAGCGGCTCGCGTTGTCGATGCAGACCGCCGCGCGCGCCGAGATCTCCTCGGCCAGCAGGACGTCGTCCGGCTCGAACCCGTGGGCGCGCACGTGGCGTACGAAGACGGCGGCACCGAGCACCGCCCCGCGGGCCGACATCGGCACGAGCAGCCAGGAGTGGACCCCGTACGCACGGACCCGCGCGGCCTGCCCCGGGTCGACCGGGGCGAGCTCCGCGATCAGCTCCTCGCCCGTCAGCAGCAGCGGTTCGCCGCCCGCCATGGCCCGGGTGAACAGGGAGCCCGGTCCGGTGGTGAAAGGGTCGGGATCGCCCGTCGCGACCGCCGCCTTCACCAGGGTCCCGGGCGCGGAGGAAGTCGCCGCGCGCAGCAGGGTCACGCTCTCGCCCACCGTGCCGAGCAGGGGCTCCTCGCCGCCGAAGACCAGGGCGGGCAGGTCGACGTAGGCGTGGTCGGCGAACTCCGGCACGGCCACCTCGACCAGCTCCTGCGCGGTGCGCAGCACGTCCAGCGTGGTGCCGATGCGCGTGCTCGCGTCATTGACCAGGGCCAACCGCTCCCGGGCCCGGGCCCGTTCGGTCACGTCGGCCACGGTGTGGGCGAGGGCGATCAGCTCGCCGGAGCTGCTGCGCAGCGGGAGGATGGTCTCGGACCAGACGTGCTCCCGGTCGGGATCGCCGCGCAGCAGGCCCCGTACCTCGGTCTGGATCAAGGCCTCACCGGTCTCCAGGACATGGCGCTGGCGCGCTTCGAGGGCCGCCATGTCCAGCAGGTCGGGCGGCGCCACCTCGGACATGGTGCGCCCGACGAACTCCTCGTTCGCGAAGCCGGCGCCGCGGCGCAGGGCGTCGTTCTGCGCGATGAAGCGCAGCTGCGTGTCGAAGACGTCGATGAGGAAAGGGGACTCGGTGAACAGCCCCCTGATCAGGGCCTCGCTGAGCTCGCGCCGCCGCGTCGCGTCGATGTCGGTCGCCTGGATCAGCCACTGCCGCTCCCCGGCCGTGGAGGTCATGGGCCGCGCGTGGAGCGCGACCTCCACCGCGCGCCCGCTCCGGTGCCGCAGCACCGCGTGCCCGGGCTCGGAGCGGTCGAGCAGCAGATCGGCCCCGCGCAACCCGTGCACCTCCCGGGCGGCGTACCCGAGCAGCCGCTCCGCCCCCGGCCCCCACCCGATGACCACCCCGCGCGCGTCCAGCAGGGCGTACGTCTCGTCGCCCGGTTCCGCAACCACGCCGGAGGCATCGTGGAACACCGGGTCGTGCATCGCTGCGCCCCACTTCCGGATCCGCGGAAGGACTCTCTGCGTACTGCTCCGATTATCGCTCTGCGTCACCACTTGTGCAGCCTGGGTCGAGCCCCGCTACAGCCGCCCCGCACCCGTCTGAAAGCGGGCCGCCCGGAAGGCCGGGGGACCTGACCCGGCCCCGCGAACCGTTGTAGGCTCCGAGGAACGCCCTTGACCTGCACAACGCGGGCAGGGAGCAGACAAAACAGGAGCTTCCTCGTGCTTCGTACCATGTTCAAGTCCAAGATCCACCGGGCCACGGTCACCCAGGCCGATCTGCACTATGTCGGTTCCGTGACCGTCGACGCCGATCTGCTCGACGCGGCGGACCTGCTGCCCGGAGAGCTCGTCCACATCGTGGACATCACCAACGGCGCCCGGCTGGAGACGTACGTCATCGAGGGCGAGCGCGGTTCCGGGGTCATCGGGATCAACGGCGCCGCCGCACACCTCGTGCACCCCGGAGACCTCGTCATCCTCATCAGTTACGCACAGGTCGAGGACGCCGAGGCACGGGCGCTGAAGCCGCGCGTCGTGCACGTCGACGCGGACAACCGCATCGTCGAACTGGGCGCGGATCCGTCCGCCCCGGTGCCGGGAACGGACCAGGAGCGCAGCCCCCACGCGGTGGCTGTCTGAGGGGAGTCGGGGACCATGTCGCAGACCGAGGCCGGGGCCATCGAGTTCAAGGACGACCGCAAGGCCGGACGGCTGCTCGCCGTCGAGGACGGTGAGGTGGTCGGCCTCATCGCGTACTTCGTACTCGACGCGGCGCCCCACGCCCTCGTGGCGGTGCACACCGTCGTCGAGCCGGGGCACGAGGGGCGGGGCATCGCCGGGGACCTGGTGAAGACGTTCTACGGGATCGCCGCCGCCGAAGCGGTACCGATGGTTCCGCTGTGTCCGTACGCGGCCGCCTGGGCCGGCCGGCACCCCGACCAGGCGCCCGAGGCGCCGGCCGAGGTCGTCGCGGCGGCGAAGGCGCAGCTGGACGCGAGCCCCGACCTCTGGTGACGCCCCTGACCCTGCTGCACACGTCGCCGGTCCACGTGCCGGTCTTCGACGCCCTGCGGGACAGCGACCACCCCGGCGCCGTACTGCGCCACCTCGTGGCTCCGGAGCTGCTGGACCGCGCCCGTACGGAGGGCCCGGACGCGGTGGCTCCGGCCCTGCGGGCCCTGCTGGCCGGCTCCGCCGGACCGGTCCTCGTGACCTGCTCGACCATCGGCGCCGTCGCGGAGTCCCTGGCGCCGGAGCTCGGCGTCCCGGTGCTGCGGGTCGACCGCCCGATGGCCGCGGAGGCCGTCCGCAGGGGCCCGCGCATCGCGGTCCTGGCCACCGTGGAGTCGACGCTGGCCCCGACGGTCGCCCTGCTGGAGGAGGAGGCCGGGCGGGCCGGCCGCCCGGTGTCGATCACCACGCACCTGGTCGCGCGGGCCTGGTCCCGCTTCGAGGCCGGCGACACCGCCGGCTACCTGGACCTGGTGGCCCGGGCGGCCGACGCGCTCACGGAGGCGGACGCCGTGGTCCTGGCCCAGGCCTCGATGGCCGACGCGGCCGCCCTCACCACCACCCCCGCCCCGATCCTGTGCAGCCCGGCCCCCGGCCTCGCGGCGGCCCTGGCCCCCTGACAAGCGCAACGGCCCGCCGGACGTACCGGCGGGCCGTTGTGTTCCATCGGGAATCACCTGGTCGCGAGCGCCTCAGGGGGGAGCGGGAGCTCGTCCTCGAAATCGCAGACGGGCACCGCACGGATGCTGCGGCTCCACAGGCCCCGCAGGACATCGCTCACGGCCGAGACGATCTCCTGCGCGGACGCCCCCGGTACGGCCTCGCATTCGAGCACCGTGGGCCACCGGAGGAATTCCACGGCGGCGGGCGGACCGTCCGCGTACTCGTTGTGGGCGGCGACCACCGACAGCGCGGGGCCGCCGGCGGGAGCGAGCTCCGAGGCCGACGACACGAACGGATACTTCACGTAGACGGTGCAGTATTCGTACGCGCTGACGTCATCACTTGACGTTGATGAACGGTCCATTGTCGAATGCCCCTCCGATCTTGATGATGGAGACGTCGACGTGATCCACGTCGTCTCCGAGGATCTTGGATACCTGATCCCTGATGGGGCTCAACTTCGGCCGGGCGTCGCCGGCCGTGATCTTGCCCGTCTTGATCGCATGGTCCCGGGTGGCCTCGTTCTGGGAGCCGGGATTGGGGTTCTTCCAGCGCGCCGCGATCAACCGGTCGAACGTCTCCGGCGTCACCCGTACCGCGAAGTCGATATCGGATCCGCCGGTGATGTTCCCGGTCACCCGGCTGCCCTGGACGACCACGTTCCCCTCGGTCTTCAGCTGTGACTTGAAGACGCCTTCCACCTCCGAGAACTGGGCCTTGGTCAGTCCCTCGGGCACGCGCATCAGCTGGTTCCAACGGGTGCCCGGGCGAAGGGCGAACATGCCCAGGGAACCGCCGGTCATGCCCGTCATCAGGCCGAACTTGAACATCTCGCTCCGGGCGCGGCACACCCATGGGGAGTCGCCCTCGGGGCAGGGCAGATCGGGGACGCTCTCGGTCGTCGGCGGCGCCTCGTAGGGGGCGCAGCTGCTGGCGGCGGCCCACACGCACACGCCGTTGGGGGCCTCGTACTGGTACTTGCGGGGCCGCGGCATCTCCTTGAGGTAGACGGTGGTCTTCGACTTCAGCGTCTTGTACACCGGAAACTTGGATTCCCAGGTCTCACCCGAGATGAAGTTGGGCGACACGTGGGACTCGATGAAGTCCCACTGCTCGCCGCACCCGTCCGAACAGTCCACGGAGATCATGGACGCGCGGCCCGTGGGGTCCGACGTCGTCGTCGGATTGTTCTCCGCGTAGCTGTATCCGCTGAGCGACTGCCCCTTCTCGAATTCGAGGAGCGGGTCCACGGATATGAAGCGGCCGAGGAGGGGGTCGTATTCACGGGCACCGAGGTGGGTGAGCTTGCTGTCGGCGTCCTTCGTGCCGCCGACGAACCCCTTGTTGCCCGTCCAGCCCCCGGAGGACGCACCCCGGACGGCGCCGAAGACCGTGCTCTTGCGCCGACTCACCGTCTGCGCGGCATCGGCGGTGATCTGGGTGGTTCCGGTGCCGTTGCGGTCGTTGAACTGGAAGACCAGCTTCGACTGGGTCCGGACCGCCACGGCGGTGGTGCCGGGACCGTAGTAGCGCGTACCGACCACGTTCCCCGTCTTGTCCAGGCGCAGCTCGTTGCCGGCCGGCAGGTAGAGCGTGGTGCCCGTGGAATCGCGGCTCACCAGACGCTGGCCCGCCGGGTCGTACAGGTACTCGGAGGTGTTCGCCCCCTCCTTGACCGACTTCAGCCGTCCCTCCTCGTCCCAGGACAGGTCCTGGACGCTGGAGCCGATGGTACGGCTGCGGGTGTTGCCGACCTGGTCGTACGCGAAGGACTCGTCGTGTGCGTCCGTGCCGGTCTGCTTGACGCCCGGCAGCTGGTGCGTCCCCGCCTTGGGGGCCTGGTACGTCCGGACGGTGTCGGCCGCGGGCCCGGAGGCCGTCGTGTGCCGGGTCTCCGTCTTGCGGTTGCCGACGGCGTCGTACGTGTAGCTGGTCCAGTACGCGTCGGATCCGCCGACCACACCGGCCGAGGGAGCGGCGCTGCACTGCGGTGCGGTGCTGGTCCACGCATCGGTGATGCGCCGGAGCGGATCGAGGCGGAAGCACTGGGTGTCGGTGGTCCGGCTCGTGCCCTGCCCGGTGGAGGTGGAGATGGCCGTCACGTTGCCGGCCGGGTCCTGCGTGTAGTGGGTGTCCTCGACGCGCTGCGGGGCCGTCTCCTTGTCGAGGTAGGTGTCCGTCAGCGCCCCGGTGTGTTCGTCGTAGGTGTTCGAGAGGCTCACCGTCTGCCCGAAGGCGCCGTAGGACTCGACGAGGCTCCGGCCGTAGTGGTCGTACGTGACGTCGGAGATGATGGAATCAGTGCCGGCGCCCATGGAGGCCGTCAGCCCGCTGCCGTGGGTGTAGCCCGTCGTGACGGTCTCCTGCGGCAGGCCCCCGATGGCGGGGTGCTTCGTCCACACCGGCTGCCCGGTGTTGGCGTTGTACGAGGTGGTCCACTTGTAGGTGTTGGCCAGCGCGCCCTCGGAGTCGGGAATCGTGACCTGGGTGTTCACGGGCTGGTAGAGCCCGTTGTAGGTGGTGATGGCGGTCTCGTAGGCCTTGCCGCCCACGTAGCGCGTGGACTTGGAGAGCTGGCCCTTGGCGACCGTGTCGTAGACCCAGGCCGACAGCGTCGTGCCGTCCTTCTTCAGCGCGGTGCGCCGGCCCAGCTCGTCGTACTCGGTGCGGAGCGTGATGCCGCGCGCGTCCGTGGTGTCGACGGGACGGTCCGCCACGTCGTACGTGGTGGTCGACGCCCCCTTGTCGGGGTCCTCGACCCGGGTCTGGCGGCCCCGGACGTCGTAGCGGTAGGTCCACTTGGCCCCGGACGGGTCCGTGACGTTGTCGAGCCGGCCCAGCCGGTCGAAAGCGAAGAGCGTCGGCGCCCCGGCCGTCAGATCCTCCTTCGTGTACTCGGTCCGCGCCGTCGTCCGGCCCAGTGCGTCCACCACGGTGCTCACCGCGGTCCCGCCCTTCGGCGGGATGACGGTCGTGGTGTCACCCGTGTAGCTCGTCGACGTGCGCTTGGTCTCGTCGCCGAACTTCCGGGAGATGACGGCGGTGGCACGGCCCGCGCCGTCGTACTCGGTGTCCGTGGAGGCCGGGTACTTGAGCTCCTGGCCCTTGACCAGCACCGGCTCCGGCGCCCCGGTCGCGTAGTAGCCGTTGGACGTACGCCACTGGAGGCCGCGCGTGTCGAAGAAGTTCTCCGACACCAGCCGGCCGGCGAGGTCGGGCGAGGTCTCCTGGGTCTGGCGGGGGCGCAGAAGGCCGTCGTAGAAGGTGTAGCTGGTCCGGTACTCCGACTCGTGGTTGAGGCTCTTGGTCGTGATGACGTTCGGACCGTCGTTGCGGATCAGGTAGTCGAACATGAAGTTCGGGCTGTCGGGGTACGTGACGGCCGAACGCGTCGGCAGCCACACCTTGGTCACCCGGCCGAGCGGGTCGTACGCCGTGGCGGTCACCTTGCCGTTGGCGTCGGTGGCCTGCACCGGCTGGGCGCGAAGGGGTTCCAGCACCGTGGTCACCGCGTGCCCGAGCGAGTTGGTGACCACCGTCTTCGTGGGCACCTCACCGGACGCGGGGGTGAACGCGGTCTGCGTGACCTTGCCCAGGGCGTCGGCCCCGGCGCTCGGCCGGCCGTATTCGTCGTAGCAGAGCTGGTTCTTGGCCGGTCCGCACGTGCTCGGGACCGAGTTGACCGGGCTGTAGCCGACGCCGTCGCCGTTGATCTTCTCCGTCTGCGTCACCAGGCCCTTGGTGGGCGCGGCGCCGAAGGCGGCGTTGTCGTACAGCGTCCTGCTGTCCTCGATCACGTCGGCGGGCCGGTTCACCGGCTCACCGCAGGCGACGGCCACCGTCTCCGAACGCGCGGTCAGACTCAGCAGCCAGTTCGCCGTGTTGCGGGCGTAGGCCGTCGTCGTGCACCGCTCGTCGCCCGTCTTCGACGTGTCACCGGACTCCGAGACCGAGTCCACCATCCCGTACTCGTCGAAGTGCCGTGTCAGCTCGGTCTTGCGGTCTCCTCCGGTGACGCGGGTACGGGTGGCTTCCTTCTCGGTGCCGGTGCGGTAGGCCTCGAGGGCGGGCAGCCCGGCCCGGGCCCGGGTCGCCGTCACGGACGAGCGCCAGGGCGTCGTCGACGTGGCGGTGACCAGTTTCGCGGTGTCGTCCCCGTTGTAGGTGGCCACTTCCCGCTTCATGCCGGCGAACTGCTCCCGGTCGGTGACCGCGACGCCCTCGGAGTCCTTGACCGCCGCGCCGTCGATGCCGCGGAAGTAGCGCGCCTCCGAAAGGGTCTTGGGGTCGTTCGCGGCACCGGTGCGGGTCTGCACCCGTCCGTAGCCGCGGGCGATGGAGTGGACGCGGTCCTCGGGCTTGGTGAACTCGTCGGTGTTCTTGGCCCAGGCGGCCCCGTCCAGGTAGGAGTACGAGGTCACCTTGTCCGGAGTCTCGGCGAGGTTGTCGCCCTCGATCACCCGGGTGGTCACGTACGAGTTGAACCAGTCCTCCTTGGCGGTGGAGCCTTCGAAGGCCCACTTCACCGGGTAGCAACGCGTGGTGTTCGTCGCGTCCGGCTTGGGGAGGGTGGAGGTGGTGCACTCGGGGTCCGAGTAGTCGACTCCGATGGTCCCGCCGGTCTCCGTCGTGATCTGGTAGAGGCGCAGGCGGATGAACGGGGCCAGGCCGTCACCGGTCTTGTCCACCCGGTTGGCCTTCTGGACGCCCGCGAACCTCACCGGCGCGGTGGAGGTCGATCCGCCGACCTTGCCGGTGCGCTGCACGGATTCGAGCCACATGGGGGTCGATATGCCGTCGCCGGCGGCCGGGAAGCCCTGGGTCAGGGTCCAGGTGTCGACGTCCTTGTAGGCGCCGGCGGTCAGCAGCTTCGTCGTGACGGACGTCAGACGCTTGCGGGACCAGAAGGACGGCGAGTGCTGGTCCTTGCACTCGGTGGAGCCGTCCTTGCAGAACATGTCGAACGGCGTGTCCGGCCAGTTCTTGGCGTTCGTCTCGTCGAAGGTGCCGCAATTGCCCAGGCAGCGCTCGGAGACGTCGAACTTGACCTGCCCCATGGCCTTGGCGCTGTAGACGGCGTCGGAGCGCAGGCCGTAGTCGATGTGGTCGAGCCAGCCGCCGCGGATGTACTGCGTGGGCGTGGACTTGGCCGTCTCGGAGACGTTGCGCCCGTAGTTGTTGGTCTCGGCGTTCCAGTAGTACGCCATCGCGTTGCCGCGGACGTCGACGACGTAGTCGAGCTGCCAGCGCCAGGCCTGCTGGCACCAGGCCTTGGCGAAGGAGGCGTTGTAGCAGGGCTCGCCCGCCTGGTTGCCGAAGACCGGGACGGTCCAGGCGGAGTTGGTGGTCGGGGTCGAGGCGTCCTTCCAACCGGGAAGGCGGTTCAGGCCGAAGAAGTACTGGGTGCCGTCGGCCGTGGTGACCTTCCAGTGCTCACCGTCGTTGTCGCCGTTGGTGGCGCCGGTGAGCTTCTCGACTTTCTCGCCCGAGTCCCTGGCCGGGTGCCAGCCCTTGCCCTGCTCGAACACCAGCTCGCTGGTCTTGCCGCCCAGGTTCAGCGTGGCGTTGTCGTTGAACCAGCAGAGGTCGCCGATCTTGGTCGTGTTGGTTCCGCCGGTCTTGTCGTCATTGCACGACTTGTAGCGGCGTTCCACGAAACCGGGCTGCCAGTCCCACCCGTCGCCGATCCAGCCGGGCTGGTTGTTCGACGCGGATGTCTTGCCGTCCACCGCCTGCGAGGAGTAGTCGAGCGACAGCTCGGGCTGCAGGCCGCCGGGTACGGACGGCACGCCCATGGGGTAGGACCAGTTGAAGGCTCCGGTCGATCCGCCCGCGCTCCAGGAGCCCGAGGCTTGGAGGGGCGTGGCCTTGTAGTCGCCGGTCGGGCCGGCGGCGCCGGCGGTCGCGGCGAGGACCATGGCGCCGCCGGATGCCGCGGCCGCGGCGGACATCGCCTTCTGGCCGGACTTGGCTGCGGTGCCCGTGGTGGCGGGGGTGCTGACCCGGGTGGACAGTTTGCCGGTGCGGGTGTCGTTCTTGGTCTGCAGCGGCTTCTGGGTCCGGCACTCCGCGCGTTCGGGAGTGGTCAGGGCGCAGGCCGGGAGTTCCACCAGGTGGAGGCGGGCGGCGTAGTCGCCGCCGTAGGCCTGGCGGAAGGAGTTGTAGTCCACCTCGACCTTGGCCGGGACGGGGTTCGCGATGCCGTCCGAGCGGCCGAGCGAGAGCAGGACGCCGTCGACGCCGGCCTTGCGGGCGGCCGCCTTGTCGGCCACCGCGACCTTGACCCGGCCGGGGTTGGTGACACCGGCGGCCGGGCTGCTCTGCAGCAGGGCGGACTTCGCCAGCCCCGTGTCGGCCGGGGAGACCGTCACCGGCAGTTTGCCGGCGCGGCCGCCCGTGGCCAGGGAAACCTCGGCGGAGCCGGCCGCGGGCCAGCTCGCCTTCGGCTTCTGCTTCTTCCATGCATTGTCGGCCGCCGCGTCCGGGCGCTTGGCGCCCCCAACGGAAGCCTTGCTCACCGGAACTGCCTTCGGCTGGTTCGGCTTTGGCCGTGCCGGATTACTATCCGCGGCCATTGCCGCGCCGGGCAGCACGCCGGCGAGAACTGCGGCGGCCACGGCAGCCGAAAGTCCTCGCATGCGAATTAGTTTCACACCCCACCCCAACATTATCGAACTTATCGGGCGCAGACTAACAGCCTCTTTATCGACCCATCCGGGCGCGCTGTCGGATCACACCTAATTGCCGCTGATCATTGCCAACTGATGCCAACTTGATCTTGTTGCTACAAAACGGGCAAATGTGTCGCGCTCTCCGCGGAAGGCCAGGTCGGAGCATGTGTGGATCGTCACTCGCCCGGTAGGCTCGCGCCGAGTATCAGTCAGGCGTGAAGCGATGTGGAGTGTGCATGGGCGGCAAGAGACCCTTTCGGGGGCTGCGGGATAGGCGGGCCATTTCGGCGGCCGTTTCCCTCGCTCTCGTAGGTGGAATAACTGCTTCCGGATTGTTCGCACTGGGGCCTTCGGTTGCCGTGGCGGCGACTTCGGATCCGGTTGCCGACGGTTCGCTGAGCGAAGAGGATTTCGCTCTGCAGAAGGCGAAGGAGACGGGGCAGCCGTACGAGCTGGTTTCGGCGCGGACCGAATCCTCGGACACCTGGGCGACCCCGGCCGGAACGTGGTCGGTGAAGCGGTACGGAACTCCCGTACGGGTGCTGCGCGGTGGCGTCTGGGTGGCGACCGATCCGACGCTGCAGTTCGCGGCGGACGGGAAGGTCGTCTCGAAGGCGGCCACGGTGTCGGTGTCCTTCTCCGGCGGTGGTACGGGTCCGCTGCTGACGGGTGTGAAGGACGGGCGGACGCTGTCGCTGTCCTGGCCGAAGGCGCTGCCGAAGCCGACGCTGGCGGCGAACGTGGCGACGTACGCGAACGTGCTGCCGGACGTGGACCTCCAGGTGAAGGCCGAGGTCGAGGGCTTCTCGCAGCTGCTCGTGGTGAAGACGGCGGCCGCGGCCGCCAACCCCGAGCTCGCCTCGCTGAAGTTCAAGCTCGACACGGTGGGACTCAACGTGTCCACCGACGCGGCGACGCAGGCCATCACCGCGGTCAACCCGGCGGGGCAGACGGTCTTCACCAGCCCGTCCCCGCTGATGTGGGACTCCACCAAGGCGACGGCCCCCGCCGCCCCCGCCGCCCCGGCCGCCCCGGCCGCGAAGATGCTGCTGCGGTCGGCGGCCGCGATGAGCGCGGCGGGCGCGGCGGGCGCGGGGGAGGCGCCCGCCGACGTGTTCACTCCGCCCGCCGGTGCGCAGGACGCGCACATGCCGGCGACGGTGGCGAACGGCACGCTCGAGATCAAGCCGGACCAGGCGCTGCTGACCGGCGCGCAGACCAAGTACCCCGTCTTCATCGACCCCTCGTGGGCCTGGGGTGCTCGGCAGAACTGGACGCGGGTCTACAAGAAGTACCCGTCCAACTCGTACTGGAACAGCAAGGACGACGTCCGCGTCGGCTACGAGAACGAGACGAACGGGCTCTCCCGGTCCTTCTTCCAGCTGGACACGTCGAACATCAAGGGCACGCAGGTCAACAAGTCGACCCTGCGGGTGCGCAACACCTGGTCCTGGTCCTGTGAGGACCGGCCGGTGGAGCTGTGGCACGTCGGGGCGATCTCGTCGAAGACCACCTGGTACAACCAGCCCGGCAAGATCTCCAAGGTCGCCACGGTCAACGACTCCAAGGGCTGGAGCAGCGACTGCGCGGCCGGCAACCTCGAGTTCGACGCCACCGGTCTGGCGCGAGCGGCCGCGGCCGGCAGCTGGTCCAACGTCACCATCGGCCTCTTCGCCTCCAACGAGTCGGACACCTTCGGCTGGAAGCGTTTCGACCCGAAGACGCTGACGCTGGAGACCGAGTACAACAACCCGCCGGCGACCCCCGCCGCCCTGGGCACCAGCCCGTCCACTTCGTGCACCGACGGCGGTCTCGTCGGTGACACCCACGTCGGGCTGTACGCGACGATCGACGACCCGGACGGCGGCAACCTCCAGGCCGAGTTCCAGATCTTCAAGGCAGGTCAGTCGAACCCGGCCGCGACCCAGTCCATCCCGGCGAACAGGGGCCGGGTGGCCACCTGGAGCGTCCCCGACGCGAGCCTGCCGACCGGCGACTACACGTGGAAGGTCCGCGCCAAGGACCAGGACAACGCGTACTCCGGCTGGTCGGCCACCTGCAAGTTCTCCGTGGACCGCAGCCGGCCCAGCAAGCCGCCGGTGATCAGCTCGGCCCAGTTCCCGGACGGCAAGGACGGCTGGCCCGCCACCACCGGCAAGGCCCGTACCCCGGGCAGCTTCACCTTCGGCGCCAACGGCGTGACCGACGCCAAGGAGATCCTCTACTACACGGACTCCGACCCCGGCCCGCGCGCGGTCGCCCCCGGCGCGGCCGTGACCCTGACGCCCCCCGGCTCCGGTCCCCGCTTCGTCTACGCCTACACGGTCGACAAGGCCGGCAACCGCTCCGACACCGCCACCTACCTCTACTACGCGGCCCGCACCCAGGAACGCGACGGCCCGGGTGACCTGAACGGCGACGGCAACCGCGACATCTGGACCGTCGACACCCAGGGCGCGCTGCTGACGTACGCCGGGCAGGGCAACGGCAAGTTCTCCGCCGCCACCAACGGCGGGCGCAACTTCCAAGGTGCGCAGATCCAGCCCAGCGGCGACTGGGGCACGGACGGGTACAACGACCTCGTCTCGCTCCAGTACAACGAGGCGGAGAAGAAGAACAAGCTGTGGACGTACCCGAACAGCGGGCAGGGTGTGATCGCCAACCGGCCGATCGAGCTGCAGGTCTCCTGCCCCGTCAAGAACCCCGACCTCGGGTGTGACTTCGGTGACGACTGGAGCGGAGACGACCACTGGTACAACGCCGAGCAGATCGTCGCCGCCGGTGACCTCAACGGCGACAACGTCCCCGACCTGCTGGTCAAGCAGGGCAAGCAGCTGTGGGCGTACTACGGCAACCGTGCGCAGAAGACCCTGGACAACGACGGCGGGCCGGTCCTGGTCGGCAACGGCGACTGGGACAAGTTCACCGTCATCGCCCCCGGCGACCTCAACGGCGACGCCATCCCCGACCTGTGGCTGCGTGACAACGCCACGGGCGATCTCTTCCGTACGTACGGGAGCAAGGGCGTCAACGGCCGGCTCGACCCGACCACCTGGGGCAACTCCGCGGGCCGGGTGAAGATCGCCTCCGGACTCACCCAGGTGGCCTACCCGTCCATCGGCTCCGTCGGTGACGTGACCGGCGACAAGCTGCCCGACCTGTGGGTCTCGGACACCAACCGCCAGCTCGCGACGTTCACCGGCACCGGCACCGCCTCGCCCCTGAGCGTCACCGGCATCAGCCAGACCCCCGCCTTCTTCGGCAACCTGAACTCGCCGACGGCCCAGTGGAAGCTGACCGGCCAGAGCGGCAACACGACCCCGAGCGCGGTGGGCGACTATCCCGCGACCACGAGCGGGGTCACCTGGCCCACCGCGACCATCGGCGGCCGCAGCACCCCGTACGCGGCGTTCGGCGGCGGTCAGGCGACCCTCACGACCAACAAGTGGGTGATCGACACCCGCAAGAGCTTCACCATCAGTACGTGGGCCAAGTTCTCCGGCACCGGCGCCCTCGTCCTCAGCCAGGACAACACCCGCAACAGCGCCTTCACCCTCTTCGCCGACCCGGCCACCAAGCAATGGCGCTTCGCCCTGGCCAGGGGCGATGTCGACGGCTGGCAGTACGACTGGTCGGACGCTGGGGTCAACAGTTCGGCCAACTACGCCCCGGACTCCTGGACGCAGCTGACCGCGGTCTACAACGCCGACACCGGCCTGATGAGCCTCTACGTCAACGGCAGCCTGGCCGGGACGGGTCACCACGTGGCTTCCACCAGCCCCGCCCCCAGCGGTTCGCTCGTGTCCGGCCGCTACAAGGTCAACGGCGCTCCCGACTACTTCGGGGGCTTCACCGGCGGTATCAGCAACCTCGCCGTCTACCCGTACGCGGCGCCCCTGACCTCCCCGGGCGCCATGGGCCCGATGTCCTTCTCGGCCAAGTCGAGCCACTGCATGGACAACGACAACGGGCGTACCACGGACGGGAACAAGATCCAGGCCTGGGACTGCAACATGATCAACGGTGGTGAGGCCCAGAAGTTCGAGATCCGGGCCGACGGCACCATCCGCATCGCGGGCAAGTGCATCGACCCCGCCTACGCCGGCACCACCAACGGCACGCTCATCTGGCTCTACCCCTGCAACGGCAGCTACGGCCAGCAGTTCCTGCCCCACGCCGACGGCACGATCTACCACCCCAAGTCGGGCCGCTGCCTGGACGCCAGCAACATGAACACCGGCACGCAGCTCTACCTCTGGGACTGCAACGCCACCAACCCCCAGCGGTGGACCATCCCGACGCTGAGCACCGCCCCGCTGCCCGTGCCCCTGTGGTGACGCGCGGCACCGACTGACTGCACGCGGGTGCCCCGGCACCCCGCTGCACGACCGCCCCGGCGCGCGAAGCGCCGGGGCGGTCACTCGTATGGGCCCCGTCCGCCGGGCGTGGCGGGGCGGATCCGGGGAAGGTGGGGCTCATGGTGCGAAACGTAGAGATGACGGAGCCGCCCGTCCCCGGACCCGGTCCGGTGCCGCCCGGGCCCGGACCGGGTCCCTTCCCGGATCCCGAGCCGATGCCGCAGCCCGTGCCGCCCGTGCCCGCTCCGGTGCCGGAGCCCGATCCGATCCCGCCGCCGCCCGGGCCCGCGCCGATCCCGCAGCCCGGTCCGCTGAGCGGGGAGTCCTAGGGGGTGTCGTCAAAGTCCCTTCTGGCCGGCGGGGTCCGGCACCCCCTAGGCCGTACGGACCTCGGAGCGGTCGCCGCTCCAGAGGGTGTGGAACGAGCCCTCGCGGTCGGTGCGCCGGTAGGTGTGCGCCCCGAAGAAGTCCCGCTGGCCCTGGGTGAGGGCCGCGGGGAGCCGCTCCGCGCGCAGCGCGTCGTAGTACGCGAGGGAGGCGGCGAAGGCGGGCACCGGGATGCCCTGTGACACGGCGGCCACCAGGACGGCCCGCCAGTCCTCCTGGGCCTCGCCGATCTCCTGGGCGAAGCCCGGGTCCGCCAGCAGGCTCGGGAGGTCCGGCTGCGCGTCGTAGGCCGCGCGGATCCGGTCCAGGAACGCCGCCCGGATGATGCAGCCGCCCCGCCACAGCGAGGAGACGGCGCCCGGGTCCACGCCCCAGCCGTACTCCTCGCTGCCCGCCTGGATCTGGTGGAAGCCCTGCGTGTAGGAGACGATCTTCGAGGCGTACAGGGCCTGCTCGACCTGGGCGGCGAAGGCGTCCGCGGCCTCCGCCGACAGCGGCGAGGCCGTCGGGCCCGCGAGCCCCCGGGCGGCCGTACGCAGGTCCGCGTGGCCCGAGACCGCGCGGGCGAAGACCGCCTCCGCGATCCCCGACACCGGCACGCCCAGGTCCAGCGCGATCTGCACGGTCCAGCGGCCGGTGCCCTTCTGCTCGGCCGCGTCGGCCACCACGTCGACGAACGCCTTCCCGGTCTCGGCGTCCGTGTGGGCGAGCACCTCCGCCGTGATCTCGATCAGGTACGAGTCGAGCCGGCCCCGGTTCCACTCCCGGAAGGTCTCCGCGATCCGAGCGGGGGAGTAGCCGGCGACCTCGCGCAGCAGGTGGTAGGCCTCGGCGATGAGCTGCATGTCGGCGTACTCGATGCCGTTGTGCACCATCTTGACGAAGTGTCCGGCGCCGTCGGGGCCGACGTGCGAGACGCACGGCGTACCGTCCTTCGCCTTCGCCGAGATCTTCTCCAGCATCGGGCCGAGCGAGCGGTACGACTCGGCGGAGCCGCCCGGCATGATGCTCGGGCCGAGCAGCGCACCCTCCTCGCCGCCCGAGATGCCCGCGCCCACGAAGTGGATGCCCTGCTCGCGCAGTTCCTTCTCGCGCCGCCGCGTGTCCTCGAAGTGGGCGTTGCCGCCGTCGATGATGACGTCGCCCGGCTCCAGCAGCGGGGCGAACTCGTGGATCACGGCATCGGTCGGCTCACCGGCCTTCACCATGATGATCAGACGGCGCGGCCGCTCCAGGGCGTCCACGAACTCCTTCGCCGACCCGGCGGCGATGAAGGCCCCCTCGTGCCCGAACTCCTCCACCAGGGCGGTGGTCTTCGCGGCCGTGCGGTTGTGGACCGCGACCGTGTAGCCGTTGCGGGCGAAGTTCCGGGCGAGGTTGCTCCCCATCACCGCGAGCCCGGTGACGCCGATCTGGGCGGTGCTGCTCATGCATGCGCTCCTGAGTGCTTCGATGTGCGGGTGGGAGCGACGCTACATGGGCAGAGATGCCACAAGCCGTCCCGCCATGCGAATCAATGTCAACTTCCCCCGTCGTGCGCCCTGTTGCGCCCCTTGTCATGCTCTGATCGCGCCGTTAGGTTGTGCGGTTCCTGATGTCTTCAATGGGGGCTCCCATGGGTGTACGGGGTCGGCACCGCCGGTACCAGCCGAGCAGCATCAACCGCGCCTCGCTCGCCGTCACCGCCGGTGGCGCGGGACTCGCACTCCCTCTGATCGGCGCCGGAACCGCCCACGCCGCCTCGGTGGACACCTGGAACAAGGTCGCGGACTGCGAGTCCACCAACAACTGGCACGTCAACACCGGCAACGGCTACTACGGCGGGCTCCAGTTCAGCCAGAGCACGTGGCGCGCCTTCGGGGGCACCGAGTACGCCGCCCGCGCGGACCTGGCCACCAAGGACCAGCAGATCGCGGTCGCCGAGAAGGTCCTGCGGGGCCAGGGCCCGCAGGCCTGGCCCGTGTGCGGGAAGCAGGCCGGACTCTCGCGCAGCGGCCCCGCGCCCGCCGCCTCCCCGCAGGGCCAGGGCCAGGGCGTGAAGGTCCAGGTCCAGGTCAAGGAGGCGAAGCCCGCCGCCCCGCCGGCCACCACACCCCGCCCGACCGGCACCTCGGTCCTGCCCAACCCGTACGTGGTCGCGCCCGGCGACTCCCTCTCGCAGATCGCCACCCGCCAGCACGTCGAGGGCGGCTGGCAGGCCCTGTACGAGACCAACCGGGCCACCGTGGGCAGCGATCCGAACCTGATCTTCCCCGGCCAGCGGCTCACCCTGCGCGTCACCGCCGCGCCCGCCCCGCCGGCCGCACCGCCCGCGCAGAACCCCGAGAAGCCGCCGCGGACCGCCGAGCCGGTCAAGCCGGTGGAGCCGAACGCGCAGAAGCCGGCGCCGAAGCCCGCCGAGAAGCCGGCCGAGAAGCCCGCCGCCAAACCCGCGGAGAAGCCCGCCGCCGCTCCCGCCTCAGCGCAGCAGCAGCCGGCCCCGAGCGGCTTCGTCGCCCCCGTGGACGCCTCCATCGGCACCGCGTACCACGTGGCCGGGTCGTCCTGGTCCAGCGGCTACCACACGGGAGTCGACTTCCCCGTCGCCACCGGAACCACCGTCAAGGCCGTCGGTCCCGGCTCCGTCGTCTCCGCCGGCTGGGCCGGTGCGTACGGCTACCAGGTCGTCATCCGGCACTCCGACGGCCGGTACTCCCAGTACGCCCACCTCTCGGCCCTCGGGGTCAAGGCCGGGCAGCAGGTCTCCGGCGGGCAGCGGATCGGCCGCTCCGGATCCACCGGCAACACCAGCGGGCCCCACCTCCACTTCGAGATGCGCACGTCCCCCGGCTACGGCTCCGACATCGACCCGCTGAAGTACCTCCGGGGCCGCGGCGTCAGCATCTGACCCCCGTGCGTGCGGCGGCACGACCGCGAGCAGGATCAGGCCGGCCGCCGCCAGTACGGCGCTGGCCAGTGCCGCCGCCGTGCCCGCCGCCCCGAACCGGAAGCCCTCGTCGAAGAGCGAGATGCCGACCGCCGCGGCGACCACCGGGTTGACCACGGTCAGCGTGGCCAGCGGCGCGGCCAGCCCCGCGCCCCGGTAGGCGGCCTGGGAGAGCAGCAGCCCGCCCGCGGCCAGGACGGCGATCGCCGCCAGATCGGGCCACGTGGAGCCGAGCGAGGCCGGGGCGAAGTCCGCGAACCTGAAGTCCTGGGCCACCGACTTCGTGAACACGGAGGCCATGCCGAAGGCGGTGCCGGCCGCGACCGCCAGCAGCACACTGCGCAGCACCGGCCGGTGCGTCCGGTGCGCCGCCAGGACCAGCGCCGCCACCCCGGCCCCGGTGGCGATCAGCAGCAGGCCGCGCTCCCCACCCGCCAGCGGCCGGTCCGCATCCCCGTCCCCGCCCGTGAGCGCCAGCAGCCCCGCCAGCCCCACCGTGGCCAGCACCGCACCGCGCCAGGCCGCCGCACCCGCCCGGCGGTGTACGAAGAGGGCCGCCATCGGCAGCGCGAACACGATGGTCAGCGCGCCGAGCGGCTGGACCAGGCTCAGCGGCCCGTACGCCAGGGCCACCACGTGCAGCAGGGCGCCCAGGCCGTTCAGCGCGACCGCACACCACCAGCCGGCGCGGCGCAGCGGCGCGTACGGGCGGTCGGGGGTGCTCGCCGCGACCTGCTCCTGGACGATCGCGCCGCCCGCGTACGCGACGGCGGACACGAGACAGAGCAGGACCGACAGCGCAAGGGCACTCATGATTTCCACAATGCCCGACCCCAGCGGCCTATTCCTCCCCCTACAGGTGGTCACGAGCGGTACCCCAGGCATACTCCGGAAGGAGTACGGGGCCCGCGGCGGCCCGCCGACCCCTGCCCCACGGTGACGTTCCCGTCGCGGTGCGTGAGGTGTCTGGCGACGGGTTTGGTTCCGGGCGCGTGGGATCCGTACAGTGGCGGTTTTGGGACTTCCGCAGCAGGCGGATGCGGACGAGTGAGCAAGGAACGGCAGCGGCCATGACGGTGACCGAAGACAACCACGTGAGCGCGGACGACCACGCCTACGGGCCGGGCATCGACCCCGAGCGGCTGGCGCTCTGCCTCAGCGTCCTCGAGGAGCTCGACAAGATCGACGTCGACCACCCGGACGCCATCACCGTACGCCGCGCCACCGCCGGCCTCTACCGCACGGTCAAGCAGCGCCGCCGCCAGGAGCGCCGCGCCGCCAAGACCGCCAACGACAAGGCCGTCACCGAGGCGACCGCGACCGGCTCCGCCGAGCGCATCGACGACGAGACCGAGGGCATCCTGCCGTCCTCGGTCACGGAGGCCGGCCGGATCGCCGGGATACTCCAGCGTCCGCGCTCCTGCTACATCTGCAAGACGCGGTACGTCGAGGTCGACTACTTCTACCACCAGCTCTGCCAGCCGTGCGCCGGCCACAACCGCGCCAAGCGCGACGCCCGCGCCGATCTCGCCGGCAAGCGCGCGCTGCTCACCGGCGGCCGGGCCAAGATCGGCATGTACATCGCGCTGCGGCTGCTGCGCGACGGCGCCCACACGACGATCACCACCCGCTTCCCCAAGGACGCCATCCGCCGCTTCAAGGCGATGGACGACTCCGCGGACTGGATGCACCGCCTGGAGGTCGTCGGAATCGACCTGCGCGACCCGGCCCAGTCCGTGGCCCTCGCCGACCAGGTGGCCGCGGCCGGTCCGCTCGACATCCTGATCAACAACGCGACGCAGACCGTGCGCCGCCTGCCCAGCGCCTACGCCGCGCTGGTCGAGGGGGAGAGCGCCCCACTGCCGGCCGGCGAGCTCCCCGCCCACCACGTCATCGGCGCGTTCAACTCCGGCGCGGTCGACGGCCTGGCGGCGCTGCCCGTCGGGGTCAGCGGGCTCGACGCGCAGAAGGTCGCCGACCTCGCGCTGGTCGCGGGCAACGCGAGCATCGAGCGGCACCTCGACGGCACCGCCATCGACGCGGGCGGCCTGCTGCCGGACGTCGTCGAGACCAACACCTGGGTGCAGACCATCGACCAGATCTCCCCGGTGGAGCTGCTGGAAACCCAGCTGTGCAACTACACGTCGCCGTTCATCCTGATCAGCGCGCTCCGGCCGGCGATGGCCGAGGCCGCCCGCAGGGCGTCCAGCGGGCGCGCGTACGTGGTCAACGTCTCCGCGATGGAGGGCGTGTTCAGCCGCGGCTACAAGGGTGCGGGGCACCCGAACACCAACGCCGCCAAGGCCGCGATGAACATGGTGACGCGGACCAGCGGCCAGGAGATGTTCCAGGCCGACCGCATCCTCATGACCTCGGTCGACACCGGCTGGATCACCGACGAGCGCCCGCACTTCGACAAGCTGCGCCTGGCCGAGGAGGGCTTCCACGCTCCGCTCGACCTGGTCGACGGCGCCGCCCGGGTCTACGACCCCGTCGTCCGCGGCGAGGCCGGCGAGGACCTGTACGGCGTCTTCCTCAAGGACTACGCGCCCGCCAACTGGTAGGCGCCCCCTCCGGTCGCCCTCCTCCGGTCGGCCACCTCCGGTCGGCCCGCCGCCTCGGCCCCGTGCCCCGGCCCCCTCGACGGGGGCCGGGGCACGGCCGTCTCAGGGCGTGCGCTCGTACGCCCGCGCCGCCACCAGCTCCAGGACCGGACGCCAGTCCTCCATCACGCCCGCGTCGAGCCCGACGACCTTGCCCGCGTCATCCGCTTGGCGCAATGTCACCGCCGCTTCCGCGTCCGGATCGGCCGCGAAGGCCCGGACCTCCGCCTCGTCCATGAGCCCGCCCTGCGCCCGCAGGGTCAGCGCGCTCTGCGGGGACAGCGCCCGGCCGGGTTCCACGGCCGCCAGGTAGCGCTTGGCCGGCACGTGCAGCCGCACCAGCCGGGCCACCCGCTCGCCGAGCAGCGGACGGATCGCCTCCGCCGCGTGGTCGGCGTGGCCCGCGTCGTCCCCGGGGAAGAGCAGGTGGCCCAGGTCGTGCACGAGGCCAGCGACTTGGAGCTCCTTGTCGAACGGATGCGAACGGCGCAGCAGTGCCGCAGTCTGTAGCCCATGATCGTGCAGATCGACCGGGTCTCCGCTGCGGTCGGGCGTGTCCCACGCCCCGCGGCACGCGAGCAGCAGCTCCATCAGCTCCTCGATGCTGTCGACCCTCGGTACCCCCGGCACTCCGGACCTCGCCGCCACGATCGCTCCCTCCGCTGCCTGTACTCCAGTCGTGCCACCGGCGTCGAGCAGACCACCCGGCGCTGTCACGTCGGCGTACGACTTCCTGAACTCGCGGCGAAATCAAGCCGTCGAGCGGATTTTGCCAATCCATCGAGCGGGGGCGCGCTCATATGTGTACTCTGAGTGGCACAGACCGGCCGTATCCAGGCCACGCTCCACCAAGGCGCCACCGCGTCCGGAAACCCTTTATCCCTTGTGCCCGGCGCGCGGCTCGCCCGCCGGGTTACGCGACACAAAGGAGTGCGCGGTGACAGACACGACGACGAAGTCCGACGAGATGCCGAGGACGTACCAGGCAGGGCGGCTGCGTGCCCACGCCGAAGAACTCGGAAGCCTCGAAGTCTGGGCCCGGTCCGCCCCGATCCGACTGGCCGGCTACGAAGACGACCTGGCGGAGCCCCACATCCTGCCCGGCATCGACTAGCACGTCCGACTCGCAGCGCCCCCGAGCCGACCGGCGACGGGGGCGCGGTGCTGCGCCGGCCGTGCCCGCCCGCCGTCCGCCTGCGCCCGCCGACCGTCTGTGCTCCCGGCAGGGTTCCCGCAGGCCGTACGCCGTCAGCGTCATCGCTGTGGGCGATCAAGCCTTCCGGCAGGGCCCCCGGCCCCGGCAGGCTGGGCCGCATGAAGCTACTCATGCTGGGCGGTACCGAATTCGTCGGACGCGCGATCACCGAAGACGCCCTGGCCCGGGGCTGGGACGTCACCGTCTTCCACCGCGGGAACCACGCGCCGCCGCCGGGCACCTCCGCCCTGCACGGCGACCGCACCGCGCCCGGGGGCCTGGAGGCCCTCACCGCGGGGGAGTGGGACCTCGTCGTCGACACCTGGAGCGGCGCCCCGACCGTCGTACGCGACAGCGCCCGGCTGCTGGCCGGCCGCGCCGGGCGGTACGTCTACATCTCCAGCCGCTCGGTGTACGCCTACCCCGCCCCGGCCGGCCTGGCCGAGGACGGCCCGCTCGTCGAGGGCTCGGCAGACGCCGGGTCCACGGCCTACGCCGAGGACAAGCGCGGCGGTGAGCTCGCCGCGCTCGACGCCTTCGGGGACCGGGCGCTGCTGGTGCGCGCCGGGCTGATCATCGGCCCGTACGAGAACGTCGGCCGGCTGCCCTGGTGGCTGAACCGGACCGCCCGCGGCGGCCCCACCCTGGCCCCCGGCCGGCCCGCGCTCCCGCTCCAGTACATCGACGTGCGCGACCTCGCGCACTGGACCCTCGACGCGGCCGAGGCCGGGCGGGGTGGCCCGTACGACCTGGTCTCCCCGGCCGGGCACGCCACGATGGGCGCACTCCTCGAGGCCTGCGCGGCCGTGACCGGCGGCGGCGCCGAGTTCCACTGGATCGACCAGGAGCGGATCGCGGAGGCCGGGGTGGAGCCCTGGACCGAGCTGCCGATCTGGCTCCCCGAGGGTGAACTGCACGACTACATGTTCGGCGGGGACGTCTCCAAGGCGCTGGCGGCGGGCCTCAAGTGCCGCCCGGTCGAGGAGACCGTGGCCGACACCTGGGCCTGGCTCCAGTCCATCGGCGGCACCGCTCCGCACCGCCCCGACCGCCCGGACAAGGGCATTTCGGCCGAGCGCGAGGCCGCGCTACTCGGGCTCTGACCAGGAGGCCTCGGCGAGGCGGGTCGGCGGGAGGTACTCGCGCAGCAGCGTGCGGTGCCACCACGCGCCCGTCTCGCGCAGCTCCCGCCACGTGGTGAACCGGTAGCGGTACAGCCGCGCCCGTACGTACAGCGGCGGGGCGTCCGGGAAGGGGTTGTGGCGCAGCAGCCGCAGCGTGTCCCGGTCGCCCGCCAGCAACCGCTCCACGAACGGCCCGAACCAGTCCCGCGCATAGTCGGGGGAGAGCGCGGCGAACCACATCAGCCAGTCCAGCCGCAGGTGGTAGGGGGCGAACTGGCGCGGAATCCGGCGCAGGTCACCCGGTTTGCCCTTGAACCCGTACTCCCGCCACTCCCCGTCCTCCCGCGGCATCCGGTCGGCGGTCCCCTCGACCACCACCTCGTCCCGGATCCGGCCCACCGTGCCGAAGGCCCCGTACGTGTTGACCAGGTGCAGGGAGTCGAAGGAGCGGTTCATCACCTGGCGCCGCGAGATCATGTTGAGCACCGGATGCCGGCTCAGCACCAGCACCAGCACGGTCACCGCCCACACCAGGACCGCGAACCACGGCGGCGCCGCGCGCGAGGCGGCGGCCGGCGGGGCCCCGGCGAGCCCCGTGAAGTCGACCGCCGACAGGGCCACCGTGATGGTGATCCAGTTCAGCCAGGCGAAATTGCCCGACAGCACCAGCCACAGCTGCGTCGCCACGATGATCCCGGCCGCGTACGAGGCCACCGGCTGCGGTGTGAACAGCAGCACCGGGACCACCAGTTGGGTCACGTGGTTGGCGGCGCACTCCACCCGGTGCAGCGGCTTCGGCAGCCGGTGGAAGAACCAGCTCAGCGGCCCCGGCATCGGCTGCGTCTCGTGGTGGTAATAGAGGCAGGTCAGCTTGCGCCAGCAGGAGTCCCCGCGCATCTTGATCAGCCCGGCGCCGAACTCCACCCGGAAGACCACCCAGCGCAGCAGCCACAGCACCAGCACCGGTGGTCCCACCCGCGCATTGCCCAGGAAGACCGCGAGGAAGCCCACCTCCAGCAGCAGCGACTCCCAGCCGAAGGAGTACCAGGTCTGCCCGACGTTCACGATCGACAGGTACAGCAGCCACAGCAGCGCCCACATCCCCATGGCCGCGCCCAGCGGGACGACGTCCCCCGCCCCCGCGGCGAGGGCCGCGGCCACCGCCGCCCCCGCCCAGGCGCAGCAGGCGAAGAGCCGGTCCGAGTAGCGCAGTTGGAACAGGCTCGGGGCGCGCCGGAAGGGCACGTACCGCACGTAGCGCGGCACGGGCAGCATGCCGTGCGCCCCGATCAGGGCCCGGAACTGAAGGGCGGCCGCGACGAAGGCGAAGAGGTAGACGCCGGCGAGGGCCCGCTGGAAGACCAGCCGGCCGAGCCAGTAGCCGGGCGCCGTGAACCAGTCCATCCCCTCCAGTATCGGGCGGATCAGGCCCCGGCGGCCAGCTTGCGCACCGTGCGGCCCAGCCATCGGGCGTAGCGCAGCTGCAGGAAGGGGATCACGGGGCCCGCGAGCCGGGTGTACCAGGCGGCCGGGCGGCTGAAGGCGGTCACCTCGAACCACACCGTGCCGTCCGGGTCCCGGACCACCATGAAGGACTCCTCCCCGCACTCCGGGTGGCCGGCCAGCGTCCCGTACGCGAAACCGATGCGCGCGGGCTCGTACGCCGTCCAGATCACCTCGCACGGAGCGCTGATCCGCAGCGGCCCGAAGCCGATCCCGACCACCACCCGGCTGCCCGGGCGGACCGCGCCGTGGCCGGCCCGGACCAGCATGCCCGAGGCCCGGTGGGCGCCGAAGGTGGTGACGGCGGTTCCGGCGGCCTCGAAGGCGGCCTGCCCGTGGCCGACCCGGGTGCGGTGGTGCAGGTGGTGGTATCCGGCGGGCAGCGGCCGCCGCCCCGTCGCACCCCGGTCGGGGTAGTTGACGGTGTCACGGCCGGCGCTGATGAGGCGGGTCATGGCGTGGTCTCCATGGGGTCGAGGGTCAGCCGGCGCCAGGCCAGCAGCGAGCACAGGGCGAAGCCGAGGGCGTTGTCGAGACCATGGGTCGCGGCCATCCAGGTCAAGGTGGGGTGGACGACTCCGGTGGCCTCGCCCAGGGCCCACCACAGGGCGAGCAGCATGGTGGCCACCAGCACCGCGGCGGAGGTCGCCAGCAGCGCCCCGGTGGTGCGGTCGCGGGCGCCGGGGCGGATCTCCCGCCAGGTCAGCAGTGCCACCGCCCACATCCCGCCGGTCAGCACCACCGCTCCCGCGAGCTCCGCCCAGTCGTCGACGAAGTAGCCGAGGAGGACGAGCAGGGTGCCGCCGGGGACGCTGTACGCGGCCCAGCGCGCCAGGGCCGTGCCGCCGGGCGCGGCCGCGGTGGCACGGCAGACCAGCCCGGCGACCAGGGCGGCGGTGAACCCCGCGAAGTGGAAGTGCGGCACGGTCAGCGCCAGGATGTCCAGGTCGAAGCCGAACAGCCGGTACCCCGCGCGCTCGGCGACGAGGGCGGTTCCGGCGACCGACGGCGAGACGAGCGCGGTGAGCACGGCGATCTCGGCCGGCGCGAGGGGGCCGGCTGCGCCGCCCGGTGTCCGCCGCGTCCGCAGCAGCCGTGCCGGGGCCCGGGCCGCGAGGGCCAGGGTGGCCGCGGCGTACAGCGCGGCGAGCACGGTGGCGGTCGCGCCGCGCGGCAGCCAGAGGCAGACGGCCCCGGGGGCGGCGAGCAGCGGCCAGACGCGGGCGGTTCCGCGCAGCCCGGCCGGGTCGATCAGGCGCAGGCCGGCGGGGATCACGTAGAGCATGCCCAGGGTGACGATCAGATGCACCAGTACCGTCACCGTGGATTCCCCTCCGCGCGCGGCCGAACGCTTTGAACGCGTTCAACTCACGGTCGTGACCTTACGAGGTTCCTTGAACATGTTCAAGACGCGATCCGGATTTTGGCCCGGCTCCGCCCCCGCGCCGCGCCCGCCCTGTCGCGCCGCTCCGGTTGCGGCCCTCTCGCGGATGCGGCAGACAGGAGGGAGCAACCGGGGCGAAAGGGAGATTCACGTGCACGTACCGACACCTCGTCAGGCTCCACGCCGTCATACACCGGTCCGCGCCGCCCTCTTCACGCTCCTCGGTCTGCTCGCAGCAGCCTGCGGCGCCCCCGAGGAACCGAAGAGCGCGGCCGGCCCGGAGAGTCAGGAGGTCCTGCTCCAGCCCGTGGGGACGGCCGGCCCCGACCCCTTCACCGGCACCTCGGCCACCGGCGAGTCCGCCCCCGCGCAGCCGCCGCTGCCCAACCCGACCGGCCAGGGCATCCGGACCGTCAACGCGGCCACCCCCGGCCTCTACGCCGGAACCAAGCGGCTCGGCAGCTGTGACGTGGAACAGCAACTCCGGGCCCTCACGGAGGACGAACCCAAGGCCAAGGCCTTCGCCGAGGCCGTCTCCGTCGACAGGGCGAAGCTCCCCGAATTCCTGCGCGGACTGACCCCGGTCGTGCTCCGAGCCGACACCCGGGTCACCAACCACGCCTTCCGCGGCGGCCGCGGGGACGCCTTCCAGTCCGTCCTGCAGGCCGGCACCGCCGTCCTCGTCGACGACCACGGCATGCCCCGGGTCCGCTGCGCCTGCGGAAATCCGCTCCAGGCGCCGCGCGCCCCCAAGGGCTCGCCGGCGCTCAAGGGCGACCAGTGGAGCGGCTACCAGCCCCACCAGGTCATCGTCATCGAACCCACCCCGCACCCGATCAAGAGCCTGGTCATCGTCAACATCGCCGACAACACCTGGCTGGAGCGCAAGACCGGCGACGACGGCGCACAGGACGGCGCCCCGCAGCCGGTCCCCGCGTACGACCCGGCGGACGGCATCCCCGCCGGTCCCGTCACCCCGCCCGCGGCGGCCCCGGCCGAGCCCTGTGCCCCGCCCGAGACGGGCAACGACGCCGGTGCCGGGACGAACAGCCTGGCCAGGACGGCCCCGCCGGCCCCGCCCAAGCCGCCGGCCGGTCCCGGTGCCGCCCCGGCCCCCGAGGCCACGGACTGCGTGCCGGCCCAGAGCGAGCAGGCCGGTCCCGACCAGCAGGCGCGCCCCGACCAGCAGGCGCGACCGGACCGACCCGGCCAGGCCCCGCCGCAGACCCCGCAGAAGCAGCGCCCCGGGCAGCCCCCGGCCGCTCCGCGCTCCGACACGCCCCCGAACCGGCCGGGCGACGCACCCCAGGACGGCTTCGCGGATCCGGGGCTCCCGCCGGAGGCCGACGGCTCGGCGCCGCGCCGTCCCGACCCGGGGGACCCGTTCGCCCAGGGTGACCCCTTCGGCCGGAGCGACGACCCGTTCGGCCGGAGCGACGACCCCTTCGCCCCGCCCGGCCAGGACGCCCCGTACGACCCCTTCGGCGTCCCGGACCAGCAACAACCGCTCGCGAACCCGGCCGGCTCCCTGGAGAGCGCCTGACCGGCCCGTGTGTCATGGTGGATCGGTGCCGACCACCGTATCGCTGCCGGACGACTGGCCCGCACACCCGGACCGGTCGCTCTCGCTGAACCGCATGGGCAGTTTCGACTGGGACCTGGAGACCGGTCTCCTGCACATGGACGCAGCGGCCCTCGAGGTGTACGACATGACGCCCGGGGAATACGACGGCCGGCCCGAATCCCTCGGCCCGCGGGTCCCGCCCGCCGAGGCGACGCGGCTGGACGCGCTCGTCTCCAGCGTCCTCAAGAGCGGTGACGACAGCTACGGCGCGTACTTCCGGATCCGCACCCAGGACGGGCGGCTGCGCTGGACCCACACCCAGGGCCGCGTCATGCGCGGCTCCGACGGCCGCCCGTTCCGGATCATCGGCATCGTCCGCGACGCCACCGAGGAGCTCAGCCACTCGGCGGAGCGCCTCGGCCTCGACGAGGAGCGGCGCCGCCAGACCTCGGTGGTCGAGAGCACCACCGCCGCCCTCGCGCACGCCCGGACCGTACGGGACGTCATCGACGTCATCGGCGACGCACACGGCCTGGAGCGGCTCGGCTCGATGGGCATGGTGATGGGCCTGGTCGAGGCCGGGCGGATCCACCTCGTGGCCGAGGGGCCGGAGGACAGTTTCGTCCCCGGCACCCGGTACACGCGGATCGACGAGCAGTACCCGATGAGCGAGGTCGTCCGCTCGCTGCAGCCGCGGTTCCTCGACACCGCGGAGGAGTTCGCCGAGGGCTACCCGGAGCTCTGGGCGAAGATCTCGTACATGAACATCTCGGCGGCCGCCTACCTGCCGCTGATCGCCCAGGCCCGTCCGATCGGCGCGATCGGACTGCTCTACCAGGACAAGGACGGCTTCACCCAGGACGAGCGGAACCTGCTGATCGCACTGGGCAGCAGCATCGCGCAGAGCCTCCAGCGGGCGATGCTGCTGGAGCAGGAGCACGATCTGGCGGAAGGTCTCCAGCAGGCGATGCTCCCGCGCCGGATCCCGTCGATACCGGGCGCGGAGATCGCCGTACGGTACCGCTCCGCCCGGATGGGCCAGGACATCGGCGGCGACTGGTACGACGTCATCCCGCTGCCCGGCGGCCGGGTCGGTGCCGTCATCGGCGACGTCCAGGGCCACGACACGCATGCGGCGGCGGTCATGGGCCAGCTGCGGATCGTATTGCGCGCGTACGCCGCCGAAGGACACGCGCCGGGCACGGTCATGGCCCGGGCCTCCGTCTTCCTGCACGAGCTGGACACCGACCGCTTCGCGACCTGCACGTACGTCGAGGCGGACCTCTCGACGGGCGTCCTGCAAGTGGTCCGCGCCGGGCACATCGACCCGCTGCTGCGCACCCGGGACGGGGACTGCCGGCGCCTGCCGGTGGAGGGCGGGATGCCGCTGAGCCTGTCGACCGAGTTCGGCCGCCCGGAGTACCCGGTGACCACCGTGGAACTGGATCCGGGGGAAACGCTCGTCCTGTGCACCGACGGCCTCGTGGAACACCCGGGCGCGGACCTCGACGACGGGATCGAGCTGCTGGGCGCGCTGATCCGCAGCGGGCCCGCGGACCTCGCGCGGCTGGCCGACCGGCTCTGCGGGGTGATCGACGAGCGCGGCGGCGACGACGACATGGCGCTGCTCCTGCTGCGCCGCCAGGTGCAGGACGCCCCGCAGGGCGGCGGCCGCCTGCAGCAGCACGTGGCCCCGGGGGACCCGGAAGCCCTGGTCGCGGCCCGCCACATGATCGGCGCGGCGGTGCGCGCGTGGGGCGCGCGGGAACGGGCCGACGAGATGGAACTCGTCGCGGACGAGCTCATCGTGAACGCCCTGATGCACACGGACGGCCCGGCCATCGTGACCCTCCGGGTGCTGACGAGCCCGCAGCGGCGCCTGCGCATCGAGGTCGAGGACCGCTCCAGCGCCCTCCCGCGCCGCCGCGAAGCGGGCGCCTCCGGCGTCTCGGGCCGCGGCCTGATGCTGGTGGACCGGCTGGCGGACGTCTGGGGAGTGGAACCGCGGGGCGGCGGCAAATGCGTCTGGTGCGAGTTCGAGATGTCCTGAGCCCGCGTCCGGGTAGCCGGGGCGGGGCGTGCGGGGGAGGGTGGGGGTATGCCCGAGTTGCCGGAGGTCGAGGCCCTGCGGGAGTTCCTCGACGAGCACCTGGCCGGGCGGGTGGTGGAGCGCGTCCTCCCGCTCGCCGTCAGCGTGCTCAAGACGTACGACCCGCCGCTCGCGGCCCTCGAGGGGCAGCCGGCCGGTGCCACCGCCCGCCACGGGAAGTTCCTGGCGATCCGGATCGGCGAACTCCACCTCGTCACCCATCTGGCCCGGGCCGGCTGGCTCCGCTGGCAGGACGCCCTGCCCGACAAGCCGCCGCGCCCCGGCAAGGGGCCGCTCGCGCTCCGCGTCGCCCTGGAGGGCGGCGGCGGCTTCGACCTCACCGAGGCCGGTACGCAAAAGCGCCTCGCCGTGTACGTCGTGCGCGACCCCCAGGAGGTGCCCGGCATCGCCCGGCTCGGCCCCGACCCGCTCGCCGAGGGGTTCGACCGGGACGCGTTCGCCGCGCTCCTGGCGGGGGAGCGGCGGCAGATCAAGGGGGTGCTGCGCGACCAGGGCGTCATCGCGGGCATCGGCAACGCGTACAGCGACGAGATCCTGCACGCCGCGAAGGTCTCGCCCTTCAAGCTGGCCGCCTCCTTCGACGAGGAGCAGGTCACCCACCTGTACGAGGCCGTCCGGCGGACCCTGCGCGAGGCCGTGCTGCGCGCGCACGGCGTGGCCGCCGGGAACCTGAAGGCCGAGAAGAAGAGCGGGCTGCGGGTACACGGCCGGGACGGCGAGCCGTGCCCGGTGTGCGGGGACACCGTGCGCTCGGTGTCGTTCGCCGACTCCTCCCTCCAGTACTGCCCCACCTGCCAGACGGGCGGCAAGCCGCTCGCCGACCGCAGGCTCTCCCGCCTCCTCAAATGACCTCCGCCTGCGTAGACTCCGGCCCCATGGCCGACCAGCAGCAGCCGCACGCGCGCCCGCAGCCGCCGCCGCCCCGCCGCGAGGTCGTCACGGGGGTGCCCCGGGGCACCCGGCGCCGTCCCCCCGCGCACACCCCGGCCCGCTCCGAGATCTCCGAGCAGACCACCCTGGGCGCCACGTACGTCCGGGCCCTGATGCGCAGCCAGCTCCGGGCCGGACTCGGTGCGCTGGGCGTCCTCGCGCTGCTCGTGGGGACGCTGCCGGTGCTGTTCACGCTGTCGCGTTCGGCGTCGGGGCCGCTGGTCTGGGTGGCGCTCGGACTGGTGGCGTATCCGGTGATGTGGCTGATCGCCCGGTGGTACGTCACCCGGGCGGAGCGCAACGAGGCCGATTTCACCGGCCTGGTGATGGATCCGGCCGAGGCGCCGGGCGTCCACCGACAGTCCGGTTGACCCCGGTCCGCGGCCCGCGGAACCGGCCTCCGCCCGCCGGTCCGCGGCGCCGCGGTCAGAACAGGTGCATCGCCAAGTGGCCCAGCGGCAGGCCGAGCTGCCATGCCGGGGTCCACACCCGCGCGTTCTCGTCCAGCCCCGGCGGGGTCTCGGCCTGCTCGGGCCGGCCCGGGTCCAGGTTGGTGGCGAACAGTTCGGTGCGGTCCAGCCAGCGCCAGGCCGCCCGGGCCAGCTCCAGATCCGGGTCCTCGCCGCTGCCGCGCTCCCTGGCCTCTTCGCCCAGCGCGAGGAACCGGGTGTCCACCCAGTCGCGCCAGGGGTGCCCGTACGCCGTCAGCGACAGCCACTCGTCGAGCTGCGAGACCACCCGGATCCCGGAGAGCTCCCCGGCCGCGTCGGAGAGGTAGATCGTCAGCGCGAGCGTGTCCCGCCCGGCGCGGAACTCCAGGGTACTGACCGGGATCAGCCGGCCCGTGCGCAGCAGTTCGTCGGCGATGTACTCCGCGTAGAGCCATGCCATGGGCACCGCGAGCCCGCCGTCACTGGTGCCGTTCATACCCTCGGGCTGCACCGTTCCACCTTCTCCCGCGCGTCGAGCTTCCCGTCGTCAGCCATGAGCCTTCACCGAGCGACTCGCGGAACGGGGGATGTTTACCCAACTTGAACGCTCTGAGGCCGATTTCGATGCGTTTTGTGTCCGATCCGCGTGCATTCGGTTCGTTCAGGCGCCGAGGCCGTACCCGTATCCCTGGAGGCCCTTCCTCAGGGCGCGCAGGGCGTAGTACGTACGGGACTTGACCGTTCCGGCCGGAATGCCGAGCTCCGCAGCCGCCTCGGCCACCGAGCGGTCCTGGAAGTAGACCTGCATCAGCACCTCGCGGTGTTCCGGCCCGAGCGAGCCCACGGCCCGCCGCACGTCGATCGCCGTGACCGAGCCGGCCACCGCGTCCTCGGGCGCGGGCGCCTGCTCCAGGCCTTCCGGGTCCACCTCCAGCGGGCGGGACAGCCGCGCCCGCCGGGCGTCGATCGCGAGCCGCCGCGCCACCGTGAACAGCCAGGGCCGCATGGAGTCGTGGGCGCTCTCCAGCACCTCGGGGTGCTGCCACGCCCGCACCAGCGTCTCCTGTACGAGGTCCTCGGCGCGCTGCGAGTCCCCGGCCGTGAGCCCGAGCAGGAACCCGAACAGGGCCCGCCCGTGGTCGCGCTGGAGTTCGGCCAGCGCCTCGGGGTCCGTGCGCAGGAGGGTGGGGGAGAGGGGCACGAGTGGCTCCTTCCTGGGTCCGTTCGGCTCCGACGAACCCACCCTCACCTGCGCGGAGCGCCCCGGGAACCGTCCGGTCCCGCCGTTGCGCCCAAGCGCCCGGGTCGTCCGCCGGGCGGCCGCGCCCGGCGGTGAACGGTCGAACGGCGCGGCGAACGGCCACCCGGGTGAGGGCGGGCGCCGCACGGGCTCCCGCGCCGCCGTCGGCCGACTGGTGGCGTCTCCCCCCATGGATTACAGATGGTCAGATAGTCCTACTAATGAGAGCTGGCTCAGATGACCAAGCACGCCCGGCGGGCCCTCGCGCTCCTGTCGGCTGTCCTGCTGGCCGCGCCCGCCGCCGGCTGTTCCTCGGGGAGGGAACCCGCGCCGGCCCGCCTCGGCAACTCCCGCGCCCCGTCCCCGCCCACCGGCTCCGGGGCGAACTCGGCACCGGCCGCGGGCACCGCGAAGGGCTTCACCCTGGTCGCGTCCGGCGACGTACTGCCGCACGACTCGGTCATCAAGCGGGCGGCGGCCGACGCGGACGGCGACGGCCACGACTTCAGGCTGATGTTCTCCCTGGTCAAGCCGGTGGTCTCGGCGGCCGACCTGGCGCTGTGCCACATGGAGACCGTGTACGGGGAGGACGGCGGGCCGTTCACCGGCTATCCGGCCTTCCAGTCCCCGCCGGAGGTGGCCGACGGGCTGGCGGACGCCGGGTACGACGGCTGCTCGACGGCCTCGAACCACACCCTGGACGCCGGGGCCGAGGGGCTCGAGCGCACCCTCGACAAGTTCGACAAGGCCGGGCTGAAGCACGCCGGTTCGGCCCGCACGGCGGCCGAGGCGGCCACCCCCACCCTGTACACGGCGGGCTCCGCGAAGGTCGCCCACCTCGCGTACACCTACGACACGAACGGCTATCCGCTGCCGGAGGGCCGGCCGTGGGCCGTCAACCTGATGGAGAAGGACAAGATCATCGCGGACGCGCGGGCCGCTCGCAAGGCCGGTGCGGACGTGGTCCTGGTCAGCGTGCACTGGGGGACCGAATGGCAGACCGAGCCGGATGAGAAGCAACTGTCGCTCGGCAGGGAGCTGACGGCCTCGCAGAGCGGCGGGCGCCCCGACATCGACATGATCCTCGGCACGCACGCGCACATCCCGCAGGCGTACGAGAAGGTCAACGGGACGTGGGTCGTCTACGGCATGGGCGACCAGGTCGCCGGGGAGATGTTCAACTACTCCGGGGCGCGGGACATGCGCGGCAACTACGGATCGATCGGCCGCTTCACCTTCGCCCCGCCGGCCGCCGCGGGACAGCGCTGGCAGGTCACCAAGGCCGAGTTCATCCCGCAGATGATGGACCTGTCCGCCGGGAAGGTGGTCAACCTGCCCGCCGCCCTCGCCAAGGACCCCGGCGACGAGGAGTACGAGACCGCGCAGGACGCCGTCAGCGAGGCCGTCCTCAGCCGCGGCGCGGCCAAGGACGGCCTGACGATGGCGAAGTAGTCCGCCCGTCCGCCGGCCCGTCCGCCGGCCCGCCCGTCCGCCGGCAGGTCAGCGGCGGCCGCCGCCGGTCACGGGACCACCGTGACCGGCCAGCGGCCCGCCTTGACCAGGCGGACCGCCACGGAGCCGACGATCCGGTGCCCGGCCTGCTCCGAGGCGCCGACCACCACCGCGTCCGCCTTCAGCTCGTCCGCCGCGCTCACCAGGCCCGCGTACGGGTCACCGCGGAAGGTGTGGAACTGCCAGCGCACGTCGTAGACGCCCTTGACCCGCTCCGCCGCCTCCCGGATCTCGGCCACCAGCCCCTGCGCGATCTCCCCGGTGGTGTCGGCCACCGGCGCGCCCAGCGAGGCCCCGGCGGGCATCACCGGCTGGACGTACACCAGCGCCAGCAGCGCGTGCTGGCGCCGGGCCAGCCCCGCCGCGTACGCCGCCGCCCGCAGGGAGGACTCCGAGCCGTCCACTCCGGCGAGGATCACCTTGGGGCCGTCCGTGCCACGTTCGAATCCCGTATTCACGTGCTCAGTCACCCTCCCGAGGTTATGCGCTTCGCCGCGCGCCGCGGCGCGGGCCTCCCTACAGTGCGAACCATGAGTGCCACCGTGGAGGAGACCCGGGGCACCCGGAACCGCTTCCTGAACCGGGTGCCCGACGCGTTCGCGGCGTTCTTCGGAACCCTCGGACTCCTGTGCGCCCTCCTGGCGCTCTCCCCCACGCTGCGGCAGCTGCTGCGGCACGTCGTGCGCTTCCTCGACGAGATCGTGGTGCCGGTCAGCGCCAACCTGGCCTACGCGGTCTTCCTCTTCCTGCTCGCGGCCGCCCTCGGCACCCGCAAGAAGGTCGCCTGGTGGATCGTCGTCACCTATCTGGCCCTGCTCATCCTGGTCGACGTCCTGATCATCGCCGACGAGTACTACTGGATCGGCGGGCCCTCGATGGCCATCGCCGTGGCCGCCCTCGGGATCCTGATCGCCGCCCGCAAGGAGTTCTACGCGGCCTCCCGGCCCGGCGCCTTCTGGCGCGCCATGCTCGTCCTGGGCCTCGGGCTGCTCGTCGCCGTGCTCGTCGGCTGGGGGCTGGTCGCCCTGTTCCCCGGCACCCTGCCCAAGGGGCAGTGGCTGGACTGGGCGGCCCGGCAGGTCTTCGGCGGTCTGGTCTCGCCCCGCCAGTTCGACGGCCACCCGCCCCGCCCGCTGTACTTCTTCCTCGGCCTGTTCGGCGCCCTCGCCCTGCTGAACGCCGCCTCGACCCTGTTCCGCTCGCAGCGGCTGACCGCCGCCCTGCACGGGGACGAGGAGCCCCGTATCCGCGCCCTCCTCGGCGCCTACGGCCGGGGCGACTCCCTCGGCTACTTCGCCACCCGTCGCGACAAGGCCGTCGTGTTCGCCCCCAACGGCAGGGCCGGCGTCACCTACCGCGTGGAGGCCGGCGTCTGCCTGGCCAGCGGCGACCCCGTCGGCGATCCCGCCGCCTGGAGCGCCGCCGTCGACGCCTGGCTCACCGTCGCCCGCCGCCACGGCTGGCAGCCGGCCGTCATGGGCGCCTCCGAGGAGGGGGCCACCGCGTACGCCCGCTCCGGGCTCAGCGCCCTCCAGCTCGGCGACGAGGCCATCCTGCAGGTCGCCCACTTCGATCTCGACGGCCGCGACATGCGCGTCACCCGCCAGGCCGTCAACCGCGTCAAGCGCACCGGAGCCACCACCCTCATCCGCCGCCACTCCGTCCTCAGCGAGGAGGAGATGCAGCGGATCATCGAGCGCGCCGACACCTGGCGCGACACCGAGACCGAGCGCGGGTTCTCCATGGCCCTGGACCGCCTCGGTGATCCCGCCGACGGGGACTGCCTGCTCGTCGAGGCCTTCGACGCACAGGGCGAGCTGATCGCCCTGCTCTCCTTCGTCCCCTGGGGCAAGGACGGCATCTCCCTGGACCTGATGCGCCGCGACCGCGGCGCCCCCAACGGGGTCATGGAGTTCATGGTCGCCGAGCTGTGCGCCGCCGCCCCCGGCCTGGGCGTGCGCCGGATCTCCCTGAACTTCGCCGTCTTCCGCTCCGCCTTCGAGGAGGGCGGCCGGATCGGCGCCGGGCCCGTGCTCAAGCTGTGGCGCAAGCTGCTGCTGTTCTTCTCCCGCTGGTGGCAGCTGGAGGCCCTGTACCGCTCGAACGTGAAGTACGGGCCCGAGTGGTACCCGCGGTTCCTCTGCTACCAGGACGCCGGCTCGCTCGCCCGGGTCAGCCTCGCCTCCGGCATCGCCGAGGGCTTCGTCTCCGTGCCCAGCCTGCGCAAACTGTGGGGCAACGGGCACGCCAAGGGGCTCATCGCCCCCACCAGCACCGAGGGGCTGCCCTCCATCGAATCCCTCGCCCTCGACCTCGTGGGCGAGGAGGCCGGGGCCGCCGCGCGGGCCGAGCGGCTGCCCGACCAGGTCCGCGTCCGCCACGACAAGATGGAGCGGATCCGCGCGGGCGGCACCGACCCGTATCCCGTGGGCATCCGGCAGCGCACCCACACCGCGGCCGAGCTGCGGGCCGCCCTCCCCGGCCACGCGCCGGGCACCCGCCCCGGGCCGGCGCCGGGCGCCCGCTCCGGAGAGCAGGCCACGCTCGCCGGCCGGGTGATGCTCGTACGGGACCTCGGCGGTGTGGTCTTCGCCGTCCTGCGCGACTGGTCCGGGGACATGCAGCTGATGTTCACCCGCGACGAGAGCGGCGCCGTGGTCCTGGACTCCTTCACCTCCCAGGTCGACTTCGGAGACCACGTGGTCGCGAGCGGCGAGATCGGCACCAGCCGCAGCGGCGAGCCCTCGCTCGTGGTCTCCTCCTGGCAGCTCACCGGCAAGTGCCTGCGCCCGCTGCCGGACAAGCGCAAGGGTCTCGCCGACCCCGAGGCGCGCGTGCGGCGCCGCTACCTCGACCTGGTCGCGAGCCCCGAGGCCCGGGACGTGGTGCGGGCCCGCTCCGCGGCCGTGCAGGCGCTGCGCCAGGGGCTGCTGGACCGCGGCTACCTGGAGGTCGAGACCCCGATGCTCCAGCAGATCCACGGCGGGGCCAACGCCCGGCCCTTCCGCACCCACATCAACGCCTACGACCTCGACCTCTACCTGCGCATCGCGCCCGAGCTGTACCTCAAGCGGCTGTGCGTCGGCGGCCTGGAGAAGGTCTTCGAGATGGGCCGCACCTTCCGCAACGAGGGCGTCTCCTACAAGCACAACCCCGAGTTCACGATGCTGGAGGCCTACCAGGCCTTCGCCGACTACGACGTGATGCTCGACCTCACGCGCGAGCTCATCCAGGGCGCCGCCACCGCCGCCTTCGGCTCGCCCGTCGCCCACAAGGCGGGCCCGGACGGCAAACTCGCCGTCCACGACATCTCCGGCGTCTGGCCCGTCAAGACGATGTACGGGGCGATCAGCGAGGCGCTGGGCGAGGAGGTCGACGCCGACACCGAGGAGCAGGTGCTGAGGCGGCTCTGCGACCGGGCGGCCGTCCCGCACACGCCCGAGAACACCCGCGGCGACGTGGTCCTGGAGATGTACGAGCGGCTGGTGGAGGAGAGGACCAAGCTGCCCACCTTCTACAAGGACTTCCCCACCGACGTCTCCCCGCTGACCCGCCAGCACCGCAAGGACCCGCGCCTGGCCGAGCGCTGGGACCTCGTCGCCTTCGGGACCGAGCTGGGCACCGCCTACTCGGAGCTGACCGACCCGGTGGAGCAGCGGCTCCGGCTCACCGCCCAGTCGCTGCTCGCCGCGGGCGGCGATCCGGAGGCGATGGAGCTCGACAACGACTTCCTGGACGCCCTGGAGTACGCGATGCCGCCGACCGGGGGCCTGGGCATCGGCGTCGACCGGCTGGTCATGTTCCTCACGGGCCTCACGATCCGCGAGACGCTGCCGTTCCCGCTGGTGCGGCGCGGCTGATCGGGTGAGGAGAACCGCGCGCGTACGCGCCTCTCGACATCTGCCGGGATGTCGTTGATACGTAGTAATAATGAAAAATGACGAGCCGACAGTAGGGCGACGCGTGCTCCTGCGCACCGCCGTCTTCCTCGGAGTCGCCGCGGCCTCCGGACTGCTCACCGGCGGCGAGACCGGAGCGCCCGGCCAGAACACCGCGGGCGGCGCACCCGGAGCCGGCCTCGGCGCCGCCCCCGGCGGCGGCCCGGCGGCCGGACAGCCCGGACCCGGCGGAGCCGCCGGACCGGGCGGGGTCCGCGCCCTGCGACCGCAGGCGCCCGGGCAGGCGGCGTACCGGCTGAGCCCCATGACCGCCGAGACCCCGCTGCGCCCGCCCGCTGCGCGGCCCGCCGTACGGACCCGGCCCATCCTCGAACTGCCGCCCGACGCGCGCACGGCGAGCGCCATGGTGCTCACCTTCGACGACGGACCCGACCCGCGCTACACGCCCGCCATCCTCGACACCCTCGCCCGGTACGGGGTCCGCGCCATGTTCTTCGTCTGCGGGGAGATGGCCACCGACAACCGGGACCTGCTGCGCCGGATGGCCGCCGAGGGCCACGTCATCGGCAACCACACCTGGACCCACCCGCTCATCCCCACGCTGAGCCGGCCCGCCCTCGCCTCCGAGATCGCCCGGACGAGCGAGGTCGTACAGCAGGCGGTGGGGGAGGCCCCGCAGTGGTTCCGGGCGCCGTACGGGGCGTGGAACCGGGCGGCGTTCGAGATCGGGGCCGAGCTGGGCATGGAGCCGCTCGCCTGGACGGTGGACACCCTGGACTGGAAGGAGCCGGGCACCACCACGATCGTCTCGAACGTCCTCAAGGGCGCGGCGCCCGGCGTGATCGTGCTCAACCACGACGCGGGCGGCGACCGCTCGCAGAGCGTGCAGGCGGTGAGCACGTACCTGCCCCAACTGCTGGCCCGGGGGTACCGGATGACGCTTCCCGCGCTGCCGCCCCGCTGAGGACCTCTTCCTCGGCGGGGCGGGGCGGTGTTCGGGCGGGTCCGCGCGGCGGCGGGCCCGCCTCAGCGGGCCTCCACCATCCGGGCGAAGACGACGACGTTGCCGTCGTAGCCCCGGGCCTTGGAGTAGCCGCCGCCACAGGTGATCACCCGCAGCTCCGCGTGCCCGTTGTCCCCGTACACCCGGGCTCCGGGGAACGTCTCCTTCGAGAAGACCTCCACCCCGTACACCTCGAACACCGCCGTGCGTCCGTCGTACCGCTCCACCTCGATGTGGTTGCCCTTGCGCAGCGAGCCCAGCCCGTAGAAGACCGCCGGGCCGCTCGCGTTGTCCACGTGGCCCACGATCACCGCCGAACCGCGCTGGCCCGGCGAGATGCCGTTGAGGTACCAGCCGGCCAGATTCGGGTCCTGCGGCGGCGGGGCCTCGATCCAGCCCTGCGCGTCCAGTCCGACCGTCATCACCGGCGCGTCCACCTTGATGTTGGGGATGCGGATGCGCTGCACCGACGAGTGCTCCAGCGGTGCCACCCCCGGGCGCGGCTGGGCCTGCTGCATCGGCTGCTCACCCTGCACCGGCGGATTCGCCGGCAGCTGCTCGGCCGGCACCCCGACCGCCGCCGCGGCCGTCGGCTGCGGCGGCCCGTCGCCGATGTCCGCTCCGTTGCGCATCATGGCGAGGCCGCTGAGCATGACCAGTGCGAGCACGCCCCAGGGGGATCGTCTTCTCGGTGGCTGCTCGCTCTCGTCCTCGGTCATGGCTCTCCCTTCCCGACGCGGGGGTCCCGACCCGCGTTCTTGTCCCACCCCTGTACGCCCTTCCTCACGCACGCTAAGGCTGCGTGCGCAAGACGGCGATCGGTGAAGGGCGAACGGGTGGCGGCGCGGCCGTAAGGGGTGCGCCCATCCAGGTATTCGTCACATAAATGCCTGACGGGTCGTGACCTGCGGATCCGTCAGCCGAGCCGCGCGCGCCTCGGCGTGTCGCTCAACCTTGCGGCCCAAAGCCGGAAATGCGCTGGTTGCGAGCCGCCCTGAGGGTTCGTCGTGGGAGGCGTTCTCGTCGATCTTCCCGGGCGACCGCTCCGGGGCGCTTCCCGCTGGAGGTTCCACCATGCGTGTTCTCCGCGCCCTCACCGTGGCCGCGGCGGCCGTCGTCGCCGTCGGGCTCAGTACCCCGTTCGCCGCCGCGAACCCGTCGGACCCACTGGGCGGAGCCCCGTTGGGCGGGTCCCCGTCGGGCCAGGGAGGCAACGGGGGCAACGGCGGCAATGGCGGCAACGGGCCGAGCAATGTCACCGTCAATCCGTACTCCGTGCACCAGGGCTCGACGATGCAGGTCAGCGCGGCCGGCTGCCGCCACGGCGGAACGGTCTGGTCGGCCGGCAACTTTCCCCAGACGAACCTGTCGGCCGGCTCCATCGGGTTCGCCACCGTCCGGATCTTCAACCACGCCTCGCCGGGCAACCACACGCTGTCCGTCAAGTGCCACGACAACAGCCTGGTCGCCACGCACCGGTTCACCATCCTCCGGGGCAACGGCGCACAGGGCGGTATCGGCGGCTCGTTCGGCCCGTCCACCGCCGAGACCGCCATCGGGTCGGGCCTGGTCGGCGCCGCGGCCCTGGGCGCGGGCGTCCACGTGATGCGCCGGCGCCGTCCGCTGCGCGGGCGGGCCTGACGGCCGGGCCTCCCCGGTCGGGCCCTTCGCGGTCCGCAGTGGCCCGGGAACCGCCGGTCGCCCCGAATCCCTGCCGGGATCCGGGGCGACCGGCGGTCGGTGCTCCGGGTGTGGGAGCGGGGTGCGGCGCGTCGCCGTACGGACATCCCCCGGGTGCGCTAGTGGCCGCGGGTGGAGGCGCGGCGGCGCAGGGCGTACGCCGTACCGCCGGCGGCCGCGAGGAAGAGCGCGGCGCCTGCGCCGAGCTCCCGGGGATCCATCCCCGCCACACTGCCGCCCAGACCGCCGCGGACGCCGAGGGAGGCACCCCGGCTGGCCGCGGCGGCGGCCGTCGACGTGGCGGTGGAGCTGGTGGTGGGCTTGGTGGTGCCACCGGTGATGGTGAGGTCCGCCGAGCCGTTCTCCCCGTTGCAGGTGAAGGTGACGGAGTACACGGCTCCGCGCCGGGCGTCGCGGTCCACGGTCACTCGGGCGGTCTGGCCGCGCGCGATGCTCACGGTGTCGAAGACCCCGGAGGAGACGGTGGCGTAGGCGGCGTTGCAGCCGGTGACGGAGAGCACCGTCTGGCCGCCCGGGGCGACCGTCGACGGGGTGATGGCGAAGCCGAACGAGGTGATGGGCTGAGCCTCGGCCGCGGTCGCGGAGGGCGCGCCGAGGGCGCCGAGCGCGAGTACGGCGCTCGTGGCGCCGGCGCTCAGCAGGGCGGTGGCGTTGCTGCGTATCGCACCCATGGTTGATCTCCGGATCCCCGAGGAGCAGCCGCGGAACGGTTTCCGCACGTGGGGGGTCGTGCGCCTCGATGTCCGACACGCTAGGTCCGGGCGCGGTGACCCGCGATCAGGAACGGGCGAATGGGGCATGGGGGTGGGCCGAACCGGGGACGGGAGGCCCGTCCCCGGTTTGCCGGGCGGTCAGTCGCCGAGCGGAAGATGCGGGAACTGCGCGAGGAACGGTTCCGCGGTCGCCGCGATCCCCCGGCCGAACGGGGCGTCGAAGTCCCAGATCAGGAACAGCAGGAACGCGATCAGCGCACTGAACAGGCCCGCCAGCAGCAGTTCCCGGAACGAGCGGCGGATCTGCAGGGTGAAGACCAGGCCCACCGTCACCAGCGCCCCGGCGATCAGCCCGAACCACACCACCCCCGGCATCGTCGCCCCGGCGCTCTGGCCGCGGGCGCTGCGCGCGTCGTCCACCTGTGCGACCTGGTCCACCAGCGGCTGGTACGCCTGCCCCTCGTGGTCCGTCTGGGGTTCGTAGTCCGTGACGTCGCGGCGGATACGTTCCAGCAGCTCACCGCTGCGGTCGGTGAGATCGCCGTGGTCGGCCATCTCCTTCCATTCGGTGTCCACCACGTACGTCACGTACGCGTCGACGTCGGAGCGGATCTTCTTGCGCACGTCCGCCGGGTAGACCTCCGAGCGGACGCTGATCTCGTGCAGGGCCTGCGCCTCCTGGCGCACGTACTCCTGGGCGGCCCCTCGGCCCTCCCAGACACCGGCGATCGCCAGGCCCAGCACGATCGCGTAGATCACGCCGATCATCATCGTCATGTACTCGATGACGTCCGGGGTCTCGTTGGGATCGTCGTCGTCGCCGATCCGCCGGTGGTTGAAGAAGGCGATGGACAGCACCACGGCGCAGGCCGCCGCCATCGCGAGGGTCAGGACGAGCCATTCCGACAAGATGACTCCCAATCGGGTCACAAAGGTGGTGTGCGGGGCGGCGGGTCTAGCGCGGGCGCAGCGCGACGATCGCGAGCACCGCGGGAGCCGCGGTCATCAAGGTGAAGGTCACCGGTGAGATGTGGTGCTCGGGCCGCTTGGCGGCCGCCGCGCGGTAGGCCGGCCTCGCCACCGGCTTCCTGGGGGGCGGGGGCGGCGGTGTCACCACGGGGGTGGGCGCCTTCACTTGGAGCGGGGGCGGCGGCACCGGCTTCGGCGGGGCCGGCACCGGCGGCTTCGGCTTCGCCTGCGGCCGGGGCGGGGGCGGCGGCGTGGGCTTCGGGGCGGGCGGGGGCGGCGGAGTCGGCTTCGGGGGCGGCTTGGGCGTCGGGGACGGCGGTGGCGGCGTCGGGGTGGGCGTCGGCGTCGGGGTGGGCGTCGGCGTCGGCGGGCACGGCGGGG
Organism: Streptomyces sp. NPDC001903; assembly: GCF_042891345.1. Classification (NCBI taxonomy): domain Bacteria; kingdom Bacillati; phylum Actinomycetota; class Actinomycetes; order Kitasatosporales; family Streptomycetaceae; genus Streptomyces; species Streptomyces sp. NPDC001903. Next base: position 74,665 of record NZ_JBIASZ010000003.1, read on the forward strand.
GAGGCGGCGGCGGGCAGTGGTGTCCGCCGTGTCCGTGGTGGCCTCCGTGGCCGTGGCCGTGCCCGTGTCCCGGGCCGTGGTCGCTTCCGCGGCCGTCGCCGTGATGTCCGCCACCTCGGCCGCTCGCGGACGGGCCGCTCGCGGCGGTCGCGACCAGCGCGAGGGCGCTCGCGCCGTCCCCGGCGTCGATCGTCGCGTAGGCGCTGCTATCAGCCACGGCCGGCGTGGCGGACAGGGCCGCCCACAGCAGGACCGGGACCACCAGCAGGCGTCTGGTAGAGGCTCTGTTCACCCGGGGAGCATGGGCTCACGTGCGCCCGCGCACGCGGAGCTCGGCTGCGGTTCGCCTGAACGGGTGGTGCGAAGACCCTAGAGGTTTGAGCCACGGAACGAAGAATTCCGATCACTTGCCTGCGCATTCCCAAAAGCGACTTGTCGGTTTCGGTCATTCGCTGCGGGAGGGGCCGTGGAGGCCTTTGGTGTGTGATGAAGAACGGATCACCAATTTCCGCTTTTACTCGCTCCGTTGGGCAATGATCAGTACATTCGGCTCGGACAGGCGTCCGACCCCGGACGACCGCGCAGGACTACGGCTTGGAGACCGCGATGGAGCGCCCCGCCTGGGCCCCGCCAGGTATCGACATATCGGTGCCGAGCGTGTCCCGCATCTACGACTACTACCTGGGCGGCTCCCACAACTTCGAGGTCGACCGCCAGGCCGCCCGCCGCGCCATGGAGTTCCTGCCGGGCCTGCCCAAGATCATGCAGGCCAACCGGGCCTTCATGCGCCGCGCCGTCCGCTACGCCGTGGCCCGGGGCGTCACCCAGTTCCTCGACATCGGTTCCGGCATCCCGACCTTCGGCAACGTCCACGAGATCGCCCAGGCCGCCAGCCCCGAGGCCCGCGTGGTCTACGTGGACCACGACCCGGTCGCCGTCGCGCACAGCCGGGCCGTCCTCGCCGGCGACGAGCGCACCGGCATCGTCGCCGCCGACCTGCGCAAGCCGCAGGACATCCTCGCCGCCCCCGAGGTCTCGCAGCTGCTCGACTTCGAACGCCCGGTCGCCCTGCTGCTCGTCGCCGTCCTGCACTTCCTGGAGGACTCGGACGACCCGTACGCCGCCGTCGCCGAGCTGCGCGACGCGCTGGCCCCCGGCAGCCTCCTGGTGCTCACGCACGCCTCCTACGAGGGGATCCCGCTCTCCCCGGAGGTCGCGAGCGGGACCGTCGGCGTCTACCGGGACATCCGCAACCCGCTCGTCATGCGCAGCGGCGAGCAGATCGGCCGCTTCTTCGACGGCTTCGAGCTCGTCGAACCGGGGGTCGTGTCCATGCCGCTGTGGCAGCCCGAGGGCACCGAGGACCCGGAGGACGGCGAGACGCCCGAGGATCCCTACGCGTTCTCGGGCTTCGGCGGAGTGGGACGCAAGGCGTGAGATCCACGGCCGCGGTGCCCTCCGGCACACCGACCCCGAAGAACGAGGGGCCCGCGCAGGCGGCGGAGCCCACCGCGCCGCCCACAGGCCCGCCGGCTCCGGCGGGCCTGTGGGCGGGCGCGGGCCCGGCCGCGCTGAGGAGCGGGCTGGAGGACCGGATCGGGCGCTTCGCGACCATCTGGGGACGGGCGATCTTCCCCGTCACCGCGACCTCGCTGACCCGCGTCGAATTCGAACAGCACCTCATACCGCTGGCCCGGACCCTCGCCGAGGCCCTGCACGCCCGGCCCTTCGACGCGGGCGTCGCCCAGCGGGTGGGCGCCGAACTCGTCGCCGTGCACTGCACCGACCCGGAGGCACTGGCCGGCACGCTCGGCGTGGTCGAGTCCTACCTCGTGCTCTACTGCGGCCCCGACGGGGTCGGCGTCGAGGGCACCGAGGAGTACCGCTCCCGCTGCGCCCGGCTCCAGCACGGGATCGCGGCGGGATTCGCCCGCGCGCTGCGCGAACGCACCCTCAAGGAGCAGGAGGCCATCGCCCGCTCCGCGCTGACCGCCAGGATCGACGCCCAGCAGGCCCTGCACGCCAGCGAGGAGCGCTTCAAGGCGGTCTTCGAGGGCGCGGCCGTCGGCATCGGCATCGCCGACCTCGAAGGCAACATCCTCGAGGTCAACGACGCGCTGCTGCAGATGTTCGGCGGGATGAACGGGCACATGCGGGGCCGCAACGTCAGCGAGTGGGGCCACCCGGACGACGCCCCGCACGTCTGGCGGATGTACGGCGAACTCGTGCGCGGCGAGCGCGAGAGCTACCGCGTGGAGAAGCCGTACTACCGCCACGACGGAACCGTGCTCTGGACCAATCTGACGGTGTCGCTGCTGCGCGACGCCGAGGGCGTTCCCCAGTACCAGCTGGCGCTGATGGAGGACACCACCGAACGCCGGCTGCTGAACCTGCGCCTGCGCTACGAGGCCACCCACGACGCGCTGACCGGGCTGCCGAACCGGACGCTGTTCTTCGAACGCCTGGAGAAGGCCCTGAGCGGGGCCGGCGGCAGCCGCTTCGGCCTCTGCTACCTGGACCTCGACGGGTTCAAGGCCGTCAACGACAGCCTCGGCCACTCGGCGGGCGACCGGCTCCTGGTGGAGGTCGCCGACCGGCTGCAGAGCTGTGCGACGGGCCCCGGCGAGGTCGTCGCACGCCTGGGCGGCGACGAGTTCGTGGCGCTGACCACCGGCTCGGACACCGAGGAGAAGGTGACCGAACTCGCCGTGCGCATCCTGTCCGCCCTGTCGGTGCCCATCCGGATCGAGGGCCGCGAGCTGTCGGTCCGCGGCAGCATCGGCATCGTGGAGGGTCCGGCGCGTGAGCGCACCCCGGCGGAGGTGCTGCGCAGCGCGGACATCACCATGTACCGGGCCAAGGCGGCCGGCGGCAACCGCTTCGAGTTCGCCGACGCCGAGGCCGACGCACGCGCCATCACCCGGCACGGCCTGACCAACGCCCTGCCGGCCGCGCTGGAACGCGGCGAGTTCTTCATCGAGTACCAGCCGCTGGTCCACCTGCACGACGGCAGTGTCCACGGCGCCGAGGCCCTCGTCCGCTGGTCGCACCCGCAGTACGGGGTGCTCGGCCCGGACCGCTTCATCCCGCTCGCCGAACGGACCGGGCTGATCGTGCCGCTCGGCCGCTGGGTCCTGGAGGAGGCCGTCCGCCAGGCCCGCAACTGGCAGCGCCAGCACGGCGGCTCGGCCCTGCGGATCAACGTCAACCTCTCGCCGACCCAGCTGCACCACCCCGGCCTGGTCGCCGACACCGTCGCGGTGCTGGAGAACTCCGGGCTCGCCCCGGGCGCCCTGTGCCTGGAGGTCACCGAATCGGCCCTGATCGGCGCCGACGACGAACTCCTGGAACCGCTGCGCCGACTCGCGGCCCTCGGCGTGGACATCGCGCTCGACGACTTCGGCACGGGCTACTCGAACCTGGCGAACCTGCGCCGCCTCCCGGTCAGCGTGCTGAAGCTGGACCGCTCCTTCACCAAGGGGATGCAGCAGCAGCCCGCCAACCCGGTCGACGTCAAAATCGTGGAGGGCATCGTGGCCCTGGCCCACAGCCTCGAACTCGCGGTCACGGTCGAGGGAGTGGAGACCGGGGCCCAGGCCGCCCAGCTGCGCGACCTCGGCTGCGACACCGCCCAGGGCTGGTACTACGCCCGCCCCGGCGCCCCCGACCGCATCCACACCCTCTCGCTGTCGGACGCCGTGCCCACGCCCTCCTGACGCCCGCCCGCCACCGGCCCGGCGGGCCCGGCGGGCCTGGTCAGTCCAAGCCTGCCTCCGTCCCCACACCGGGGGTCCGGACGGCCGCCACGACCCGCTCGTACCGCCGCGCCGTATCGGCCACGACCTCGGCGGCAACCGGCAGCCGCTCCGCCTCGTACACGTCGAGCACCTCCTCCCCGCCCGGCCCGGTGAGGGCGGCGGCCAGGGTCCGGCCCAGGGCGGCCGCGTCGGCGATGCCGGTGTTCATGCCCAGTCCGCCGGCTATGGGGTGGACGTGCGCGGCGTCCCCGGCGAGGAAGACCCGGCCCTCGCGCATCCGGGCGACCACGCGGACGCTGACCCGCCAGGCGGAGAGCCAGGTGGGATCCGCGAGCCGGATCCCCGGTATCCGGGCGTGCCGGTCGAACAGGCGCTGGAAGCTCTCCAACGAGGGCGGCACCGGTTCTCCGTGCTCGTCCTGCTCGGGTGAGGCCTGCAGTTGGAAGGTGTCCGTCCCCGGCATCGGACAGAGCATGATCCCGCTGCCGTCCGAGCTGAACCACTGGTGCCAGAAGTCCCGGCTGAGCCCCGGGGCCCGGACGTCCCCGATGACCATCGCCGGCTCCTCCTGCGAGCTCCCTTCGAAGGGGATGCCGAGGAGCTTGCGGGTGGCGCTGCGCCCGCCGTCGCACCCGGCGAGATAGCGGGCCGCGATGACGGTGCCGTCCGCCAGCTCCGCGCGGACCCCGGACGCGTCCTGGCCGATGCCGATGAGCCGGGCCCCGTACTCGACCGTCACCCCCAGTCCGGCGAGCCGCTCGCGCAGCGCCTCCTCGATCTGCCACTGCCCCAGCAGCAGCCCGCCGCCGGAGACGGGCGTGTCCTTGACGTGCGCTCCGTCGAAGTACTTGCGCAGGACCACCTCCGCCGTGCCGATGGCGGTCAGGGACCCGGCCACGCCGAGCCCTTCGAAGATCTCCACACTGCTCGGACGGAGCCCCTTGCCGCGGGACTCCCGGTGGGGCTCCGAACGCTGGTCGACGACGCGGACGGCGGCTCCCCGCAGGGCGAGGGTGCAGGCCAGGGTCAGCCCCGTGGGGCCGGAGCCCACGATCAGTACGTCAGTCATCGGATGTCCTCTCGGGTCGATCCCTGTCTCGTCGATGTCTCAAGGAAAGCGGCTTCCGCCAGAAAATGCAACCCGGTCAAGAAATTAACCGGGTCATGATCCCGTGCTATCCTGGCGGTATGGAGAAGACGACGGGCCTGCGCGAGAACAAGAAGCTCCGTACGCGTCGCCAGCTGGCGGCCACGGCGCTGGAACTCTTCCTGGAACGGGGCTTCGACGCCGTGTCGGTGGCCGATGTCGCCGCCGCGGCCGAGGTCTCCAAGCCCACCCTGTTCCGGTACTTCCCGAGCAAGGAGGACCTGGTCCTCGACCGGTTCGCCGACCATCAGGACGAGGCGGCGCGCATCGTGCGCGACCGGCCCGCCGGCCAGGCGCCGGTGGCCGCGGTGCGCGCCCACTTCCTGGCGGCCCTCGCCGACCGGGACCCGATCACGGGGCTCTGCGACCACCCCGGCGTGCTCGCGTTCCAGCGGCTGCTCTACTCCACCGCCAGCCTGGAGAGCCGGATGTCCCACTACACCGACCGCGAGGTGGAGCTGCTCGCCGCCGTGCTCGAAGCGGAGTCGGTCCGGCCGCTCGCCGCGCGGCTGGCGGCGATGCACCTGGTGGCGGTCCGCCACGAGCTGGGCCGGGAGAACTACCGCCGCATGGCTGCGGGGCAGAGCGCCGACGAGGCCCATCCGGCCGCCGTGGCCGATGCCGAGCAGGCCTTCGCGATGCTGTCCGACGGGCTCGACAGAGCCCTCCCCGCGGCCGGGGCCTGACGGCCGGGCGGCCCGCCCCGTCGCCCCGCCCCGCCTCGCCCCGTCGCCCCGCCCCGTACGAAGCGCGGCGGGTTCAGCCCAGCAGGACGCGCTTCAGCTCGCGGGCGGCGCGCGGGGGAGCGACGTCCGTGCGGTGCGCCAGCGCGATGGTGCGGCGCAGCGGAGAACCCGCAAGCGGGGTGGCGCGCAGCCCCGGGCCGCCGTGGCCGACGACCATCGCCGGGACCACCGCCACGCCGAGTCCCGCGCGCACGAAGCCCAGTACCGCGTCCATCTCCCCGCCCTCCACCGTGAACACCGGCTCGAAGCCCTCCGCCCGGCACGCGGCCACCGTCAGGTCCCGCAGGTCGTAGCCGTGGCGGAACATCACCATCGGCTCGTCCCGCAGCGCGGACACCGTGAGCGGCCCGCCGCCCGCCGGCGGCGGCAGCTCCGCCGACGAGACCACCACCAGGTCCTCCGTCAGCAGCTCCACCGTGGTGAGCGCCGGAGCCGAGGGCGGCAGCGGCAGTGCGATGAGCGCCAGGTCCAGGGCCCCGCGCGCGAGTTCCCGTACGAGGTCCAGCGAGCCGCTCTCCTCGATCAGCAGCTCGATCCCCGGATGCGCGGCGTGGAAGGCGCGCAGCACGCCGGGCAGCAGACCCGTGCAGACGCTCGGCGTCGCCCCCAGCCGGACCCGCCCCCGCCGCAGCTGCGCGAGTTCCTGAACCTCCAGCCGCGCGGTGTCGGCGTCCGCCAGGATCCGCCGGGCCAGCGGCAGCAGCGCCTCGCCCGCGTCGGTCAGCGCGATGTTCCCCCGCGCCCGGCTGAACAGCTCCGCCCCCAGCTCCCGTTCCAGCGACTTGATCTGCTGTGACAGCGACGGCTGTGCGACGTGCACCCGCTCCGCGGCCCGGCTGAAGTGACGGGTTTCGGCGACGGCCACGAAGTACAGGAGCTGCTGGAACTGCATCGCCCCAGGATACGCCGCCCATAGGCAGTCCCTATTGACATAAGCGCCATCATGTCTTGGACCTCTGAGGACTTTGGTCCTTACCGTCGGTGGCATGGCTCTGGCAACGCGGACGGGCCGACGGCCGTCCACCACGCGCACGCTCTGGGACTCCACCGTCGGCAAGAAGTCCGTCATGGCGGTGTCCGGGCTGATCATGCTCGGATACCTGGTCGTCCACATGCTCGGCAACCTCAAGATCTTCTTCGGGTCGGGCGAGTTCAACGGCTACGCCCACTGGCTGCGCACCCTCGGCTCGCCCTTCCTCCACCACGAGTGGGCCCTGTGGATCGTGCGCGTGGTGCTCCTCGCCGCGGTCGTCGGCCACGCCGTGTCCGCGTACCAGCTCAGCCGCCGGGACATCAAGGCCCGCCCGGTCAAGTACGCCCACAAGCGCCGCCGCGCGAGCTACGCCACCCGCACCATGCGCTGGGGCGGCGTCATCCTCGCCCTGTTCATCGTCTGGCACCTGCTCGACCTCACCACGCTCACCGTCAACGAGCGCGCGTGGGCCGGCCACCCCTATGAGAACGTCCTCGCCACCTTCTCCACCTGGTACGGGAACGCGATCTACATCGTGGCGATGTCAGCCCTCGCCCTGCACGTCCGGCACGGCTTCTGGAGCGCCGCCCAGACCCTCGGCGCGGGCAACGCCCGCCGCGACCGGGCCCTGAAGGTCCTCGCCGACGCCCTCGCCCTCGTCCTCTTCGCGGGCTTCGTCTCCGTCCCCGTCGCCGTCATGACCGGAGTGGTGAGCTGACATGAGCAACGACTACGCCCCCACCGACTACACCCACTACGGCACCGGCGAGCCGATCGCCGACACCAAGGCCCCCGAAGGCCCCATCGCCGAACGCTGGGACCGCCGCCGCTTCGAGGCCAAGCTCGTCAACCCGGCCAACCGCCGCAAACACACCGTCATCGTCGTCGGCACCGGCCTGGCCGGCGGAGCGGCCGGCGCCACCCTCGCCGAGCAGGGCTACCACGTCGTCCAGTTCTGCTTCTCCGACTCCCCGCGCCGGGCCCACTCCATCGCCGCACAGGGCGGCATCAACGCCGCCAAGAACTACCGCAACGACGGCGATTCGGTGCACCGCCTCTTCTACGACACCGTCAAGGGCGGCGATTTCCGCGCCCGCGAGTCCAACGTCCACCGCCTCGCCCAGATATCCGTCGAGATCATCGACCAGTGCGTGGCCCAGGGCGTCCCCTTCGCCCGCGAGTACGGCGGCCTCCTCGACACCCGCTCCTTCGGCGGCGTCCAGGTCTCCCGCACCTTCTACGCCCGCGGCCAGACGGGCCAGCAGCTCCTCCTCGGCGCCTACCAGGCGCTGTCCCGGCAGATCGCCGCCGGCAACGTGGAGATGCACGCCCGCACCGAGATGCTCGACCTGATCACCGTGGACGGCGTGGCCCGCGGCATCGTCGCCCGCGACCTGATCACCGGCAGGATCTCCACCCACTACGCCGACGCCGTCGTCCTCGCCTCCGGCGGGTACGGCAACGTCTTCTACCTCTCCACCAACGCCATGAACTCCAACGCGACCGCCGTCTGGCGGGCGCACCGGCGCGGCGCGTACTTCGCCAACCCGTGCTTCACCCAGATCCACCCCACCTGCATCCCGCGCACCGGCGACCACCAGTCCAAGCTCACCCTGATGAGCGAGTCGCTGCGCAACGACGGCCGCATCTGGGTCCCCAAGGCCCAGGGCGACACCCGCCCCGCCGCCGAGATCCCCGAGGCGGAGCGCGACTACTACCTGGAGCGGATCTACCCCTCCTTCGGCAACCTCGTGCCCCGCGACATCGCCTCCCGCGCGGCCAAGAACGTCTGCGACGAGGGCCGCGGCGTCGGCCCCGGCGGCCAGGGCGTCTACCTCGACTTCGCCGACGCCATCCGCCGCATGGGCCGGGACAAGGTCGCCGAGAAGTACGGGAACCTCTTCGACATGTACGAGCGGATCACCGCGGAGAACCCGTACGAGGTCCCCATGCGGATCTACCCCGCCGTGCACTACACGATGGGCGGCCTGTGGGTCGACTACGACCTCCAGACCACCGTCCCCGGCCTCTTCGCGATCGGCGAGGCCAACTTCTCCGACCACGGGGCCAACCGCCTCGGCGCCTCCGCCCTCATGCAGGGCCTCGGCGACGGCTACTTCGTGCTCCCCTCCACCATCAACGACTACCTGGCCCGCCACCCGCACCGGGACGCCGTCGACGACACCCACCCCGAGGCCGCCGCCGCCGTACGGGAGGTCCGCGACTGCCTCGCCAAGCTGCTCGCCGTCGACGGGGACCGCACCCCGGACTCCTTCCACCGCGAGATCGGCGAGCTGATGTGGGAGTACTGCGGCATGTCCCGCACCGAGGAAGGGCTGCGCAAGGCCCTCGCCCGGATCCCGGAGATCCGCGAGGAGTTCTGGCGGCGGATCAAGGTCCCCGGCAGCGGAGAGGAGTTCAACCAGTCGCTGGAGAAGGCCAACCGCATCGTCGACTACCTGGAGCTCGCCGAGCTGATGTGCCTCGACGCCCTCCACCGCGCCGAGTCCTGCGGCGGCCACTTCCGCGAGGAGTCCCAGACCCCGGACGGCGAGGCCGCCCGCCGCGACGAGGAGTTCGGCTACGCCGCCGCCTGGGAGTACCAGGGCACCGGGGCGGCCCCCGTCCTGCACAAGGAAGACCTCGTCTTCGAGTACGTCCACCCCACCCAGCGGAGCTACGCATGAGGCTCAACCTGCGCGTCTGGCGCCAGCAGAACCCCGACGCCCCCGGCGCCATGGTCACGTACGAGGTCGACGGCATCTCCCGCGACATGTCGTTCCTGGAGATGCTCGACACCCTCAACGAGGACCTCATCCTGCGCGGCGAGGACCCGGTCGCCTTCGACCACGACTGCCGCGAGGGCATCTGCGGCGCGTGCAGCCTCGTCATCAACGGCGACGCCCACGGCCCCGAGCGCACCACCACCTGCCAGCTGCACATGCGGTCCTTCGCCGACGGCGACACCATCGACGTCGAGCCCTGGCGGGCCGCCGCCTTCCCGGTGGTCAAGGACCTCGTCGTGGACCGCGGAGCCTTCGACCGGATCATCCAGGCCGGCGGCTACATCACCGCCCCGACCGGCTCCGCCCCCGAGGCGCACGCCACCGCCGTGCCCAAGGCCGACGCCGACTCCGCCTTCGAGCACGCCGAGTGCATCGGCTGCGGGGCCTGTGTGGCGGCCTGCCCCAACGGCTCGGCGATGCTCTTCACCTCCGCCAAGGTCAACCACCTGAACGTGCTGCCGCAGGGCTCGCCGGAGCGGGAGACCCGCGTCCTCGACATGGTGGCCCGGATGGACGACGAGGGCTTCGGCGGCTGCACCCTCACCGGCGAATGCGCCACGGCCTGCCCCAAGGGCATCCCGCTGCCGTCCATCGCCGCCATGAACCGCGAATGGCTGCGGGCGGTCCGCCGGCACGGAGGAAGCTGAGAAGTGCCTGTGAGACGGGGTTAACGGACCTCAGGCCCTTGCGTGAAAAATGAACGAAGGGAAAGGTGGAGGTGAACGAGGCATCCGCCCCTGCCTGCCGGACGGCACCGCACCCCCTCACGCCGGGTGCCGCCCGCATCCTCGGGTGCCGCACACCGGCGCCGTCTCGCGAGGTCGTATATGCAGGGCCTGTCCCGCCTCCCCCTTCCTCTTCCCGCAGGCCTGCGCCGGATCGTACGGACCCTGCGCCGGCCCGGCGGCGTACCGAAACAGCCGGACGCCGCCCAGCGGGAGCGCACCGGGAGCGGGAGCCGGGTGCCGCCCCCGCCCGGCCGGGCCCGTGAGGACGAGCTGCTGGGGAAAGTGCCGGGCCTGGTCCGCCACCGCGGCCGGCTCTCCCGGGTCCGCGACGACCTGCTGCCCGCCGGAGCCCGGGACGCCAACCTGGACGCGGTCGCCGACGCACTCGAATCGGCCGCCGTCCCCTACGGGCTGGTCCCCGACGGCGAGCTCCGGCACCGGGTGGCCATCGCCCCGGGGGAGCGCGCGGCCGCCCTGAAGGCATGCGCCGCGGCCTTCGCCGGGCTCCCGGTGTACGCCCGGCTCCTCGGCGACGGCGACGGCGGCGGCGGAGCCGGGGACGGCACCGAGGTCCTCGCCGAAACGCTCCCCAAAGCGGTCGCGGCCCAAGAGGGCCCGCCCGCCGACTCCCCGCACCCGAGGATCAAGGGCATCCGGCTCTTCCAGCCGGTCGTGACCTCCGGCCGGACCGTGGCCTACGGCCCCGAAACCGGCTGCGACCTGGAGTTCTGGGAAGCCGCCGAGTCGGGCATCGGCGCGATCGCCGGGCTGCGCGAGACACCGTACGGCTGGTGGGTGCCCACCCTCGAAGCCACGTCCACCACCCGCGTCGGCGACCGCGACCACCCCGTGGTCGACGCCTTCGCAGGCCGCTTCCCCGACGACATCGACTTCCCCGTCGACGCAGTGATCACCTGGGTCGACGCCGCCGACCCCGCCTGGCGCCGCCGGCGGGACCGAGCCGCCGCAGGGGTCGAGGCCGGGCCCGCCCCCGTCGACCACGCCGAGAACCGCTACCGCGACCGCGGGGAGCTGCGCTACTGCCTGCGCTCCATCGCCGCCCACGCGCCCTGGATCCGCCGCGTCTTCATCGTCACCGACGACCAGACCCCGCCCTGGCTGGCCACCGACCACCCCCGGGTCACCGTCGTCGACCACCGTCAGCTGTTCGCCGACCCCGCCGCTCTCCCCGTCTTCAACTCCCACGCCATCGAGAGCCAGCTCCACCGCGTCCCCGGCCTCGCCGAGCACTTCCTCTACTTCAACGACGACATCTTCCTTGGCCGCCCGCAGCGCCCCCAGAACTACTTCCTCTCCTCCGGACTGCCCAAGGTCTTCCACGACCAGCGGGCCGTCGCCCCCAGCGCCCCCGGCGCCGACGACGACGTCTTCACCGCCTCCCAGAAGGCCACCCGCCACGCGGTGGAACAGGCCGCGGGCCGCACCTATCCGCACATCCTGGCCCACACCCCGTACCCGCTCAGCCGCTCCCTCTTCGCCCGCGTCGAGGAGCGGCTGCCCGGCCGGCTGGCCACCGTCAGCCGCTCGGTCTTCCGCAGCGCCGACGACCTCGCCCCCGTCACCCTCGCCTGCCACCTGGCCCTCGCCGACGGCCGTGCCGTGGAGGGCGAACTGCACCACGCCTACGTCAGCACCGGCCGTGCCGAGGAGATCGACCGGCTGCCCGGCCTGGCCGCCGACCGCCGGTCCGACGCGTTCTGCCTCGCCGACGACGACACCGCCCCCGGACTGTCGCCCGAGGAGCAGCAGCGCGCGGTCACCGCCTTCCTGGAGGCGTACTTCCCGGTGCCCTCTCCGTACGAGAGGTGAGGCCGGTACGAGGGCCTGGGCCGATCGGCTGACCCGATCGGCCGACCGGGCGCTCGTGGCGGCCGTACGACGCGCCGCGCCGCCCGGGCGTCCGGCCCGTGGGGGACAGTGGGCCCCATGCCAGAAGCCCCCGCCGGGTCCGGACCGCGCCGCCGCACCCTCCTGGCGGCCGCCGCCCTCGCCCCGCTCGCGCTGGCCGGCTGCTCCGCGCAGGACCCGTCCGGGACCGCCGCCCACGGCCCGGAGTCCGCGCCGAAGGACGCCCTGGTCATGCTGATGCGGCACGCGGAGAAGCCGTACGCCGGGGACTTGGGCGAGGACGAGGACGGCAACGAGGACCCCGGATCCCTCGCCGGGCGCGGCCGGCGCCGGGCCGAGGAACTCCACCGCCTCTTCCCGCCCGCCGGTGGTTCCACGCTGCCGCGCCCTGCCGTCGTCTTCGCGGCCGGCGGCCCGGCCGGCGCCGGGGGCCGGCCCCCCGCCCGCTCCCTTCAGACGGTCCAGCCGCTGACCGCCGCCCTGCGTACACCCCTGCGCTCCGAATTCGGCCTCGGCGCCGAAGAGGCCCTGGCGCGCGCCGTGCTGGCCGCCCCGATGCCCGTGCTCGTCTGCTGGGAGCACACCGGCATCCCCCGCCTGATCCACGCCCTCGGCGCCCACCGGGTCCTCGGCGTGCCCGCCGCCTGGCCCGACCGCCACGACCTGGTGTGGCTCCTCACCCGGCAGCAGGGGAAGTGGAGCTTCCGCGAACTCGCGCAGCACCTCCTCCCGGGCGACGCGTAGGCCGCCCGCCGCCGGGCCGCCCTCACCTCCGCCAGGACTGGCCGGTGTCGTTTCCGCAGGGGTTGAGCACGAGGTAGAGGTTCAGGGCCGGAGGGCCGTTCGTGTCCAGGCACAGGCCGCTCGCCGGGTTGACGAACCGGCCGGCTCCGGCGTCGTACCGCCATTGCTGGCCGCTGTAGTAGCCGCACGGATTGAGCACGGCCATGACGCCGGTCGCCGGGGGGCCGTTCGTGTCCAGGCACAGGCCGCTGGGCGGGTTCGTGAGGTGCAGGCTCGTCTCGTCGTGGCCCCAGATCTGGCCGCTGTAGTTCCCGCACGCGCGGAGCACGACTTCCAGTCCGGGCCGCTGCGGTCCGTTGGTGTCGATGCACAGCCCGCTGTGGGTGTTGGTGAGCGGGCCCGTGGACGCGGGGGGCGAGGACGGGGGCGGGGGTGAGGGGACCGAGGCCGGGGTGGCCGGAGCCGTCGTCCGGGGGCCGGTCTGCCGGGGAGCCGGTCCGGTCGGATCGGGGGCCGTGCGCGGCGCCGAGGCCGTCACGGACGAGGAGGGCGCCGTGCCCCCCGGCCGACCCGCGGGCGCGGTCGTGCCGGAGGCCGACGGCTCCGCGCGACCGGGCAGCACCCCCCAGACGATCGCGGCGGCCGAGAGCAGGAGCACCGCCGCCGCGGCGGCGACCGGCGCGGCGCGCCGTCTCGCCGCGGAGGCCGACGGCGCCCCGGCCGCCGGCATCCGCCACGCGGTGGCGAGCAGCGTGCCGACGGCCTCGGCGTCGGCGACCGTCCCGGGATCCGTGGCACCGGTCAGTCCGGCGAGCAGGTGCCGGGCGGTGGGACGCCGCTCGGGCGCCCTGTCCAGGGCCGGCGCCAGCAGGGTCCTGAGGCGCGCGGGAACACCGTCGAGATCGGGTTCCTCGTGCAGGACCCGGTACAGCAGCGCCTCGGACGGTCCGCTGCCGAACGGGTGGCGCCCGGTGGCGGCGTAGGCGACGGTCAGCGCCCACGCGAACACGTCGGCCGGGGGCCCCGCCTGCCCGCGCGCCTGTTCCGGCGCCATGTAGCCCATGGTCCCGACCACCACACCGGGGCGGGTCAGCGCCGTGGCGTCGGCGGCCTGCGCGATGCCGAAATCGATGACCTTCGGGCCCTGGTTCGACAGCAGCACGTTGCCCGGCTTGAGATCGCGGTGGACGAGGCCGGCCCCGTGGATCGCCACGAGCGCCTCGGCGAGCCCGACGGCGAAGCCGTGCGCCATGTCGCCGCGCAGCGGCCCGTGTTCGCCGACGTGCTCCGCGAGCGTCGGGCCCTGTACGTACTCCATGACGACGAACGGGCTGCTCGCCTCCGTCTCGACCGCCAGTACCCGGGCCGTGCAGGCGCCCTGGACGCGCAGCAGCGCCGCGGCCTCACGCCGGAACCGCGCCCGGAACTCGGAGTCCGAGGCGAACTCCTCGCGCAGCCGCTTGAGGGCGACGAGCCGGCCGTCGGAACCCTGTGCCAGGTAGACGACACCCATGCCGCCCGCGCCCAACCGGCCGACGAGCGTGAAGCCGCCGATCCGCTCCGGGTCCCCCGCCCGCAGCCCACCCAAACCCACTGGCTCCTCCTGAGACGCAGGGTCTTCGCGGACCGCGGGGCCCGAGGCCCCCCCTGGCCCTGGCAGGACCGCCCCCTCGATCCGGCTCAGGCTCAGCATGCCAGTACGCCAACTCACTTGGCAGCGAACCGCGTTGAAACCTACGGCCGGTCCAGGGCCCGCGCGAGGTGGCGCGCCGTGCGGCCCCCGCCCGCGGCGGCGACCTCCGCCGGCGTGCCGGTCGCGACGATCCGGCCGCCGTCCGCACCGCCGCCCGGACCCAGGTCGACCACCCAGTCCGCGCCCGCCACCACCTCCATGTCGTGCTCCACGACCACCACCGAGTGCCCGGCGTCCACCAGCCCGTGCAGCTGCCGCAGCAGCACCCGCACGTCCGCCGGATGCAGCCCGGTCGTCGGCTCGTCCAGCACGTACAGGGTGTGGTCGCGGCGCCGGCGCTGGAGCTCCGTCGCCAGCTTGATCCGCTGCGCCTCGCCGCCCGACAGCTCGGTCGCGGGCTGCCCCAGCCGCAGATAGCCCAGGCCGATGTCCTCCAACGCCCGCAGGCTGCGCGCCGCCGCCGGGACCTGCGCGAAGAAGGCCGCCGCGGACTCCACCGTCAGGCCCAGCACCTCCGCGATGTTCAGCCCCTCGTACCGCACGTCCAGGGTCTCGGTGTTGTACCGGGCTCCGCCGCAGTGCGGGCACGGGGCGTACGTGCTCGGCAGGAACAGCAGCTCCACCGAGACGAACCCCTCGCCCTGGCAGGTCTCACACCGGCCGCCCGGCACGTTGAAGGAGAAGCGGCCCGCCTTCCAGCCGCGCGCCCGCGCCTGCGGAGCCGCCGTGAACAGCTTGCGCACCACGTCGAACAGCCCCGTGTACGTGGCCAGGTTGGACCGCGGGGTCCGGCCGATCGGCTTCTGGTCCACCTCGACCAGCCGCCGCACCGGGAACAGCGGATCCGCGATCCGCTCCCCGACCTCCCGGGCGAGCACCTGGCCCACCAGCGTGGACTTCCCCGAGCCCGACACGCCGGTGACCGCCGTGAACACCCCGAGGGGGAACTCGGCGTCCACGCCGCGCAGATTGTGCCGCTCGACCCCCGTGAGCCGCACCGACCCGCTCGCCGTCCGCACCGGCCGCGGCCCCGGCTCCGACCCGCTCGCCGCGAACAGGTGGCGCGCCGTCGCCGACTCGGCGACCTCGGCCAGCCCCTGCGGCGGCCCGCTGTACAGCACCCGCCCGCCGTGCTCCCCGGCCAGCGGACCCACGTCCACCAGCCAGTCCGCATGCCGCACCACGTCCAGGTGGTGCTCGACCACGAACACCGTGTTCCCCGCCGCCTTCAGCCGGTCCAGTACGCCGAGCAGCGCCTCGGTGTCGGCCGGATGCAGCCCGGCCGACGGCTCGTCCAGTACGTACACCACCCCGAACAGCCCGGACCGCAGCTGCGTCGCCAACCTCAGCCGCTGCAGCTCGCCGGCCGACAGGGTCGGCGCGGTCCGGTCCAGGCTCAGATAGCCGAGCCCGAGCTCCACGACAGGCCCGATCCGGCCCCGCAGGTCCTCGGCGAGCACCCGCGCGGCCTCCCCGTCCGCGGGCGCGGCGGCCGGCGCGGCGGCCAGTACGGCGTCCAGGGCGGTCAGCGGCAGCGCCGCCAGCTCCGCGATCGTACGGCCCGCGAAGGTCACGGCCAGTGCCTCCGGTCGCAGCCGCCGCCCCTCGCACACCGGACACGGGGAATCGGTCAGGAACCGCTCTGCTCGGGCCCGCAGCGTGGCGCTCTTGCTGTCCGAGAAGGTCCGCATCACATAGCGGTGGGCGCTCATGTACGTGCCCTGGTAGGGCCGTTGGATCCGGTCCGCGTCCCGCACCGGATGCACCGTGACCACCGGCTGCTCCTCGGTGAACAGGATCCACTCGCGGTCCTTCGCCGCCAACTCCCGCCAGGGTGCGTCCACGTCGTACCCGAGCGCCTCCAGCACGTCCCGCAGGTTCTTGCCCTGCCAAGCGCCGGGCCAGGCGGCGATCGCGCCCTGACGGATCGACAGCCCCCGGTCCGGGACGAGGAGTTCCTCGCTCGTGCGGTGGATGCTGCCGAGCCCGTGGCAGGAGGGGCAGGCCCCGGCCGCGGTGTTGGGGGAGAAGGCGTCGGAGTCGAGCCGCTCCGCGCCGGGCGGGTAGGTCCCGGCGCGCGAGTACAGCATCCGCAGGGAGTTGGACAGCAGGGTCACCGTCCCGACCGAGGAGCGCGAGCCGGGGGAGGAGCGCCGCTGCTCCAGGGAGACGGCGGGAGGCAGTCCGGTGACGGAGTCCACCTTCGGGGCGCCGATCTGGTGGATGAGGCGGCGCGCGTACGGGGCCACCGACTCGAAGTACCGGCGCTGGGCCTCGGTGTAGAGCGTGCCGAAGGCCAGGGAGCTCTTCCCGGATCCGGAGACCCCCGTGAACACGGTCAGGGCGTCGCGCGGGATGTCCACGTCGACGCCGCGGAGGTTGTGTTCCCGGGCGCCCCTTACCCGTACGAAGGAGTCGTGGTGGGCCTCGGGCGCGGTGGAGTGGTGCATTCGCCCCAGTTTACGGGCCGCGCGCGGTCAGAGCCCGGCCGACCCCGCCGGTCCCGTCAGCCCTGCCAGCCGGGCCAGCCGCTCGAAGGAGTCCAGCAGCGCCGTGCGGTCGTACGTGGACGTGGTGACCAGCAGTTCGTCCGCGCCCGTCTGCTCGGCCACCTCGGCCAGCTGCTTCGCGACCTGCTCCTGCGTGCCGTGGACGTGCCCCGCGAGCCCGCCCTCGTACAGCTCCCGCTCCTTCGGGGTCATGGCCAGTGCCTCGACCTCCTCCGCCGGGCGCAGCGGCGGGAAGCTGCCCCTGGTGCGGGAGTGGGCGAGGGACCAGGCCTCGGGGATCAGGATGCGCCGGGCGGCCTCCGGGGTGTCCGCCACGGCCACCGTCCCCGAGACCACCACGTACGGCTCCGAGCCGGCGGCCGAGGGGCGGAACTCGGCGCGGTAGCGCCGGGCGGCCTGCGCGACCCGCTCCCGGGCCCGCAGGTCGCCCACCACCAGCGGCAGCCCGGCCCGGGCCGCGATCCCCGCGCCCTCGCCGGTCGCCAGCACGTACGCCGGTATCCGCAGCCCCTCCGCGGGGCGGGCGTGCACCTCGGGGTGCGCCCGCTGGGTGCCGTCCAGCCAGCCCAGGAGCTCCGCCAGCTGCTCCTCGAAGCGGTCGGCGTCGCCGGTGTCCCGGCCCAGGGCGCGCCGGATCCCGCCGGTGAAGCCGACCGAGCGGCCGAGCCCCATGTCGATCCGGCCGGGGAAGAGCGACTCCAGCACCCCGAACTGCTCGGCGACCACCAGCGGTTGGTGGTTGGGCAGCATCACCCCGCCCGTGCCGACCCGGATCCGCCGGGTGGCCCCGGCGACGGCCGCGGCCAGGACGGTGGGCGCGGAGCCCGCGACGCCGGGGACGCTGTGGTGTTCGGACACCCAGAAGCGGTGGTAGCCGAGCCGCTCCGCGGCCCGGGCGAGCTCCACGGTGTCGCGCAGGGCCTGCGGGGCCGGGTGCCCCTCACGGGTCCGGGACCGGTCGAGGATGGAGATTCTGCGGATCACACAAGGCTGTAACGCACACGCGCCGAAAGGATTCCCTGCCTAGTCTGACCCGCATGAGTGACAGCAACGACCGTCGGCCGCTGGCCGTCTTCGACATCGACAACACCCTGGCCGACACCGACCACCGCCAGCACTTCCTGGAGGGCCGGCCGCGGGACTGGGACGGCTTCTTCGGCGCGGCCCCGGCCGATCCGCCGCTGGCGCGCGGGGTGGCCCTGGCGGTGGAGCAGGCGGCCGACTGCGAGGTCGTGTACCTGACCGGGCGCCCGGAGCGGTGCCGGGCGGACACGCAGGAGTGGCTGACCCGGCACGGGCTGCCCGAGGGCCGGCTGTGGATGCGCGGGAACCAGGACCGCAGGCCGGCCCGGACCACCAAGCTGGAGGTGCTGCGGCGGATCGCCCGGGGCCGGGAGGTGCGGATGCTGGTGGACGACGACGAGCTCGTCTGCCAGGCGGCGCGCGCCGCGGGCTTCAGGGCGGTCCTGGCGGACTGGGCGGCGGACGCGCCGGAGCTCAAGTCCGCCCAGGAGGGCGAAGGCCGCACCTAGGGGGCGTCTCGCCGATCATGCCGGGCTCGCGGCGGTGGGCACCGCGCCTCGCCGCGTTGTCCTCGGTCGCCGACGTCCCCCAGCTACCGCTGGGAGGTGCCCCCACCGCGTCGCCTCCCTCGTCCGCCTTGCGATCCACGGCGCCCACCGCCGCTCCCTGATCCGGCCCGATCGACAAGACACCCCCTAGGGGGTGGCGTCAAAGTCCCTTCTGGCCGGCGGGGTCTGGCACGCGCGGTGCGGCGGGCCGCGCGCCATCGCGCCCGGCCCGCGCGTCCGTCCGTGGCGGCTGCGGCCCCGCGGTCAGTCCTCGCCGTCGAGGCGGAACCCGAGCTTGAGTCCCACCTGGTAGTGCGCCACCGTGCCGTTCTCGATGTGCCCGCGCACCTGCGTGACCTCGAACCAGTCCAGGTTGCGCAGCGTCTGGCCGGCCCGGGTGATGCCGTTGCGGATGGCCTGATCGATGCCCTCGGGGGAGGTGCCGACGATCTCGGTCACCCGGTAGGTGTGGTTCGACATGGGTTCTCCCGACGGTGGGGGGGCTTTTGCCTCGTTCCACGGTGCCCCAGTAAGTCCGTCTCCGCGAACTTTGTGTGAACAGTCCCGAGTGAAAGGCCCTTGACCCACCCATTGGTCTATGCCAATTTCAAGCCATCTCCGAGACCGGACTCCAGAAGGTGACCTTCGTGAAGATGCGCTTCCTCGCCGTGTGCGCGGCCCTCGCGGCCGCGACAGCCCTCACCGGCTGCAGTCAGCTGGCGGGATCGGCCGGAGGGACGCAGAAGGTGACCCTCTGGCTGATGAAGGGCAGCGCCTCGGAGGACTTCATCGCGAAGTTCACCGCCTCCTTCGAGAAGGAGCACCCCGGCGTCGACCTGGACGTCAAGATCCAGGAGTGGACGGGCATCGGCGACAAGGTCAACGCCGTGCTCGCGGGCAAGAGCGCCGAGAGCGCCGACGTCATCGAGGTCGGCAACACCCAGGTCGCCCAGTACATCGAGACCGGCGGCCTGTCCGAGCTCACTCTCGAGGGCCTGCGCGAATGGGGCAGCAAGGACTGGCTCAAGGGGCTCTCCGACCCGGCGAGCATCGACGGGGCCCAGTACGGCGTCCCCTGGTACGCCGCCAACCGAGTGGTGATCTACAACAAGGACCTCTTCGCGAACGCCGGCGTCAAGACCCCGCCCAAGAACCGCCAGGAGTGGATCCAGGCCACCCAGAAGCTCGACAAGGGCGACCGGCAGGGCATCTACCTGCCCGGCCAGAACTGGTACGTCCTCGCCGGGTTCATCTGGGACGAGGGCGGCGACCTCGCCGTCGAAACCGGCGGGGAGTGGGTCGGCACCCTCGACGACGACAAGGCCCTGGCCGGCATGGAGTTCTACAAGCAGCTCCAAGCCCTCGGCGAGGGTCCCAGGAACGCCGACGAGGAGACGCCCCCGCAGTCCGAGGTCTTCGCCCGCGGGGATGTCGCCCAGATCATCGCCCCGCCCGGCCAGGCCGCCGCCATCGAGGCCGCCAACCCGGCCCTCAAGGGCAAGCTCGGCTTCTTCCCGGTCCCCGGCAAGACCTCCGACAAGCCCGGAGCCGTCTTCACCGGCGGCTCCGACCTGATCATCCCGGAGCGGACGAAGCACCGGCGCCAGGCCGTGGACGTGATCACCGCGCTGGTCAGCGAGACCTGGCAGACCGAACTCGCCCGCACGATGAGCTACGTACCGAACAAGGCCACCCTCGCGCACGTGGTCGACGGCAACGAGGGCGCGGCGAGCATGGCCCCCGGAGCCGCCCAGGGGCGCGCCACCCCGAAGTCCGCCCGCTGGGCCGAGGTCGAGGGGAAGAACCCGATCAAGCCCTACATGACGGCCGTACTCACCGGGCAGGACCCGAAGCAGGCCGCCAAGACGGCCTCTGACATGATCAGCAAGGTCCTCAGCTCCGACCGCTGATCGTGCTTCGGGCGCCTTTCGAGCGCATGCCGAGCCCCCCGCGAGCGCACACCCAGCCCCCGTCGAGCCGTCGTCGAGCCTCCGCCGAGCGGATGCCGAGCCTCCGCCGAGCGGATGCCGAGCCTCCGCCGAGCGGATGCCGAGCCTCCGCCGAGCGGATGCCGAGCCGCGCCGCGCCCGCCGAGTTCAGCGTTCGCACATCCAAGTGCCGCTGAGCGGTCATGTCGAATCCAGCCGGTCACGGAAGAAGTAAAGGAGCCAGGCCACACCACCTGCCGGCCTGGCTCCCGTGCCCGGATCAGGAGCCGCCATGACCATCGCCCCCCTGTCCCCGTCCACCCTTCCCCCCACTGCGACCCCGGCCCTCACCCCCCTCCCCACCACCGCTGCCGTCCCCGCGGCCGCACCCGTCACGGCAGCCGCGGCCCTCCCCGCGACCCCCCACTACACCGTCCGCCTCGCCCGCGACGAGGACGAGGTGCGCGCCGCCCAGCGCCTGCGCCACATGGTCTTCGCCGGCGAGCTCGGCGCCCGCCTCGACGGACCCGAGCCGGGCCTCGACTCCGACGCCTTCGACGCGTACTGCGACCACCTCCTCGTCGTGGAGGAGGAGACCGAGCAGGTCGTCGGCACCTACCGGCTGCTGCCGCCGGAGCGCGCCGCCGTCGCCGGCCGCCTCTACTCGGAGGGCGAGTTCGACCTCTCCGCCCTCGCCCCGATCCGCCCGGACCTCGTCGAGGTCGGCCGCTCCTGCGTCCACCCCGACCACCGCAACGGCGCCGTCATCGCGCTGATCTGGGCCGGCCTCGCCCGCTACATGGACCGCTCCGGCCACAACTGGCTCGCCGGCTGCTGCTCGATACCGCTCGCCGACGGCGGGGTCCTGGCCGCCGCCACCCGCGAGAGCGTCCTGACGCGCAACCTCGCCCCCGAGGAGTACCGGGTCACCCCGCACCTCCCCTGGAACCCCGAGGGCATCACCTTCCCGCCCCGTGTGGAGCTGCCCCCGCTGCTCCGCGGCTACCTGCGCCTGGGCGCATGGGTCTGCGGCGAGCCCGCCCTCGACGCCGAGTTCGGCTGCGCCGACCTGTACGTCCTGCTCTCCCTGCGGCGGACCAACCCGCGCTACCTCAAGCACTTCCTCTCGCTCGTCCCGGCCGCATGAGCGTCTGGCTGCCCACCTCGCCCTGCACCCCCGAGGCCTGCGCCGGCCACGAGGGGGAGCGGGCGAGCCTCGCCCGCGCGGTGCTGCGCCTCACCGCCGCCGTCGCCCTGATCCTCCTCGGGATCCTGGGCCACCAGCCGCTCCGGCTGCTCCCCGCCCGCGCCCGCCACGTCCTGGTGCGGGCGTGGGCGACCGCCCTGGTCCGGTCCTTCGGCATACGGATCACCGTGCACGGGAGCCCCGGGCCGGCCGGCGGACGCCTGGTCGTCGCCAACCACATCTCCTGGCTGGACATCCCGCTCGTCGCCGCCGCCATGCCCTGCCGGATGCTGGCCAAGAGCGACATCGGCAGCTGGCCGGTGCTCGGCCCGCTCTCCCGGCAGAACGGGACCCTGTTCATCGAACGGGAGCGCATCCGCGCCCTCCCCGCCACCGTCGAGACCATCACCCGCGCCCTGCTGGCCGGCGACCGCGTCACCGTCTTCCCCGAGGGCAGCACCTGGTGCGGGCGCGCCCAGGGGCCCTTCCGGCGGGCCGCCTTCCAGTCCGCCCTGGACGCCCGGGTGCCCGTACAGCCCGTGCGGCTCGCGTACCGGCTGCCGGACGGCGGCCTCGCCGCGGCGCCCGCCTTCGTCGGGGACGATCCGCTGACCACCTCCCTGTGGCGGATCGCCCGGGCCCGCGGCGTACGGGCCGAGGTCCGGCTGCTGCCGCGGATCCCGCCGGGCCGGTACGCGGACCGGCGGGAGCTCGCGGCCGCGGCTCAGGCGGCCGTCGCCGCCGAATCCGTGCCCGTCGTGCCCGTCACCTCAGTACCCGCTTCCTCCCTGCTCGCGGGCGTGCCGGCCCAGCCGACCTCACCGTCGGCCACCGACAGGGACAGCGCGAAGCGGCCCTCCGTGTCCGTCCACCACTGAGTCATCTCCAGCCCGGCTTCCGCGAGTTCCTTGCGCACGCCCTCCTGGCGGAACTTCGCGGAGACCTCCGTCAGGATCTCCTCGCCCGCCGCGAACGGCACCACCAGATCCAGTGCCCGGACCTTCACCACCAGCTCGGACCGGGCCCGCAGCCGCATCTCGATCCACTCCTGCTCCCGGTTCCACACCGCCACGTGCTCGAAGTCCTCGGTGCGGAAGTCCGCTCCCAGCTCCCGGTTGACCACGGCCAGTACGTTCTTGTCGAACTCGGCCGTCACCCCCTGCGCGTCGTCGTACGCGGCCACCAGCACGGCCTCGTCCTTCACCAGGTCCGTCCCCATCAGCAGGGCGTCCCCGGGCGACAGCATCGCCCGTACGGAGGCCAGGAACACGGCGCGCTCCGGCGGCAGCAGATTGCCGACCGTGCCGCCGAGGAACACCACCAGCCGGGGCCCGGGCGCGTCCGGCAGCCGCAACGGCTTCGTGAAGTCGGCCACCAGCGCGTGCACCCGCAGCCCCGGGTGCTCCGCCAGCAGCGTCCGCGCCGCCCCCTCCAGGGCGCTCCCGCTCACGTCCACCGGGATGTACGTGTCCAGTGCGGGCATCGCCTCGATCAGGTGCCGGGTCTTCTCCGAGGAGCCGGAACCCAGCTCCACCAGCGTGCGCGCCCCGCTCGCCGAGGCGATCTCCCCGGCCCGCGCCAGCAGGATCTCCCGCTCGGCGCGCGTCGGGTAGTACTCGGGCAACCGGGTGATCTCCTCAAAGAGTTCACTGCCCCGCGCGTCGTAGAACCACTTGGGCGGCAGCACCTTGGGGGACACCGTCAGCCCGTGCAGCACGTCCGCGCGCAGCGCGGTGTCGGCGGAGTGCTCGTCGAGGGTGCGGGTCAACTGGAAGTCGCTCACTGGGAGATCTCCTTCAGCGGTATCAGGTCGACCCGTGTGCCACGGGCGGTCAGCAGGGTCCGGTCGGGTACTTCGCACCAGCGGGAGTCGTCGTCGTACGGCTCCGACGCCACCACCGTGCGCCCGGCCGCCGCGTCGGCCAGGTACCAGAGCGAATCGCCCCAGGCCGTCGCCGCGATGGAGGCGCCGTCGGTCAGCAGCAGGTTGAGCCGGGAGCCGGGCGCGGCCGCCGCGAGCTCCCGCACCGGCTCGGCGAGCGCCGAGCCGAGGTCGTCCCCCCGCTGCAGCCGGTGCAGCACCAGCGCCCACACCAGCGCCGAGTCGGTGCTCGCGGCCAGGGAGAGCAGCTCCGCGGGCGGCAGGGCCGCCGCGAGCGGCGCCGCCGCGTCCGGCCAGTCCCGTACCGCGCCGTTGTGGCTGAACAGCCACGGCCCGGCCGCGAACGGCGCGGCCGCGGCCTCCCCGTCCGCCCCGAACACGGTGGCGTCCCGTACGGCGGCCAGCGCGGCCCGCGTACGGACGACCCGGGCCAGGTCGGCGAAGTTGGGGTCCCCCCAGACGGGCCCGGCCCGCCGGTAGCGCGCGGGGGCCGGGTCGCCCTCGGCGTACCAGCCGACGCCGAAGCCGTCGGCGTTGACCGTGCCGTGGCGCTGCCGGCGCGGCTCCCAGGACTGCCGTACGAGGGAGTGCTCGGGCTCGGTCAGCAGCCGGGCCAGGGGTATCTCGGGCCCCACGAAGGCGATGTGGCGGCACATCAGGCGTCCCTCGCGGTCCGGAAGCCGGAGAAGATCTGCCGGCGCACCGGCAGGTCCCAGTTGCGGAAGGTGCCCCGGCAGGCCACCGGGTCCACGGCGAACGAGCCGCCGCGCAGCACCTTGTGCTCCGGGCCGAAGAACACCTCCGAGTACTCGCGGTACGGGAAGGCCCGGAACCCCGGGTACGGCAGGAAGTCGGAGGAGGTCCACTCCCACACGTCGCCGATCAGCTGGCGCACCCCGAGCGGGGACGCCCCGGCCGGGTAGCTGCCGGCCGGCGCCGGACGCAGATGGCGCTGGCCGAGGTTGGCGCGGGCCGGGGTCGGGTCCTCGTCGCCCCAGGGGTAGCGGGTGGAGCGGCCGGTGGCCGGGTCGTGCCGGGCGGCCTTCTCCCACTCCGCCTCCGTGGGCAGCCGGCGCCCCGCCCAGCGGGCGTACGCGTCCGCCTCGTACCAGCTGACGTGCAGTACGGGCTCGTCGGCGGGCACCGGCTCGGTCACGCCGAAGCGGCGGCGCAGCCACTGGCCGGCCTCGCGGTGCCAGAACAGCGGCGCCTCGATCCCGTGCCGGTGGATCTGGTCCCAGCCCTCCGGGGCCCACCAGCGCTCGTCCCGGTAGCCGCCGTCCGCGATGAACGCCTGGTACGCGGAGTTCGTCACCGGCACCGTGTCGATCCAGAACGCCGCGGTGTCCCGGGTGTGCGCGGGCCGCTCGTTGTCCAGCGACCACGGCTCGGCCGAGGTGCCCATGGTGAACGGACCGCCGGGGACCGGCACTTCGGCGGCCGCGGGCGGCGGGCCCTGCGGGGGCTCCGGGTCGGGGGCCGTGAGCACCGGCTCGCCGTGGCGCAGTTGATGGGTGATCAGCATGGTCTCGTCGTGCTGCTGTTCGTGCTGGGCGATCATCCCGAAGGCGAAGCCGTCGTCCAGCAGCGCCGAGCCCTCCAGCGCGGTGCGCTCCAGCAGGTCGAAGACCCGGCCGCGCACCTCGGCCGTGTAGCGGCGGGCCTCCACCGGCCCCAGCAGGGGCAGCTTCGGCCGGTCGGCGCGGGGATGCCGGAACGCGTCGTAGAGCGGGTCGATCTCGGGGTGGAGGGAGTCGTGGCCGGCGACGTTGCGCAGCAGCCACAGCTCCTCCTGGTTCCCGATGTGGGCCAGGTCCCAGACCAGCGGGGACATCAGCGGAGAGTGCTGGGCGACGAGGTCGCGGTCGCTCACGGCATCGGTGAGCAGGGCCGTACGGGCGCGGGCCGCGGTCAGGGCGGTGAAGGCTCGCTCGCGCAGATCGGAGCGGTCGGCGCGGCCGGCGGGTGTCCGGTGGGTGGAGTCGGCTGAAGGCGATGCGGTCATGAGCGGGCCCCCGTCCCGGTGAGCTGCAGGTATCCGTCATCGGCCGGACATCGGCCGCGCAGGGTGAAGCGTTCGGTGAAGGCGCCGACCACGTCCTGGACGTGCCGGCTCGCGCCGAGCCGCGGCAGCGCCTCGGCGGCGGCCCGGAAGCAGGCGGCCGCGGCCGTGCGCAGCTCCGGATCGGCAAGGCCGTGCCGGGCGGCGGAGCGCCACAGGGGATTGCGCGGCGCGGGCCGCGGCCCGTGGGTGTCGGCCAGTGCCTTCGCCGCCCGGTATGCGCTCTCGGCGGCCTCCGGGTCGTCGAAGAGCGCGTGCACGACGGCCACCGGAACCAGCCAGCCGTCGTCGCCGGGCTGGGCGTCGATCATCCGGAACTCCAGGTGCCCGCGCGGGCGCACCGGCGGGAACAGCGTGGTCAGGTGGTATTCCAGGTCCTCGGCGGTGGGCGGCCGCAGGCCCTCCGGGCCCGGGGCGGCGCCGCTGCCGCCGTCGGTGGCCGCGCCGGCGCGGACCCAGTCGCGGAAGGTCATGCCGTACGGGACCGGCCACGGCCCGTCGCCGGCCGACCGTACGCACATCACCTCGGTGTCCAGCGCGTGCCGGGTCCAGCCGCTGCGCGGTTCGGCGTCCGGCGGCGGGGCCAGCGAGCGCCGGGCGTCGATGTCGTGCCAGATCCCCTGCCGGGAGCACCGCCAGCCGGCGTACGGTCCCTCGTGCGCGGGGGAGTTGGCGAACGCCGCCACGAACACGGCGCCCAGCAGGTGCGCGAGCCGCCAGCGCCGGCCGTGGCCGAGGGGGCCCGGTTCCTCGTACCCGGCGTCCACGCAGACCTGTACGGAGGCGGAGGCGCGCATCATGGCGCGTCCGGCCGGGCCGGTTCGGTCGAAGTAGCTCTCCATCGCGTCGTAGCGCGGGCTGTACAGCATGCGGCGCAGCGGCCGGCGGGGATCGCGGCCGGTGCCGTGCAGGACGAGGCCCTGGGACCGCAGCGCGGCCCGCACGGCGGTGAGATCGGCCTGCAGGCCGTCCACGCAGCCGGAGAGGGAGGGGGCGGGCGCGGAGCTGAGCTCCAGCTGGCCGCCGGGCTCGCTGGTGAGCCGGGAGTGCAGGGGCAGGGCGCGGGCCGCGTCGTGCGCGGCGGTCAGCCGGTCGGGCGGCACTATCCGGCCGGGCCGCTCGGCGTCCAGTACGAGCCATTCGAGCTCGGCGCCGAGGGTGCGGGGCGGGCCCGTCTTGAAACAGATGCCGTGGACCAGGTCCTCGGCCGCGGTTTCACTGAGTGCGGGTGAGCCGTCCTGACGGGCCTGTGGGTCTGGTGGTGCGTACGAGTCCTGTGGCATGGCAGGGTCTCCTGTCCACGGGTGTGACCTGACCATGCCTACCTACCCGTCCTTGTCGGCCCGAAAAGGGGGGGCGCCGGCCACCGCGCGGAAAATCTCTGGCCGCGGGTGGTTCCTGCTGCCGATGATGGTGGCGTGAGCAGCAGATTGCGCGAGATCGCGCGGGAGAACGCGACCATCGTGGCGGCCGGCGGGTACCGGACGCGGTCGGGGCGGCAGGTCTCCCTCGCCGCCGCCCTGGCGGAGTCCAGGGCCGGAACCAGGATATATGGGCCAAACCAGGTCATTCCAGACGAAAGACTGCCCGTCGAGCGGGGTGGGACGGCCGTCGAGGTCACGGGGGAGAGCAGCACGGTCGCGGCCCGCAGGCTCGCCGCGGACGGCCCGGGGCCGGTGTCGGGGGCCTCGGTGGCCGTCCTGAACTTCGCCTCGGCCCGAAATCCCGGGGGCGGGTACGTCCGCGGGGCCAAGGCCCAGGAGGAGGCGCTGTGCCGCGCCTCGGCCCTGTACGAGACCCTGCTGGAGGCCCCGGAGTACTACGAGGTGCACCGCGCGGGACGCAGCACGTTCTACACCGACCGGGTGATTCACTCGCCCGGGGTGCCCGTCTTCCGCGACGACCGGGGCGAGCTGCTGGACACCCCCTTCCGGGCCGGATTCCTGACCTCGCCGGCTCCGAACGCGGGCACCATCCGCCGCCAGGAGCCGGAGCGCGCCGGCGAGATCCCGGCTGCCCTGGCGCGGCGCGCGGAGCGCGTCCTGGAGACGGCGGCGCTGCACGGGTACCCGCGGCTGGTGCTGGGGGCGTGGGGGTGCGGGGTGTTCCGCAACGACCCGGCGGAGGTCGCGGAGGCCTTCCGGGCCCTGCTGGCCGGGCGCTTCGCGGGGGTCTTCGAGCGGGTGGTCTTCGCGGTGCTGGACCGCGATCCGGGCCCGCGGGAGACGTTCGAACGGGCTTTCGCCGGCTTCGGGGGCCTCCCGGGCTCCGCGGCGTAGGGGCCCGCGCCGGGGGCCCCTACGCGACGTGCGCGAGCGGCTAGGGGGCGCCGCGGGGCAGGCGGGACTTTGCGGACACGCCCTACCGCCAGCCGTAGCGCTCGCGGAGCCGGTTCACGACCAGCTGGAACCGACCCCGGTCCAGGGCGCACGCCTCGCGGCGCATGCCCTCCTCGTGCACCCGCAGCACCCGGTCCACGTCCACCCAGGACTCCCGCCCGGCGCCGTCCCAAGGCCCGGTCCCGATCGGCACCCACTCCCGGTCGTTGTCGTGCCGCTTGCTGGACAGCTGTACGGCGAGCAGCGTCCGCCCGCCCGCCTCCCGGGCCACGACCAGCACCGGCCGGTCCTTGCCGCGGCCGTCGTTCTCCTCGTACGGGACCCAGGTCCACACGATCTCGCCGGGGTCCGGATCGCCGTCCTTGTCGGGTGCGTACTCGGTGCGCACCGGCCCGATGGCATGCGGGTCGGCCTCGGTGGTGGCCGTGGCCCCGCCGCGGCCGGGCTGCTCGATGGGGTCGGAGCTGTGGTGGGAAAGTGCCGTCATGCGGCAGAGGCTAGTGGTTCGGGCCGCCGCCGTGGTGCGGGTCAGCCGGTGACGAGGGCCATGACGAGGCCGTCGTAGCCCTTGCTGCCGACGGTCTGGAGGGCGGTCGCGGTCAACCTCGGGTGCTCGGCGATGAGTTCGGTGAACCGGCGGACGCCCTGGACGCGGGGGTCGGTGCTGTCGGGGTCGGCCACGGCGCCGTCGCGGACGACGTTGTCGCCGATGATGACGCTGCCGGGCCGGGTCAGTTCGAGGGCCCACTTCAGGTAGTCCGGGTTGGACGGCTTGTCCGCGTCGATGAAGACGAGGTCGAACGGGGCGAGATCCGTGAGCCCGGGCAGGAGGTCGAGGGCCCGGCCGCGCCGGATGTCGACGACGTCCGCCAGCCCGGCCCGGGCGACGTTCGCGGCGGCGACATCGGCGCACCGCGGGTCGACCTCCAGCGTGACCAGCCGCCCGCCGGCCGGCAGGGCCCGGGCGAGCCAGATGGTGCTGTAACCGCCCAGGGTGCCGATCTCCAGGATGGTGCGCGCACCGCGGATCCGGGCGAGGAGGTGCAGCAGCTTCCCCTGGTTCGGAGCCACCTGGTGCGCGGGCAGCCCGGCGGCCCCGGCATCCGCGTTGGCGGCGACCAGCGCCTCGTCCTCCTCGACGAGCAGTCCGTCGAAGTAGTCCTCGACGGCGGTCCACGTCTGCTGCCCCATGAGCACTCCCGATCCCCTGCGCGAGCTTGTGAGTTCCTAAAGAAAACTTACATGAAGCGCGGATCTTTCAACAGACTGTGAGGCGGTGCGGACATACGGGCGAAAGCGGGCCCGGTGGCGGTTTCCGTGCGGGTGGCCGGTCGTTACGGGGACAGGAAGGGAGGTCCGCCATGCCGGCACAGGGACCCGCGAAGCAGCCCACGACCGAACTCGACACCCGTTACAGCTCCGCCCTCAACCCCCGCCCGGGGGCGGCCGACGTGACCGCCACCGACTGGGCCGAGGCCCGGCGGCAGTTGGACGCCGCCGAGATCTTCTGGGTGTCCACGGTGCGGTCCGACGGCCGACTCCACGTCACTCCCGTGATCGCCGCCTGGCACGACGGGGCGCTGTACTTCTCGACCGGGCCGGGCGAGCAGAAGGCCAAGAACCTCGCCCACGACGGCCACTGCGCGCTGACCACCGGGGGCAACTCCCTCACCGAAGGCCTCGACCTCGTGGTCGAGGGCGCGGCCGAACAGGTCACCGATCCGGCGCTGCTGGAGGAGGTGATCACGGCGTACGAGACGAAGTACGGCGCCCACATCACCTCCCCCGAGGGCACTTTCCACGGCATCGGGGACGCGTTCCGCAAGGGCGGCGCGGTGGTCTTCGCGGTGGCCCCGGCCACCGCCTACGGCTTCGGCCGCGACGAGGGGGTCTACACCCACACCCGCTGGGCCTTCTGAGCGGTACGCCCGGCCGCGTCGCGACCGGGCGCCCTCAGGCCCGGAGCTCGGGCGGAAAGCCGGTCCAGCGCAGCTCTTCGGGAAGGTGCGCCATGTCGTTGGAGAAGAGCACGGAGGCCGGCCGGTCGGGTGGGTACCGGATGACGGTCAGCGCGGCGTTGGCCTGGTTGAGGCCGATCCAGCGCCACTTCGGAGCGTCGAGCGCGGCCCGGACGAGCCACCCGATGAGGAAGTTGTGGGTGATGATCAGCTCGTGGCGGGGCTCGTCGCCGTCGACGGGCCGTGCGAAACGGGCCAGAGCCGCCCGGGCCAGTTCCGGACCGCCCTCGCGCTCCTCGGCCGGGAACCGCGACAGGTGGGCCAGCGTGGCGTCGGCCGAGACCGCCGGCAGTTCCTCCCTGCGCGGCACGTACGGGATGTAGTCCCCGGCCAGCTCCGATTCCTCCAGGGGGACTCCGTCGAGGTGGTCGTGGACCAGCCGTGCGGTCTGGGCCGCTCGGGGAAGCGGGCCGTGGTGGACGGCGGACAGCGGGCTGTGCGCGAGGCGTTCGCCCAGGAGGGCGGCTTGCCGGCGCCCGTTCTCCGTGAGCTCGCTCTCGTCGGCCGAAGCCTCACCGTGCCGGGCGAGGTAGAGGTAGCGGGCTGCTGTTCCCGTCATGGGCGAGTCCTCCGTCAGCGTTTGTGATCTTGCAGACGTGGGGAGGGACGCCGAGTTCGGTCGTGCGGTTTCACGGGGAAGAGCGGGGGCGGACGGGGGGGACGGGGAGGACGGCGGAGGGCGGGGGAGGACGGGGGAGAGCCGTCGCCGGGTCTCGTGGCGACGGCTCTCCGGTAAGGGGGCGGGGGTCAGGGGCAGCTGATGCGCGTGTCGCCCGGGTCGGTGGTGCAGGTGTCGGTGCCGGGGCCGCCGTTGGCGCTGTCGTTGCCGGAGACGGCGTCCGTCGTCGTCAGGCGGTCGTTGCCGTAGTCACCGGTCAGGGTGTCGTTGCCCGGGCCGCCGTTCACGGTGTCGTCGCCGAAGCCGCCGTCGAGGTTGTCGTTGCCGTAGCCGCCGTAGACGGTGTCGTTCCCGTAGCTCGCGCGGATGGTGTCGTTGCCGCCGAGGCCGCAGATCACGTCGGTGGAGTAGCCGCCGGTCAGCGTGTCGGCGCCGGTGGTGCCGATGAGGGTGCAGCCGCGGGCGTTGTTCGCCGAGGTCGTCGCCGTCGCCGTGTTGTCGGAGGTCACGGGATCCGGCTGCGCCGCGCTCGCCGAGGCCGTGTTCGTGACGGTGCCGGTGGCCCGTGGCTCGCCCGTCACCGTGACCGTCGCGCTCGCGCCCGGGGCCAGGGAGCCGAGGGCGCAGCTGGCGCCCGTCGCCGTGGTGGTGCACGTGCCCTGCGAGGCGGCGGCCGATGTGAGGCCCACGCCGGCGCCGGAGAGCGTGTCCGACAGCGTGACGCCGGTCGCGGTGGCGGTGGAGGCCGCGGAGTTGGAGACCGTCACCGTGTACGAGGCGCGGTCGCCGATGCTCACCGTGGCCGTACCGGTCTGCGTCACCGACAGGTTCGCGCTCGGCGGCGGGGGCGGGGGCGTGCCGTCGCCGCCCTGGTAGCGGGCCAGGGCGAAGGCGAAGCCCGCCCCGAAGCCCGCGGCGACGATCTTGCCGTCCGGCTGTACCAGCACCCCGCGGGCCTCGTCCCAGTCGAGGAAGCCCGTGACCACGAACCCGTCCCCGCCGAAGCCGGTGTCCACCGTGCCGTTGGTGTTGAAGCGGGCCAGGCCGAAGTCGTTGGCCTCCTGGCTGTTCGGGTCGTCGGCCTGCCCCGCGATGACGATCTTGCCGTTCGGCTGGAGCGCCATCGCGTTCGCGCCGCCGCCGTCGCCCGGGAAGTGGACCGAGGTGCGCCCACCGGTGCCGAAGCCGCCGTCGGGGCTGCCGTCGGCGTTGTAGCGCAGCAGGGCGACGCCGACACCGCCGGAGCCCGCGGCGACGATCTTGCCGTCCGGCTGCACCGCCACGGCGTTGCCGAACTCGGTGCCGCCGAAGTTCGCGGTCACCATGCCGTCACCGCTGAACGTGGGGTCGAGACTGCCGTTCGGCAGGTAGCGGGCCACGCCGATGTCGAAGTTCGTGTTGCCCACGTACCCGACCGAGACGATCTTGCCGTCCGGCTGGAGGGCCATGCGGCGGGCGATGCCGCCGGCGTCCTGGGGCGAGGCGGGGGTGAAGCCGGCGACGACCGCGCCGTCGCCGCCGAGGCTCGGGTCCAGGTTCCCGGCGGTGTCGAGGCGTACGAGGGCGAAGCCCCCGCCGCCGCCCTTGCCCGCGGCGATGATCTTGCCGTCGGACTGCACCGCCACGTCCGCGCCGTCCGCCGATCCGCCGAACTCCTCGACCCGTACGAGGCCGCCGTCGCCGAAGGCCGCGTCCAGGCTGCCGTCCGTGTTGTAGCGGGCCACGGAGAAGAAGCAGCAGCCGCCGCCCTCCTCCGCGATCACCTCGGTGGTGCCCGCCACGACGATCTTCCCGTCCGAGGGCTGGACCGCCACCGCGTTGGCCGTATGCGCGCCGCCGCCGAAGGCGCTGGTCACCGTGCCGTCTCCGGCGAAGCCGGAGTCGAGGCTGCCGTCGGTGTTGTACCGGGCGAGCGCGAAGCCGCCCTCGCTCAGCCCCACCACGACCAGCTTGCCGTCGGCCTGCCGCGCGATGTCGTGGCCTTCCGCGTATCCGGGGAACTGGGTGACCACCCGGCCGTCGGGCCCGAAGGACGGATCCGGATCGCCGGGAGCGGCCAGCGCGGAGCCGGGCAGCGCCAGTACGAGCGCCAGGCCGAGCGCGGCGGCCAATACGCCGGTCGCCCCGCCGGGCCCGCGGCGGCGCCGCCGCGGCCGTCTCAGGTGTGTGTGGGTCATGGGCGTACGGACCTCCGGGCTCGCGGGGTGCAGGGAGCAGCGCACAGCTTCGTACGGAAGCCCGCCCGCGCCCCGCGAGCCGTGCCGCACCCCTACCCCGCCCGGCCCCGGGAACCACCCCGGCGGGGGAGCGCGCGGGGGTGATCACGGGGTCGGCCGGGTGCGGCCCCGTCCCGGGCCGCGTGCTCAGCCCGCGGCGGCGCCGAACCACTTGGGCAGGTGGCCGAGCAGATCCCGCTGGTCGTCACCGGCCCACGCCACGTGGCCGTCCGGCCGCAGCAGCACCGCGGGCACGTCCAGTTCCTCGCTGACGTCGACGACGTGGTCGACCCGGTCCGCCCAGCCCGCCACCGAGAGCCGGCCGGTCTGGTCGAGCAGCAGGCCGCGGCCGCCGTGCATCAGCTCGTAGAGGCGGCCGCCCTTCAGCGCCAGGTCCCGCATCCGCCGGCCGAGCAGCTCGTAGCCTCCCCGGCCCGCCTCGTGCGCATCGCCCGCTTCGCCCTCGCCGAAGTCGTAGCGGACGGAGATCGCGGTGATCTTCTCGATCAGGTGGCGGTTCACCTCCTCGAAGGCCATCAGTTCCGCCAGCAGCCGGCGCACCGCCTGCGGACCCGGCTCGCTCGACATCAGCTGCATCTGCGCCCGGGTGTTGTCCAGTACGGCGGCTGCCACCGGGTGGCGTTCCGCGTGGTAGCTGTCCAGCAGTCCTTCCGGTGCCCAGCCGGCGATCTCGCCGGCCAGCTTCCAGCCGAGGTTGAACGCGTCCTGGATGCCGAGGTTGAGCCCCTGCCCGCCGGTCGGCGGGTGGATGTGCGCCGCGTCGCCAGCCAGCAGCACACGGTCGACCCGGTAGCGCTCGGCCAGCCGGGTCGCGTCTCCGAAGCGGGACAGCCAGCGCGGCGAATGCGCCCCGAAGTCGGTGCCGGCGAAGGCGCGCAGCTGCTGCTTGAACTCGTCGAGCGTCGGCGGCGTGGCACGGTCCTCGGCCACGCCCTCGGCGGGCGCGATGACGCGGTAGACCCCGTCCCCCAGGGGCATGGCGCCGAACCGCATCTGCGTCTTGCGGACTTCGGCCCCCACGGCGGCGATCGTCTCCGGAGCTTCGGTCAGCTCCATCATGCCCAGCAGCGTCTCGACCCTGGAGGGCTCGCCGGGGAAGTCGACGCCCAGCAGTTTGCGCACCGTACTGCGGCCCCCGTCGCAGCCGACGACGTAGCGGGCGCGCAGCCGTGTGCCGTCGGCCAGCTCGACGTCCACGCCGTCGTCGTCCTGGCTCAGGCCGACCAGCTCGCAGCCGCGCCGGATCTCGACGCCGACCTCGGCGGCGTGCTCGGCCAGCAGCCGCTCGGTGATCTCCTGCGGGATGTGCAGGACGTACGAGTGCGACGTGTCCAGCCGCTCCGGCCAGGAGGTGCCCAGTCCGGCGAAGAAGCCGCCGACCGTGAACTGCCGGCCGAGCGGCAGGAACCGCTCCAGCAGGCCGCGCTGGTCCATCACCTCGATGCTGCGTGCGTGCAGCCCCTGGGCGCGGGACTCGCGGGTCGGCTCCGCCTCCTTGTCCAGCACGAGCACCCGCACGCCGTGCAGCCGCAGTTCGCCGGCCAGCATCAGGCCGGTCGGCCCGCCGCCGACCACGATCACGTCCATCATGAAAACCCCCAGGTACGTCGACAACGGCACATGTACTGCGCGAATCGCTTATTTCGGCAGGTTGTGGCCTCGGCCGACGATTGTGCGGGATGACGGGGGCCTTGCCGCAAGCCCCCCAGTGCGCTATATGTTGAGAGTGGCAAGGAGTGCGTGACTTCCTTGCCTTTCCTTGTGTCCTGCCGGGAACCTTCCGTCGAGCCGTCTCGTTGCTCCGGGGTCCGCTGCTCTGAACCGCGAACCGCAGGAGTGCCGTGCCCGTTCCCGAAACCTCGCCCAGCCCCTCCGTGCCCGCTCTGCCGCCGCCCGCCCTGCCGCCGCTCGCCGCCCAGGCCGAGCGCCTGATGGAGCTCGGGGTGCACGAGCTCGCGGGGATCCCCGCCGATGAGCTGCGCGCGTTCGCCTCCGCGGGGGAGAGCGGCGGCCTGCTCGCCGTCCATCCCGACCGCGTCCCCGCCTCCGCGCTGGCGCCGCTGCTGCGCCGCGACGGCAAGCCCGGCTTCGTCGTCACGGACATGTCCGATGTCGACGGCTTCGCCCCGCTCGACGTCATCGAGCTGCCCGACGCCCCGCTCTACGTCGTCACCGGCCTCGACCGCGGCGACCACATGGCCAACTGGAGCCCGGAGGAGGCACTGCCGGCCCTCACGCGGCAGGAGCGCACTCCGCTGCTGCTCAGCGAGGGCGTGCACTGGGTGCTCCAGCAGCCGGCGGTTCTGGAGCGCAACCGCTGCTTCATGACCATCGGCTCCCGGCTGCGCAAGCCGAACGGCACCCTGGACGCCCGTACCCCGGCGATCTGGATCAGCAACGGCACGGGACGCGACGGCCGCGAGCGGCGCGACGCCCCGAAGGTCGGCTGGTGCTGGTGGGGCAACCGCCACACCTGGCTCGGCTTCGCCTCCGCGGCGGGCCGCACCCGGTGAACCCCGGTGCGGCGGGGCGCTCGCGGTGCTCCGCCGCACCGGCCGCCCGCCCCGGCCCCGAAGCCGTGCCCGGACGGCTCGCGCGCCGGGTCGGCCGACCCCGTGGAGGGCTCCGCCGCGGCGTTGGCTACCGTCGGGGCGACTACCAGACGGGGGAGACACGTACATGGACGAGCGGCTCGAAGCCGAGGGCGAGGTCGCGGTGGCGCGGCTCGCCATGGACGGCGGCGACCTGCGGCACGCGGCGGCGCACCTCGGCAGCGCGCTGACCGCCGCCCCCCAACTCCCCGACGCGTACGAGGCCCTCGCCGAGCTGGCCGTGGCCGCCGGCGGCCACGCCGCCGCGTTGGAGCTGTTCTCCCTGGACGAGCCCCACATCGGCACGGTCGCCTGCGTCGCACAGCTCCACGCCGCCGCCGGCCAATGGGACTCCGCCCTCCCGGCGCTCGCCTCCGTCATCGGCGCGGACCCCGAGCGCCCCTGGGCCGACGTCGCATGGCTGGCCGATCCCGCCCTGCCCGGCCGGGTGCCGCCCGACGCCGTCACACAGGCCATCGCCGTACTCGTGGGCAGCCTGCCCGATCCGCTGCCGCCTCGCCTCCGAGAAGGCGTCGGGCCCTTCTACGCCCTGGTCCGCGCCTGCGTGCGCACCCACCCGGAGCACTCGCTGCTGCACACCATGGGCTCCACACTGGCCCGCCGCTTCGAGGACACCGCCGAGGCCGTCGCATGGGCCGAACACGCCCGCGACCTCGACCCCGGCCACTGGCAGGCCGTCGTCCTCGGCGGCGCACTGCGCGCCGCCGGACGCCCGGACGAGGCCTTGGCCGTCTGGGAGGCGGAGATCGCCCGCGACCCCTCCGACGTGGACCTGTACGTGGACGTGGCCGAGCTCCACCGCACCGTCGGGCGCCCCGCCGAGGGCCTCGCCTGGCTCGACCGCGGCCTCGCCGTGGAACCGCACCACCCCAAGGCCCTGCCCGCGTCCTTCGCCCTGCG
This sequence comes from Streptomyces sp. NPDC001903, assembly GCF_042891345.1. Lineage (NCBI taxonomy): Bacteria > Bacillati > Actinomycetota > Actinomycetes > Kitasatosporales > Streptomycetaceae > Streptomyces > Streptomyces sp. NPDC001903. Next base: position 110,973 of record NZ_JBIASZ010000003.1, read on the forward strand.
CCACGCCGTCGACGGCGGTACGGAGCACCTGCTGGGCCTCTCCGACCATCTGCGCTCCCACCCCGAACACGGCTACGCCGCCGCCCTCCTGGCCGAGCTGTGCGGGGACGCGCCGTGGCTCGGACACGTGCACCCCGCGTCCGAGGCGAGCGTCAACGTGCTGCACCGGATGCTCGCCGACCCCGAGGCCGCCCGCGACCACGAGATCGAGCTGCTCGGCTCCGCCCTGGAGGCCCCCAGCACACGGCTCGCGGTGCGCATGGGCTTCCCGAACTCGAAGATCGACTACCAGGGGGTGGCCGAGCCCGATCCCCGGGTTCCGCAGTACCGGCCCGCCACGCCCCTGTGGCGGTTCGAGGGCCCGGAAGGGCTCGACGCCCGGCCCGCCCTCGACCAGCCCTCCGCCGAGGCGGCGGAACTCGTACGCGACGTCGCCGTGCCGGCCTGGCCGGCGCCGGTCGCCGCGTACGACCACGCCGTGCGGCTCTCCGGCCTGGACCCCGAGGACCTGCTCGCCGTATGCGTACACCCGCCGCTTCCCCGGGAGGACGAGCAGGGGGCGTACCTGCTGGGCCGACAGCCCGAGGTGTGGGTGCGCGCCGTACAGACCTTCGCCTGCCTGGGGTTGGCGCACCACCGCGCGGACGAGCCGTGGGAGGAGTCCCGCCGCAGGGCCCTGCTCCTCGACCTGCTCTTCGGGCCCGAGGACTGGACCAACGAAGCCGCCGGCTTCGCCCTCCTCGCCACGGCCTGGGCGGACCCGGCCGCCCGCGAGGACATCGGGATACGGCTCGTCGAGCGCATGATGGCGGTCGGCAAGGCCTGGCGGGAGCGCGACGCCACGAGCCTGGCCTCGCTGTGCCGCCTCGTGCTCGCCTGCCCCTGGCTGGAGGAGACCTTCCTCGAGGTGGCGCAGACGATGCTCTCGGCGGCAGTGGAGTTCGACGCCCGGACCCCGGACGACGACGAGGAACGCCGCGCCGGCATCACGGCCGAACTGGAGGCGCGGCGATCGGGGGCGGGTGCGCCGCCGGCGCGGGACGCGAAGCCCCGGTCCCTCCTGAACCGGCTCTTCGGCCGCACCCGCTGAGCCGGGGGCCCGACGGCGGGCCCCGGAGCGGTGCGCAGGGCTCCGGGTCAGGCTGGGCGACCGGTCCCGCTCAGCCCCCCGCCGGCCAGTGGGCGCTCCACCCTTCCGCCGCCTCCGCCTGCGCGGCCAGGGAGAGGAGCAGGGGTTCCGAATCGGCCGGGCCCAGGAGCTGGGCCCCCAGGGGGAGGCCCCCGGTGGTGAAGCCCGCGGGGATGTTCACCCCCGGCCAGCCGAGGACGTTCCACGTCCAGGCGTACGGGCAGGCCGCGATCATCGCCCGGTCCGTGGCCATCGCGCCGAGGCCCGCCAAGGCCCCGATCCGCAGCGGGGGAGCGGCCGTCGTCGGGGTCAGGACCACGTCGAAACGGCCGAAGATCTCCCCGACCCGCCGCCGCAGCAGGGCTTCCGCCCTGCGGGACGCCCGCAGCGGCAGGCCGCCCAGGACACGGCCCGTGCGCATCGCCTCGTGGGTGCGCGGATCCAGCAGCCCGGGTTCCGGCACCCGGGACGCCCAGTCCCGTACGCCACCGGTCGCGCGGGGGACGAAGGCCAGGCCTATCCGCCCGTAGCGCGGGTCCTCCGGGACCACCTCGTGGCCCAGCGACTCCAGGCGCCCGGCCAGCCGCTCCACCGCCGAACGGACCTCCGGGTCAAGGGACTTCGGCGTCGCCGTGAAGGCCATCCCGAAGGACAGGGCGATGCGCAGCCGTCTCGGGGTGCGGCCGGCCGCCTCGACCGCCGAGACGGGAGCCGGGCGGTGCCGGTCCCCGGCGTGCGGGCCGCTCGCCGCGTCGAGCAGGAGCGCCGCGTCGGCGACGCTGCGGGCCAGTACGCCGTTGACGGTCAGCCCGTGGAACGATTCCGGCTCCGGCCAGGTGGAGATGCGCCCGCGCTGCGGCTTGACGCCCACCAGATGGGTCCAGGCCGCGGGGATCCGTACGGAACCCGCCCCGTCGGAGCCGAGCGCCGCCGGGACCAGCCCCGCGGCCACGGCGGCCGCCGAGCCGCCGGAGGAACCACCGGGCGTGTAGGCCGGGTTCCACGGATTGCGGGTCTCGCCGAAGGCCGGCCCCTCGGTGAACGGCCACTGCCCCAGCTCCGGCGTCTGGGTCTTGCCGATGACGATCGCGCCGGCCGCGCGCAGCCTGCGTACGGCCTCGCTGTCGGCGGTCTTCGGCGGGAACCGTCCGGCGCAGCCGAACGCGGTCGGCTCCCCGGCCACGTCCATGTCGTCCTTGACGGCGACCGGCACACCCAGCAGCGGGAGCCGCTCACCGGCGGCCAGGCGCCGGTCGGCCGCCTCCGCCTCGGCGAGCGCGGCCTCGGTGCGCACGATCCGGAAGGCGTTGAGCAAGGGCTGCGCGGCGGCCGTCCGCTCCAGCGCCTCCTCCGTCAACCGGCGCGCGGAAACGGCTCCTTCGGCCAGCGCCCGCGCCGTTTCCACCAGCCCGCAGGACACCTGCGAAGCCTTCGTACCTGACGACGTCACCGACATCGGACCTCCCCGTTACCGCTCGGTAGGTCCGAAGGTAACGGGGAGGGCCCGAGGGCGGCTAGAGCGGTTGGACCCAACCCTCCAGCGAGGCCATGAACCCGTCGAAGTCGTCCCGGTGGATGGTGTGTCCGGCGCCGGCCACGGACCGCACCTCGAAGCCGCGCTCCTCCAGCAGTGCGGCCCGCTCCGGGGAGATGAGGAAGCTCGGGTCCGCGAGCTGGACGAGCGAGGGGACCACCGGCGCCGCCGGCAGCAGGTCCGTGCCGAGCAGCGGGGCCAGACCGAGCGCCGTCCCCTCGTCCCACAGGGCCAGGGTCTCCAGCTCGACGTCGACGTCCGCCTCGTCCCAGCGCGGGTTCATCGCCCGGATCCGCTCCTTGGACGCGGACTTGAACTGCGCGAACACCTCCGGGCCCATCCCGTCGGCCGGGCCGGCCAGGTGCCAGGCCGGATCGGAGTACACCGCCCGCTTCGGCTTCAGCCGGTCCACGGCCAGCGAGAGGGTCAGCCCGCCCAGCGAGTGGCCGATCGCGAGGTCGGCGCCGGCCGGCAGGGTCTCGACCACGTCCTGCGCGAACAGCTCCGGGGTGTACTCTCCCCGACCGCTGACGCCGTGACCCCGCAGGTCCACGGCGATGGCGCGGTAGCCGCGCCCGGCGAGCGCGGGACCCACCCGGCGCCAGGTCCGGTGGTCGGCCATCATGCCGTGGATCAGGAGCGCGACGCGGTCGCCCTCGCCCCAGGTGTGGGTGTGCAACTGCACGGTGATGCCTTTCTCGAAGGTCTCGAAGGTCTCGAAGTTCTCGGAGATATCGGAGGGCTTGGAATCTCGGGGACTCGGAGGCTCGCGGAAGTCCTGGGCGGTGCCCGGTGGTTCAGCGCACGCTGCGGATCGGCTTCACGGCCAGCGCGCCCGCCACGGCCAGGGCCGCCGCGGCGATGAACAGCGCGGTGTAGCCGCCGCTCAGCGAGACGATCACCGAGGCGATGAACGGCGCGATGATCTGCGGCCCCGCGTTCGCGATGTTGAGCACGCCCATGTCGCGGGCCGCGTCCTCCGCCTTCGGGAGCACCATCGTCACGAGTGCCGTGTCCACGGCCATGTACGAGCCGAAAGCGAGCCCGTTGACGGCCGCGAAGGCCAGCATCGCCGTCCAGCTGTCCGACACGGCCGGGATCACGAGCGCGACGGCCGACAGCAGGGCGGAGGCGCCGACGAAGAGCTTGCGGCGGTCGAGCCGGTCGGAGAGGTACCCGCCGAGGACCGTCGAGACGACCATCGCGACGCTGGTCAGCGGCATCAGCACCGCCACCGCCTCCTCCGGCTCCATGCCGGCGGGCAGCACGGTGTGGTCCTGGAGGATGTACAGCTGGTACCCGCTGACCGCGAAGTACCCGAGCACGAGCAGCGCCCGGCCGATGAAGGCCCACCGGAAGTCGTGATCGCGCAGGGCGCCGGTGAACGCGGCCAGCTGCTCCCTGACCGGCAGCGGCGCGCGCGCAGGGAGCCGCTCCTCGCGGGTGCAGGCGGTGAACAGGACCGCGGCGACGGCCACCATCGCGCCGAAGACCAGGTATCCGGTGCGGTAGTCCTCCGAGAACGCGGCGCCGACCAGCGCGCCGAGGGTGGAGCCGAAGGGCAGGCCGAGCCCGACGGCCGCGGAGGCCTTGCCGCGGGCGGACACCGGGACCCGGTCGGGGACCACGGAGGTGATGGCGGCCTGGTAGACGTTCATGACGGCCTGGCCGAGGCACCAGGCGATCGTGATCAGCAGGATCGTGTCGGCGCCGCCGAGCAGGAACATCGCCGGTACGGCGGCGATCCCGCCGCCCAGGATCCAGGGATTGCGCCGGCCGCTGCGGTCGGACAGGGCGCCGGCGACCGGGTTGAAGACCGTGGCGAAGATCGCCGAGACCCCTGCGATCAGGCCGAAGTTGGCGACCTTGTCCGCCGGGTCGATGTCCTCGACCTGGAGGGCGAGCAGGACGCCGCCGACGCCGATGTAGAGCGCGTACATCGCGCTGTTCCCGAGGAGCAGCAGGGGGAACAGGCCGCGTCCGGGAGCGCGCGGGGCGCCGGTGGCGGCCGGTGCGCGGGACGGGTCGTCGGGGGTGGCTCCGGTGGTGCCGGTGCCGGAGGAGGAAAGGGCCACGGTGCCCTCCTGGGCGGGTTCTTCGTGCGGATGAGGGTGGTGGTGCTGCTGAGCCGAGGGGTACGGGAGGGGGTGTCGGGAGGTGTGGGGAAGGCGTGCGGGGGCGAGGTGCGGGGAGGGTGCGCGCCGCCCTTCCGTGACGGCGGGGGTGCGTCGGAACACGGCAGGACGGCGGCACGACGGGACACGGTCGGACACGTGCAGCGCGGCCCGGGGAGTGGGATGTGACGCCCGGGTTACACGTGTCAATGAATCGTGTAACCACTGTGTAGCATTCGTTTCCGGCCATCCGCTAGCCCCCGGGTGCAATCGGTCTGGAAAGATGCCACGGCAATGTCACAGTCATCGAAACCGCCGAAGCCGGCCCCGGTGCCGACCAGCGCCGACGTGGCCCGTCTCGCCGGCGTGTCGCGCGCGACCGTCAGCTACGTCCTCAACAACGCGGAAGCCGTACGGATCAGCGAGCCGACGCGCCGCAAGGTCCGCAGGGCCGCCGAGGAGCTCGGGTACGTCCCGCACGCCGCCGCCCGCAGCCTGCGCGCCGGGCACACCCGCATCGTGCTGCTGCCGACCTCGCACGTGCCGATCGGACCGCTCTACAGCGCCTTCCTCAACGACCTCCAGTGGTCGCTGCGCCGCCTCGACTACACCGTGGTCCAGTACGGCAGCCTCGGCCTCAGCGGTGACGAGGCGGCGCGCGCCTGGGCCGAGCTGCGGCCGGTCGCGGTGATCTCGCTCGGCGAGATCACCCTGTCCGCGCACAACGTGGCCACGCTGAAGCGCGCGGGCGCCCGCGCGGTGATAACCATGGGCCCGGTCGGGGTCCCCGGGGCCCACGCCCTGGTCATGGACCAGAGCGAGGTCGGCGCCCGGGCCGCCGCCCACCTCGTCGAGCGGGGCCACCGGCGGATCGGCGTGGTCGTACCGCAGGAGGAGGGGATGGAGCTCTTCTCCACCCCCCGGCTGGAGGGCGCCCGCTCGGTCGCGGGCGCCGGGATCGAACCGCTGCCGATGGCCTACTCGGAGGAGTCGGCGGCCGCGCTGGCCGCCCGCTGGCGCACCCTCGGCCTGGACGCGGTGTTCGCGTACAACGACGAGTACGCGATGCTGCTGATGCGCGCCCTGCTGGACGAGGGGCTGCGGGTCCCGGAGGACGTCGCGGTCATCGGCGCCGACGACCTGCTCATCGGCCGGCTGCTGCGGCCCCGGCTGAGCACGGTGCAGATCGAGCTGCCGACCGGGGACCACCTGGCCGAGCTGGTGGACCGGGCGGTGCGCGAGCCGGGCGAGATCACGCAGCGGCACGACCTGATCTCCGCCGTGGCCATCCGGCGGGAGTCGAGCTGAGCGCGGGCGCGTGAGGGCGGGGCCGTGACTGCGGGCCCCTGACGGCGGGGCTGTGACGGCGGGGCCGTGACGGCGGGTGCGCGCCGGCCTGCCCGAGCCGACGGGCGGAAGGCGACCGACCCCTGGCGGCCGGCTCCCGGCGGCCGCCCGCGGCAGCCGCTGCGGGGCGGCCGGTCCCCGGCCGGAAGCGGGCCGTTGACAGCCGGTGACCTGCGGACGGAGACTGCGGGCGCGCCCCACCGGGCGTGCCCGGCACCGCACCGGGTGCCGACCCCGGCACCACCCCGGCGCCGCCCGTACGGATCCGCCCAGGAGAGCCCCCATGAGCATCCGCACCGCCCGCGACGGACGCAGCGTCCGCGACGTCTACGTCGTCGACGCCGTCCGCACCCCGATCGGCAAGTTCGGCGGAGCCTACGCCGGGGTCCGCCCCGACGACCTCGCCGCGCACGTCGTCCGCGCGCTGGTGGACCGTACGCCCGACCTCGACCCCGCCCGCATCGACGACGTGGTCTTCGGCGACGCCAACGGCGCGGGCGAGGACAACCGGGACGTGGCCCGGATGGCCGTCCTGCTCGCCGGGCTCCCGGTGTCCGTCCCCGGGGTCACGGTCAACCGGCTCTGCGGTTCGGGCCTCGAAGCGGTGATCCAGGCCGCCCGGGCCATCGCGCTGGGCGACGCCTCCGTCGCCATCGCGGGCGGGGTGGAGTCGATGAGCCGCGCCCCCTGGGTGGTGCAGAAGCCCGAGCGGTCCTTCCCGGCCGGCCACCAGCAGATGTGGTCCACCACCCTCGGCTGGCGGATGACCAACCCGCGCATGCCGGCGGAGTGGACGGGCTCGCTCGGCGAGGGCGCCGAGCTCATCGCGGAGAAGCACGGGATCACCCGCGAGGCCCAGGACCTCTTCGCCCTGGAGAGCCACCGCAAGGCCGCGGCCGCCTGGGCCGCCGGGCAGTACGGCGACGAGGTCGTGGCGTACCCGGGTGTGGACCTCGTACGCGACGAATGCATCCGGGAGGGCTCCACGCCCGAGTCGCTGGCCCGTCTGAAGCCCGCCTTCCGTACGGACGGCACGGGTACGGTCACGGCCGCGAACGCCTCCCCGCTCAACGACGGCGCCGCGGCGCTGCTGCTGACCGACGAGGAGGGGCTGGCCGCCACCGGCCGGGAGCCGCTCGCCCGGATCAGCGCCTCCGCGGTCACCGGCATCGAGCCGCAGCTCTTCGGCCTGGGCCCGGTCGACGCGGTGCAGCGCGCGCTCGCCAAGGCGGGCCGGAGCCTGGCCGATCTGACGACGCTGGAGCTCAACGAGGCTTTCGCGGCCCAGGCGCTGGGCTGCGTCGCGGCTTGGCCGGAGCTGGACCCGGCCGTGCTCAACCCGCGCGGCGGCGCCATCGCGATCGGCCACCCGCTCGGCGCCTCCGGGGCCCGCCTCGCCGGTTCGGTGGCGCACCAGCTGGCCGCGGCCGGGTCGGGTACGGGCATGGCGACGCTGTGCATCGGGGTCGGGCAGGGCATCGCGCTCGTCCTGGAGCGCTGAGCCGCCGCTCCGAACTCCCCTTACACGGCGCGGCCGTCGATCATTTCCGGACACGACGGCGTGTCAACTGCCCAATAACTGAACAGATGTGGTGCCTCCGGTCTGGCACGATGGCGCGTGCTGCCGCCCCCCGCCCCGCCCATCCCCACCGGAGGCCCCGCGCCATGCCGCTCCTCGATCCGACGCTCTGGCAGGACGGACCGACCCTCACCGGAGGCGCCGCCCCGGTCGTCGAACCCGCCACCGGCCGCACCCTGGCCACCCTCGCCCTGGCCGCGCCCGCCGATGTGGCCGAGTCCGCCCTGCGGGCCCGGGCGGCCCAGCAGGAATGGGCGCGAGCCGGCCACATGGAGCGGGCCGCCGTCCTGCGCCGCGCCGGGGACCTGTTCGCCGCCCATGCCGAGGAGCTGCGGGACTGGCTGGTGCGGGAGTCCGGCTCCATACCCGGCAAGGCCGACTTCGAGCTGCACGTCGCCGCCCAGGAGTGCTACGAGGCGGCCGCGCTCGCCTCCCGCCCGGCCGGGCAGGTGCTGCCGAGCGAGGCGCCGCGGCTCTCCTTCACCCGCCGGGTCCCGGCCGGGGTGGTGGGCGTGGTGGCCCCGTTCAACGCGCCGCTGATCCTGTCGATCCGCTCGGTCGCCCCGGCCCTCGCCCTCGGCAACGCGGTGCTGCTCAAGCCGGACCGGCGGACCGCCGTGTGCGGCGGCCTCGCGCTCGCCGCGGTCTTCGCGGCCGCCGGACTGCCGGACGGGCTGCTGCACGTGCTGCCCGGCGGCGCGCAGACCGGGGCGGCGGTGGTCGCCGATCCGCTGGTCCCGGTGGTGTCGTTCACCGGGTCCACGGCCGCCGGGAGGCTCGTCGGCGAGCTGGCCGGCCGTCACCTCAAGCGGGCCCACCTCGAGTTGGGCGGGAACTCGGCCCTCGTCGTGCTCAAGGACGCCGATGTCGAGGCCGCCGTCGCGCAGGCCTCCTGGGGCTCCTTCTTCCACCAGGGCCAGATCTGCATGACGGCCGGCCGGCACCTCGTCCACGCCTCGCTGTACGACGAGTACGTCGAGCGGCTCGCCGCGCGGGCCGAGGCGCTGGCGGTGGGGGACCCGTACCGCGAGCGGGTGCACCTGGGGCCGCTGATCGACCGCGGCCAGCTGGAGCGGGTGCACGCCCTGGTCGAGGCGAGCGCGGAGCGGGGGGCCAAGCTCGTCGCCGGCGGCACCCACGAGGGCCTCTGCTACCGGCCGACCGTGCTGGCGGGCGTCGGCGACGACACCCCCGCCTACGCCGAGGAGGTCTTCGGCCCGGTGGCGCCCGTACGGTCCTTCGTGACGGAGGAGGAGGCGGTGGCCCTGGCCTCGGCCGGCCCGTACGGCCTCTCCCTCGGGATCGTGACCCGCGACGCGGCGCGCGGCATGGAACTGGCCGAACGGATCCCGACCGGCATCGCGCACGTCAACGACCAGACCGTGAACGACGAGGCCGTGGCCCCCTTCGGCGGGGTCGGCGCCTCCGGCACCGGTGCCCGGTTCGGCGGTGAGGCGAACCTGGACGCGTTCACGGAGCTGCGCTGGACGACGGTCCGCTCGGCTCCGGCGGGGCACCCTTTCTGAGACGGCAGCCGCGTGCGGGCCGCCGACGCCGTGCGGCGGCCCGCACGCCCGCACGCCGCGGCGGAATGCGCGGGGCGAGCCGATCGTTCAAGGTGCATACAAGGCAATCAGGAGGTCTGGAACCGTGGCTACTGTCGAGCTCACCAAGGAGAACTTCGACCAGACGGTCAGCGAGAACCCGTTCGTGCTGATCGATTTCTGGGCGGGCTGGTGCCGGCCCTGCCTGCAGTTCGCCCCGGTCTACGAGAAGGCCTCCGAGGCCAATCCGGACCTGGTCTTCGCCAAGGTGGACACGGAGGCGCAGCAGGAGCTGGCCGCCGCCTTCCAGATCACCTCGATCCCGACGCTGATGATCGTCCGGGACCAGGTGGCGATCTTCGCGCAGCCCGGCGCGCTGCCGGAGGCCGCGCTGACCGACCTGATCGGCCAGGCGCGGTCGCTCGACATGGAAGAGGTGCGGGCGAAGATCGCCGCGTTGCAGCAGGACGGCCAGGCGGGCACGGCGCAGGCCTGAGCGCCCGCAGGTCTGAGAGCCGAGCCGCAGGCCACGCCGCCGCGCGTCTCCCGCGCGGCGGCCGCGCGTCTCCCGCGTGCCCGGCGGTCCCCACGTAAGGTGACGGGGAACAAGAGCCCCTGGGACCACGGATGGTGACTGTGTCGGAAGCGGTGGAGTACGACGTCGTGGTGATCGGCGGGGGACCGGCCGGCGAGAACATCGTGGACCGGACCCGCGCCGCCGGCCTGAGCACGGCCCTGGTGGAGGCCGAGCTCATCGGCGGCGAGTGCTCGTACTGGGCCTGTGTCCCGAGCAAGGCCCTGCTCCGGCCGGCGCTGGCCCGGGCCGACGCCCGCCGGGTCCCCGGGCTCGAGGGCTCCGTGCAGGGGCCGCTGGACGCGGCTGCCGTGTTCGCGCACCGCGACTACTGGACCTCCCACTGGAAGGACGACGGGCAGGTCGACTGGATCGAGTCGACCGGCGCCCACCTCTACCGGGGCCACGGCCGCCTGTACGGCGTCCGCAAGGTCGCCGTCACCAGCCCCGAGGGCGAGCACCACGTGCTCGCCGCCCGGCACGCCGTCGTCGTCGCCACCGGCACCCGCGCCGTGATCCCGGACGTGCCCGGGCTCGCCGGGGCGCGGCCGTGGACCAGCCGCGAGGCCACCTCCGCCCGGCAGGTGCCGGGCCGGCTGCTGATCGTGGGCGGCTCGGTGGTGGCCGTGGAGATGGCCACGGCCTGGCAGGCCCTCGGCTCCCGGGTCACGGTCCTCGTACGCGGCTCCGGGCTGCTTCCGCGGATGGAGCCCTTCGCCGGTGAGCTGGTCGCCGAGGCGCTGCGCGAGGCCGGCGCGGTCGTCCGGATGGACGTCTCCGTCGAGGCGGTCGTGCGCGACGGATCGACCGGGCCGGTCCAGGTCGTGCTGGAGGGCGGCGAGATCCTGGAGGGCGACGAACTGCTGGTGGCGACCGGCCGCTCGCCGCACACGGAGGACATCGGGCTGGAGACCGTCGGGCTGACGCCCGGCGGCTGGATCCCGGTCGACGACAGCTGCCGCGTCGAGGGCCACGACTGGCTGTACGCCGTCGGCGACGTCAACCACCGCGCGCTGCTGACCCACCAGGGCAAGTACCAGGGCCGGATCGCGGGGGCGGCCATCGCCGCCCGCGCGGCGGGCAGCCCCCCGCTCGACACCGGCCGCTGGGGCGCGCACGCCGCGACCGCCGATACGCAGGCCCTGCCGCAGGCGGTGTTCACCGACCCGGAGGCGGCCGCGGTGGGCCTCACCCTCGCGGAGGCCGAGCGGGCGGGCCACCGGGTCCGCGCGGTCGACTACGACCTCGGGAAGGTCTCGGGCGCCGGCCTGTACGCCGACGGGTACCGGGGCAAGGCCCGCATGGTCGTCGACCTGGACCGGGAGGTGCTCCTCGGGGCCACCTTCGTCGGCCCGGGCGCGGCCGAGCTGGTGCACGCGGCCACGATCGCGGTGGCGGGGGAGGTCCCGATCGCGCGGCTGTGGCACGCGGTTCCGGCGTTCCCGACGATCAGCGAGATCTGGCTCAGGCTGCTGGAGACGTACCGGGGATAGCGGATTCCACCGTGTCGGCCCGGCGGTAGCTGCTGCCGTCCCGGGTCCGGGTCAGCAGGCCCGAGGTGATCAGGTGGCGCCGCAGCGCCGAGCAGTCCTCGTGCACGGTGCGCAGCGCGTCGTTGACCTCGGGCTCCGTGTACGCCCGGCCCTCCTCGAAGAGGGTCTCGGCGAGGTGCGCGAGCAGCTGCGCGCGGCGGGCGGCCTTGCGCGGGACGGCGATGAGCCGCCCGCCGGAGAAGAGGTCGGCGACGCGGCGTTCGTTCTGTGGCATGGCAGCGAGCCTCTCCGACTCCCGCACGTCCGGCAACGGATTTATGCCGTCGACCGGGGCCCGGCGCCAACTCCCGGAAAAGTGACGGTCGTTCATCTTACTGAGTGGTAGACCCGCCAGTACCCTCCCCCGTGACCGCTTCCCGCCCCACGGAGGAGCACGCATGCGACGTCCCACCGCCCGCCTGAGAACCGCCGTCGCCGCCGGGGTGATGGCCCTCGGCGCGGCCCTGCTCTCCCCGCTCGCGTCCGCCGCGGCCGCGGATCCCGCACCGCTGCCCATCGCCGACTACTGCGGCGGCCAGTGCGCGGACATCCTGCCGCCCGGCCAGAACGGCAACGCGACCCTCGCCCAGATCCTGCTGCACAAGGCCTTCGGCACGATGCCCGCCCATGCCTCCGACCAACTGGCGCGCTACGACTCGCTGGTGGCCGGCTACCCCGGGCTCACCGACGCGAAGGTCAACGACTTCTTCAACGACGCGTCCTTCGGCGTCCCCGCCGGCCAGGCCGAGTCGACCGCCAGCCCGCGCGCCGACGTCACGATCACCCGTGACAAGAAGACCGGCGTCCCCCACATCAAGGGCACCACCCGCTACGGGACTTCCTACGGCGCGGGGTTCGCCGCCGCCCAGGACCGGCTCTGGCAGATGGACCTCTTCCGCCACGTCGGCCGGGGCGACCTGACCCCGTTCGCCGGCGGCGTCCTCGCCAACCAGGGGCTGGAGCAGCAGTTCTGGCCGCAGGCCCCGTACACCGAGGCCGACCTCCAGGCCCAGGTGGACCGGATCCGCACCACCGAGGGCGACCGCGGCCGGCTCGCGATGGAGGACGCGCAGGCGTACGTCGACGGGATCAACGCCTACCGCGTCCAGTCCAAGAACGGCCGCTACTTCCCCGGCGAGTACGTGCTGACCGGCCACATCGACTCGATCACCAACGCCGGCGAGATCCAGCCGTTCAAGATCACCGACCTGATCGCCCTCGCCTCCGTCGTCGGCGGGCTGTTCGGCGGCGGAGGCGGCGGCGAGGTGCAGGCCGCGCTCTCCCTGCTCTCCGCGCAGCAGAAGTACGGCCTGGAGGAGGGCACCCGGGTCTGGGAGTCCTTCCGCGAGCGCGACGACCCCGAGGCCGTGCTCACCGTCCACGACGGCACCGGCTTCCCATACGCGCAGAAGCCCGCGAACCCGCAGGGCACCGCGCTCCCGGACCCCGGCTCGGTCACCGCCGAACAGCTCGTGTACGACCGTACGGGCGCGGCGGCCGCGGCCGCCGCCGCGAACCCGCCCAGGCCCGTCAAGCAGAGCATGTCCAACGCCCTGCTCGTCTCGGGGGCGAAGACCGCGAGCGGCCACCCCGTCGCCGTCTTCGGCCCGCAGACCGGCTACCTCGCGCCCCAGCTCCTCATGCTCCAGGAGATCCAGGGACCGGGCATCAGCGCCCGCGGCGCCTCCTTCGCCGGGGTGAGCATGTACGTCCAGCTCGGCCGCGGCCAGGACTACGCCTGGAGCGCCACCTCCGCCGGACAGGACATCACCGACACCTTCGCCGTCGAGCTGTGCGAGCCGGGCGGCGGGACCCCGACCACCGCGAGCGCCTCGTACCTCTACCGCGGGACCTGCACCCCCATGGAGAAGCTGGAGCGCACCAACGCCTGGAAGTCCTCGGTGGCCGACCCGACGCCGAACGGCTCGTACCGGATGCAGGTCTGGCGGACGAACTACGGCATCGTCACCCACCGCGCCACCGTCTCGGGCAAGCCCGTGGCCTACACCGCGCTGCGCTCCACCTACCGCCACGAAGCCGACTCGATCATCGGCTTCCAGATGCTCAACGACCCCTCGTACGTGACGGACGCGCGGACCTTCCAGCAAGCCGCCCAGCACATCGGCTACGCCTTCAACTGGTTCTACGCCGACGCGCGCGAAGCGGCGTACTACAACAGCGGGTTGAACCCGGTCCGGCCGCCCGGGGTCGATGCCGCGCTGCCGATCGCGGCCAGGCAGCAGTACGAGTGGCAGGGCTTCGACCCCGCGGCCAACACCGCCGCCTACACCCCGCCCGCCGAGCACCCGCAGTCCATCGGGCAGGACTACTACATCAGTTGGAACAACAAGCAGGCCAAGGGGTACGGCGCAGCGGGCTTCGGCATGGGCTCCGTGCACCGCGGCGACCTCCTCGACCAGCGGGTCGCACCGCTCGTCGCCGCGGGCGGGGTCACCCGCGCGAAGCTCACCCAGGCCATGGCGGACGCGGCCGTCACCGACCTGCGGGCCGAGAACCTGCTGCCCGAGCTGATCGCGGTGCTGCGCAGCCAGCCGGTGACCGATCCGGCGGTGGCCGCGGCCGTCGACAAGCTGGCGGCGTGGCAGGCGGCGGGGACCGAGCGCAAGGAGACCGCGCAGGGCTCGAAGACGTACGCGCACGCCGACGCAGTCCGGATCATGGACGCCTGGTGGCCGCTGCTGATCGAGGCCGAGTTCAAGCCGGGCCTCGGTGCCCCGCTCTACGACGCCCTGAAGGCCTCGCTCACCGTCGACGAGGCGCCGGGCGCCGGCCACGGGCCCACGGGCTCGCACGCCGGGTCGGCGTTCCAGTACGGCTGGTGGAGCTACGCGGACAAGGACCTGCGTACGGTGCTCGGGCGCCCGGTGGCCGGTCCGCTGGCCAAGGCGTACTGCGGCGGCGGCTCGCTGTCCGCGTGCCGGGACGCGCTGGCGGCCACGCTCAAGCAGGCGGCCGCCGCCACCCCGGCGTCGGTGTACCCGGCCGACGGGACCTGCGCGGCGGGCAACCAGTGGTGCGCGGACTCGATCGTGCAGCGTCCGGTGGGCGGGCTGGCCCACCCGCAGATCAACTGGCAGAACCGGCCGACGTACCAGCAGGTGGTGGAGTTCCCGGCGCACCGCTGAGGATCCGGCCGCCGCAGGCAGGCGCGGGAAGGCCCGCCGGCCCCGGAGCGATCCGGGGCCGGCGGGCCTGTGCCGCCCGTCAGGACGCCGACGAGACCGTCAGGGGCCGACGGTGATCTGCTGCGCCGGGTCGGTCGTGTCGGTGACCTTGTACACGGCGTTGAAGACGGACGAGGTCGCGCTGGTCGGGCAGCCGAACCCGCCGGTGACCGTGACCGGCACGGAGGCGTTGGTGAAGGTCAGGCTCGGCGGGGCGCCGTTCGCCCAGGTCCCGGCGACGTTCGCCGGGGCGGTCGGGGCGGCGGTGACCGTACAGGTGGCCAGACCGGACGTCTGCACGACGAGTCCGCCGACCGGGACGGTCATGGTGGCGGTGATCGGGGAGCCGTTCTGCATCGAGACCGACCAGGCACCGCTGGTGGTGACGGTCGGGGTCACTCCCCAGACGCTGGAGGTACAGGAGCTGTACGTCGGCGGGGAGATCGGCGAGGAGACGGGACCGGAGGCGTTCTGGTTCCCGGGCGCGGCCGGGACCGTGCCGGTGGAGACGGAGACCGTACAAGTCACCGTCACCGAACCGGCCTTGAGGGTGGCCTTGCCGCTGAGGGTGGCCTTGAACGAGTGCCCGGCCGGGGTGACGGTGGTCGATCCGGCCAGCGGCGCGGGCGCGGCGGTGGCGGTGACCGAGGCCACCGACAGCGCTCCGGCGGCGGCCAACCCGAGGGCGAGCGCGGTACGCGTGCGGCTCATGGCTGTGCTCCTTGGGGATCGGGGTGCGCGGTGGTGCCGGTTGGGGTGGTTCCCGTGGGGGTGGGGGACTGCGGCGCGGGAGGGTTCGGCGCGGGAGCGTTCGGCTGCCAGGCGAACATCAGCCCGCCGCCGAGGATCCCGAGCAGGGTGCCGATCAGGAACCCGCCGAGGTTCGACATGACCAGCGCGGCGGTGGCGATGAGCGTGGTGAGGACACCGGCGAGGCCGCGCTGTGCGGGCGAGAACCAGGCGGTGAGGCCGAGCACGATCATGACGATGCCCATCAGGACGGACGGGATGCCCGCTATGCCCTGCTGGAGCATCACCTTCAGCGGTGCGAGCGGCAGGGCGCAGATCTCCGCCCCGGCGAGGACGGCGAAGAACCCTCCCCAGAACGGCCTGCCCCGACGCCACTGCCGCCACCGCCGCCGGAGGCTCAGAAGCATTCCTTCTTGCCCTTGCTGATGTTCATGCTGAGCCCGGAGAGCTTGAAGGTGCCCGCGTTCGTGGCCCAGGCCGTCTGCTGCAGATCGGTGATGCTGACGGTGTCCGCCTGCTGGGCGAACAGGTCCTGCATGCCCACCGCTTCCGCCGGCCCCTTGTCGAGGGTGGAGGCGTCGCGCCCGATCTCGATGTTGCTGAAGACGGCGTCGCCGGAGAGCTGGGTGGCGTCGACGAACAGGTTGCTGGCCTCGACGGGGGCCTTCTTGCCCGCGGTGAGGTTGAGCGAGATGTCGCCGACGACCGGGAGCGTGGTCACGACCGACTGGCAGAGGCTGTGGAGCTTGGCCTCCTTGATGGCGGTGACCGCCACCGGGATGAGCTCCTCGCGGGCGTTGACGTCGATGCTGCCGTACTGGGCGAAGCCCTCGCCCTCCAGGCTCGCCGCCGACACCTTGAACTGCTGGCCCGACACGGCGAAGGAGGCGGCGAGCGCACCCTGCGCGAGGGCGATGCCGAGGCCCGCGGTCACGGCGATGGCGGGGACGGTCAGGACGGCGAAGCGGCGCCAGCGGACGCGGCCGCCTCCCGCGTCTTCGCTGCCGCCGCCTCTGCCGGGCGGGGCGGAGGAATCCGATAAGTTGGGGGAATCTGCCATGAGATCGTCCCTTATTTCGGCTGTGCACCGTTGTTACCGACGAGTTGAATGTAAGAGTGCCAATGGGGGTTGGCAAGGTTGCTCGACCGTGCCTTTTCGGCCGACTCCTACCGGTCGGTCACTGCTTCCGGGAGCGCCTCACGCGTCCTTGCGGAGCAGTTCGGCGACCTCCGCCTCCACCCGCCGGGCCATCGCCCGGGCGAACTCCGAAGCCACGACCTCGCCCGCCACCGGACGCAGCGCGGCCACCGCGTCCGACACGTGATCCAGTTGGGTGGCCGAAAGCCGCTCCAGTCCGTCCGGTCCGATCACATGCCGCCGGAACAGTCCGACGAACCGGTCGGCGAGCGCGGCCGCCTGCGCCTGTACGAAGTCCCCCGCGTCGAGGATCTCCGCGAGCGGCACGCCCTGCCGCACGAGCGTGAGCGTGGCCTCCAGCAGCCGCCGGCTCCGGTGGGTGACCCGGTCGCCCTCGATCCGTACGTACCCCAGCTCCGCCGCCCGCCGGGTGTCCTCGGCCGTCCCCGTCGGGCCGAACAGCTCGCGCAGCTCGGCCAGGGACATGGTGACCGGCTCCTCGTGGACCCAGTCGCGGGTCATCGCCCGTTCCAGACCGAGGAGTTGGGACAGGCCCCCGCCCGCCTCCCAGGCGTGCAGCAACTCGGCGATCCCGTTGACGGTGTACCCGCGCCCGAGCAGATCGCTGATCAGGCGCAGCCGGGTCAGGTGCTCCGCGGAGTACCAGGCGATGCGGCCCTCGCGGCGCGGCGGCGGGAGCAGCCCGCGCTCCTGGTAGTAGCGCAGGTTGCGCACCTTGACGCCGGCCGCGCGGGCCAGGTCCTCCCGGCGGTAGCGCGCGCCGCCGTCGGTGCCGGCGTCCGTACGGCCTCGCGCACTGCCGTCCGTACCGTCGTCTTCTCGTACCTGGCTGCTCACGCGGCCGAGTGTAGGGCGAACGGGGGGAGCTACCGGCGGGTGTACCGGCAGGTCACATGGGGCGCGGCCGCTCTTCCCGCTTGACCGCCCGCAGCACCACGAACTTCGGTTCGCTCGCGGCGACTTCGCTGTTGCCGAACAGGCGGCGCAGGTGGGTGTGGTAGCCCATGTGGCGGTTGGCGACCACCCACAGCTCACCGCCCGGGCGCAGCACCTTGCGCGACTGCGCGAACATGCGCAGCGCCGTCGCGTCCGTCGTCGCCTGGTGGGAGTGGAAGGGCGGGTTGCACAGCACCAGGTCGACCGAGCCCGGGTCCAGCATGGCCACGCCGTCGCCGACCAGGAAGTCGGCCCGCTCGCGCTCGCGCTCGACGTTGGCGCGGAAGGTGGCCTTCGCCGAGGCGACTGCCTGGTACGACTCGTCGGTGAACACGATCTCGGCCTTGGGGTCCGCGACCGCGACCGCCGTGCCGACGATGCCGTTACCGCAGCCCAGGTCCACGACCCGGGCGCCGTTGGTGTTGTTCGGGATGCTCTGGAGGAAGAAGCGGGTGCCGACGTCGAGCCGGTCGGCGCAGAAGATCCCGGCGTGGTTGACGGCGGTCAGGCCGGAGCCCGAGCCCGCGTCCTCGTCCAGCGTGTACGTCACCGGCCACGGGTCGGCGGCGCGCGTCGAGGTGGCGCTCGGCGTGCAGAAGATCAGCCGGGCCTTCTTCTCGGCGAGCGAGGTCTTCGTCGGGCCGAGGATCTTCTCGAAGAGCTTCAGGGTGGAGGTGTGGATCTCCTTGACCATGCCCGTGCCCACGATGACCGTGCCGGCGTGCACGTGCGGCGCCAGCCGGTAGAGCTGGTCCTCCAGCAGCGCCAGGCTCTTGGGCACCCGTACGAGGAGCACGTCGATCCGCTCGGGCGGCGGGTCCTGGGTGGTCAGCAGCCGCACCGTGGACTTGGCGGTGCCGATCCCGGCGCGGTCCAGGTTCGCGGCGGTGCCGGCCCGGGCCAGGTAGGAGTCGGTGATCTGCGTCGGGTGGTACGCGGCCAGCGCGGTCGTCAGCGCGCCCCAGCGGTCCCCGAGGACGGTGATCTGCCCGGCGCCGGCCAGGTCCACCGGGCCGTGATCGCCCGTACCGGACTCGAGGTGGCGCAGCAGGTACTCGTCGGCGGCGTCCCAGGCGCGGAGCTGGTCGCGCGGGTCTTCGGGGAAGCGGGTGAGCTCGTAGGAGCCGAAAGGCGTGGTCAGACGGTTCATCGTGACCCCAGGCTAACCGAGGCGGCGGCCCGGCCCCGCATGCACGGGCCGGGCGGCGCGCTGCCCGGCCCGCCGGGCGCGCACTGCTCGGCCCCTGACCGGCTCACGGTCCGGCTCACCGCTCGACCTCTGACCGGCTCACGGTCCGGCTCCGGTCCGGCTCACGGTCCGGATCAGCGTTCGGGGAACTCGCCCGCCATCGCGGCGGCCATCCGCAGGTGGGGGCGGGCTTCCTCGGCCCGGCCCTGGCGCTCCAGGGTCCGTCCGAGCATCAGCCGCGCGTAGTCCTCCACCGGCCAGCGCTCGAGGATGGCGCGGAGCTCGTGCTCGGCGCGGGAGAGCTGGGCGGAGTGGTAGTAGGCGCGGGCCAGCAGCAGGCGGGGAGCGAGCTGCTCAGGGGCTTCGACCGCCAGCGCGCCCAGGATGGCCGCGGCCGTCGTGTACTCCTTCGCGTCGAAGAAGAGCCGGGCGCGCTCCCAGCGCTCGGCCGCGGTGCCGTGCTCGAAGTACGTCTTCGGCGCGTTCATCGGGATCCCTTCCGCCGTTCGGGTGACGTGTCCGCCTGACCGTCCGCCTCCCCAACACGTGAGGGCGGCCGGACATTCCACCGAACACGGCGCGGGCGGCGGTACTAAGTTGTGAGGCATGAGCAATCTCGATCGTCAGCCCGCTCTCTCCGCCTGCGGCGGCCGTGGCTTCGTCGTGGCGGAACCGGTGCGCGAGCTCCTCAGCCCGCGCACCGTCAAGCTCGGGGAGTCCACCGAGGTCCGCCGACTCCTGCCGAACCTGGGCCGCCGCATGGTGGGCGCCTGGTGCTTCGTCGACCACTACGGCCCGGACGACATCGCGGGCGAGCCCGGCATGCAGGTCGCCCCGCACCCCCACTCCGGGCTCCAGACCGTGAGCTGGCTGCACGACGGCGAGGTGCTGCACCGGGACAGCGTGGGCAGCCTCGAGACGATCCGTCCGCGCGAGCTCGGCCTGATGACCTCCGGCCGCGGGATCAGCCACTCGGAGGAGAGCCCGCGCTCGCACGGCCGCATCCTGCACGGCGCCCAGCTGTGGGTGGCCCTCCCGGAGGACCACCGGAACGTGGAACCCCATTTCCAGCACCACGCGGAGCTCCCGCAGGTGACCGCCCCGGGCCTGACCGCCACGGTCATCCTGGGCACCCTGGACGGCGCGACCTCGCCCGGCACCGCGTACACCCCGATCGTGGGCGCGGACCTGGCACTGGCGGCGGGCACGGAGACCCGCCTCCCCCTGAACCCGGACTTCGAGTACGCGGTGCTGTCGATGTCGGGCGAGGCCCACGTGGACGGCGTCCCGGTCCTCCCCGGCTCGATGCTCTACCTCGGCTGCGGCCGCACCGAACTCCCCATCCGCGCAACCTCGGACGCCGGCCTGATGCTCCTGGGCGGCGAGCCGTTCGAGGAGGAGATCGTGATGTTCTGGAACTGGATCGGCCGGAGCAACGAGGAGATCGTCCAGTTCCGCAAGGACTGGATGGAGGGCACCCGCTACGGCGAAGTGAAGGGCTACGACGGCCCTCCGATCCCCGCTCCGCAGCTCCCGCCGGTGCCCCTGAAAGCACGCGGTCGGGTGCGCTGACCTGCACCTTTATGGAGTAGGTCGATCAGTCGGGATCAGCCGAGGAGAGGCCGCATCCCACGCGGAGATCGTTCCCGCGGGGCGGGCGACGGGAGGCTCCGGAAGGCCCACGCAGTGCCCTCGACGTTTCCCAGGTATGACCAGCTGGGGTCAGCTTTGCCAGGACCAATGCTGACCCAATGCTGACTTTGGTGACAGTTCGTCAGCTCGCTTGATCGTTTCCGGGGGTCGTGAAGGAGTCCTGGGCGGGGGCCTCGGACGCGGTGCGACGGGTTGTACGGAGCGTAGTCGTCAGAGGTTTCGTCGCACGGCCTGGATGCAGCGGCTGCCTGCGGCGTTCGACTGGTCACTCGGGTAGGCCGCTCCGACATTCATGCCGCTGTCGGTGTCTATCGAGTGTGGTCGTCGGCCTCGGATCGCGCATACGAGACGATGCGCGCGTGCAGCATGCCGAGCGCCATGCGAAGGCGGTACGCGCGCCAGTAGGCGCCGGCCCTGTCGTGCCAGACGCATTGCCTGCCCGCCCGCCCGTCCATCCAGGGCGCCGGTATCCCCGACGTCATGCCGGTGGGGCCGGTCAGGTCCGCACGCGGCTGTTGGGTCCATTCGAATGGAGCCAACGACCCCGGACGCTCGTATCAGCGGGCCCCGGTGACGGCGCCTGTCGCGCGGTTCCCGGCGCGATCAGGTAACCAGGAACGGTGGACAAGGACGCGACCGACCCCTTCGTGCATGTCCGGGGCGCCAGTGAGAACAACCTGCGGAACATCGACGTCGACGTTCCGCGGGACGCGATGGTCGCCTTCACCGGCGTCTCCGGCTCGGGCAAGTCCTCGCTCGCGTTCGGCACGCTCTACGCGGAGGCCCAGCGGCGCTATTTCGAGTCCGTGGCACCGTACGCCCGAAGGCTGCTGCAACAGGTCGGTGCACCGCACGTGGAGGAAATCACCGGACTGCCACCTGCCGTGGCCCTGCAGCAGCGGCGCGGGTCGCCCAGCTCGCGCTCGACGGTCGGCACCCTCACCACGCTGTCCAATCTGCTGCGCATGCTGT
The DNA here is from genome assembly GCF_042891345.1 of Streptomyces sp. NPDC001903. NCBI lineage: Bacteria > Bacillati > Actinomycetota > Actinomycetes > Kitasatosporales > Streptomycetaceae > Streptomyces > Streptomyces sp. NPDC001903. The sequence goes on from NZ_JBIASZ010000003.1 coordinate 132,170, forward strand.
ACTCCCGCGCCGGCACCTATCCCCCCGGGGCGGCACGGCTGGAAGCCGAGTCGTTCTCGCCCAACACCACGGCCGGTGCCTGCCCCGAATGCCACGGACTGGGCGTCGTGCACGACGTCGCCGAGGACCTGCTCGTCCCGGACCCCTCGCTGAGCATCCGCGAGGGGGCGATCGCCGCCTGGCCGGGCGCCTGGCAGGGCGCCAACCTGCGCAGTGTCGTGAACGGCCTGGGGATCGACATCGACCGGCCGTGGCGCAGGCTCAGGAAGAAGGACCGGGACTGGCTGCTGTACACCGACGAGCAGCCCTCCGTGTACGTCGAGCCGGAGGAGGACCGCGTCGACTACGGCTACCAGGGCAAGTTCTGGAGCGCCCGCAAGCACGTCATGCACGTCCTCGCCGACTCCAAGAGCGAGAAGATGCGCGAACGGGCGCTCCGGTTCGTCAGGAGCGTGCCCTGCCCCGAGTGTCACGGCAGCGGACTGCGGCCCGAGGCGCTCGCCGTGACCTTCGCCGGACGTTCCATCGCCGAGATCAACGCGATGCCGCTCACCGAGGTCGTGGCGCTGCTGCGGCCCGTCGCGGGGCGGTCCGAGGCCGACGCCACCACGTCGACCGCCCGGTCCGGGGAGACGACCGAGGTCGCGGTCCGGATCTGCGGCGATCTGGTCGCGCGGATCGACGTCCTGCTCGACCTGGGCCTCGGATATCTCGGCCTCGGGCGCCGCTCGACGACCCTGTCGCCCGGCGAGGCGCAGCGCCTGCGGATCGCCACCCAGCTGCGCTCGGGGCTGTTCGGCGTCGTCTACGTCCTCGACGAACCCTCCGCGGGCCTGCACCCGGCCGACGCGGAACCGCTGCTGGACGTGCTGGAGCGCCTCAAGGCGGCGGGGAACTCGCTGTTCGTCGTGGAGCACGACATGGACGTCGTACGGCGGGCCGACTGGGTGGTCGACATCGGCCCCGGCGCGGGCGAGGGCGGCGGCCGCGTGCTGTACAGCGGCCCCGTCGCCGGTCTCGAGCGGGTCGCGGAGTCGGCCACGAGCCAGTACCTGTTCGGGCGCGCCCAGCCGCTCGACCACCGGCCGCGCACCCCGCAGGGCTGGCTGCACCTGAGGGGCGTCTCCCGCCACAATCTGCACGACGTGTCCGTCGACGTACCGCTGTGCGTACTGACGGCGGTGACGGGCGTGTCCGGTTCCGGAAAGTCGACACTGGTGACGCAGGTGCTCGCAGAGGTCGTCCGCGGCCACCTCGGACTCGTACCCGAGGAGCCCGATGAGGCGCAGCTGATCGTTGACGTCCAGGACGCGTCGGGGGTCGAGTCGTTCGACCGGATGGTCCGGGTCGACCAACGGCCCATCGGCCGGACTCCCCGTTCCAACCTGGCCACGTACACGGGGATGTTCGACGCGGTGCGCAAGCTGTACGCGTCGACGGACGAGGCCAAGGCGCGTGGCTACTCGGCCGGGCGGTTCTCCTTCAACGTGCCCGAAGGACGGTGCGAGACTTGCCAGGGCGAGGGATTCGTCTCGGTGGAACTGCTCTTCCTGCCCGGCACCTACGCACCGTGCCCGACCTGCCGGGGAGCCCGGTACAACGCCGAAACGCTGGAGGTCACCTACCGCGGCAAGAACATCGCGGAGGTGCTGGGGCTCTCCGTCGATGCCGCCGCCACGTTCTTGTCCGCCGTCCCGGCCGCCTTCCGCAGTCTGAAGACGTTGCGCGAGGTGGGACTGGGGTACCTGCGGCTGGGACAGCCCGCGACGGAGCTCAGCGGTGGTGAGGCGCAACGCATCAAGCTGGCCACCGAGCTGCAGCGGGCCCGCCGCGGCCACGCGCTCTACCTGCTCGACGAGCCGACGGCGGGGCTGCACCCCGCGGACGTCGCGCTGCTGCTGCGACAGCTGCACCGGCTCGTCGACGCCGGCAATACGGTCGTCCTCGTCGAGCACGACCTGGACACGATCACCACCGCCGACTGGGTCATCGACCTCGGGCCGGGCGGCGGCGACGCGGGCGGGCGTGTGGTCGCGGCGGGCCCGCCGGCCAAGGTGGCGAAATCCCGCCGGAGCATCACCGCGCCCTACCTCGCGGCCCGGCTCGCGCGCGGGTGATCGATCTGCCGCATCGCGTTCAACGATGCCGTTCTCCTGCTTGTTCGCCCAGCACGATCTTCCACACTCGGGTCGCCACCTGGAGGTTGAGCCGGTCCTCGACGTCCGCGAGGTCGTTGCCGCTGATGCTGCGGATGCGCTGGAGCCGATAGCGCAGCGTGCTGCGGTGGATCGCGAGGGATTCGGCGGTCTCGTCGTAGTTGCCGCCGCAGTCGAAGTACTGGGACAGCGTCTCCACCATGGCCGTGTGGTGCCGGGAGTCGTAGTCGATCAGCTGCCCGAGCCACTCGTGGACGAACGTCTCCAGTTCCCGGTAATCGTTGCCGGGTCCCAGGATGCGGTAGAGGCCCAGCTCGTCGAAGAACGTCGTGCCGTAGTGCTCGCGGGAGTGGCGGCGCACTTCCAGGGCGCGCTGCGCCTCCTGGTAGCGGTGGGGGATGGCGTCCAGGGAGTCGCAAGGGGCGCTCACCCCGATGGTCCCGGACCGTGTCCCGGTCTCCCGGACGAGCGCCTCGTACAGTGCGCAGGCGTGCGGTCTGTCGTCGGCGACCAGGACCACGTGGTCGGAACGCCGGGTCAGCAGCGAGTGCATGCCCACGGCAGAGGCCGCCCGGCCCACGGTCTGCGCGAAGGGCTCGTCCGCGGTCCGGTTCGACCACTGCACCACGACGACGTAGTGGCGGCGGTGCAGGTCGTGTCCGACGGCCTCGGACCGGGCGTAGGCGCTCGCCTCGTCCGTCCCTGCCAGGAGGTCGTCGGCCAGCTCACGGTGCAGCCTCGACTCCACTTCGGCCAGATCGCGCAGGTGCGCCAGCTCCGGGGCGAGCCACACGGCGCCGTCCTGCAGTGCGCGCAGGGTGTGTTTGTCGGCCTCGCCCCGGACGTCTACGAGGGCCAGCACGCCCAGGATCTCGCCGTGCGGGCGGATCAGAGTGACCAGCCGGTCCTTCATCCGCACCGGCCCGGCCCGACTGGCGACGGCGTGCAGCATTTCGTCCTGGCGCACGGGGTCCGGTTCGGGATAGGGGTCGGGGCGATCGGGACCGGTCCAGGACCTCAGCCGCCCGAAGCGGTCCTCGACCAGCGCGGGGAGTCCGGTGAGCCCGTGCAGTGCGCGGGTGATGGCTTCCTCGCCGCCGCCCGAGACGGCGACGTCGGCCATGAGCGCGTGAACAGCCTGCTGGTACCCCAGCTCGGCCACGACGGAGATCAGCCGCCCCTGGAGGGCTGTCCGCTCCTCCCTCAGCCGGTGCAGCTCCAGCGCGTCCTCACGTCGGCGACGGTGTGCGAAGGCGACAGACAGTGCAGCGGCGGTGTGCCGGACGAACGTGGCGAGCAGGAGGCGCTCGGCCTCGGTGGGCCGGGAGCGGGACGTCACCACGAGGTAGCCGTGGAGTCTCTCGGGCCCGCGTAGCCCCAGGGCCCGGCCCCAGGGCCAGCCGGGCACGGTCACAGGGCCGTCCGCCCCGGCCAGCTCCCGCACGCTCCGGTCCACGGCCATCGCATGGACCTGCCCGTTCCGCGGGCTGGGGACCAGGTCGCCGTCCATTTTGAGGTATCCGGCCTCGGCACTGTAGGGCCCAGCGGCGTCTATGTGGTCCATGGCCAGGCTCAGGATCTCGCCTTCGTCCAGGGTGTCGAACAGGGCGCCGGAGAGCACCATCAGCGCGTGGGGGACACGGTCGGCCGGGGTTGGATCGGGTGGGCGGGGCCCACGCCGCGCGGCCATGGGGATTCGCCTGCCGCTGCCCAGTGGAAGGCGGCTCTCCCTGTCGCAGCGGCGGCAGTACAGGTTGTGCGCCCGGCTGCTGGCCATGGGATCACTCCGTTCTCTTCGAGCCTACAGCCGAGCGGCGGTGCTGGTCGGGTCGGCTCATACGAGAGGTTCGGATTCTGCCTCTCGTACTCGTGGGGCGACCGGACCCGTGCTTTTCCGACTTGCCAGGCGCAGGCGTGGAGCCACTGGGCACGCCACCCTGGGGAGTGTTCGAAACCGTCCGCGCACCGGTAGGGAGCGCCGGGCGGTGACCGAGCAGCTCCGCAGGCCGGTTGCCCCGTACAAGACGTACTGGGACGCCGCACGCGCCGTTGACCACCTCTCCGGCCACGGGTTTCCCGTGGCCGGAGTGCCCCGGTGTCCTGCTCGGGTCGCTGTTCGGCCTGGTGAACCGGCTCGACCCCGTCGTCTCCGCCCTGCTCCTCGTCGGGGAGGTCTCCGACGAGGCCGCAGGGCTGATCGGCGGGATGCAGGGCTGATCGGCGGGATGCAGACCACTGGCAGAGGTCCCACCCGTACCCGAACGAACGTGATCCGGACAGTCGGCGCAGGCGCCGTACCGGGAGGAGTTCCTCATGGCCAAGGCAGTGGGCATCGACCTGGGCACCACCAACTCGGTGATCGCCGTGTGGGAGGGCGGAGAGCCGTCCGTCGTGCCCAACAGCGAGGGCAACCGCACGACACCGTCCGTGGTGGGCTTCACCGACACCGGGGAACGTCTGGTGGGCCAGCTGGCCCGGCGCCAGGCGATCCTCAATCCCAAGGGCACCATCTACTCGGCCAAGCGGTTCATCGGCCGGCATTTCGACGAGATCTCCGACGAGGCCAGGGCGGTGGCGTACGACGTCGTCGAGGGCGACGGCGGGGCGGCCCGCTTCAAGGTGCGCGACAAGCTGTACGCGCCCGAGGAGATCAGCGCACAGGTGCTCCGCAAACTCACGGACGACGCCTCCAAGCAGCTCGGGGAGCGGGTCACGGAGGCGGTCATCACGGTGCCCGCCTACTTCAACGACGCCCAGCGCACCGCCACCAAGGACGCAGGCCGGATCGCGGGACTGGAAGTGCTGCGGATCATCAACGAGCCGACGGCGGCCGCCCTCGCGTACGGCGTGGACAAGAAGGAGCACGAGACCGTCCTCGTCTTCGACCTGGGCGGCGGCACCTTCGACGTGAGCATCCTCGACGTCGGCGACGGCGTGGTGGAGGTGCGCTCCACCGCCGGCGACAGCCACCTGGGCGGCGACGACTTCGACCGGCGTCTGGTGGATCACCTCGCGGACGACTTCCAGAAGGAGAACGGCATCGACCTGCGCCAGGACGCGCAGGCGCTGCAACGATTGTTCGAGGCGGCGGAGAAGGCCAAGACCGAGCTGAGTTCGGTGACGCAGACGCAGGTCAGCCTGCCGTTCATCACCGCCGACGCCGCCGGGCCCAAGCACCTCACCGACTCGATCATGCGGTCCACGTTCGAGCAGATCACCGGCGACCTGGTGGAGCGCTGCCTGGGACCGGTCCAGCAGGCCATCGCCGACGCCAAGGTCGGCGAGAGCGACATCGACGAGGTCATCCTCGTCGGCGGATCCACCCGCATCCCCGCTGTCCAGACCCTGGTCCGCCGACTGACCGGCGGCAAGGAACCCAACATGAGCGTCAACCCCGATGAGGTCGTGGCCCTCGGTGCCGCGATCCAGGCAGGGGTGCTCAAGGGTGAGGTCAAGGACGTACTGCTGCTCGACGTGACCCCCTTGTCGCTGGGCGTGGAGACACGCGGCGGAGTGATGACGAAGATCATCGAGCGGAACACCACCATCCCGGTGCGCCGCAGCGAGACTTTCTCCACCGCCGAGGACAACCAGCCGGCCGTCGACGTGGTCGTCCTCCAGGGCGAGCGCGAGCTGGCCGCCGACAACCGGGTGCTGGGCCGGTTCCAGCTCACCGACATCCGGCCGGCGCCGCGGGGCGAAGCACAGATCGAGGTCACCTTCGACATCGACGCCAACGGCATCCTCGAGGTCAAGGCCCGTGACCGGGACACCGGCAAGGAACAGGGCATCACCATCAGCGAGAGCTCCAACCTGGACCGCAGCGAGGTCGAACGCATGGTCCAGGAGGCCGAAAGCAACCAGGGCCAGGACAAGGCACTTCGCGAGGCCGTCGACGCCCGCAACGAACTCGACGCCGTCGCGTACCAGGTCGAGAAGCGTCTCGCCGAACTGGGCGCCGCAGCGCCCGCGCACGAGAAGGCACGCGGCGAGATGCTCGTGTCGGACGCCCGGGCGGCGGTCAAGGAAGAGGCGGGCGTGGAACGTGTGCGCCCCCTGACCTCCGAACTCCAGCAGGTGCTCGCCGGGCTGGCGGCCCACCAGGGCGCGGCCACTACGGGCGGAGGTCCCGCCCAGGACGCCGCCACCGGCGGTCCCACGAGTGGCGGTGGCGGTGACGATGATGTCATCGACGCCGAGTTCGACAAGGGCTGAGGCGCGCCATGCCCACCTACCCCCAGGAACCCGACCGGGCCGCGCCGGATCCGGCCGAACCGGTCCCGGAAGGAGCCGGACCCCCGCCTCGCGGGGACCTGCCCCAACCGGGCCCGTCCCGGCACGGAGCGGCGAACGGCGAACCGGGACCCGATGCCGCCGGCCCCGCGTCCGCCGAGGACGAGTACACGACCGCGATCCAGGAACTGGAGGACCGTTGGCGGCGCGCACTCGCCGACCTCGACAACCTCCGCAAGCGTCACGCCAGGGAACTGGAGCGCGAACGGGCGGTGGAGCGCGCCCGCACGGCGGCCGCGTTCCTGCCCGTCCTCGACAACCTCGAACTCGCCCTGACCCACGCGGGCGCCGATCCGGGCGCGATCGTGGAAGGCATCCTGGCCGTACGCGACCAAGCGGTGAACGTCCTCGAACTGCTCGGCTACCCGCGACACGCGGAGACCGGCGTCCCCTTCGACCCCGCCCGGCACGAGGTGGTCGGCGTCGTCCAGGACCCCGACGCCGCACCGGGCACGGTCGTCCAGGTACTGCGCCCCGGCTACGGGGACGGCGAGCGGCAGCTCAGGCCCGCCGCCGTGACCGTCGCGAAGCGGGAGTGACCGGTCATGGCGCAGGACTACTACGAGGCGCTCGGGGTGTCGCGGTCCGCGAGCCAGGACGAGATCCAGCAGGCATATCGAAAGCTCGCCCGCAGGCACCACCCCGACGTCAACAAGGACCCCGGGGCGGAAGAGCGCTTCAAGGACCTCAACGAGGCATATAGCGTCCTGTCCGATCCCAAGACCCGGGCCCGCTACGACCGCTTCGGCGAGGATTTCCGCAAGATCCCGGAGGACTTCGACGAACGGGCCGCGGCGGGAGCGGGCGGCGGCTTCCGCGGTCGGACGACCGCAGGCGGGGGCGGCCCTCGGGTCCGGTACGCCGGCTTCGGAGACGACTTCGGAGCGGAGGGCATCGACATCGAGGACCTGTTCGGCTCCATGTTCGGAGCCGGAGCCGCCCGAGGGAGCGTCCCCGGAGCGGACCAGGAGGCCGAACTGTCGCTCACCGTCGAGGAGGCGTACCGAGGCGGCCGTCGCACCGTCACGCTCGCCGGTCCCACGGGGCAGCCGCGGCGGTACGAGGTCGACGTGCCGCCGGGCGTCACCGACGGGCAGCGCCTGCGACTGGCGGGCGAGGGAGGCCGGGGCAGTGGTGACGCCGCCGCGGGCGACCTGTACCTGCGCGTGCGTATCCAGCCCCATCCCCGGTTCCGGTTGGACGGCCGCGACGTGCACGTCCAGGTCCCGGTGGCCCACTGGGAGGCGGCCCTGGGTGCGACCGTGCCGGTGCCCACCCCCGGCGGCGGCACGGCCAAGGTCACGGTGCCCGCGGGCTCGTCCAGCGGCCGTCGGCTGCGGCTGCGCGGCGAGGGCATGCCGAACCCGCGCGGCGCGAACGGCGACCTGTACGCCGAACTCCGCATCGTGGTGCCACCCACTCTCGGCGACCGTGAGCGCGAACTGTTCGCGGAGCTCGCCGCCGCCTCCTCGTACGACCCCAGGAGGACGTGATGAACGAACCACCCGCGGGAGCGTCAGGCCCCGGCCGGGCCGGCGCGGGCAACCGTCCGGTACGAACGGGCGCCGACCTCACCGCCTCGACGGCCATCCGGTACGCGCTCGTGCCCGCCCCCAGGCTCTCCCTCGACGCCGTGTCCCGTCGCTCGGGCCTCCACCCCGATCTGATCCGGCGGTTCGTCGCCCTCGGCCTGATCGACGCCGGACGCGACGCCGCGGGACACCTGGTGTTCGACCCCACGGCCCCGGCGGTCCTCGCCCGCATCCAGCGGCTGCGCACCGGACTCTGCCTCAACTACGCATCCATCGGCCTGGTGCTCGATCTGCTCGACCGCATCAGCCTGCTCGAAGCCGCCCTGCGCGGCCGCGGCACGAGGAGTGAAACACCCCCATGGACATGAACCGTCTCACCCAGAAGTCCCAGGAAGCCCTCCAGGAGGCCCAGACCGCGGCCGGCCGCATGGGGCACACCGAGGTCGACGGGGAACACCTGCTGTTCGCACTCCTCGATCAGGAGGACGGTCTGATCCCGCGGTTGCTGGAGCAGGCCGGCAAGGAGCCGAAGGGACTGCGCGAGGCCGTGCGCGAGGAACTCTCCCGCCGCCCGAAGGTCACCGGCCCCGGCGCGGCACCCGGCCAGGTCTTCGTCACCCAGCGCCTCGCCCACCTGCTCGACGCCGCCGAGCGGGAGGCCAAACGCCTCAAGGACGAGTACGTGTCCGTGGAACACCTCCTCCTCGCCCTGGCCGAGGAGAGCTCTTCGACCGCCGCCGGGCGACTGCTCAAACAGGCCGGCATCACCAGGGACTCGTTCCTGAGCGCGCTCACTCAGGTCCGCGGCAACCAGCGCGTCACCTCCGCGAACCCCGAAGTGGCCTACGAGGCCCTGGAGAAGTACGGACGCGACCTCGTCCTCGAGGCTCGGTCCGGTCGGCTGGACCCGGTCATCGGCCGTGACGCGGAGATCCGCCGCGTCACCCAGATCCTCAGCCGCAAGACCAAGAACAACCCCGTCCTCATCGGCGACCCCGGCGTCGGCAAGACCGCCATCGTCGAGGGCCTGGCCCAGCGCATCGTTCGCGGCGACGTCCCCGAGGGCCTGCGCGACAGGACGGTGTTCGCCCTGGACATGGGCTCCCTGGTCGCCGGCGCCAAGTACCGCGGCGAGTTCGAGGAACGCCTGAAGGCCGTACTGTCCGAGGTGAAGGCCGCCGAAGGGCGCATCCTGCTCTTCGTCGACGAACTCCACACCGTCGTCGGCGCAGGCGCCGCCGAAGGAGCCATGGACGCGGGCAACATGCTCAAGCCGATGCTGGCCCGCGGCGAACTCCACATGATCGGCGCCACCACCCTCGACGAGTACCGCAAGCACATCGAGAAGGACGCCGCCCTCGAACGCCGCTTCCAGCAGGTCCTGGTCGAGGAGCCCAGCGTGGAGGACACCATCTCCATCCTGCGCGGACTGCGCGAACGCCTCGAGGTCTTCCACGGCGTCAAGATTCAGGACACCGCGATGGTCTCCGCGGCCACCCTCAGCCACCGTTACATCACCGATCGGTTCCTGCCCGACAAGGCCATCGACCTCGTCGACGAGGCGTGCGCCAGGCTGCGTACCGAGATCGACTCGATGCCCGCCGAACTCGACGAGATCACCCGTCGTGTCACGCGGCTGGAGATCGAGGATGCCGCCCTGTCCAAGGAGACCGACCCCGCCAGCAAAACACGCCTGGAGGAGCTGCGCAGGGAACTGGGCGACCTGCGCGGTGAAGCCGACGCCAAACGCGCCCAGTGGGAGGCCGAACGGCAGGCGATCCGCCGCGTGCAGGAACTGCGCCAGGAACTGGAACAGGTCCGCCACGAGGCCGAGGAGGCCGAACGCGCCTACGACCTCAACCGCGCTGCCGAACTGCGCTACGGCCGCGTCCGCGACCTGGAGCGCCGACTCGCCGCGGAGGAGGAGCAACTGGCCGCCAAACAAGGGCAGAACCGGCTGCTGCGCGAGGTCGTCACCGAGGAGGAGATCGCCGAGATCGTCGCCGCCTGGACCGGCGTCCCCGTCGCCCGCCTCCAGGAGGGCGAACGCGAGAAGCTGCTGCGCCTCGACGAGATCCTGCGCGAGCGCGTCATCGGCCAGGACGAGGCGGTCAAGCTCGTCACCGACGCCATCATCCGTGCCCGCTCCGGCATCCGCGACCCCCGCCGTCCCATCGGCTCGTTCATCTTCCTCGGCCCCACCGGCGTCGGGAAGACCGAGCTGGCCAAGACCCTCGCCCGGACCCTGTTCGACTCCGAGGACAACATGGTCCGCCTCGACATGAGCGAGTACCAGGAGCGGCACACCGTCAGCCGGCTCATGGGCGCACCGCCCGGATACGTCGGCTACGAGGAAGGCGGCCAGCTCACCGAGGCCGTGCGCCGCAAGCCGTACTCGGTCGTCCTGTTCGACGAGGTCGAGAAGGCGCACACCGATGTCTTCAACACGCTGCTCCAGATGCTCGACGACGGTCGCATCACCGACGCGCAGGGCCGCACCGTCGACTTCCGCAACACCGTGATCATCATGACGTCCAACATCGGCTCCGAGCACCTCCTCGACGGCGCCACCGCCGAGGGTGAGATCAAGCCCGACGCCCGCGCCCTGGTGATGGGCGAGCTGCGCGGGCACTTCCGCCCGGAGTTCCTCAACCGCGTCGACGACATCGTGCTGTTCAAGCCGCTCGGTGAGCGGCAGATCGAGCGGATCGTGGAGCTGCAGTTCGACGAGCTGCGGCGGCGGCTCGCCGAGCGCCGCATTACCGTCGAACTCACCGACGCTGCGCGGGTGGTGATCGCCCATCAGGGCTACGACCCGGTGTACGGGGCCCGGCCGCTGCGGCGTTACATCTCCCACGAGGTCGAGACGCTGGTCGGACGCGCCCTCCTGCGCGGCGACGTCCAGGACGGTGCGACGGTGCGCGTCGACGCCGAGCACGGAGAGCTGGTGGTCACCTACGACCAGCAGGAGGACGACCGGGAAGCGAGGGCGGCGTGAACACCACCCGGACGACCACGGTGACCTGCCCGAACTGCGGTCGCGGCAACCGGATTCCCGTGGCTGCCGAGGGACGGCCCCGATGCGGCCACTGCAAGCAGCCCCTGCCCTGGGTCGTCGACGCGGGCGACAGCGACTTCGCCGAGGTCGCCGACAACGCCACGGTGCCCGTCGTCGTCGACCTCTGGGCCACCTGGTGCGGCCCCTGCCGCATGGTCAGCCCAGCCCTCGAACAGGTCGCCCGGGACCTCGCCGGACAGATCAAGCTCGTCAAGGTCGACGTCGACCAGAACCCACGGCTCAGTCGGCGGTTCGAGGTGCAGGCGGTGCCGACCCTGCTCGTCCTGGACCGGGGCGAGACGCTCGCCCGGCAGGCCGGCGCGGCACCCGCGCCCGTCCTGCGCTCCTGGGTCGAGCAGGCGGTGGCGGGCCGGCAGACCGCTGCGGGAGGGTGAAGGCGACGGTGCTGAGGAAGACCATCGCCGGCCGCGGCCGATCAGGCCCACTTCACGGAAGGAAAACCCTCATGGCCACGATTCCCGACCCGCACCTGGCGATGGTTCGCCCAGTGACGCCGCGTACCCCGCAGGGTTGTGAGGAGTGCCTCAGGGAGCAGTCCCCATGGCTCCACCTGCGCCTGTGCCTCACCTGTGGGCACGTCGGCTGCTGCGATTCCTCCCCCCTCAAGCACGCCAGGCGGCATGCGGGGAGCGTCGGTCACCCCGTCGTGCAGTCCTTCGAGCCGGGAGAGGACTGGCGCTGGTGCTTCGTCCACGAGGCGCTGGTCTGATGAGCACGGCCGAGCACGAGAAGGGTGCGGTCCGCGAGACACCGGACCGGTACGGGGCGTTCCCGCGCCTCACGCCGGAGCAGCTCGAGGACCTGAGCGCGCACGGTGAGCGCCGCAGGACCGCCGAGGGCGAGGTGCTGTACCGCGAGGGCGAGCCGTTCCGGGAGTTCCTCGTGATCCTCAGCGGGACCGTCGAAATCCTCAGCGACCAGGGCGGCCCCGACGAGCGCACGGTCGCGGTCCACGGACCCGGCAGGTTCCTGGGCGAACTCGGACTGCTGGAGGGCCAGGCGGCGTTCAACACCGCCGTGGTGCGCGAGGCCGGCGAGATCCTTGCCGTACCGGTGGAGCGGCAACGCGCCCTGGTCGGCAGCGACCCCGTCCTCGGCGACCTGATCCTCCGCGCCTACCTGGGCCGCAGGTACCTGCTCATCGGCCTCGGCGCCGGCTTCCGGATCCTGGGGTCGTGCTACTCACGGGACACGCTGCGGCTGCGCGAGTTCGCCGCCCGCAACCGGCTGCCCCACCGCTGGGTGGATCTGGAGAGGGACAAGGAGGCCGAGGCACTGCTGCGCCGGTTCGCCATCCGTCCCGAGGAGACACCGGTGGTCCTCTGGCAGGGCGAGCGGCTCCTGCGCAATCCGAGCAACGCCGAACTCGCCCGGCTCATCGGGCTGCCCGCCCCCGCCCCCTCGGCCGAGAACGAACGGTGCGAGGTCATGGTGGTCGGTGCGGGCCCCGCAGGACTCGCCGCCGCCGTGTACGGCGCCTCCGACGGCCTCACCACGGTCACCGTCGACGCCGTGGCCACGGGAGGCCAGGCAGCGACCTCGTCCCGCATCGAGAACTACCTCGGCTTCCCGTCCGGCATCTCCGGGGGCGAACTCATCGAGCGTGCGGTGCTCCAGGCGCACAAGTTCGGCGCCCGCCTGATGGTGCCGGCGGAGGTCAGCGCGCTCACCCCGCAGGACGATGAGTACATCGTCACGTTCACAGACGGCTCCCGGGCCCGGGCCGGCGCCGTGGTGCTCGCCTCGGGCGTGCGGTACCGCAGGCTCGAAGTGCCCGGCATCGACCGCCTGGAAGGGATCAGCGTCTACTACGCGGCGACGGTCCACGAGGCCGGCCTCTGCCGCGCCGACCCGGTCGCCGTGGTCGGCGGCGGGAACTCCGCCGGACAAGCGGCGCTGTTCCTCGCCCAGCACGCGTCCGAGGTCCACCTCCTCGTCCGGGGCAGCGACCTCAACGCGGACATGTCGCGCTACCTGGTGGACCAGGTGGAGCAGCACCCCAAGATCGAGGTGCTGCTCCACACCGAAGTACGGGGCGTCGCCGGCAAGGAGAAGCTGGAGTCGCTGACGGTGGAGGACAACGCAAGCCATGAGCGCCGTGAGCTGCAGGCCGCGGCGCTGTTCGTCTTCATCGGCGCCCGGCCCCGCACGGAATGGCTGGGGGGCGTGCTGGCCCTGGACGAGAGGGGCTTCGTCCTCACCGGCGCCGACGCCGGGGCGGTGGCCGATACGAACCGGTGGGCCTCGCTGGGCCGCGATCCGATGCTGCTGGAGACCACCCTGCCCGGGGTCTTCGCCGCCGGCGACGTCAGGAGCGGCTCGGTGAAACGGGTGGCCTCGGCGACCGGTGAAGGCGCCATGGCGATCCGCCTCGTGCACGAGCACCGGGAACGGAAGGGAAACCTGGTCACCGTCGGCCCCGAGGGACGCCGGCCGGAAGCGGGCGGGCCCGTGTCCTCGCGCTGACCCGGCCCCTGACGGACCCGACACATGGCCCCACCCGTAAGGACAGCGTGTCACCACGGCTTCGCCTCCACCCCGGGGCATCCTGTGAACCCTTGCAATCGCGGAGGACAGCCGAGGAGGATGGTCCGGTCGTGCGGGAGTCGTCGCAGGGCGTCACGGTCGTAGCTCTCCTGGCCGATCCGGACGCGCCCACGGACGTCGCGCGGCGCATCGCCCGGATGCTTCCTGACCGGCTCGCTGAAAAGGCGGGCCAGGGGCGTCGGTTCGACGTCAAGGTGGTCAGTGAGCCCTTCACCTCGGGGACCGAGGACCCGCACACCTTGATGCGCCGGATCATGGAGCGCGCAAGTGCGGAGAACTGGGACGTCGTGGTGGCCCTCACCGACCTTCCGCTGCACTCACACGGGCGCAGGATTCTTGTGGATCTGAGTCACGAACACGGCTTGGCGCTGCTGTCCCTTCCTTCCCTGGGGGGCTTGCGGCTGCAGACGAGAGCCCGGCGGGCAGTGGAAGAAGCCGTGCTCGGCTTGGCCGGTCCGCAGTCCACCGGGGCTGAGGGGCTTCCGCGCAGTCAGCCGCTTCCGGGCCCTTTCGCCGGTCGTCTCGCGCCTGTCCACCGGGGCCAGGTCGGTGACGAGGAGGCTGCCGATCTCCGGTACATCGTCAGCGGGCCGCGCGGCTACCTGCGGGTGCTCGTCGGTATGGTCCGCGCGAACCGGCCTTGGCGCTTGGTGTCGGGCCTGTCGAAAGCCCTGGCGGCCGCACTCGCCACGGGAGCCATCGCCACCCTGGACTCCACCACCTGGAGCCTCTCCGGTGCCCTGAGCGCGCCACGCCTCGTGATCGCCATGGTCGGGTCCGTCGGGCTCATGATCGGCTGGCTGATCGTGGACGGGGAGCTGTGGCACCGATCGACGGAGGGATCGCCGGAGGCGAGGCAGAGGGCGCGGCTCTACAACACCTCGACGGTCCTCACCGTCGGTATCGGGGCGCTCGTCTGCTACGTGGGATTGATGGTCATCAACTTGGTGTGGGCGCTGTTCATCCTCAACGACCGGGTGTTCGCTTCCACGACAGGAACCCCGCTGCACGCCACGGAGTACTTGACGTTGTCCTGGTTCGTCGCTTCGGTCGCCACGGTGGCCGGCGCGCTGGGATCGGGCTTGGAGAGCGACGAGGCGATCCGCGCAGCCGCCTACTCCACGCGCGAAGAGCAACGTCGCCACATGCTCCAAGGCGACCACGGTGACCAGCTGATGACCTGAGTCTGAGATGCGTCGCTGGTTGGTGATCGTCAGGGCCCGACGACATCGCCGGTCGATCGGCGGCCCCCGAGGGCCACGAGGACCCCCGCCTCAGGCTCAACATTCTCGGCGGCGTGGCCGGCACGACCCGGTAGCGGGGCCGGGCTAGGCTCCTGCCCGTGACGTGGCTGCGGGCCCTCCGGGAAGTCGTGCGATCCGGGCTCACGATCGAGGAGGCGCGACTTGAGCCCCTGCTCGCGCTGCGCACAGCTGTGGGGGTGGCGCTCGTCATCGGGCCGGCGCTGTGGCTGGCATCCCCGGCGTACGCCGCGTCCGCCGCCCTCGGCGCCTACTCCGCGGGCGCAGCCACGTTCCAGCGCACCTGGCGTCCCCGCAAAGTCATCGCGCTCGGCGCGGGCGTAGGTCTGGCACTCGGCACCTTCCTCGGGTATCTGGCCGCGGGGCGACTCGCGACGTTCCTCCCACTGCTGGCCGTATGGGCCTTTGCCGCAGGGATGGCGTGGGCCGTCGGATCGACCGCCGGGATCGTCGCGGCGACGACGGTCGGCAGCATGCTGGTGACCGTCACCCTGCCCACGAGCATCGGGCGGGCCCTGGAGCACGCCGGGATCATCGCGCTCGGGGGCGTGGCGCAGGCCCTGCTGATCCTGCTGTTCCCGATCCGCCGTTGGGGGGCGCATCGTGACGCGCTCGCCGACGCCCTGGCCGCCGTGGCGGACTACGCCCGCCGGCTGCGGCACGACCCGACCGCCCCGTTCGACGCGGAACCGTTGATGACGGCCCGGGACGCGGCCGCCGTGACGCCGTCGCAGGCCCGCACCCGTCCCTCCGTCCTGCACGGCCCCAGGGGACTCGCCGAGCGCATTCGGCCCGTCGTCGCCGCACTCGCCGACCCGGGTGTCGGCGCCCCGCCGGAGGGACCCGGGCGGGACCGGGCAAGGGAGCTGCTCGACGCGGCCGCCGAGGTCCTGGATGCGGCCGCCCGTTCGATCCGCCGCGGCACTCCCGCCGAGGTGTCGCCCGGAAGCACGGACGCCCTGTGCGTCGACGAGGAGCACGAGGTGCTGGAGGGCCCCGCGCGGCAGGCCGCCGAGCGGCTCGTGGAACTGCTTGGCGAGGCCTTGGAGATCGCCCGGTGCGGCACGCCCGGGAGGACGCCCGCGCCGCCCGTCCCCGAGGACGCCCAGGTCCTGGTGCGCCCGACCATGTTCCGGCTGGTCCCGGTCGTGGTCCGGGCGGTCCGACGTGAGCTCCGCCGGGACTCGCCCGTGTTCCGGCACGCCGTCCGCCTGGCGGCGGTGGCCACGCTCGGCTACCTGATCGCCGCCCGGCTTCCGGTGGGCCACGGCTATTGGGTGCCCATCACTTCGGTGATGGTGATGCGGCCGGACTTCCACCAGACGTACGCGCGGGCGGTGGCCCGTCTCGCCGGGACCCTGGCGGGGGTCGCGCTCGCCACGGGGATGGTGCGGGCCCTGGGCCCGGACGCCCAGGTGTTCGGTCTGCTGGCGGTGGTCTCGGCGGGCCTGTCGTTCATGCTGAACCGTACCGGCTACGCCTACTCCCAGTGCTTCACTGCCGCATACGTCGTCTTCCTGCTCGGCATGGGCGGCCAGGCGTGGGAGCAGACGGTCCCGGAGCGGGTGGTGCTCACCCTGCTCGGCGGGGCCCTCGCGATGCTGGCGTACGTGGTGTTCCCCGCATGGGAGACACCCCGACTGCCGGGCCGGCTTGCGGACTGGCTCGCCGCCGAGGGCCGTTACGCGGCCGCTGTGCTCCGCAGCTACGCCGAACCGACCCGGGAACATCACGCCGACCTGCGCAGGGCACTGCTGGCGAGCAGGGAGGCACGCGCCGCCTGGCAGGAGGCGTACGACCGGGCAAGGCAGGAACCGGTCCGCCCCAGGGGCCTGACGTCACGCGAGGCGGAGGAGGCGCAGGAGGCGATCAAGGGCTTCGACCGGGCGGCGATGCTCATGGAGAGCCACGTCCCGCGGGCCGACAGCCGTCCCGTCCCCGAGGCGGAGCGGCTCGCCGAGGCCCTGGAGGCGGACACTGCGCAGGCGGCGGTCGATGTGCGCGAGCACAGGAATCCGGACTGGGCGCGCGTGGAGGAGGCGCTCCACGCGTGGGAGGGCGCCGCCGCCGGGGACGGGAGCCCGGTAGTGCGGCGCGGGGCGGCAATGCAGAAGCGGGCCTTGGAGGCCCTCGCGACGGCCGTGAGCCGTACACCCCTGGAACGGGACGTCGGCTCCGCTCGCGAAGAGCAACGGGTGCGGGCGGCCGCGGCGACGGAAGGTGACGGATCAGGATCCGCCCACCGGGGTGGGTGACGGCTCCGGCGACGGAGGAGCGCGCCGCGCCTCCTGGAGCGGGAAGTAGTCTCCCGGCCGCGTCGAGCGACGCCACACGTACCCCGCTGTCGCCATCACGAGGATCAGACCTGCCAGGACGAGCAGTTCGACACCCTCGACGTTCCACCGGAAGGACTTCTCCGCCTCGGCCGTCACGATGAGCACCTTGCGGATGCCGGCAACCAGGCCGACGACGAGGAACGGCTCCGCGTCGAGGGTCTGGTTCCTGATGGTCAGGCGGACGGTGTGGAGCAGCTCGGCCACGATGAACAGCACAAGGCTGTTGTCCAGGGCGGACAGAACGACCGCCTCCTCCTCGTACGGCCCCTGGATCGACCTGATGACGTCGTGGACCACCCCGACGGTCAGGATCCCCGCGAGCAGTACGAGGAGCGCCGCGACAATGAGGTGGATGCCGTCCTCGAGGAGCTGCAGGAGGCCCTGTACCCGGCCGCCGCCCTCGGTCTTCGGGAGTTTGGGTCTCACGGTCGGCATCCTAGGGGCGCCCCAGGCCAGCGGGCGCGGCTCGCTGTGCTGCCAAACGGGTGGACGAGGGATTCCTCCCTGGTGGCAGCCTGCGGGGGTGGGACGAGGCGCGACATCAGCGACCGAGTTCTGCCCCGCGGCCGGAGAAGGCAGGGCCGGGGTCGGCCTCGTTCCTCGCGGCGGCCCTGCAGGCCACGGACGTCGTCCCGCGGGTGTGATTGTCGAGGAACACCAGTCCGGCCATGTTGGGGCGCTGCGCCGGCAGGTCCGGGGCGCCACGGCCCAGGTGCCCGGCGAACAGCGTGTGACCCAGGCGGTTCCACGCCAGCACGTCACTACAGCAGAAGGGCCCAGATCTCTATCGGAGATCTGGGCCCTTCTGAGCAGTAGCGGGGACAGGATTTGAACCTGCGACCTCTGGGTTATGAGCCCAGCGAGCTACCGAGCTGCTCCACCCCGCGTCGATGCCTCCACCATACGGCACCCTTGGCCTGGGCTTCTCCGGATTTCCTGGCCGACCTGCTGTCGCAAGCGCTCGCAGCTTGCAGGGGCATTCGTTCTCTGCCGCCTCCGGCGATGGGGGAGTGCGGGCCGCAGCTGCCGGGGAGCGGCGGCCCGCACTGCTGTTTCCGAGGATGTCCTGACGACTGCGAAGCTATGCGGTTCGCGTGGTGCCGCGGGCCTACCGGGTGGCCTTGCTATCAGTCTGAGTCCCGCGGAAGGCATCGGCGCGAGAGGTCAGATGAGGGAGGGCAGGATGCCGCGGGGCCAGTGCCCGAGCCAGAATGCGGCGGCTGAGGGCCGGTCCTGGGCCTCGGTTGAACCGTCGCGCAGCAGGTACTCGGTGGGAGCCACATAGCCTGCGACCGGGGCGAGGCGTATTCGGATGATGCGGATGGGGCGGCCGCTGGCGACGTAGTCGCGGTAGTCCTGGGTGTGCGGGTGGCGGTCGGCGTGGCAGTCGGGGTGGACGGCTCGGCAGACCGCTTGGGCGTCGATGGCACCGAGAATGATGTATCGCACTCCGGGGCCGAGGTTGAGGCAGAGCCTGCGGCGTCCGGTGTGCCTGTCGGCGTACGCGAGCTTGTCCCAGTTGTCGAGGTGCAGCCCGATCAGTCGGCCGTCCTCGTAGATGTCGGTGGTCGTGGTCATGTCGGGCTTGGCGAGGGCTTGACCGAGGTACACCGCGTCCGGGTCGCCCAGTGGGCCGGTGAGGTCTTCGAGCGGGAGTCCTTCCCGAAACGTGGGCCGGACGATCTCCACGAGGGCGCTGTCCAGGGGTCGACGAGGGGCCGTGACCGCCTTGACGTCCGCTTCCCTCATGGGGCGCCACTGCCCGGCGGGGATGATCGCGCCGGGCTCGTATGCGGCCTCGTCGGGGCGGGTGGTCCGGACGGTGGCGACCTCACAGCGGGCGCGGAGGGCGGACGGGGCGCCGTAGGCGATGTGCAGGGGCACGAGGTCCTCCCGGTCAGTCGTCCCCGATGATGATGTCGAGTTCGTGCACCAAGGCCTCGGCAAGGTCGGACTGCTGCCCGGGGTCGATGCGGACCTTGGCGAGGTTCGCGACACCGCGGATGGCCGACAGGTCGTTCTCCCGAAGGTCGGTGTTGCGGTAGCGCCCCGTGCCGAATTCGGTGAGCCGGAGCGTGCAATCGGTGAACACGACGTCGGACAGGTCACAGTCGGTGAACGTGGCCTCTGTGAGGACGCAGCCGATGAAGGCCACGGGGCCGGTGACGCGGACCTTCTCGAAGGTGGCGAAGTCGAGCTTGCAACCTTCGAACAGCACGTCGTCGAGGACCAAACCATCCAGGGAGATGCCCATCAGCTTGCAGTCCCGGAAGTGGACGCGGGTCAGCTTGCTGCCGGTCCAGTGTGCCGAACCGAGCTCGCTGTCGCCGATCTCCACACCGTGGAGGTTGACCTGCTCGAGCTCGACCCGCTTCGCATGGATGCCCGCGATCCGGCCGGTGACCAGCTGGGTCTCCGCGAGGTCGAGCGATCGGAGATCGGCGTCCCCGTACGCGAAGTCCTGGACGGTGCCGCGGGAGCTGTCGAGGCTGTCGACGTTGCTCAGGTAGAGGCCGGGCTCGTCCAGTTCAGGCAGCGTGATCGTGGTGTGCCCGAAGGTTCGGATGGCCATGGTGCTCCTTGTCGTTGGGGCGGGGCGGCCCCGCGCGGCGGCGGGACCGCCCGCTGTCGGCGGGTGCTACTTGTTCTTCCAGTTGTCCCCGGTGGGCCGGTTGTCGAAGGTGGCCGTGGGGTCGTCCCAGGTCGGGCGGTTGTCGAACGTGGCGAGGGCTTGGCGTGCTCGGCTTCCGAGGTGAGCTGGTTCCTCCAAGTGGCGTTGGTCCAGGCGTTCTCCCAGCGGGCGAAGGCGGTTCGCGGCGTGGGCGCCCCCACAGAAGGCGAAGGCGGGGCAGGTGGCGCGGCACGCGTCGACGCCCTGCCAGAACTCAGTGATCCAGGAAATGCGTTCCTCGGCCTCGGCCACGAGGACGTCCAGGCCGTCTTTGAGCACGTTGCCGGTGGTGAAGTCGCCGAACCGGGCGTCGGTGAACCCCGCCAGCTCTGGGGAGAGCATGACCACCCCACCGTCGTGGGCGACGGTGGGCATTGGATCCCAAGGTGCAGAGGTGGGCGTGGGGGCGGTCTCGTGCCTGCCGAGAACGGCACCGGCGAAGTTGACCACGCGCTGGATCTCCCGCAGACGGATCACCGGATTTGCCCGCCAGGCATCCGCGAGGGCGGCCCAGAACTCGGTCGCGCGCACGGGTCGGAATCCTTGGCCCCTCGGTTGACCCCTTCTTCCTCTCTGCGCACGCTGTGATGGAGGACGAAGTCCGGCGTGGCCCCGGCCACGTACGCGTAGGCGTCCCGGGCGACGCCCGTATCGGGGAGGCGGAGCTGCTCGAAGACGGGCAGGGGTGCGTCAGCGGACATGGTGCGCTCCTTCGTTCGGACCGCGCGACTGAAGCGGAGGACGTGCTTTGTCCGTCATGAGGCGAACGTAGGTGTGATCCGGGCGAAGGAGTCAGTGGCATGCATGCCATCCGGCGATAGAATCGTGCCATCGGCATCGGTGTGGGATGTGAGAATGTCAGGCGGAAAGCACCAGGTGGTCGTGGTGGCTCTCGAGAACGTCCTCGCACTCGACATCGGGATACCCGTGCAGGTTTTCGGGAGCTGGCCGGACGGGCCCTACACGCTGACCGTGTGTGCGGAACGCCCCGGGCTCGTCGTGATGCACGGCGGCCCCGTGTTGTCGGTCACCGAGGGCTTGGATGCCCTGGCCACCGCGGACACCGTGATGGTCCCGGGGTACTTGGAACCCGACGCACCATCGGCCGCGGTCAGCGCAGCCCTCGCAGAGGCGGCAGCGCGGGGCAGCCGCATGGTGTCCATCTGCTCGGGCGCGTTTGCCCTCGCCGCCGCCGGCCTGCTCGACGGCCGACGGGCCACCACGCACTGGCAGTACGCAGGAGCACTGGCGAAGCAGTACCCACGGGTGACGGTGCAGCCGGAGGCTCTGTACATCGACGAAGGCCAGGTGCTGACCTCCGGCGGCGTCACCGCCGGCCTCGACCTGTGCCTGCACCTCATCCGTCGCGATCACGGCCCCCGACTGGCGAACCAGCGAGCACGTCTGCTGGTCGCCGCGCCCCACCGTACGGGCGGTCAGGCCCAGTTCATGGACCTGCCGGTGCCCACCGCACCGGATGACAGACCGGCGCCGGTGTACGAGTGGGCCCTGCGCAACCTGCACCAGCCGCTCACCGTCGACCAGTTGGCGCGCCAGGCCGGGATGTCCCGCCGCACGCTCATCCGCCGCTTCCATGCCGACACCGGGCTCCCGCCTATGCGTTGGCTGCTCGACGCAAGGCTCGGCCTCGGACGGGAACTCCTGGAGACGAGCGACCTGACGGTGGAGGCCGTCGCGCGACGCTGCGGCCTGGGCACGCCGGCCAACTTCCGGACCCTGTTCAAAGCCCATGTCGGAGTACCGCCCCGCGTGTACCGCGAGACGTTCAACCCGGCTCCGTTGGGAGAGGCGTGATGCCGGCCGAGCTGGGTCCGGAGCCTGGAGGGCACTGACACCCCGGGCGGTGGCGGCGATCTCACGCCGACGCCCGATCCCCAGGTACGTGGCCAGGGCGAGCTGATTCCGCTGGGCACCTCGGGGCTCGGACCTCGGCGCTCGGCGCTCGGAAAAGGAATGAGAGGCGTCCATTCGTTGTTGGACCGACCGTCTGTGCAGCATGTGATCCATCAGGCAACGCACTTCCTTCTTGACGAAGCGCCGCAGACGAGAAGGCGACGGTCATGCTCAAGATCGGCTGGACCGCCAAGATCGCCTCGTGCGGCGGGTGCGTCATCGTGCACCCGAGTACATCACCCGGACCACGAACGACAGGAGTTCGACATGAGCGAAGCACTCGACCGGAACGCAAGCGTCATCGCGGAGTTCCGTGCGAACGAGGGTCGGGTCGGCGGGGTCTTCGAGGGCGCTCCGCTGGTCCTCGTCCATCACCGCGGCCGCAAGAGCGGGCAGGAGCACGTCAGCCCGATGATGTACCTCCCGCACGACACCGCGCCGGACACCGTCTATGTCTTCGCGTCCAAGGGTGGAGCACCCACCGACCCGGACTGGTACCGCAATCTGACTGCCTCCGGTGAGGGCACCATCGAGCGCGGCACCGCGACCCACCAGGTGACCGTCCGCGAACTGACCGGCGCCGAACGCGACCGCATCTACGCCGAGCAGGCACGGCGTTACCCCGGCTTCGCCGAGTACGAACGCAAGACCGCCGGGATCCGCACCATTCCCGTGCTCGAACTCCGGCAGGTGTAGCCCGCACCCCTTTCGGCTTGGAGGTCGGCGCCGGGGTTGCCGGATTCTCGCCCGGTGACGAGGTGATCGGATTCAACCAGAAGCGGGCCTCCCAGGCCGAGCTGGCCCTGGTCGAGGCCGGTGACCTCACGCGCAAGCCGGAGAAGGTCTCATGGGAGGTGGCCGGCAGCCTGTACGTCGTCGGCGTCACCGCAGTGGGGGCGGTACGCGCCGTCCAGCCCGAGGAGGGCGAGACCGTCGTCATCTCCGGAGCCGCTGGGGGAGTCGGTTCGCTAGCCGCCCAGCTCGCGCGCCGTACCGGGGCCACGGTCATCGGCCTGGCGAGCGAGAGCAACCACGAGTGACTCAAGAGCGACGACGTGATCCCGGTCGCGTACGGCGAGGGCGTCGCGGACCGCATCGGGGCCGCCGCCCCCAGCGGCGTGGACGCCTTCATCGACACGTTTGGCCACGGGTACGTCGAGTTGGCCCTCGCCCTCGGCGTCGCGACCGATCGGATCGACACCGTCGCCGATTTCGCGGCCGCCGAGAAGTACGGGGTGAAGACCGACGGAGGGGTCGCGGCCGGGCCGGGAGCCGGGGTGCTCGCCGAGCTTGCCGGCCTGATCGCCGACGGACACCTCGAGGTGCCGATCGCGAACGTCTACCCGCTGGCGCGGGTCCGCGAGGCCTACACCGAGCTCGAACGCCGCCACACCCACGGCAAGATCGTCCTCAAGCCCTAGGGCGTGTCCGCAAAGTAGCGCCGTGCGCCCGAAGGGCGGTCCCGCGGCGCCCGGTGGCCCGCCCCCGTACCCGCCCTTGGGGCCACCGGCAGCGGTCACCTGTGGGCGTAGCGGCTGCGCATGGCGTCGCTGGCCGCGGGGCCCGCTGCGAAGACGTAGGCGCGGCTGTCGTCGAGCCGGCGGCCGGTCCCGGCGTCGACGACCACGGGTTGTACCTCCTCGCCGCTTTCCGCGTCGACGAGAATCATGCTGCGTTCGTGCGGCTCCAGCCGGGAATTGCCCCACGCGGCCAGGGCGACGATCACCGGGCGCAGGGAGCGCCCGAGATCGGTCAGCACGTACTCGTGGCGGACCGGGTTGGTCTGGTAGGGCCGACGCTCCAGCAACCCGTCCGTCACGAGGGTCTTCAGGCGGGCCGTGAGCATGCTCGAGGAGATGCCCAGGTTTTCCTGGAACTGATCGAAGCGGGTGTAGCCGTCGAAGGCGTCGTGGAGGATCAGCAGCGTCCACCACTCACCGACGTGCTCCACCGTCGTGGACAGCGGGCACTCCCGGTCCTCCAGCCTGATGCGGCTCGCCACGGTGACCATCCCCTCGGTTACTGCTAAAGTCGAAGTTAGTTGCTTCTATTTTAGCAGTAACCGAGTGCCGCGGCGCCCGCGCGCACCGGGGATCGGAAGGCGTCATGACCAGTCCCGTCAACGAATCACTCGAAGGCCGCCGCGCCCTGGTCACCGGCGGCACCAAGGGCACCGGAGCGGCCATCGCCCGACGGCTCGCCGCCGTCGGCGCCGACGTGCTCGTCACCGGCCGCAGCCGCCCCGAGGAGGTCGAGGAAAAGACCTTCATCGCCGCCGACCTCTCGACCGCCGAGGGCATCGACCGGGCGATCGCCGAAGTGGAGGCACGTCTGGGAGGTGTCGACGTCATCGTCCACACCCTCGGCGGCTCCGAGGCGCCGGCCGGTGGGTTCGCGGCGCTCGGCGAGGAGGACTGGGCCAAGGAGCTCAACGTGAACCTGCTGGCCGCGGTCCGCCTGGACCGCGGCCTTCTGCCCGGCATGATCGAGAGTGGCAGGGGCGTGATCGTGCACGTCACCTCGATCCAGCGCCGCATGCCCCTGTGGAACGGCACCCTGGCCTACGCGGCGGCCAAAGCGGCGCTGACCACCTACAGCAAGGGCCTGGCCAACGAGGTCGCCCCGCACGGCGTCCGCGTCAACACCGTCTCGCCGGGCTTCATCCAGACCACCGCCGCAGACAACCTGGTCGCCAGGATCGCCCAGGAGGGCGGCGTCACCCGGGAAGCCGCCCTGAACCGGCTCATGGACTCGCTCGGCGGGATTCCCCTCGGCCGCCCCAACCGACCCGAGGAAGTCGCCGAACTCGTCGCCTTCCTCGTCTCCGACCGCGCCTCGGCCATCGTCGGAGCCGAACACGTCATCGACGGCGGCACCACCCCCACCGTCTGAGCCCCCACAGTCGAGAGGACCGTCATGCCGAGCCATCAGCCCCACGCCATCGCCCCGGGTGACTTGCCCGAGACGATCACCCGCTACCTGCGGGCCCATCGAGACCACGACACCTCGACCGCAGTCGCCGCCTTCACCGGCGACGCCACGGTGACCGACGACGGCAGCACGTATCGGGGCGCCACTGCAATCGAGCAGTGGCTGAACCGATCCGCCACTGAATTCACCTACACCATCGAGCTCATCGATGCGCAGCAGATCGATCCGGCCCACTACGTCGCCACGCATCACCTCGAAGGCGACTTCCCCGGGGGCAGCGTCGATCTGCGCTATCGGTTCAGCCTCCGCGACGATCTGATCGAGCGCCTGGTCATCGAGCCATGATCCGCCTGGGTGTGCTCCTTCTCGACCCCCGCTGCCGGTGGGTTCGGCGGAGCGGCCGTCATGGGCCGGCGGCGTTTCCTTGTGGTGTCGACGGCTGCCGTGGGCACGACCTCGACAGTCGGGCTGACCGTCAACGGGGAGCGGCGGTCCGCGGCGGTGGACAACAGAACCTCGCTCCTCGACCTCCTGCGGGAACACCTGGGGCTGCCCGGTACCAAGAAGGGCTGTGACCAGGGAGCTTGCGGGGCGTGCACGGTCCTGGTGGACGACCGCAGGGTGAACTCCTGCCTCACGTTCGCCGTCATGCACGACGGTGCGCGCGTCACCACGTGCGCCGTGCCGGCCTGCCCGGCCTGGAGGCCACCGGTCAACGCCGACGTGCCCGAACGGGCCGTTCTCCCGGCGGGGTGATCAGTGACGGCTGTTCAGGAAGCCGATCGCGACCGCGCCCCACCAGGCGGCTTGGGACACGGATGCCGTCACGCCGCCACGGATCATCAGCGGGCGGGGGACGGGGCCGCCGGCGGCGGCGGACAGTCGGCGGTGGAGTGCGGATGCCTGGACACCGTTGAGCGAGAGCACCAGGACGAGGCCGAGTTTGACGCACGTCATCGGTGAACCGAGATCGGGGTGGAGGAAGGCGCCGCTGAAGAGCAGGCCGCCGAGGCCGATCCACACGGGTGTGTGCAGGGGGGCGGTGAAGTCGAGGACCTCACGGAGGGTCTTGCGGCCGGTGAGCCACAGGGCGCCGTAGTAGTCGATGGCGAGGACCGCGCCGAAGCCCAGGACCAGGGAGGCGAGGTGTACGAACAGCGCCGCGGTGTGCAGGGTGACGTCGGCGCGCAGGTGCAGCGCGATCCATGTCGTGGCTGCCCACCCGAGGCATACGGCGAGGGACGCCGCCGCGCTCCCGCACCACGCGGGGAGCTGGAGGAGTTCTGCTTCCCGTCCAGGTCTTCGCGGGGTCGCGGCGGCGTCGGCGGCGGACATGGCTGCTCCAGGGATCGTGTGCAAGGCGGGTGTACTCACGCCGGCGAGGAGCGAGCGAAGGTAAGGCTGGCCTAAGTGTCGAGGGTCGTCAAGGTGACCGTCCGCACAGTGGACAGGCTCGCCGCGGCGCCGGCGTCCTCGCGGGCTCGCACCGCGTCCCGCGCGTACGGTGGACGTAGGGCGACGGGTAGCGCCTGTGCGGGCACTGAGGCAGTTGCTGCGGGCGACGGCCCGCCGCGATGCGGTGTTCTGCTCCCGCACAGGAGGGAAGGGACATGCCCGAGTACAGAGTCGGCACCCAGGAGGAATTCGAGGCGGCGCGAGCCGAGCTGCTCGTGGAGGAGAAGGAACTGACCCGGCGCGGTGACGCGCTCGCCCGAAAGCGCAGGGACCTTCCCCGGGTGCGGGTCGAGAAGGAGTACGGGTTCGAGACCGAGGGCGGGACCAAGTCGCTCGCGGACCTCTTCGACGGGCGCTCGCAACTGCTCGTCTACCACTTCATGTTCGGACCGCCGTACAAGGCCGGATGCCCGGTCTGCTCCTCGATCGCGGACACCCTCGACCCCAATGCGGTCCACCTCAAGGCCCGCGACGTGACGCTGGTCTGTTCCTCGCGGGCGCCGGTCGACAGGCTCCTCGCCTACCGGGAGCGGATGGGCTGGAGCTTCGACTGGGTCTCCGCCGGCGGCGGCGACTTCCACCGCGACCTCGGCTTCACGTACACGCAGGAGGAGCTGAGGCCGTTCCTGGAGGGCGGGGTTCCGCCGGCGGTGAGCCAGCTGGCGCAGGCGTGCGGCACGGACGTGCTCGGGTACGTCACCGAGGGCCCCGGCCTGAGCTGTTACGCGCTGTCGGACGGCACCGTCTACCGGACGTACGTCACCACCGCGCGCGGACTCGAGCCCGCCATGGCCTACTACGGCCTCCTCGACCGGACACCGCTGGGCCGCCACGAGGACGGGGAGGAGGCGCACTGGCTGCGCCGCCACGACGAGTACGGGAAGACCTGAGGGTGGCCCGCCGTCATGACCCGGGCGGGTGCCCATGACCCGCAGCGCCCCCGAGGGCGCCGGGCGGCGCCGTCGGCGTAGGCCGATCGGCACCTGGCCGGCCGTCGGCGTCACGGTGGCCGTTCTCGTCGGCGCCAACCTGGCCCTGAACCGCTGGTCGGGCCTGTGGGGCGCCTTGACGGCCGTCGTGGTCAGTGGCCTGCTGCTCGGCGTGCTGCGCCGGGCCGGCGGCACCCTGGCGGACGCGGGGCTGGCGCCGGGCACGCTGGCCCGCGGTACCCGCTGGGCGCTGGCCCTGATCGGCCTGGTCGCCGTCGTCTACCTGGCCGGGGCCCTGCTGCCGGCCACCAGGACGCTGTTCGAGGACCGGCGGTACGCGGCGATGGACGGCGGCGAGGTGATGGTGCGCGTCTTCGTGCTGGTCCCCGTCGGCACGGTCCTGGTGGAGGAGATCGCCTTCCGCGGCGTGCTCTACGGTCTGGTCCGCCGCGACCGCGGGGCGGTGTGGGCGACCGCCGTCTCCAGCCTGCTGTTCGGCCTGTGGCACGTACTGCCCTCGCTGCACCTGGCGACCGCGAAACCGGCCGTGACCGCGGTCTTCGGCGCATCCGGGCTCGGAGCCGCGCTGGCGGTGCTGGGCGCGGTGCTGTTCACGGCGGCGGCGGGCGTCCTGTTCTGCGAACTGCGCCGCCGCAGCGACAGCCTGCTCGCCCCCATGGGCCTGCACTGGGCCGTCAACGCACTCGGCTACCTCGTCGGGTTCCTGCTGCGCTGACCGGTCCGGCGGTCAGGGCGGCGGCGAGACGACGTCCTTCAGCCGGTCCAAGTCCTGCGCGGTGAACCCCTCGGGCCGCATGGTCGCGTTCCAGGCGTCGACGTACGCGGCCTTGTACGTGTGCCCGTGGCCGTCCGGTACGCCCGTGGAGAACGGCAGGTCGGCGGTGACCTGCCAGAAGGTCACGAAGGGGATCCAGACCATCGCGCCGAGCACGTCCGAGCCGGGCCGCTCCCCGATCCAGTCGGGTTCGGAGAGGGCCAGCCGGGGGCTCCACCAGACGATCGGGTCGGAGGGGTGCATGAGGTAGAGGACCCGGGGGCCGTCCCACGGCCGGTCCGTGGGAGGGATCCCGGCGGCCGGGTCGTCGGTGAACCGGACGGTCCGGCCCGCCCGGTAGACGGGCTCGATCTCGGGACTTCCCGCGTCGCGGTGGTCGCTGAACTCCCGGAACAGGGTGTTGAAGTTCGGCGGGCCGGCGAACACGGTGCCGGCGGTGCGGTTGCGCAGGTCGTACTCCCCGCTGAAGGCCGTCTCGCCGCCGAACGAGCCCAGGCTCTCGCCCGCCACGAACAGGCGCGGCCGCTGGTCCTGGGGCAGCTTGGACCACTTGTCGTAGACGGCGTCGAACAGGTCGCGGCCGGCTTCGCGCGCCTTGGACTGGTCGACCAGGTACGACATCCACGACGGCAGGTACGAGTACTGGATCGCCACGCTGGCCGCGTCGCCGTCGGCGAGGTACTCGAACGAGTCCACCGCGGCGGGATCGACCCAGCCGCTGCCCGTGGTGGTCATCACGAGCAGGTTCCGGCGGTGGAAGCCGCCCGCCCGTTCGAGGTCCGCGACGGCCCGCTCCGCCCGGGTCTCCGTGTCGTCGGAGGTCTCCAGCCCGGCGTAGGCCCGGATGGGCTCCTGCGCCGCACGGTGGGTGAACGCGCCGATGGTCTGGGCCGACGGCCCGCTGCCGGTGAACGCCCGGCCCTGATACCCCAGCGAGTCCCACGGCACCAGCGAGCCGGGTCCGCCCGAGCGCAGCATCGACGTGGGCTGGTGCACCCCTTCCGGGGTCTGGGTGTCCCGCAGCGAGAACGTCTCGTTGGCCGCGTTCACGAGACCGCTCAGCAGCAGCCCGGAGAACGCGGCCCAGGCCAGAGCGGCCACCAGGATCCAGCCGACCACCCGCGCCGCCCGCCGGCCGATCCAGCGCCCGAGCAGCCGGGCCGCCCACCGGTACAGGGCCCGGAGCCCGCGTCCGGCCAGGAGCAGGAGGAGGAAGACGAGAGCGGCGACGAAGGGACAGGCGACGGTGGTGAGGACGTTGTGGTCGGTGACCCCCATGAGTCGGCGGATCTCGCGCTGCCAGTACTGGCCGAGCGTGAACGAGACGCCGAAGAGCACGATCGCGCTGACGAGCAGGACCAGCCACGACCTGCGCGAGGGGCGGCGCGCGTCCCGGTCGGCGAAGGCGCGCCACACGTAGGCCGCGACGACGCCCAGCCCGTACCCGATGGCCGCGCTGATGCCGCAGACCAGTCCCTGGAGCACGCCGCCGCGGGGAAGCAGCGACGGCGTGAAGGACAGGCACGCCAGGACGAGGGCGCCCCAGCAGCCGGGCAGCGTCAGACGGAGCCGTCGGCGGTGCTTGCGCGGTGCCGGCTCTTCCGACGGAGGGGCCGGTGGGGGGTCAGCGGGCATCGTGTCCTCCGCCGTCATGGTCCCAAGGCCCCGGTGGTCCTGCCATTCGACGCGGGCGGCGGTGGTCGGCGCTGGTCGGCGCGGTCGCGGTGGGCAGGCCGCGCGGGGTCGGCGCTCGTAGCCTGAGGTGGATGCCCGACTTCCGTCCGGCAGCCGGTGAAGCGGCGGGAGGTGGTCCCATGAGCAGGCGCTGGACCGCGCGGCTGGCCCTGGTGGCGGGCCTGGCGGCGCTCGTGGTGCTGCTGGTGTTCGGCGGCCTCGCGAGCCTCGTGCTGATGGGGCTGGGGTGGCTGGGGCTGGCGCTCACGGGGGCGGGCGTGTGGTGGACGCTCACCCACACCGGCTGGAGCAGGGCGCTGGCCGTGCTGCTGGCGGTCCTCGCACCGCTCGCCGTCCTGCTCCTGTACTCGGCCGCCGGGCTGCTGTGGGTCGTGCTGGTCTCGCTCGCGCTGTGGGCGCTGGCCGTTGCCGCGGGCAGGGCCGCCCTGGCCGACGACGGTGCGCCGGGCATGCCGGAGCACCCGGCGGTCCGGGCCGAGCGGCCCTTCCTGATCATGAATCCGCGCTCGGGCGGCGGAAAGGTCGAGAAGTTCCAACTCGCGGAGCGGGCCCGGGCCCTGGGCGCCGAGGTCTTCGTGCTGGATCCGACCCGGCGGCAGGACGTGGCCGAGCTGGCGCGGCAGGCCGTCGCGGACGGGGCCGACCTGCTCGGCGTCGCGGGCGGTGACGGCACCCAGGCCCTGGTCGCCGCCGTGGCCGTGGAGCACGACATCCCGTTCGTGGTCATCAGCGCCGGCACGCGCAACCACTTCGCCATGGATCTGGGCCTGGACCGACAGGATCCGTCCCGCTGTCTGGACGCGCTCACCGACGGCGTCGAACTGCGCGTCGACCTCGGCTTCATCCACGAGGGAGAACCGGGGGACGTGCGCCCGGGACGCGTCTTCGTCAACAGCGCCTCGTTCGGCGTGTACGCGGAAGTCGTGCAGAGTCCGGCGTACCGCGACGACAAGGCCCGCACCATCCTGGAGATGCTGCCGGCCCTGCTGACCCACGCCGGCGGCGCGCGGCTGGACGTCCGCGCCGACGAGCTGGCCATGGACGGCCCCCAGGCCGTGCTGGTGAGCAACAACCCCTACCAGAGGGGGGATTCGGTCGGACTGGGACGCCGGGAGCGGCTGGACTCCGGCGAGCTGGGGGTCCTCGGCGTCGACGTCGCGAACGCGGCCGAAGCGGCGGAGCTCCTGATGCACGGCGGGCAGGGGCGCGGGCTGACCGCCGTCACCGCCCGCGAGGTCGTCGTCGACGCGGATGCTCCCGTCATCCCGGTCGGGGTCGACGGCGAAGCCCTGACCCTGTCCACTCCGGTGCGCTGCCGCATCGCGTCCGGAGCCCTGCGCGTGCGGGTGCCCCGGAACCGTCCCGGCGTGCCGCGCGCCGCGGCTCCGATGGACTGGCGCCGGGTGCGGCGGCTGGCGCTGACCATGGGACGGGCCGCGACGGGGCACGGCGGCGCCTGAGCGGCGGCTGCCGCCGGCACCCGGTTGCCGTCCCCCGCCCCCCGGCCCCCCGCCCCCCCCCGAAGTCACGTCCACCGCGCTCCGGTGTGCCGCCGGAAGGCCTCGACGGCGGCCTCCACGGTGGGGAAGAAGTGCTCGGGGTCGATGGTCCGGGTGAGCTCGTACCGCTCGATCTTGCGCCGTACGGGGTCCTTGAGCTCGGCGAACACCAGGTGCACGCCCTTCGCGTTCAGCGCCTCGTCGAGCTCCTCCAGGACGTCGGCGGCGGTGGTGTCCACGTCGGTCATGGGCTCCGCCGCGACCACGATCCAGCTCGGCCGCGGATCCGCGCCCGCCATGCGCCTGACCTCGTCCCGGAACGTCCTGGCGTTGGCGAAGAAGAGCGGGGCGTCGAACCGGTAGATCACCAGGCCCGGCAGTTGTTCGGCCTGCGGGTAGGAGCGGATGTCGTGGTAGCCCTCCAGGCCCGGCACCCGCCCGAGCACGGTGTCGTACGGCCACCAGGCGCGCCGGAAGACGTTCAGGACGGACAGGCTCACGGCGATGGCGATCCCGGGCAGCACACCGAGCAGGGCCACGCCGGCGAAGGCCGCGAAGCACAGCAGGAACTCCGTGCGGCGCTGGCGCCACAGCCGTACGGCTCCCGGCAGGTCGGCCAGGGACAGCGACGCGGTGATGACCACGGCGGCCAGCGCCGGCTGGGGGAGGTTGCGGAACAGACCCGGCGCCAGCACGAGCATGAGGACGATGAGCACCGCCCCGACGACCCCGGTGAGCTGGCTCCTGGCCCCCGCGCGCTCCGCCACCGCGGTGCGGGAGCCGCTCGTGCTGACGGGGAAGCCCTGGAAGAGGGCGGCCGCCAGGTTGGCCGCACCGACGCCCGCCATCTCCTGGTTGCCGCGCACCTCCTGCCCGGTGCGGGCCGCGAAGGCGGACGCGTTGGAGATCGTGTCGGCCAGGGACACCAGGGCGATGCCCAGGGCGCCGCCGAGCAGCGGCGCGAGGTCCGCGACCCGCACGTCCGGGATCGTGAACGGCGGGAAGCCCTCGGGCAGTACCCCCACCAGGCCGACACCGTGCTCGCCCAGGTCGAAGGCGGCGGCCGCGGCGATCGCCAGGACCACCATCACGAGCACCGCGGGGACCTTCGGCAAGAAGCGCTGCAGGACCAGGATCAGGGCGATCCCGCCGAGGCCCACCGCGGCGGCTGCGGGCACCGTCGCCCCGTCGGCGATCTTCCGCACGAGGCCGGCGCACTCGCCGACCAGACTGTCCGCCTCGACCTTGAAGCCGAGCAGCTTGGGCAGTTGACCGATCAGGATGGTCAGGGCCAGGCCGTTCATGTAGCCGATCATCGTCGGCTTGGAGACCAGGTCGGCGATGAAGCCGAGCTTGGCCACCGAGGCCAGGATCATGATGGCCGCCACCATGACCGCGAGCATCGACGCCAGCGCGACGGCCCGGCCGGGATCCCCGCCCGCGGCGACCAACGGCAGCACGGTGGCGGCGATCATCGGCCCCAGAGAGGAATCCGGGCCCAGCACCAGGATCCGGGACGGGCCGAACACCGCGTAGCCGAGCAGGCAGAGGATCGAGGTGTACAGGCCGGTGATGGCCGGCAGCCCCGCCAGCTCGGCGTACGCCATGCCCTGCGGCACGAGCAGAGTGGTCAGCACGACACCCGCGACCAGGTCCTTGACCAGCCACTCGCGCCGGTAGGACGCGGCCGCGCGGATCCCGGGGACAGACCGCAGGCGGGAGGGCGCCCCGTGGCGGTCGTGCCGGGTGGTCACGGACGGTCCTTCCTCAGGCGGCCTTCGCCCGGCGGGCCGTGAACTTGCCCAGTTCCCACAGCAGCAGGAGCGCGAGGGCGGCCAGCAGCGCCCAGCCGAACTGCCGCGCGTCGATCTCGGTGGTCCCGAGGATGCGCTGGAAGCCGTCCATCTGGGTCACCAGTACGGAGAGCACGAACTGGGCCAGGGCGACCCAGTTCATCTGCTTGCTGTCGAACGTGGAGGCCGTCAGCACGGATTCCGTCTCGCTGCGGCATTCGAAGGCGGCCACGATCAGGCAGAGCGAGAAGGCCGTGAACGCGATCGACTGGCCCGTCGCGACGCTGTCGTAGCGGGCCCGGCCGAGCTGGATCAGCCCGAGCAGGAGGATGGTGATCGCCAGCCCGCCGAGCCCGACCGTGATCAGCACGGGCCGTGTGAGCACCGACTCCCCGCGCGGACGCGGCCTGCGCCGCATGAGGCCGGCGCTCTCCCGGTCGAAGCCGAGCGCGAAGCCGAACGAGGCGTTGACGACGAAGTGGATCCACAGCACCTGCGGCGGAGTGAAGGGCTCACCGGCGGCGATGTTGAAGACGGTGGCCCCGAGGAAGGTCAGTACGAACGTGACCAGCAGGAGCAGTACGAACCGGATGTACTTGGTGAGGTTGTCGTAGATCGTCCGGCCCTGTTCCACGGCGTAGACGATGGTGGCGAAGTTGTCGTCGGAGAGGATCATGCGGCCGGCGTTCTTCGCCACGTCCGTGCCGCTGCCCATGGCGATGCCGATGTCCGCGGCCTTGATGGCGGGGGCGTCGTTGACACCGTCCCCGGTCATCGCCACGACCTCGCCCTTCTTCTTGAGCGTGTTCGCGAGCAGTACTTTGTGCTCCGGCGCGACCCGCCCCACCACGCCGATCCCCTCGATGCGGGAGAGCTGCTCGTCCTCGCTCATGGCGGCGAAGTCGGCGCCGAGGACGGCCTCGCCGGGGATGCCGATCTGCCGGGCGATCGCCGCCCCGGTGGTGACGTCGTCCCCGGTCACCAGCCGGACCCGGATGTGCGCCGCCTGCGCGTCGGCCACCGCGGCCCTGGCCTCCTCGCGCGGCGGATCGACCATGCCGACGAGGCTGGTCATCCGCAGACCGGTGACGTACGAGAGGAGATCGCCCTCCGGATCGAAGCCGGCCGGATCCAGGTCCCGGGTGGCCGCCGCCATCACCCGGTGCCCCTCGCCGCCCATCCGCTCGCTCGCCGCCTGGGCGCGGGCGAGCAGATCGGCGTCCCAGGGGACGGTCTCGCCCGCCGCGAGCGCGGTCGAGGCCCGCTCCATCACCGCCGGGGCCGCCCCTTTGACGAAGCAGCGCACGACCTGCCGCCCGGAGGCGTCGGCCGCCGAGTGGAAGGTGGCCATCAGCTTGTACTCGGGATCGAACGGCAGGGTGGCGAGCCGGGGAAGGGCGTCCCGGGTGGCGTCGGTGTCCAGGCCGGCCTTGTGCGCGAGCACCAGCAGCGCGCCCTCGGTGGGATCGCCCACGACCTCGCCGCCCACCAGTTTGGCGTCGCTGGCCACCACGTACGGCAGGATCGCGTCCTCGATGCCCGCGGCGGACCCGGCGGCATGGTGGATCTTCCCTTCGAGTCCGTAGCCCGTGCCCGACACGGTGTACCGGCCGGTGGGGCTCAGCACTTCGACGGCGGTCATCTGGTTCATCGTCAGGGTGCCGGTCTTGTCCGAGTTGATGGCCGACGTGAACGCCAGCGTCTCGACCGAGGGCAGCTCCTTCACGATCGCGTGGCGCTTCGCCAGGTTCAGGCTCCCGACGGAGAGGATCGCCTGGGTCACCGTCGGCAGGGCTTCGGGGATGGCGGCGATGGCCAGCGACACGGCGCTGACGAACAGGACGTCCCAGGCCTGGTCCCGCTGGCGCCCCAGCGCGAACATCACGATCATGGTGAGGCCCGCCGCGGCCGTGATCCACAGCGTCAGCCGGTCGAGCTCCTTGGTGAGCGGCGGCACCTCCTTCTCGGTGGCCGACAGCATTCCGGAGATCTTGCCGAGCTCGGTGTCCGCGCCGGTCGCGGTGACGATCATGACACCGCTGCCGTGGGTGACCGGCGTGTTCATGAACGCCGTGTTGGTCTGGTCGCCGGGCGAGAGCCCGCTGCCCGCCAGCGGGCCGGTGTCCTTCGCGGCGGGAACGCTCTCACCGGTGAGCGCCGACTCGTCGATCTGCAGGGCGCTGGCCTCGATGAGACGTCCGTCCGCCGGCACCTGGTCGCCGGCGGAGATGAGCACGACATCGCCGTCGACGAGCTGCTCGGCGGGGATCTCGGCCTCCGTACCGTCCCTGCGCACCCGCGCCGTCGCCTTCATCATCGACTTCAGCGCGTTCATGGCGCTCTCGGCCTTGCCCTCCTGGCGCAGGCCCACGACCGCGTTCAGCAGCGTCAGCACGACGAGCAGGATCGCGGTGGTCCACTCCTGGATGGCCATCGAGACGATCGCCGCGGCCACGAGGACGATCTGCATGTAGCTGCGGTACTGCGCGAGGAACCGGCGCCACGCCGGGGTCCGCTCCTCCTCGGGCAGCGCGTTCGGGCCGTGCGCGGACAGCAGCTCCGCGGCCCGCGCCGCGGACAGACCGGCCGCGGGATCGACGCCGAACGCCGCCACGACCTCCTCGGGGGAGCGCGTGTACCAGCCGTCCCCGGCAGTCCGGGGCCGCTCCGCCGCGGAATCCGACCGTGCCGTCATGGTGGTGCCTCCGATCCGGGGCCGCGGACGTGTCCGGGCCGGTCGCGCTCCGTCCGAGGGGTGCCAGGCCGTCTCTAGCGGCGTTTCCCGCCCGGCTTCCTCCCGTGCCGGGCGGCGTAGGGATCGGCCGGGGCCCCGGCCGGGGCCTCCCGCTCCAGGCTCCGCTTCGTGACGAGGAGGTCCTTGCGTGCCTCCTGCGCCACCTCGGGGTACTGCGGGTCGATCTCCATCAGGGTGTGCGCGAGGACCGCCGCCGCGCAGATCCGGGCGAACCACTTCCGGTCGGCCGGTACGACGTACCAGGGCGCCCAGCGCGTGCTCGTGGCGGACAGCATCTCGGAGAACGCGTACTGGTAGTCGTCCCACCGGCGCCGCTCCCGGACGTCGGCGGCGGAGAACTTCCAGTTCTTCTCCGGCAGGTCGATCCGCTTCAGGAAGCGGGTGCGCTGCTCCTCCTTGGACAGGTTCAGGAAGATCTTCACCACCTTGAACCCGTTGTCCGTGAGGTAGTGCTCCCAGCGGTTGATCTCCCGGTAGCGGCGGTCCCAGATGGCCTCCCCGAGGCTGCCGTCCGGCAGCTTC
Organism: Streptomyces sp. NPDC001903; assembly: GCF_042891345.1. Classification (NCBI taxonomy): domain Bacteria; kingdom Bacillati; phylum Actinomycetota; class Actinomycetes; order Kitasatosporales; family Streptomycetaceae; genus Streptomyces; species Streptomyces sp. NPDC001903. The sequence goes on from NZ_JBIASZ010000003.1 coordinate 168,335, forward strand.
TGGCGCAGGAGGACCTCGGGGTGGACCCGTACGACGAGGACCTCCTCGTAGTGCGAGCGGTTGAAGATGGCGATCTCGCCGCGCGCGGGCAGCCGCCGGGCGTAACGCCACAGGTAGTCGTGGTCGAGCTCCTCGGCGGACGGCACCTTGAAGCTGCTGACCCGCACGCCCTGGGGGTTGACGCCGCTCATCACGTGCCGGATCGTCCCGTCCTTGCCCCCGGCGTCGAGCGCCTGGAGGCAGAGCACCACGCCGTACGTGTCCTGGGCCGCCAGCCGCTCCTGGTACTCGGCGAGCAGGGACACCCCCGTCGCCAGCAGCTCGGCCCCGTCCCGCTTCTTGATGCCGGCCTTGAAGCGGGGGTCGAAGTCCCGGTCCAGGCGGACCTTCGAGCCCGGCCGTACCCGTAGCGGCTCGATGAACTCCGCGATGCGTTCGGCTCTCTCGTCCGACATCACCCGTCACCCCTTCTCCGGTCCGGGTTCGGTGCGGCAGGCGGCGCCGAGCGCCGTGCGGACCGACGCTCCGCCAGGATCGGGACGCGTCTCTCGTGGTCATTCTGTGCGCGACTCGACAAGATCGCCCTCCAGACGTACGCCGACGGGGGAGGACCGGCCGCCCGGCTCCCTCCTCGCGCGCTACGACGTGGGCGGGGCGGCGGGCGCGGGGGCGGAGCCCGGCGCCGTGCGCGGAGGCGGTTTCCTCGGCAGGAGCACCGCGGCGGCCAGCCCGGCGAGTCCGATCACGGCCAGCGTGATCATCGCGGCGGCGTAGGCGCCGGTGGTGAGGCCGGAGACGAGGATCGTGCCGGCGACTGCCGTCCCGAGGGAGGAACCGAGGTTCGACACGCTGCGGGAGAGGCCCGAGATCTCGCCCTGCCGCTCTTCGGGGAAGCTCGACTGGACGACGTTGACCGAGGGGGTGAGCATCACGCCGAGTCCCAGTCCGATCAGCAGCAGCCCGGGAGTCAGGGCCCAGGGGTTCGGGGAGCCGCCGGCCATCGCGATCAGGAGGACGATGCCGGCGAGGGTGACGGCGAAGCCCGTCACGATGAGGGTCCGCTGGGACCACCGCCTCGCGAGGCGCTCGGCGGCGAGCGAGGACACGAGCAGGCCGAGCGTGGCCGCGGTGAAGATGACGCCGGTCTGCACGGAGTCGTAGCCGCGCACGACCTGGAGATAGGCCGCGATGGTGAACGAGGAGCCCATCAGCAGCAGCCACTGGACGTTCTGCGTGACGAGGCCCAGGTTGGAGGTGCGGTCGCGGAACAGGCTGGTGGACAGCAGGGGTTCCTCGCCCGCCCGCTCCTTGGCCCGTACGGACCGGAAGAACCAGAGCAGCACGAGGGCGCCCAGGACGAGCAGGCCGATCATGAGCCAGACGTTGTTGTCGGCGGCGAGGATGCCCATGACGACGAGGACGAGGCCGGCCGCCGAGAGGACCGCTCCGGTGGTGTCGAAGGAGCGCGTCGGATCGGGCGGCAGCGGGTCCTCCAGGCTCCGGCTCAGCACGATGATCACGACGATGACCAGGGCCTGGAACACGAATGCCGCACGCCAGCTCAGCCACGAGGTGATGAGCCCGCCGATCAGCGGCCCGGCGGCGGCGCCGATGCCGCCCAGCGCCATGATGACCCCGAAGGCGCGGGCCCGCGAGGTCAGGTCCGTGAAGATGAGCGTCGTGAGGATGTAGACGGGTGGGATGAGCAGGGCCGTGCCGATGCCTTCGAGGATCGAGTTCCCGAGGATCAGTACGCCCAGGCCCGGGGCGGCGGCGCTCAGCAGGGCGCCGATTCCGTAGACGACGAGGCCGACCAGGAGGCAGCGCTTGCGGCCGTAGCGGTCGGTCAGCTTGCCGCCGGGGATCATCAGCGCGGCCATGACCAGGAGGAAGATCGTGATGGCGATCTGCACCCCCTGGACGGTGGTGTCCAGGTCCTCGCTGATGTCGTTGATCATCACGTTCATGTTGGACCCGGCGAAGCTGCAGATGAACTGCGCGAGCGCCAGCGGAGCGAGGATGCGTCGCTGCGCGCTGGACGGCCGCTGAGGGGCTCGTGTCTCGGCCACCGGTATCACCTCGATGTGTGCCAGCTCCAGCGTGCGCCGCACCCGGACCCGGTGCATTTCCGGAGCGGGAGGGCGGGGACCTCCCGCTCGGCGGGGTGCGGGAGCGGAATCCGGCCGCCTCGGCTACGGCCTGGCGTGGGTGGAGATGACGCGGAACAGGCGGGGCTGCACGTCGGTGGCGATGACGGCCGCCTCGTCCATGTGGACGCGGGCCTCGGGATTGGCCAGCATGGCGCGGTAGTGCTGCTCCGACTCCCACTGGGCGTAGTTGATCACGCGCTGCCCGTCCTCGCTGGCGTGGAAGTTGGCGCAGATGAAGCCGGGCTGGTGCCTCATCGTCTCTTCGGTGGCCCGGGCCAGCAGGCCGATCAGCTCCTGCTGGCGCTCGGGCGCCACCGTGAAGACGTTGATCAGCGTCGCCACGGGGCGACTCGAGTCGATGCTCGCGGTAACGGTCATGGATCTATCGCTCCCCTTACGATCCGCCGTTGTTCCCTTCCGCGGCGGTCTTTCCCTCGATCGGAGGCGGGGCGGGGTTGAAGCGGACGGGCGCCTGGAAGCGGGCCCTGCGGGCGGCACGGCGGGGCGTGACGACACCACTCGTCACGCCCCGCCCTCCCCCCGCTGCCGGGCACCCTCGGCCCGGGCGGCGGACCGGGACCCCTCAGTCCCGGTCGTACGTGTGGAACCCGCGGCCCGTCTTGCGGCCCAGCAGGCCTGCCTGGACCATCCGCCGCAGGAGCGGCGGCGGGGCGTGGAGGGGTTCCTTGAACTCGTCGTAGAGCGATTGCGCGATGGCGGCGACGGTGTCGAGCCCGATGAGGTCGGCGAGCTTCAGCGGGCCCATGGGGTGGGCGCAGCCGAGCACCATCCCCTCGTCGATGTCCGAGGCGCTGGCATATCCGGACTCGGCCATGCGGATCGCCGACAGCAGGTAGGGCACGAGGAGGGCGTTCACGACGAACCCGGACCGGTCCCGGGAGCGGATCGTGGTCTTGCCGAGCACGTCCCGGACGAAGGACTCCATCGTTTCGACGGTGGCCGTGGTGGTGTGGAGCGAGGAGACGATCTCGACCAGGGGCAGGACCGGTACGGGGTTGAAGAAGTGCAGGCCCAGGACGCGGTCCGCGCGGCCGGTGGCCATGCCGAGGCGCATGATCGGGATGGCGGAGGTGTTGGAGGCGAGGACGGCCTCCTCGTCCTCCACGATCTTGTCGAGGGAGGTGAAGACCCCGGTCTTCACCTCGGCGTCCTCGACGACGGCCTCGATCACCAGCTGCCGGTCGGCGAGGTCCTCGAGCTCCCCGGTGAAGACCGTCCGGGCCAGCGCGTCCTCGGCGGAGACGCGGTCCAGCTTCCCGCGCTGGACGGCGCGTTCGAGGGAGACGGCCAGGCGCTCCCGGGCGGCGCGGGCCGCGGTGGCACCGGCCTCGCAGACGACGGTGTCGAGTCCGGCTCGGGCGCACACCTCGGCGATGCCGGCGCCCATCAGGCCGCCTCCGACGACGCCGATCCGGCGGATTCGCGTACTCACGATCGGGTCTCCGTCCGGCGAACGAGGTGGCGGGTGTAGGCCTCGGGGGTGAAGAAGGCGGGCAGGGCGGGGGTGAGCGCGGTGTTCACGAAGACCTCGCGGGCTTCGGCCGCCAGGGCCTGCGGATCCTCCTCGGCCAGCGCCTCGCACTCGGCGTCGAGCAGGTCGAGCACCGCGGAGCGTTCCACCCTGTCGTGGCGGAGCCACTGCCAGATCTGGACCCGGGCGATCTCGGCGGTGGCCGCGTCCTCCATCAGCCCGTACAGGGCGACCGCCCCGTGTCCGCGCAGCCAGGCGTCGAAGTAGCGCAGCGCGACCGCGACGTTCGAGCGGATCCCCTCCTGCGTGGGCGGCGCCGCGATCCGGCGTACGGACAGCAGATCGGCGGCCGTGACCTCGACGTCCTCGCGGGTCCGGTCGAGCTGGTGGGGGCGCTCGCCCAGGACCTCGTCGAAGACCGCGCGGCAGACGGGCACCAGGCCGGGGTGGGCGACCCAGGAGCCGTCGAAGCCGTCCTCGGCCTCGCGTTCCTTGTCGAGCCGGACCTTGGCGAGGGCGGCAGCGCCTGCCGCCGCGTCCTTGCCCGGGACGTGGGCGGCCATGCCGCCGATGGCGTGGGCGCCGCGCCGGTGGCAGGTGCGGACGAGGAGTTCGGTGTACGCCTGCATGAACGGCGCCGTCATGGTGACCTTGGCGCGGTCCGGGAGCTGGAAGTCCGTGCGGTGGCCGAAGGTCTTGATGAGGCTGAAGAGGTAGTCCCACCGGCCCGCGTTGAGGCCGGCGCTGTGCTCGCGCAGTTCGTGGAGGATCTCCTCCATCTCGAACGCGGCGGTGATCGTCTCGATCAGGACCGTGGCGCGGACCGTGCCGCGGGGGATGCCGAGGAGTTCCTGGGCGAGCAGGAAGACGTCGTTCCAGAGGCGGGCCTCGTACCGGTTCTCCAGCTTGGGGAGGTAGAAGTACGGGCCGTGGCCGGCGTCGATCTGCCGCTGCGCGCAGTGGAAGAAGTAGAGGCCGAAGTCGACCAGCGAGGCGGGGACGGGCCGGCCGTCGATCTCCAGGTGCTCTTCGAGGAGGTGCCAGCCGCGCGGGCGGACCATGATGGTCGCGAGCTGCCCGCCGAGGCGGTACTCCTTGCCCTCCGGGGTGGTGAAGTCGATGCGCCGTTCGATGACGTCGAGCAGGGTGAGCTGGCCCTCGATGACGTTGTCCCAGGTGGGGGAGGTGGCGTCCTCGAAATCGGCCATCCAGACCTTGGCGCCGGAGTTGAGCGCGTTCACGGCCATCCGCCGGTTCGGCGGGCCCGTGATCTCGACCCGCCGGTCGGTGAGCCCCGGTGCCGGGGGCGCCACCCGCCAGTCGGGGTCGGTGCGGACGGCGTGGGTGGCGAGCGGGAAATCGAGCGGGGTGCCGCCGGCGAGGTGGCCCGAGCGGCGCCGTCGCTCCTTGAGGATCTCCAGGCGGCGGTCCGCGAACGCGGCGTCGAGCAGGCCGATGAACTCCAGGGCCCCGGGGGTCAGGATCTCTTCGTGGCGGTCGCCCGGCGTTCCGAGGACCTCGACGCGGCGGGTGGGTGCGTGGGTGGACATGCGGGTCTCCTCCGGGAGAGGGCGGGGCAGGACGGAGGCGGGTCTCCGGCCCTCGGGGATCACGGGACGACGCGGGCCGGGCGGGGTGCCCGGGTGGTGCGTACGCGGGCACCCCGCCCCGAGGCGGCCTAGTGGAACTGCTCCTCCTCGGTGGAGCCGGCGAGCGCGGTCGTGGACGAGGCCGGGTTGACGGCGGTGGAGACCAGGTCGAAGTAGCCGGTGCCGACCTCGCGCTGGTGCCTGACCGCGGTGAAGCCCTGCGCCTGTGCGGCGAATTCGCGCTCCTGGAGGTCCACGTACGCGGTCATGCCGTGCTCGGCGTAGCCGCGGGCGAGGTCGAACATGCCGTGGTTGAGGGAGTGGAAGCCGGCGAGGGTGATGAACTGGAAGCGGTAGCCCATGGCGCCCAGCTCACGCTGGAACTTGGCGATCTGGTCGTCGTCCAGGGCCGCCTTCCAGTTGAAGGAGGGCGAGCAGTTGTAGGCCAGCATGTGGTCCGGGTACCGCGCGTGGATCGCCTCGGCGAACTCGCGGGCCTGCTCCAGGTCCGGGGTGCCGGTCTCCACCCAGATCAGGTCGGCGTACGGGGCGTACGCGAGGCCGCGGGCGATGACCGGGGCCATGCCGCCCCGGACGCGGTGGAAGCCCTCCGCGGTGCGCTCACCGGTGCAGAACTCGGCGTCGCGCTCGTCGACATCGCTGGTCAGCAGGGTGGCCGCGAGCGCGTCGGTACGGGCGATGATCAGCGTCGGGGTGTCCGCGATGTCCGCGGCCAGGCGGGCCGCGTTCAGCGTACGGATGTGCTGCGCGGTGGGGACGAGGACCTTGCCGCCAAGGTGGCCGCACTTCTTCTCGGAGGCGAGCTGGTCCTCGTAGTGGATGCCGGCCGCGCCCGCCGCGATCATCGCCTTGGTGAGTTCGAAGGCGTTCAGCGGACCGCCGAAGCCGGCCTCGGCGTCGGCGACGATCGGGGCGAGCCAGTCCGTCGTGTCGGTGCCGCCCTCGGCGGTGGCGATCTGGTCGGCGCGCAGCAGCGCGTTGTTGATCCGGCGGACCACCTGGGGAACGGAGTTGACCGGGTAGAGGCTCTGGTCCGGGTAGGTGTGACCGGCCTGGTTGGCGTCGGCGGCCACCTGCCAGCCCGAGAGGTAGATCGCCTGGAGCCCGGCCCGGACCTGCTGGACGGCCTGGCCGCCGGTGAGGGCGCCGAGCGCGTGGACGTAGTCCCGCTCGTGGAGCTGTCGCCACAGGCGCTCGGCGCCGCGCCGGGCCAGGGTGTGCTCCTCGCGGACGCTGCCCGACAGGCGGACCACGTCCTCGGCGGAGTACGTCCGCTCGATGCCGGCCCAGCGCGGGTCGCTCGCCCAGCGCTCGGCGAGGTCCGCTGCCGCCGCCGTCGTGTTCGTCGTGTCTGCCATGACCGTCACCGTCTCCATGAGTCGCTTGGGAAAGCCCCCGCACGTCATAGGTGCGAAGTGTTGGCACCAGGTGCCATGAATGAGATCGCGGCCCGCCGTTCCTCGTGTGGAACGAGCTGAGCAATGTTGCCGCACCACGCGGTGGAGCCTGCCGGGATTGCCGATATCAGGGCGTGAATCGGGTCCTGTTGGTTCCATCCGTGCCGCCTGGTCCGGCGGGCCGCAGGACGACTCTCGCAGTGACACCCAGTGCCATCAATCCTGGACGCGTGCTAAGTTCTGCGCATCTTCCCGCGCAGTTTTGCCAAGGATGCGAAGGCCGTCCGATGCGGCTCTGCGCGCAGGCGGCTCCGCAGCACCACGGAGGTTCGGTGAGCAAGACGTACGCGGGCGCGCGGCTGCGCAGGCTGCGCGAGGAACGGCGGATGAGCCAGGCCGATCTGGCCCGGGTGCTCGCGATCTCGCCCAGCTACCTGAACCAGATGGAGCACGACTCCCGCCCGCTCACCGTTCCCGTGCTGCTGCGGCTGACGGAGGCCTTCGGGGTCGATCCGGGCTTCTTCTCGGAGCGGGACACCAGCCGGCTCGTCGCGGACCTGCGCGAGGCGTTGGCCGGGGAGGTCGCCGAGGCCCGGGTCTCCGCCTCCGACCTCGCCGAGCTGGCCTCGCGGATGCCGGCGGTCGCCCGGGTGCTGCTGGACCTCGGCCGGCGGTCCCAGCTGCTGGCCGAGAGCCTGGCCGGGACGCAGGACGGGCGCGACGCGGTACCGGGTGCCGGTGGCGCCGCGGGAGCCGTGCCGCGCTCCCCGCACGAGGAGATCAGGGAGTTCTTCTACCGGCGCCAGAACTACCTCCACGACACCGACTCGGCCGCCGAGGAACTGGCCCGCGCGATCCGGATCCGCCCCGGCGAGGTGGTGCGGGTCCTGTCCGCGCGGCTCGCCGACGCGCACGGGGTGCGGGTGAGCGCCGACTGCGACCGGCTGCACCACTACGACGAACGGGGCCGGACGCTGCACCTGTCCGCCCGGCTGCGGCCGGGGCAGCAGGCCTTCCGGATGGCGACGCAGCTCGCCCTGCTGGAGCACGCCGACGAGCTCGACCGGTGCGCGTCGCAGGACTTCCCGGCCGGGTCCACCGCACACGGCCTGGCCCGGATCGGCATCGCCAACTACTTCGCCGCCGCGCTGATCCTCCCGTACCGCGCCTTCCACAGCGCCGCCGAGGAATTCCGCTACGACATCGAGCGGCTCACCGACCGGTTCGGACTGGGGTACGAGACGGTCTGCCACCGCCTGAGCACCCTCCAACGACCCATGCTGCGCGGGGTTCCGTTCTCCTTCGTGCGCGTGGACCGTGCCGGGAACATGTCCAAACGGCAGTCCGCGACGGGGTTCCACTTCTCCCGGGCGGGCGGCACCTGCCCGCTGTGGAACATCTACGAGGCCTTCGCCGCCCCGGGCCGGATCCACGTCCAGGTCGCCGCCATGCCCGACGGGCAGCGCCACCTGTGGACCGCCCGCGCCGTCACCCGGCACCGCGGCGGCTGGGGGGAACCGGGCAAGACCTTCGCGATCGGGCTGGGCTGCGAGATCCGGCACGCCTCGCGGCTCGTCTACTCCGACGGCCTCGACCTGGACAACACCTCGGCCGACACGCCCATCGGCATGGGCTGCCGGCTGTGCGAACGCCTGGACTGCCCGCAGCGCGCGGTACCGCCGCTGGGGCGTCCGCTCGCCGTCGACGAGAACTCCAGCACGTTCGTCCCGTACCAGGTCGCCGACCGCGCGCAGTGAGCCGCGGCCTCCCCCCTCAGAAGCCCTCCCGGGCCCGGGTCGGACGCCCGGCGGGCGTCCGACCCGGGACTCCTGCGTCAGGAGTTGTCGGCCGTGAGCTCCGCGCGCACGGCACGCGCGGCCGCGACGAGGTTCTCCAACGAGGCTCGGGTCTCGGGCCAGCCGCGGGTCTTCAGCCCGCAGTCCGGGTTGACCCAGAGCCGTTCGGCGGGGATGGCCGCGAGCCCCTTGCGGAGCAGGGCGGCGGCTTCCCCGGTGCTCGGGACGCGCGGGGAGTGGATGTCCCAGACGCCCGGTCCGGCCTCACGCGGGTAGCCGTGCCGGGCCAGTTCGCCGGCGACCTGCATGTGGGAGCGGGCCGCCTCCAGGCTGATGACGTCGGCATCGAGGTCGTCGATGGCCCGGACGATGTCGCCGAACTCCGCGTAGCACATGTGCGTGTGGATCTGGGTGTCCGGCCGGACACCGCTGGTGCTGAGCCGGAAGGACTCGGTGGCCCAGGCGAGGTACTCCGCGTGGTCGGCCGCGCGCAGCGGCAGGGTCTCCCGGAGGGCGGGTTCGTCGACCTGGATGACCGAAGTGCCCGCGGCTTCGAGGTCGTCGACCTCGTCGCGCAGGGCGAGGGCCACCTGGCGGGCGGTGTCCCCGAGGGGCTGGTCGTCCCGTACGAAGGACCAGGCGAGCATCGTGACCGGGCCGGTCAGCATGCCCTTGACGGGCTTGGCCGTCTGTGACCGGGCGTACGTGGTCCAGCGCACGGTCATCGGCTCCGGGCGGGAGACGTCCCCGGCCAGGACCGGGGGCCGGACGTAGCGGGTGCCGTACGACTGGACCCAGCCGTGCCGGGTGGCCAGGTAGCCGGTGAGCCGCTCCGCGAAGTACTGCACCATGTCGTTTCGTTCGGGCTCACCGTGCACCAGGACGTCGATGCCGGTCTTCTCCTGGAAGGCGAGCACCTCGCGGATCTCGTCCTTGATCCGCTCCTCGTAGCCCGCGGCGTCGAGGCGGCCCGCCCGCAGGTCGGCGCGCGCGGTGCGCAGCTCGTCCGTCTGGGGGAAGGAGCCGATGGTCGTCGTCGGCAGCAGGGGCAGCCCGAGGAGGGCGCGCTGGGCCGCGGTCCGCTGCGCGTAGGGCTGCGAGCGCCGCGCGTCGGCATCGGTGATCGCGGCGGTACGGGCGCGCACGGCGGGGTCGTGGGTGATGGCGGAGGCGGCCCGGGAGGCCAGGTCGGCGCGGTTGGCGGCGAGTTCGGCGGCGATGGCGTCGGTTCCCTGGGCGAGTCCGCGGGCCAGGGTGGCGATCTCGGAGGTCTTCTGGCGGGCGAAGGCGAGCCAGCGGCGGATCTGCGGGTCGATGTCGCGTTCGGCGCTCGCGTCGAGCGGGACGTGCAGGAGGGAGCAGGACGCGGCGACGTCCACCCGGGCGGCGAGGCCCAAGAGGGTGGCGAGGGTGGTCAGGGACTTCTGGTGGTCGTTGATCCAGATGTTGCGGCCGTCGACCACTCCGGCGACCAGGCGCTTGCCGGGCAGTCCGCCGACCGCGGCGAGGTCCGCGAGGTTCGCGGCGCCGCCGCCGGTGAAGTCGAGGGCGAGGCCTTCGACGGGCGCCGCGGCCAGCACCGGGAGGGCGTCCCCGAGCCGGTCGAAGTACGAGGCGACGAGCACCTTGGGCCGGTCGGCCGGCGCGCCGAGCTCGCGGTAGGCGCGGGCGGCGGCGTTCAGGTCGGCCGGGGTGCGGTCCTGGACCAGGGCGGGCTCGTCCAGCTGCACCCATTCGGCGCCGGCGGCGCGCAGGTCGGCGAGGACCCGGGCATAGACGGGCAGCAGCCGGTCGAGCAGGGTCAGCGGCTGGAAGTCGGCGGCCACGCCGGGGGCGGGCTTGGCCAGGAGGAGGTAGGTGACGGGGCCGACGAGGACCGGGCGGGCCGGGTGCCCGAGCGCGAGGGCCTCGCGCAGTTCGGCGACCTGCTTCGTGGAATCGGCGGTGAAGACGGTGTCCGGGCCGAGCTCGGGGACCAGGTAGTGGTAGTTCGTGTCGAACCACTTGGTCATTTCGAGCGGGGCGACGTCCTGGGTGCCGCGGGCCATCGCGAAGTAGCCGCCGAGGGCGTCGGCGGCGACCGCCGCGCGGTGCCGCTCGGGGACGGCGCCGACCATGACACTGGTGTCCAGGACGTGGTCGTAGTACGAGAAGTCGCCGGTCGGAACCTCGGTGATGCCGGCGTCGGCCAGCTGCCGCCAGTTCGAACGGCGCAGGCCGGCCGCGGTCTCCCGGAGGGCGTCTGCGCTGACGCGGCCCTTCCAGTAGCCCTCGACGGCCTTCTTCAGTTCGCGGCCCCGGCCCTGGCGGGGGTAGCCGTACACGGTGGCTCGTGCTGCCGCGGCTGCGGGCTTCGCTGTCACGGAACTCTCCTTCGCGAGATGTGTCCTGAACACCCCGGTGGGGGACGCGGACGCGAAGGAACGACAGAGCGCGCGGAGCACGCCGCGGGGGAAACACCGCAGGTGCCGCTCGCCGTGTACGCCGACCCGCCCACGAGGTCACCGGGATTTCCGCACGGGGAATCGTCCGCGTGCGGGCAACGGGCAGGTCTTCGGACTCGCGGGCACGCCGGCCTCTGTCGAGGCGGACACCTACTGGCCGTCGCTTCCCAGGACCGTTGTCCGGTCCCAGTGCGTATGACGGCGGTCGTTCCCGCTCACCGCTGCGGGGCAGTCCCGGATTCCCACCGGGTTCCCTCTTACGACGCATCCCGCCTGGCGGACGGGGCGAACCAGCTGCACCGGCCACCCTAGGGGGCGTGATCGCTCCCCGGCGAGCCGCGTCCGCGATGCGGACGCCCGGAGGATCAGTGCCGGTGCATGGTGTGCAGGGCTTCGAGCAGGACCTTGGGGTCGTGGCCGCCCTTGTGGACCGGCGGGGGCTGCCGGTCCAGGCCGAGCAGTCGCGCCACGGCGGTCCAGGCGGTGCGCACCGAGTACTCGACGGTGAACACCACGTCGTCGGGGACTTCGGCGTACTGGCCGATGAAGGCCAGGTTGGTGGATCCCTCGGGGACGACTTCGGGTCGGTCGCCGGCCTTGCGGACCAGGAACTGGCTGGTGATGTACGGCATCAGGGCCGGCCGTACGACGGACGACTCGAGGATCTGCTCGCTCTGCGCGAGGCGCAGGTGCCCCAGCACCTCGGTCAGCATCTCGCGGCCCGTGCACTCGGCCATCGTCTTGCCCACGTGGTCGCCGGGCGCGTCCGGGAACAGCGCGTAGCCCCACCAGACGTAGGTGTCCTCGGGCTGTTCGTGGAAGTGCGGCTGGTGGTTGAGGACGATGGTGAGGAGCCAGGCCGAGTCCTTGAAGGTGATCAGCCCGCCCTTGCCGGCCTCGCTGCCGGAGAACTCCTCCATGGCCTTGAAGAAGGTCGGGTCCTTGGTGGTTACGGTGAAGGACCCCCAGGTGGAGTCCTTGACGCAGGAGTCGAACACCGAGGGGTCGCCGAGGTGCGGGCGCTTGGCCGCCAGGGCGTGCCACAGGCGCCACGAGGCGTCGGGGCCGGAGGTGTCCGCCACGGCGGCGGTGTCGGTGGATCCGAGGGTCGAGTTCGCGGTCATCGAACCGTTGGTGACGAACACCAGGTCTTCGGCGGCGACGGGGATCCGCTCGGTCCTGCCGTCGCGCGTACAGGTGAGGGAGGTGACGGTGATGCCCTCGCCTTCGGCCAACTCGGCGTCGGTGACCGTGGTGTTCATCGAGAAGGTGACACCTTCGCCCCGCAGCCAGGCCTGGAGCGGGCGCACGATCGAGTCGTACTGGTTGAAGCGGGTGCGGTAGATCCCGGACATGGTGTCGAAGGTCTTGAACAGGTGGACGAACCGGTTGAGGTAGCGCCGGAACTCGATCGCCGAATGCCAGGGCTCGAAGGCGAAGGTCGTGCACCACATGTACCAGAAGTTGGTGGTGAAGAACTCCGGGGCGAAGCAGTCGGAGATGCGCTTGCCGTCGAGGCGCGACTCGGGGGTCGCCACGCACGCGACCAGGTCGAGCCGGTCGCGCTCGGAGAAGCCCATGGAACGGGTGTCGACGCGGCGGCCGGCGCCGTCGACGAGGCGGGCCTTGTCGTTCCAGGCGAAGTCCTCGTGGAAGGCGAAGGTGTCCTCGGTGACCGAGACGTCCGGCGCGTCCAGCGAGGGGATCGAGCGCAGCAGGTCGTAGGTGCACTCGAAGTGCAGCTCGAACATCCGCCCGCCGCGCATGGTGTAGCCGGTCTCCGGATCGCCCGCCGCGTCGAGGCTTCCGCCGGTGCGGTTGCCGGCCTCCAGGACGGTGATGTCCCCGCCCGCGAACCCGCCCTCCCGGATCAGCAGCGCCGCCGCCGACAGGGAAGCGATGCCCGCACCCACGAGATAGGCCTTGGCCACGACGCGTCTCCGCTCGCCGGGGGCCGCGTGTCGGCCCCGGTCGGCCGCGCGATCACCCCCGCCAGCCCACCACCCGCCGCGGGGCGGTCGCAATCCGGGTGCGCCATTGGGGAGGCGCCGGTGGTTCCGCGGCCCGCCGGCCTTCGTCCCGGACGGCGGCGAGGCGGATCCGCGGGTGGCACCGCATCGATCCGGTCACCCTGGTGGGACGTCCGGTGAACCGTGAGTGGCCGCCACCTGGGCAGGAGGTACGGGAGGCGGCGTCACGCCGGTCGATGCGGCGCGCCCTCGCACGGCGTGGGCCTGCGGGCACCCGGCCCGAGCTGGGCGAACTCACCTCGCTTAACCGATATCCGAACGAACTGTCCGTAAATCGACCGCCGATGTGCGGCAAGCCTTCATGTCTGGCAGGCTCGGCCCAAGTTGAGCGCTACATGAAAGCCGTAGCTGGTCAAATCACCTTCGAATCGAAAGAGAGTCTTCTCATGCGTCACCGCTTAGCCACCGTCTCCGCCGCCGCTCTCCTCTGTCTCGCCGGCGCCACGGGTGTGGCGGAGGCGAGCCCCGAGAGCCTGTACGCCCCCTCCGCGATGGTCTTCACCATCACCCAGGGGGACGACGCCGCCACCGGTACGGTCCTGCGGGCGACCACCCTCAGCTGCGCCTACGCCGCCGAGGGCACGCACCCCGCCCCCCGGGCCGCGTGCGACGCCCTCAACGCCACCGGCGGCGAGTTCAACCGCCTGCTGGCCGCGCCGAACCCGGACCGGGCCTGCCCGATGCACTACGACCCCGTCACCGTCACCGCGGACGGCGTGTGGCGCGGGGCCCACGTCGCGTGGAAGCACACCTTCTCCAACGCCTGTGCCATGTCCGCGACCCTGAACGGCAACCCGGTCTACGCGTTCTGACGCCACCGGGTCGTGGCGCCCGTACGCCGGCGCCCGCCGCAGGCGCCGCCGCCCCCGGCCGGACGGGAGGCCCGTTCGCGCAACTGCCGGTCCCGCCGTGCGTGACAGTCCGGTTTCGCCTAGTTTGAGCAACGTTGAGACCCTCACACCAAGGAGTTCACCGTGGCTGACAAGGGAAAGATGGACCAGGCCAAGGGCAAGGCCAAGGAGACCGTCGGCAAGGTCACCGGCAACGACCGGATGAAGGCCGAGGGCAAGATGGACCAGGCCAAGGGCAAGGCGAAGGAAGTCGCGCACGAGACCGAGGAGCGCGCCCGCGGCATCCAGGATTCGCTGCGCGACAAGCGCGACAGGACCTGACACCCGCCAAGACGCGGCCCCGCGGCGCCTACGCGCCGCGGGGCCGCGCCGCGTCCGCGTCCGGCACGCACCGTGTACGGGCGCCGACACAGGGCACACGGGGTGCATGACCGTACCCAAGACAGCCGTTCTCGTCCTGGACAGCGCCGAGCCCGAGCTGCTGGCACAGTTCTACGCCGAACTGCTCGGTGCCACGGCGGGGCCGGCCCCCGGCGACGGGGAACTCCTCCTCGTGGCCGGCCGCACCGGTGTGGTCCTCGGAGTCCGCCGCGACCTCGACCACGTACCGCCGAGCTGGCCGCTCCCGGAGGGCTCCCAGCAGGCCCACGTGTGCATCCTCGTGGACGAGGGGCGCCTCGACGAGGCCGAGCGCGAGGCCGTGACCCTCGGGGCGCGACCGGTGGCCGCGCAGGACGAGGGCGGCCTGCCGGGCAGCCGGACCACCCTGCGGCGCTACGCCGACCCGGCCGGCCACGCGTTCTCCCTCGCCGCGGTCCGAGAGGACCCCGCCCCCTGAACCCGTGCCGGACGGCGATTCCCGCCGGGGTCGGCCCGGCCCGCGTCGGCGGGGTTGGGCGGCGGTGGCCGGGGTAGGCGCCTGCTCGGCAGGACAGGTGCGCAGAAGCGCAGATCCGCAGATCAAGGGAGCGGCGGTGGCCGAGACGGAGCTCGACGCGTTCGCCGACGTCCTGGACGGCCCGGTGTACGTGGTCACGGTGGCGGCCGCCGGCGAGCGGTCCGGCTGCCTCGTCGGCTTCGCCTCCCAGTGCTCGATCCGGCCGCCGCGGTTCGTGGTCTGGCTCTCCAGGCTCAACCACACCTTCCGCGTGGCCCGCGGCGCCTCGCACCTGGCGGTGCACGTACTGGACCGCGGCGAGCGGTCGCTGGCCGAGCTGTTCGGCGGAGAGACGGGCGACGAGGTGGACAAGTTCGCGGGGATCGACTGGCGGCCCGGCGCCGACGGCACTCCACTGCTGACCGGCGCCCGCGCCTGGTTCGTCGGCCGGATCGAGGCACGGGTCGACGGCGGCGACCACGTGGGCTTCGTCCTGGCCCCCACCGAGACCTCCCCACCGGCCTCACCCGCGCCGGCTCTGCTGCGGTACGACGACGTCAAGGAGATCGAGGCCGGCCACCCGGTCTGATTCCCGGCCCGGGCACGGGACCTGACGGCAAAGAGGGCGGATCGCGCCCGCACGGGCGGGCGGTTCGCCGCGGCGTGCGACCCTTCGGACATGGATGTGATCTTTGCCGAGGACGAGAGCGCCGTACGCCGCTGCTGGCCGGTCTTCTCGCAGCTGCGCCCGCACCTGGACGAGGACGGCTTCGCCGAGCGCTGGCGGACGCAGTCCGCGGAGGGCTACCGGATCGTCTACCTGGAGGAGGACGGCGAGGTGTGCGTCGCCGCGGGCTTCCGCGTCATGCACACGATGATCTCGGGCCGCATCCTCTACCTGGACGACCTCGTCGCCGACGAGGCCGTCCGCGGCCGCGGCCTGGGCAGCCGGATGCTCACCGCCCTGAAGTCCATCGCGAAGGACGAGGGGTGCGAGGAGTTCCACCTGGACACGGGCCACCAGCGGCACGCCGCCCACCGGACCTACCTGCGCAACGGCTTCCGCATCGATGCCCACCACGTCTCCATGACCCTGGACTGACCCGGCCCCGACCCTGGACCGACCTGCCACACCCTGCCCGGGCCCTCTGGCCCGGGCACGGGTGCGCCCGTACCCTCTGCCCATGATCGATTCACGTACCCATGTCCGTGTCGCCCGCCCCTCCCTCGACCTGAAGGCCGCCGAGCGGTTCTACGTCGACGGGCTCGGCCTGGAAGTGCAGTGGCGCAGTACCGAGCGCGTGCCCGGTGGCCACGACCTGCTCATGGTCGGCCCGGCCGCGGGCGGTTGGCACTTCGAGCTCACCCACGACCCCGAGAACCCGATCCCGCCCGCCCCCACCGTGGACGACCTCTTCGTCGTCTACCTGGGCGCGGCGCCCGACGAGGAGCTCGTCCGCAGGCTCGTCGAGCACGGCGGCACGCGCGTCGCCTCGCACAACCCCTACTGGGACGAGTACGGAGTCACCGTCGCCGACCCGGACGGCTACCGGCTGGTGCTCTGCTCCCGCACCTGGCCCTGATCCGGCCGCGAGGTTTCCCGGGGACGTGACGTTCTCTTCCCCGGGCCCTCCGGCCATGACCGGTTTTCTATGCACCATGTCTGCATGACGACGAACGACGATGCCACGGCCTGGCAGGGCGGCAGCCTAGACCTGGATGCCTACCTCCGGCGTACCGGCTATGACGGCGAGCTCGTGCCCACCCTCGACGTTCTGCGTGCGCTGACGCGTGCGCACATCACCTCGATCCCCTTCGAGACCGTCGAGATCGTGCTCGGCCGACCGATCTCCCTCGAACTGCAGGACATCCAGGACAAGTTGGTCCACGGACGTCGCGGCGGCTACTGCTACGAGCACACCGTGCTGCTCGCGGCGGTGCTCGAACGCGTCGGCTTCGGAGTGACGGGACTCGCCTCGCGGGTCCGCATCGGCTCCGAGGGGGTGGTCCGTGCGGCCACGCACGCCATGCTGCGCGTGGAGACGGCCGAGACCCCCGAGACCGGCAAGGTGTGGGTGTGCGACCCGGGCTTCGGCCGCAACCCCATCGAGCCCATCGAGCTGGCGGAGGACGCCGAGACCTCCTTCAGCGGCTGGGGCTTCCGGCTGGAGGGTTCGACCACCGAGACGGGCGACCGGCTGTACGCGATGCGGACGCGGGGCGCCGACGGCTGGTACGACCTGCACGCCTTCACCCTCGACCAGCGCTATCCGCAGGACTGGATGGTGGCCAACCACTTCCTGTCCACGCATCCGCGTTCGCCCTTCGCGGGCCGGCTGCTCGTCCAGCAGATGCGCGAGCACGAACACGTCTTCCTCGACGGCAGCGTCCTCACCCGGACCCTGCCCGACGGCACGGCCACCGCGCAGACGTACGCCCCGGAAGAGATCCCGGGCCTGCTGCGGGACCTGTTCGGCATGGAGGTGCCGGAGACGGACCGCGACGAGCTCATCGCCCGTGTGTACGTGGCCCGTCAGGCCGCCGTGATGTACCCGACGACCGTGCAGCCGTCGACGGTGCCCATCCAGCAGCTGCGGGCGCACCGCGCCGGACGCAGGAGGGCGGCGCCGGTCAGGTGAGATCGGAAGCAGAGCCTTCGGTGCCTTCGGCCGTTGAAACTGCACAAGCAACTTGGCAAGGTTGCTTGCGGAGTTCGACGGTGGAGCCATGACCACGCATCCCGGGCCGCAGGCGTCCTCCTCCGCCGTGGCCGCACAGCGGCTCAACGATGCGGTCAAGCGGCTGCGCGCCCGGCTGCGGGCCGAATCGGGGCACGACGCGAGCGGCCTGACCGTCACGCAGCTCGCCGTCCTGGCGAGCGTCGTACGGGAGGGCCCGGTCACCGCGGCCCGGCTCGCTTCGCTGGAGCGCGTCAGCCCGCAGTCCATCGCGCAGAGCCTGGCGGTCCTGAGGGCCGCCGGGCTGGTGCACGGCGAGCCCGATCCGCACGACGGCCGCCGGAAGCTGATGAGCGCGGATCCCGCCGCCACCAAGCTGATCGACAAGCTGCTGTGGGGTCGCGCGGCCTACCTCGCGCGCGCCATCGACCGGCTGGTCCCCCCGGACCGGCTGGCGGAGGTGGAGAGGGCCGTCGAGCTGCTGGAGCGGCTGGCCGCGGCCGACGTGACGACCCCCGGGTGAACGCCGCCGCCCCCGTCCCCGTGCCCGAAACGGGCCGCGGGGGCGGGGGCTCGGGGGCCGGGTCACGGGACCAGGACCACCTTTCCGGAGACCGTGCCCGACTCCGCCAGGCGCATCGCCTCCGCGGCCCGGGCCAGCGGGATCTCCGCGGCCACCTTGGCCGTGATCTCGCCGCGCCGCAGGGCGGTGAACACCTGGGTCAGGTCGGAGCGCAGCCGCGCCCGGAAGCGGTTCTTGGCGTAGGCGCGGCCGGCCCACACGTTGTAGAAGTACGCGCGGCGGCCGTTGGGCAGCGCGTTCCACAGCCACACCCTGCCCAGCAGCTTCAGCACCGGCAGCGAGCCGGAGCCCTGGTCGTCGCGGGTGGCGGCGGTGCCGTACGAGACGAGGGTGCCGCCGGTAGCCAGCAGCCGCCAGGAATCGACGATGCCCTCGCCGCCGACGTGGTCGAAGACCGCGTCCACCCCGTGGGGGGCGAGCGACCGTACCCGTGCGGAGACGTTGCCGGAGCGGTAGTCGAGGGGCGTCACCCCGAGTGCGCGCAGTCCGTCGTGGTGGCGGGTGGAGGCGGTGCCGATCACCTCGGCCCCCGCGGCGAGCGCCAGCTGGACGAGGACCGAGCCGACGCCGCCGTTGGCGCCGTGGACCAGTACGGTCTGGCCGGCGCGCACGCGGGCCTTGCGGTGGAGCATCTGCCAGGCGGTGATGCCGTTCACGACCGCCGTCTCGGCGTCCACCGCGCCGACTCCGTCGGGCACCTCGACCACGTCGGCGGCGTCGAGCGCGACGTGGCTCGCCCACCCTCCGGTCTTCGTCAGGGCCGCCACCCGCCGCCCGAGGAGCTCCGAGCCGACGCCTTCACCCACCGCCTGCACCGTCCCGACCAGGTCGTATCCGGGGACGAAGGGGAACGGGGGCTGGTCGTAGTACCGGCCGCGGCGCATCTGCTGCTCGGCGAAGGAGACTCCCGTCGCCTCCATCGCGATGACCACCTGCCCGGCCGCGGGCGCCGGCACCGGGCCCCGGTGCAGCTCCAGGCCCTCGGGCTCGACCTTGCCCGGCAGGACGATCTCCACGCGCTCGACGGTGTTCACCACGGCCTCCAGAAGGGGTTTGCTGTTTCGGCTTCTCGTGTTCGTTAGAAGCTATAACTAGAATGAGCTGGTGTATCGACGATGTCAAGCGTGCGGTCCATCCGTTCGTGATGGGGATTGCCGATAGTGATAGCTTCTAACTACTTGAGTACGGGCGATGAGAGGTGGCGGGCATGGGCACGACCGGACGTACGGAGACCCCTCGCGAGCGGTACCGGCAGCAGGTCCGCGAGGAGGTCAAGGAGAAGGCCTGGCAGCAGATCGCCGGCTCCGGCGCCTCCGCGCTGTCCCTCAACGCGATCGCCAAGCAGATGGGCATGAGCGGACCGGCGCTGTACCGGTACTTCGCCAACCGCGACGAGCTGATCACCGAGCTCGTCCGGGACGCGTACCGCAGCCTCGCCGACGCCTTCGCCGCCGCCGGCGACGGGGGAGCGGACCGGCCCGGCCTCGCCGCACTGGCGCAGGTGCTGCGCCGCTGGGCCCTGGAGGACCCGCACCGCTACTTCCTCGTCTACGGCACCCCGGTGCCGGGCTACCACGCGCCGCAGGACACCACCGCGATCACCGCCGAGATGATGTCCGTCCTGCTCGACGCCTGCGTGGCCGCCGAACCGGGGGAGGGGGACGGGGACTTCGAGCAGCACCTGGCCGGCCACCGGGAGTGGGCCGGCGGCCACCCCGACGCCCCGCCGTCCGCCCTGCGCCTGGCACTGGCCTTCTGGAGCCGCCTGCACGGCGTGCTCTCCCTCGAACTGGCGGGCCATTTCACGGGCATGGGCCTGGACCCCGCGCGGCTCTACGCGGCCGAGGTCGACAGCCTGACGCGCTGACGGCCTGACGTTCCGACAACCTGACGCGCTGACACCCCGACCACCGGCCGGGTGCGGGCCCGGGGGCCTCGGGCCCTACCCGAGCCGCGCCCGCGTGTCATTCCGGAATGTTCCGGATCCCCCGGTCCCGGGCCGTTGCTACGTTCCCGTACGTCCCGGCTCGACGACCCAGGGGGAGGAACGTCACGTGATTCCCGGTGTTTCGCGACGCGCGTGGGGGCTGGTCCTGGCGGCGGCAGCCGCCGTACTGCCCTCGCTCGTGGCCCCGTCCACGGCGGCCGCCCGGCCCGCCGGCTTCGCCGCCTCGTGCCCGACGTCCGGTTGGATATCCCAGGTCTACAGCCAAGAGCACAACGGCATAGACATCGCGAACGACTACGACACCCCCATCCACGCCGTGGGCGACGGGGAGGTGATCGTCTCGGGGTACGTGTCCGACTACGGCCAGTGGATCCGCATCCTGCACCCCGACGGGACGATTTCCGAGTACGGGCACATGCGGCAGCGGGACGTCGCCGTCGGCGACCACGTCACGGCCGGGCAGCGGATCGCGCTCATGGGCAGCGAGGGCCAGTCCAGCGGCCCCCACCTCCACCTGCGGATCTGGGGCGACCCGAACGCGAGCGTCCGCACCGACCCCATTCCGTACCTCGCGGAACGCGGGGTGGCCATGCCCTGCACCCCGGGCCAGGGCCCCGGCCCCGGACCCGCGCCGGTGGTGCATCCGGTGGAGTCGGGCCGGGTGGTGTCGGCGCGGTCGGCCGACGGCCGGCTGGAGGTGTTCGCGGCGGCCGCCGACGGCGTGCACCACGCCTGGCAGACCGCCGCCAACGGCGACTGGTCCGCCTGGGAAGCCCTGGGCGGCCCCGGCAACGCCGAACTGGCCATCGCTCCCAACGCGGACGGCCGGCTCGAACTGCTCGCCATCAACGGCAACACCTTCCAGCACCGCTACCAGACCGCGCCCTCCGCCGGGTGGTCGGGCTGGGAGGCGTTCGGCGGTGGCGGCCGTGACATCGCCGCCGGTACGAACGCCGACGGGCGGATCGAGGTGTTCGCGTCCGGTCCGGTCGGGATCTTCCACCGGTACCAGACGGCGGCCGGCGGCGGCTGGTCCGAGTGGGAGCCGACCGGCGGCGGGCCGGCGCAGGGCCGGATCGAGATGGAGAAGTCCCCGGACGGCCGGCTGGAGGTGTTCGCGATCAACGGGGACACCTTCCGGCACCAGTACCAGACCGCCGTCAACGGCGGCTGGTCCTCCTGGGAGGAGTTCGGCGGCGGCGGTCGTGATCTC
This sequence comes from Streptomyces sp. NPDC001903, assembly GCF_042891345.1. Classification (NCBI taxonomy): domain Bacteria; kingdom Bacillati; phylum Actinomycetota; class Actinomycetes; order Kitasatosporales; family Streptomycetaceae; genus Streptomyces; species Streptomyces sp. NPDC001903. Next base: position 189,404 of record NZ_JBIASZ010000003.1, read on the forward strand.
ACCGTCGACCACAACGCCGACGGACGGCTGGAGGTCTTCGCCTCCGGCCCGGCGGGCGTCTTCCACAAGTACCAGACCGGTCCCACCGGTTGGTCGGGGTGGGAGCCCTCCGCAGGGCCCGCCGACTCGCAGCTGACCAGCCAACGCACCGCCGACGGCCGGGTCGAGGTCTTCGCCATCAACGACACCGTGGCCATGCAGACCTGGCAGACGGGCCTCAACGCCCCGTACAGCCAGTGGGCCGAGTTCGGCGGCGGCGGGACCGAGATCACCGCGGCCGCCAATGCCGACGGGCGCATCGAGGTCTTCGGCACGAGCGGCGCGGGCGTGTTCCACAAATGGCAGACCGGATTCTCCACCTGGTCCGCGTGGGCGTGGGTGACCAACACCGCCGGTCCCGCCGTCAACTGACCCGGCCCCACCGTCTTGTGCCCGGCACGCCCGAAGGGGGAAGCAGTTGTCCAGAACCCGGCGCTCCTTACCGACCGGAACGACGCCGTCACCGCGCCGCCGCGCAACCCGCCGCGCCGCCCGCCGCCTGGCCGCACCGGCGCTGGCCGTGCTGCTCGGCGCGGCGGGCCCGGTCGCCGGGGCCTCGCCCGCGGCCGCCGCGTCGAGCGACGTGTGCGCGCAGACCGGCTACAACGCGGGCTTCCGGGGCGACGGCCTGGTGACCGCCGTCGCCGTCGCCCTCGCGGAGTCCAGCTGCAACCCGTCGGCGACCAACGTCCAGAACAACACGCCCCCCTCCAGGGACCGCGGTCTGTGGCAGATCAACGACTACTGGCACCCCGAGGTCGATGACGCCTGCGCCTACGATGCCCAGTGCAACGCGAACGCCGCCTTCAAGATCTCCGCCGGGGGTACGAACTGGCAGCCCTGGTCCACGTACAACGCGGGGGTGCACTGGCGGCACATGGACGAGGCCCGGGCCGCGGTCGACCGGCTCGGCCACCACGAACCCGGACCGGGCCCGCTGACCTATCCGGCGGAGTCGGGCCGGGTGGTGTCGGCCCGGTCGGCCGACGGCCGGCTGGAGGTCTTCGCGGCCGGGGCCGACGGCATCCACCACGCCTGGCAGAACACGGTGAACGGCGCGTGGTCCGACTGGGAGGCCCTCGGCGGCCCGGGCGGTGCGGAGCTGGCGATCGGCCCCAACGCCGACGGGCGGCTGGAGCTGTTCGCCATCAACGGCAACACCTTCTCCCACCGCTACCAGCTCCAGCCCTCGGGCGGCTGGTCCGGCTGGGAGTCCTTCGGCGGGGGAGGCAAGGACATCGCGGTCGGCGCGAACGGCGACGGGCGCCTGGAGGTGTTCGCCTCCGGTCCGGTCGGGGTGTTCCACCGGTACCAGACCGCGCCGAGCGGCGGCTGGTCCGGGTGGGAGTCCGCCGGCGGCGGTCCGGCCGACAGCCGGATCGAGATGGAGAAGTCCCTCGACGGGCGCCTGGAGGTCTTCGCCCTGAACGGGGACACCTTCCGGCACCTGTACCAGACGGCCGTCAACGGCGGCTGGTCGGCCTGGGAGGAGTTCGGCGGCGGCGGCCGCGACCTGACCGTTGACCACAACCAGGACGGCCGCCTGGAGGTCCTCGCCTCCGGCCCCGCCGGCGTCTTCCACAAGTACCAGACGAATGCCACCGGTTGGTCGCCGTGGGAGCCCGCCGGGGGACCGGCCGACTCGCAGCTCACCAGCGAACGCGCGCCCGACGGCCGGGTCGAGGTCTTCGCCGTCAACCACAGCGTGGCCCAGCAGGCCTGGCAGACCGCGGTCAACGCCCCGTACGGCCAGTGGGCCGAGTTCGGCGGCGGCGGGACCGAGATCACCGCGGCCGCCAATGCCGACGGGCGCATCGAGGTCTTCGGCACGAGCGGCGCGGGCGTGTTCCACAAATGGCAGACCGGATTCTCCACCTGGTCCGAATGGACGTGGGTCGGCAACTCGGCCGGGCCCGGCATCAGTTGACAGGGCGAGAGGTGGAGTCCGTGCAACCGATCAGCAGGCGGCACCTGTTGCGGGGCGCCGCGGCCGCGGCCGCGGCGGGCGTGCTCGCGCTGCCCGCCCAGGCCGGCGCCGCCACCGCCGCGGACGACCCGCCGCACCGGTGGATCGGCGCCGGGCCCTTCACCCACGTCCACGATCCGTCCGTCCCCGGCCGGCAGCGCTACCTCAACGACCACGCGCTGATCAAGGCGGACGGGCGGTGGCACCTGTTCGCCATCGTCGGCGACAGCGCACGGCCGGGTGAGTCCCCGGACAGCGCGGCCGAGGTCGCGTTCGCCCACGCCTGCGCCCCGGATCCGTACGGGCCGTGGACCGCGCACGCCGACGCGCTGACCGTCGACCGGTCCTACTTCGGCGAGGAGCACCTGTGGGCCCCGTACGTCGTCGAGGCGGGCGGGACGTTCTGGATGTTCTACGCCGCCGGCGGCAGCGGCGGCGCCGCGATCAACCTCGCGACGTCCACCGATCTGTTCACCTGGACCCGTCTCCCGACCGGCCCCCTCTTCCGGGGGATCGCCGCCCGCGATCCGATGGTGCTGCGGATCGCCGACGAGTGGGTGATGTACTACACCGAGCTGTCCGCGCCGCACGGCCGGCACATCGTGGCCGTACGGCGCTCCGCCGACCTGGTGCACTGGAGCGCGCCGCAGACCGCCTTCACCGACGCCGGCACCGACGCGACGCCATCGGTCACCGAATCGCCGTGCGTGGTCGAACGGGACGGCTGGTACCACCTCTTCATCGGACCGCGCGGCGGCTACGAGGGCACCGACGTGTTCGCGTCCAGGGACCCGTTCCGCTTCGGCCAGGACGGCTACGCGGGCCATGTCCCCGGCCACGCCGTCGAGGTGGTCTGCGACGGGCAGGAGTGGTACGCGAGCGCCGCGGGCTGGTTCGGCCGGGGCCTGTACGTGGCGCCCCTGCTGTGGCGGGACGACGCACCGCCGCCCTGGCAGAGCATGGACAACCCGGTCGCCGGACTCGACGCGGCCGGCCGGCTGACCGTGTTCGCGCTCGACGCCGGCGACCGCACCATGCTGCGGCGCGTCCAGCTCGACCCGCAGTCCGACGCGTGGTCGCCGTGGGAGGGCTTCGGCGGACCGGCCGGGGCCGTCCCCACCCTCGGGCGCAACGCCGACGGACGGCTGGAGGTGTTCTCCCTCGCCCCGGGCGGAGTCAACCTGCACCACCGGGTGCAGCGGCCCGACGGCGGCTGGTACGACTGGGAGGAGTTCGGCGGTCCGGCGGGAGCCGCCCCCGCCGTCGCCCGCGGCGGCGACGGACGGCTGGAGGTCTTCGCGCCGGCCCCGGGCGGCAGCTCCCTCGCGCGACGGCGGCAGAGGTCGCCCGGCTCGCCGGCCTGGGACGCGTGGGACGGGCAGTTCGGCGGACCGGTCGGCGCACCCCCGGCCGTCGCCGCCAACGCCGACGGCCGGCTGGAGGTGTTCGCCCTCGCGCCGGGCGGCGCCGCGATCCACCACCGGTGGCAGGAGGCCCCGGGCGGAGCCTGGGCCCCGGCATGGCAGGAGTTCGGCACGGCGGCCGGCGGCGCGCCGCGCGCGGCCCGGGACGGCGCGGGCAGGCTCACCGTCGCCGCCATCGCCCCCACCGGCCTGGCCGCGTTCCACCGGCGCCAGACCGTACCCGGCGGCGGCTGGGGCGACTGGCAGCACCTGTTCGGCTGGTCGGCCGCGGCCCCGCTGCTCGTCCCCGGCGCCGACGGCCGGCTGGAGGCCTTCGCCCTGTCGCCCGGCGGAGCCCCGCTCGGCCACCGCTGGTACGCCGACACCGGCGGGAGCTGGGCTCAGGCGGAGGAGTTCGGCGAGTCCGGAACCCCGCTCGCCGCCGCTCCCACGGCCGCCGCCGACTCCACCGGCCGGATCCACGTCTTCGCCGTCACCGCCGATGGCCGGATCCGCGCCCGCGTCCAAGAGCGGCCCAGCGGCGGCTGGGGACCGTGGAACGCCTTCGGGGAACGCCTGGTCGCGCCGCTCCCGGCGGGCTCGCCCGGGTACTGAGGCCCTGCTCGCGGGCCCCCGGAATTGGCCGGTGAGCCACCCTGCGGCGGGGCTCCCAGCCGGTAACGTTCCCTGTACGACGTCTTGTCGGCACGTCGTACAGGGGGAGTGGTGAGCGGCATAGTCGTCCATCTGCCGCAGGGGAGCGGCGGCGCCGCCGACGGGGATCCGGGCGGCGGTGCGGTGACGTTGCGGCTCGGGCCGGGGGAGGTCGCGCGGTTCGGGCGCGGCTCGTCGACGACCCCGGTCGAACTGCGGCTCGCCGACGAGGCGATCTCCCGGCTGGCCGGGGAGATCCGGGTCACCGACGACCACTGGCAGCTGACCAACCACAGCACCACGCAGACCTATCTCGTGGAGAACCCGGAAGGGGCCGGCGAGTACCTGCGGGTCTCGCCGCGCCGGGCCGGCGCTCCGATCCCGTTCGAATTCTCCCGCGTGGTGCTGCCCACGCGCCGCGGCACCACCGTCTCCTTCCAGGTGTTCGCGCCCGACCACGTGTACCTGGACCCGCCCGGCGCGGGCGGTTCCTGGGCGAGCCGCACCGTCACGGCGTACTCCCTGGACGAGACGGCCACGTACTTCCTCGTGCTCGTCGCCCTCTGCGAACCCTGGCTGCGCGACCGGTCGCCGGTCGCGGTGCCCACCACCCCGCAGGTCGTCGAGCGGCTGCGCGGCCACGCCACCGGCGGCAGGCTGACGGCGCGCGCGGTCAGCTCCCACATCGACTACCTCGCCGACGAGAAACTGCGGATCGGCGCCGCGGCCGGCGCGCCCGAAGCCGGCGCGGCGGGCGGGAGCGGTACCGCGGACCGCCGCAACGGCAAGCGGGACGCGGTCGTCGGGCTCGCCCTGAAGTTCGGCATCGTACGGGAGGAGCACCTCGCGCTGCTCCCCACCAGGACCGAAGCGGGCGCGCGGGGGCGGTAGGCGACGTGATGCGGATGGAGGGTCCGGGTGCCCCGGGCGGTCCGGGCACCTCGTGGGACAGCGGCGGTACGGAACTGCTGCCCGCGGGGCACCGGGTGGGCGACTGGGTGGTCACCGAGCCCATCGGGGCCGGGGGCTGGGCCACGGTGTACGCGGGACGGCGGGCCGGGGCCCGCGGACCGGGGCCGGCTGCGGAGCTCCGCGAGGTCGCCCTCAAGATCATGCCGACCGCCGGACTCGCACCGCGCCAGGCCCGCGGCGTGGCCGAGGCGGCCCGGCGCGAGGTCGAGATCGGGGTACGGGCAGGGCACCCGAGGCTCGTCCGGCTGCTGGACAGCACCGTCCTCAGCGCCCCCGACCACCCGGCGCTGGACGGAGCGATCGTCCTGGTCATGGAGCGGGCCGAGGGAAGCCTGCGCGACCTGCTCGACGCGGGGATCACCGAGGCCGAGGGCGCCCGGCTGATCGCCGGGATCTGCGAAGGACTGGCCCATCTGCACGGCTCCGGCTGGGTGCACGCCGACCTCAAACCCGAGAACGTCCTCATCGGCGCGGACGGTCGCGTCAAGCTCTCGGACTTCGGGCTCGCCGCCGAGCTGACCACCGGTACGCACGGGCACGGGCCGCCGATGGGCACCCTGGACTACCTCCCGCCCGAGCGCTGGCGCGCCCCGCTGGGGGAGCTGGGCGTGGAGATCCGCCCGAGCGCCGACATCTGGGCCCTGGGCATCGTGATCCACGAGGTGTTCGCCTCGGGCGCCCCGCTGTTCTCCGGGGCCACGCCGGTGGCGCGGGGCGCCGCCGTGCAGGAGTACGCGGCGGGGCGCGCGCCCCTGCGCATGGCCCACGGGGTACCGGAGTTCTGGCGTGCGCTCGCCGCCGACTGCCTCGCCCCGACGCATGCCGCGCGCGCCCCGCACACCGCCGAGAGCCTGCTGGAGCGGATCACGGCCCGGCAGGCGGGCCCGGCCGTCCCCCGGAGCCGGACGGGCCGGATCCGGCGGGCGGCGCGGATCGCCCTCCTCGCCCTCGCCGCGTGCGGGGCGGTCGGCTGCGCGATCTGGTCGTACGCCGGTCACGCCGGGCGCGAGGGAGGCCCCGGCTGGCAGGCCGCAAGCACCGAACCACCCCTGCACGTGCGGGTGTTCAACGCCGAGAAGGCCTGCCGGGAGCGCACGGACCGGGATCCGCGGTGCAGTCTGGGCCTGGCGATCGACCCGATGCGGCCGTACACCGCCGGGAACGTCGTGCCGACCCGGGTCTGGCACGACGACGTCCTCGACGCCGACTGCCAACTGCTGCGCGGGGAGGTGGTCATCGACGAGTCGGACACACGGTCCACGCACTGGTTCCGGGTCCGCCTGCCGAGTGCGGACCCGGGAGCGGAGACGAGTGCCGTCGCCTGGCTGCCGGCGGTGCGCACGAAGGACCGCCCGCCGCTCCCCGGATGCCCGGCCCCCACGGCCACGGCCCCCACGGCCACCGCGCCCTCCACGGCCGCCCCGGTGACCCGAAGCCCTTGAGGTGCTGACAACTCCCGGCGACCGGTACAGAATGGGGCGGACCGACGTCGGGGGGCGGTCACATGGGGCAGACAGCGCGGGCATCACAGGCCTCGCGGGCATGGTGGGTGGGCATACCCGTCCTTCTGGCAGGGCTGTTCTTCTGGTGGGCCTCGTACGCCACCACGATCATCGTCTGGGAGGGCCGCAAGCTCCTGTCCTGGCTGGCCGCGCCGCTGCTGCTCATCGCGTTCCTCCTGCTGGTGGGGCTGGCGGTGCGGCTCGTCCGGCGCCGTCGCGGCGGCGGCGCGGGCGGCGGGAGCGCGGGGGTGGTCCTCGGATGGCTGGGCGCCGTCCTCGGGCTGGGCCTCGGGATCTGGTGGCTGGTGTACGGGTCGTACCTCCAGGACCGGGAGTACATGCAGAACGTGCAGATCGTGAGCGCGCCGGTGCCCGAACTGGCGGCCCGCGCGCCCTACGTGGTCGGGAAGGCGCAGGCGGCGCCGCACCTGGGCGACGTCACCGGCGAGATCTCCGACATCACCTACCTGCCCGACTCGGACCGGTTCGCGACCCTCGTCGAGCGGCGCGGCTGGCTCTCCGGGTACGAGGTCGGCCTCGAGCAGGACGTCCCGCTCGGCGGCAACAGCCGCTCCCAGCAGCGCTGTTCGTTCGACATCGACAAGGCCGACGCGCGGATCGGCGGCTGGTTCGGCCACAACCTCGGCCGGAAGATCTCGGCCCTGCAGCGCTGGGTGCGCTTCGACTCCGACGACGCGTACGTGACCTGCAAGGGCGACACCCCGACCGTGGTCGTCCCCCTCAAACGCCAGACCGGGCTCCTGGTGGTGACCGAACGGCCCGCCGGAGTCGCGCTCTACGACGGGCGGACCGGGAAGCTCACCATCACCACCGACACGGCGAAGGTGCCCGGCCCCTCCTATCCGCTCAGTCTCGCGGCCCGGCAGCGGGAGGGGACCGCCGCCGTCGGCAGCTTCAGCGACTGGTGGTTCGAGCGCAGCGGCTGGGACGCGTCCGAGGACGGGGCGAACGCGGGCAACGAGTCGGAGTTCACCCTCAAGTACCGCGACACGAGCGGGCACAGTGCGTACGTCACCCCCCTCACCCCCCAGGGGGAGGCCAGTTCGGTGGTGGCCGTCTCGACCGTACCGACCAGCCACCAGGGCCGCGGGCTCGCCCCGATGACCGTCCACCGGCTCGATCCCACCTGGTCCTCACCGCAGGCGCTCGTCGCGCTGATCAAGGCCGAGTACCGGGACGTCTGCTGCTACAACGACGACCAGGTGTTCGAGGTGGTGCCGACGGGCGGCAGCACGTGGACCGCCACCGTCGGCAGCGCGCAGAACATCCGCTACCGCGTGGAGGGCCGGGGCCAGGTGGGCGGGCGCGAGGCGACCTGCCTGAAGGCCGCCGACGGGGCCCTCATCAAGTGTGCGTACGCGGCGCCCGGATCGCCGGAGGAACAGGAACTCCGGCGCCGGGAACAGGAGAAGCAGAAACAGCAGCAGTCGGGCCAGAGCCCGGGCGGCGCCAAGGACCCCGGCGATCTCTCCGCGTACACCCCGGAGCAGCTCGCCGAGCTCCAAAAGCGCGTGTCCGACGAGGTCGTCCGCCGGCTCAAGGGCGGCGGTTAGCAACGGGGGCGGGACCCGCGCGGTCCCGCCCCCGGCCGGCCGCGGGTCAGGCCGCGGCCGCAGCCGCGAGGACGGGAACATCACCTCCGGCACCGGTGTCGGCAACGGCGTCGGCGTCCGTGAGCAGCTCCATGAGCGAGGTACGGGCGCGGGCCACCCGCGAGCGGACCGTGCCGATCGGGCAGCCGAGCGCAGTCGCGGCCTCGGCGTACGGGAGCCCCAGGACCTGGGTCAGGACGAAGACCTCGCGCCGCTCGGCGGGGATCGTCCCCAGCAGCTCCGTGAGGGCGATCCCCTCCTCGAAGCCGGGCAGGTCGCGCGGCTGCGCCCGTTCGGCGGCGGTCTGCCAGTCGTCCCGGTCCGAGATCCTGGGCCGGGCCGCCTTGTGGCGGAGGCTGTCGATGACGGTGCGCCGGGCGATCGAGAGCAGCCACGTACGGGCGGACGAGCGCCCCTCGAAGCGGTGCAGGCTGCCCAGGGCGCGCAGGAAGGTCTCCTGGGTCAGGTCGTCCGCCGACTGCGGATCGGCGCTGAGGTAGGCCACGTAGCGCCGGACGTCGCGGTGCAGGGCGCGCACGAAGCGGTCCACCGCGTCGGGGTCGCCGTCCCTGGCGGCGAGCGCCAGCAGGGTCGTCGACTCGTCCGGGCCGCCGGTCTGGCGTGCGGGTGCCGTCCGTGCGGCGGTCGGACGGGGAAGCAGGGCAGGGGTCATCGCCTGATGTCCTAACGGGAATCCGGGATCCGGGTCCGGCGCCGCGTGCGCACTGCGGGGCGGGCCGGTGAGCGGTACGGCCTGCCGGACGGCAGGGCCGATGACCGAGGCGCGCGGCGGTGCGGCGGCGCGCCTCGGTGAGCCGGCTGTCAGATGACAGCGGTCCCGGGGGGCGGGCCCCTTGAGGTGATGGCGTGGACGAGCAGGCGCCCGCGCAGCGCCCGGGCCCGGCGGCCCGCGCGTACGCGCGGGCGCGGGCGGTCGGCGGGTGCGGGAATCCGCAGGGTCCACCGCAGCGGTACGAGCAGCAGGCCGGCCAGGGCGCGCAGCACGCGGAAGGCGCCCCGCTCCCCGTGGGCGAGCCAGAGCCCGCAGAGCAGGGCGGCGAGCAGGTGCGCGGCGAGCATGCCGGTCGTTGACGTGGATCCGTCGGCATGCCCGGCCGGCATCCCCATCGGCATGGTCATGCCGCCGCCGGCCATCGCGTGCGCGGCGTGGTGGGCGTGACCGGCCGTACCGGGCGGCGGCCGGTCCGCCGACGGGTGGGCCGCAGCCTGGGCCAGTGAGAACCCGGTGTGCAGGGCGGCCTGGACGGCGACGGTCGCGGAGGTGACGGCCAGGAGGCCGCGTTCGCGATCGGCGAGGGACCAGGCGACCGCTCCGGTGGCGACCGCGGCCACTCCCATCGCCCACCAGGGGACGGTCTTCCCCGACATGAGGACGTGGCCGAGGGATGCGAGCAGCACGCAGACGGCCGCGAACAACGCGGCCCTGAGAGCGCGGCAACATCGACCGGGAGTCATGGCGGGCTCATCGTCGCACCCCTCTCATGACGGCCACAGAGGGGCGCCGGGAATTGGCACGACCGGACAAAACCATATGTGTCGCACGCCACAACAGGGCCTGGGAACCCAGTGGTTCATCGCCACGACTCCTGCCCTGGACCGAAATGGCGGCCACGGAAGGGGAGTCGGTGGTGGGGGAGCGGACGGCGTCGCCGAAGACCGCGGGGACGGCGGCGGAGGGCAGACTGACGGCGCTGCTCACCGGTGCCATGGCCTTCTCGATGCTCCAGCTCTTCCTGCTCGGCGCGTTCGGCCCGCGCCTGGTGGACGAGCTGGGAGTCTCGCCGACCGTCCTCGGCCTGACGACCACCATCGGCTTCGGCACCGCGGCCGTGCTCTCGCCGGTCGGCGGGCGCATGGTGGACCGGACGGGCCCGCGCCGCTCCCTCGTCGTGCTGCTGCTGGTGTCCGCGGCCGCGCTCGCGCTGATCGGCGCCGCGCCCGGCCCGGGCTTCCTCCTCGCCGCGGTGGCGCTGGGCGGACTGCCGCAGGCGCTCGCCAATCCCGCGACCAACAAGGCGATCCTGGCCGCCGTGCCGCCCGCCCGCCGCGGGTCGGTGACCGGGATGAAGCAGTCCGGCGTCCAACTCGGGGCGTTCGCCGCCGGGTTGCCGCTGGCGGCGCTGGCCGGCGGCATCGGCTGGCGCGGGGCCGTGTGGACGGCCGCCGCCGCGGCCGCGCTGGCCGCGCTCTGGGCGCATCGCGCCCTGCCGGCCGACCCGGCGCCGGCCAAGGCGCCGCCCCGCGCCCCGCTCGTCCCGCGCGGCGCCATCGCCTGGCTGGCCGTCTTCTCGCTCTTCCTGGGCTGCGGCATCGCCTCCGTCAACACGTACGTGGCCCTCTTCGGGGCCCAGCGGCTCGGCATGGGTCCGACGGCGGCCGCCGCCCTGGTGGCGGTCCTCGGCGTCGCGGGCATCGGCGGCCGGGTGGGCTGGTCGAAGGCGGCCCGGCCGGGGCGCGCCGAGTGGCTGCCCGGCGGGCTGGCGGCGGGCGCCGTGCCGGCCGCCTGCCTGCTGGCCGCCGCGCTGTACGTGCCGCCGCTGGTCTGGGTCGCGGCCGTCGCCGTGGGGGTGTTCGCCGTCTCCGGCAATGCCGTCTCGATGGTGCTCGTGATGCAGCGGGCCGCCCCGGGTCGGGCCGGTCAGGACTCCGCGCTCGTCGCCGCGGGCTTCTTCGCCGGGTTCGCGGTCGGGCCGCCGCTGTTCGGACTGCTGGCGCAGGCGGGCCGGTACGGGCCGGGCTGGCTGCTGGTCGCCGCCGAGTTCGCCGTGGCCGCCGCCGTCGCGACGACCTGGGCCGTACGGGAGCGGCGGCGCGGCCCGCGTGCGGAGGTCCCGGCGTGACCCCGTTGCGGACACCCCCCGACTGGGCCGGGCGGGCGCTGGCCGACGTACTGGAGCGCGCCGCCCTCACCCGTAACGAGACCGGCGGCCGGTTCCCGCTGTACGCCGACCCGGAGACCGGCCGCTGGACGACCACCGGCCGCGGAGCGTGGACCGGCGGGTTCTGGGCCGGGCTGCTGTGGCTCCGGGCCCGGCACACCGGGGACACGGCCGACCGGGCGGCCGCCGCCGCGTGCACGGCCCGGCTGGCCGACTGGGTCGAGGCCGACACCGCCACGCGCGGCCTGATCCTCTGGTACGGGACGGCGCTCGCCACCGGTGACCCCGGGGCCCGCGAGCTGCGGACCCGGGCGGCAGGCGCCGCACTCGCCGCGCTGGACCCCGGACTCGGCCTGGTGCCCTGGGGTTCGGCCTTCGGCGGCCCCCGGCTGCTGGCCCGCGTGGACGGCGTACCGGGCCTGGTGCCGCTGCTCGCCGGCGCGGGCCCGGAGGGCGAACGGGCCGCCGCCTCCCACCTCCACCGGCATCTGGACCTGTGCCTCGGGGCGGGCGGACGCACCGTACCGGCCTGGGAGTTCGCCCCCGGGACGGGCTGGCGGGCGGCGGCGGAGCCGCCGGCCGGCTGGAGCCGGGGCGGTGCCTGGCTGCTGCTGGCGGTGGCCGACGCCCTGCACCGCCCCGAGGTCGCCCGGAGCGCGCCGCACCGGCTGGAGGCGGCGGCCCGACAGCTCGCCGACGCGTGGACGCGGCCCTGCGCCCCGCTCGTCCCGCCGGCGAACGAGGCGCGGCCGGCCGGGCCGCCGGACACCTCGGCCGCCGCGATCGCGGCCGTCGCCCTGCTGAAGCTCGCCCGGGTGCCGGGCTGCGGGCCCGCCCCGCAGTACGCGTACCGGGCGGCCGCGATCCTGGAGCGCCTGGTCGGCGAACACCTGACCCGGGGCAGGCTGCTGGACGGCTGCTACGACGCCGCGAAGGGCGTCGCGGTGCGGCACGAGCTGGTGTGGGGCGACTTCTTCCTCGCGCTCGCCCTGGCCGCACTGACCGGGCTGGTCGACATCCGGGAAGCCTAGGGGGTGTCCGCGAAGTCCCGCCTGCCCCGAGGCGCCCCCAGGGCCCCTACGCCCGGTCCGTCTCGTACGTGCGCAGCACGCGGCGCGCCACCGAGGTGACGTGGAGCTCGTCCGGGCCGTCGAGGATGCGGGCCGCGCGACCGCTGCGGAACAGCGCCGGCAGCGGGGTGTCGGGGCCGAGTCCGGCCGCGCCGTGGACCTGGATGGCCGCGTCCGCGACCTGCTGGAGCATGCGCGCCGCGGCCACCTTGGCCAGCCCGACCTCCACGTGCGCGTCCAGGCCCGCGGCGATCTTCGCCGCGGCCTCGTGCACCAGCGGGCGGGCGGTGCGCAGCGCGAGCAGCGCCTCGAAGACGTGGCTCTGCACGAGCTGGTGGCCGGCCAGCGGACCGCGCGATCCCGTACGGGAGTTGGCGCGTGCGCACATCAGGTCGAAGGCGCGCTGCGCCTGGCCGAGCCAGCGCAGGCAGCGCAGGGTGCGGCCGAGCCGGAGCCGTTCCGCGGCGACGGCCAGGGCCTGTCCGCGCCGGCCGACGAGGTGGTCGGCGTCCACCGCGACCTGGTCGAAGTCGATCTCCCACTGGCCGCAGGCCCCGAACACGGGCAGTTCGCGCACGACGCGGAAGCCGGGGGAGCCGGTGGGGACCACCAGGAGGGAGAGGCCCTCGCGGTCCCCCGGCTCCCCGTCGGTCCGGGCGAGGACGGTCACCAGATCGGCCCCGGCCGCTCCCGAGACGAACCACTTGCGGCCGCTGACGCGCCAGCTGCCGTCGGGCTGTTCCTCGGCCCGGGTCGCGGTACGCACCGGATCGGTGCCCGGGGTGTCCGGTTCGGTCATGGCGTAGCAGGCGCGCAGCTCCCCGGCGGCCAGCCGCGCGGGGTACGCGTCGCGGATCCGGTGGCTGCCGTGCTTCCACAGCATGGTGGCGTCGAGCAGGGAGGCGGAGCCGAGGGCCGCCGGCCCGTGATCGCTCGCCCCCTCGGCCTCGGCGAGGTGCGCGTACCGCGCGAAGGGGATCCCCTGGCCCCCGAGTTCGGCGGGCAGCGGCAGCGCCCAGAGCCCCTCCTGCCTCGCCTGGGCCTGCAACTCCCGCAAGGCCGCGGCCGCTTGCGGGCCGCCCGCGTCGAGCACGGTCTCGCAGGGCATGACCCGGCTCCGGACGAAGTCCGCGACCCGGTCCCTCAATGCATCTCCGTGGCTCTGCACCACTTTCCTCCAACGTGCCGGGAACCCGTGGGAACGGCAGTCCGACTGCCTTCCCGAGGAACTGGTCGGGTGCGCACCCCCCTTGGTTCCCCGCAACGCGCACATCCGAGAAGAGGAGAGGCATGGCTTCACCAGCCGTCACCCGCACGGTCCGGCCGCTCGAAGGACTGCACCTCACCGCCTCGGGACCACCCGGGCTGACCGGCCTGGCCCGGGAGCACCTCAGGCTCCTCGGCGCGGTCACCGAAGCCGAGGCCGAGGCCGACGCCGCGACCGGAACCGGATCGGGCGAGATGCACGACCCCGCCGAGCCGCGCGACGGCCGCGGGCCGGCCCGCGTCTGCCTGTCCGGCGCCGGTTTCGACCGGCAGGAAGCGGCCGTCCGCTGGTCGGCGCACCCCGCGAGCGGTATGACCGACGAGGCCACCGTCCAGGCGGCCACCGGCATCATGGCCGTGCACGGACGGCGCGACGGCGCACCCCGCGGCCTCGCCGTGGACTACGCGGCCGCCGCCACGGGGGTGCTCGCCGTACAGGGGCTGCTCGCCGCACTGCTGGCCCAGGCCCGGGGCGGCCGTGCGGTCAAGGTGACCACGGGCGCCGACCGGGCCGGGCTGCTGGCGGTGTCCCAGTACCTCGCCGCAGCCGGGGCTGACGAGGGCGAGGCCGCCGAACTGGCCCCGGGCGGCCCCCCGTTCACTTCCGCCGACGGCATCCTCTTCGAGCTGGAGACCCTGGACCCGGGTGCCTGGGCCGCGTTCTGGGGGGTCCTGGAGACCCCCCTCGCGGCCGTACGGGCCGGATGGCGGCCGTTCCAGTTCCGGTACGCCACCGCCTGCGCCCCCTTCCCGGCGGCCCTGCACACCACCGCCCGTACGCACACCTGGCGGCGGATCCAGGCGGCGGCCGCGGACTCCGGCGCCGAGGTCTGCCGCCTGCGGACCCTCGCCGAGCGCGCCGCCGAACACGACGGCGCCGCGCCCTGGTCCCTCACCCCGTACGGATTCGGCCACCGGACCGCCGTCACCCGCACCCCCGTGGCGCCCCTCCCCGTCCGGCCGCTGGCCGGTCTGACCGTGCTCGAAGCGGGCCGCCGCATCCAGGCCCCGCTCGCCGCCCACCTGCTGGGCCTCCTCGGCGCCGACGTCGTCCGGATCGAGCCCCCGGGCGGCGATCCGCTGCGCGGCATGCCGCCCGCCTGCTCGGGCATCTCCGCCCGCTGGCTCGCGCTGAACCGCGGCAAGCGGGCCGTCGAGGTGGACATCAAGTCGGTCGCCGACCGGCGCCGGCTGCGCGAGATGGCCGCGCAGGCCGATGTCTTCCTGCACAACTGGGCCCCCGGCAAAGCGGCCGCGCTGGGCCTCGACTCCACCCACCTGGCCGCCGTGAACCCCGCGCTCGTCTACGCGTACACCGGCGGCTGGGCGGGCCGGATCCCCGGCGCCCCGATGGGCACGGACTTCATGGTCCAGGCCCGCACCGGCGTGGGCGAAGCCGCCCGCCCGCAGGGCGAGCCGCCCGCGCCCTCCCTGATGACCCTGCTCGACGTACTGGGCGGGCTCCTGGGCGCCGAGGCCGTACTGGCGGGGCTGCTCCTGCGGGAGCGCAGCGGCGGAGCGGGCGTCCGCGTGGACTCCTCGCTGCTCGGCGCCGCCGACGTGCTCACCGCCCCCGCCCTGCGCCGGGCGCTGCGCGGGGAGCACCCGCGCCGGCCGGCCGGCTTCCGGAGCCCGCTGCGCACCGCGGACGGCTGGATCGCGCCCACCGACACCTGCGCGCCCGCCACCGCCGCGTACGACCTGCGTGAACTGCCCACCGCGGAGGCCCTGGGGCAGCTGCGCGCCCACGGCCTGTCCGCGACCGCCGTCACCGCCGATCCGGCCGACCTGCACCACGACCCGCGCTTCCCCGGCTCGATCAGCCGGGACGCGCACGGCGCCCCCGCCGTTCCCGACCCCTGGAGCTTCCAATGACCGTCGCACTGCACGACCTGCTGCCCGCCGGACTCCGCCGCGGCTGGGCGGCCGACGGCATCTGCCCCGACCTCGACCTGTACAGCCTGTTCCGGGCCCGGCAGATCGCCGACCTGCACGCCACCGCCGTCATCGACGCCAAGGGCAAGCTCTGCTACACCGCGCTGGACCGCAAGGTGCGATGTCTGGCCGCCGGGCTCCGCGGCCTCGGCATACGGCCCGGCGAGGTGGTCGGCGTCCAGCTCCCCAACGGCCGCGGCGCGGTCATCGCCGATCTGGCGCTGGCCGCCATCGGCGCGGTGGCACTGCCCTTCCCGGTCGGCCGGGGGAGTCTGGAGGCCGAAGTCCTGCTGCGCACGGCGGAGGCCGTCGCGGTCGTCGCGGCCGTCGAACACCGCGGCAGCCACCCTGCCGCCGAGCTGCGGCCCCTGGTCCCGGCCCTGCCGGAGCTGCGCCACGTCATCGCCGCCGGGAGAGCCGGCAGCGCGCCTGAAGGAACGATTCCGCTGACCGGGCTGCTGCGCTCCGACCCGGCCGCGTTCGTGCCCGAGCGCCCCGACCCCGACAGCGCCGCCCGCATCCTCGTCTCCTCCGGCTCGGAGGCGGAGCCGAAGATGGTCGCGTACTCCCACAACGCGCTCGCCGGGGGCCGGGGCAACTTCCTCGCCTCGCTCATGCCCGACGGGACCCCGCCGCGCTGCCTGTTCCTCGTACCGCTCGGGTCGGCGTTCGGGTCCAACGGCACCGCCGTCACGCTCGCCCGGCACGGCGGAACGCTGATCCTGCTCGACCACTTCACCCCGGAGGCCGCCCTCGCCGCCGTGCGCGAGCACCGGCCGACGCACGTCCTGGGCGTCCCCACGATGGTCCGCATGATGCTGGACCGGCTGGAAGGCCCCGGTCCCGGCGCGGGCGAACTGCCCGCACCCACCGCCCTGGTCCTCGGCGGCTCGGCCCTGGACGAGACCACGGCCGAGGACGCCGCACGCGCCTTCGGCTGCCCGGTCGTCAACCTCTACGGCTCGGCCGACGGGGTCAACTGCCACACCGGGCTCGGTGAGGAGGCCCCCGGGGCCGACGCCACCGGGGTGGTGGCGGGCCGCCCCGACCCCCGCGTCGCGGACATCCACATCGCCGACCCCGACACGCACGAGCGGCTCCCGGACGGGGAGATCGGGGAGATCATCGCCCGCGGGCCCATGACCCCGATGTGCTACGTCGCCTCCCCGGAGCTCGACGCCCGCTACCGCACCCCCGAGGGCTGGGTCCGTACGGGAGACCTCGGCCTGATCGACGAGGGCGGGGTGCTGCACCTCGTCGGCCGCCTCAAGGACATCGTCATCCGGGGCGGGGCCAACATCAGCCCCGCCGAGGTCGAGCGCGAACTCGCCTCGCACCCCCGCGTACGGGACGTCGTGTGCGTGGGCGTCCCGGACCAGCTGATGGGCGAGCGGCTGGCGGCCTGCGTCGTACCGCGCGGCCCCGAGGCCCCGACGCTCGCATCGCTGGGCGAGCACCTCACCCGCCGCGGGCTCGAACGGCGCAAGCACCCCGAGCGCCTGCTGGTGCTCGCGGAACTCCCGCTCACCCCGGCCGGCAAGCCCGACCGGGCGGCCCTGCGCGAGCGGCTCACGCGGCCCGCGGCCTCCGCCCCCAGGACGGCCCCCGCGCCTCCGCTGGCCCACGCGGGCTGACGGAACCACCCGGTGCCGTGGCCGCGGACGCGGACGCCGACGCGGACGCGGACGCGGACGCGAAGGGCGGGAGAGCGACCCCGGTCGCTCTCCCGCCCTTCGTGCCGTCAGCGGATCAGGAACCGCCCATGGCCTTCTTCAGTTCGGCCGCCGCGTTGCGGTAGACCGGCAGCAAGTCCAGGTCGGCGCCCGGATAGTTGACGATCTCGATCTGCCGGGCACCCGAGTCGGGCAGGACGGTCCCGGTCGACATGTGGGCATTGTCCAGGACCAGGGCGGGCTTCTTGCCGGAGAGTTCGGCGAGCTGCGCCGGGGTGACCGCTTCGGGGCCGTACGTGCCGACCGGCGCGGCCCCGGCCAGCTTCGCGGACCAGGCGGTGAACACCTGGCTGACGACCGCCGGGCTCTTCCCGCCCGGCCAGGAGCCCTGGACGTCCTTCGAGAGCTTCGCGTACTCGGTGTCGAAGGAGGCCGTCCACCGCGTGGCGGCCTCCTCGGTTCCGAACAGCTTGCCCAGTTTGGCCACTTCGGCCTTGACCTTGTCGGCGTCGTTGTCGAGGTTCACCTCGACCAGTTCGGCCTTCGAGCCCGCCGCCTCCTTGATCTTCGCCGCGTACGGCTCGAAGGGCGCGTAGAGCACGAAGTCGGCCTTGCCGACGGCGGCGAGGTCGGAGGGCTTGGGGTCGTAGTCCGGGGCGTGGTGCACCGACTGGGGCACGATCACCTTGACGTCCTCGGCGCCGGCGGCCTTGGCGAAGGCGCCCTCCCAGGTCGTGGTGACCACGACGACGGGTTTCCCGCCGGGGCGGCCGGACGGGCTGTCTCCGGAAGCGGCCTTGCCGTTGCCGTTGTTGTCCGCGCAGCCGGTGACGAGGGCCGTCAGTGCCGCGCTCAGTGCGAGGAGGGAAGCGAATCGGACGCGGGTGCGCGCCATGTGCTGATGCTCCGTTCGGGGATGAGATGGACCGCGAGGACGAGCGCCCCCGCGGTGAGGACGAGGACCGGCCCGGGCGGCCAGTCGAGCCGAAGGGCGAGGAGGAATCCGGTCAGGTTCACGGCCACCCCGATGCCGACCGCCCACAGGGTGATGGACCGCAGCGAGGTGCCCAGGCGGCGGGCCGCGAGCGCCGGCAGCAGGGTGAGGGCGTCGACGAGCAGCGCCCCGGTGAGCTTGATCGCCCCGGCGACCGCCACCGCGACCAGGACCAGCAGGACGACGGTCAGCGCCTGCACCGGTACCCCGGAACACTGGGCCAGCTCCCGGTCGTACAGCAGCAGGGCCACATCGCGCCGCCGCCACCAGAACAGTCCCGGTACGAGGGCCGCCAGCGCGCCGAGCACCACGAGATCGGAGGTGCCCACGGACAGGATCGAACCCCACAACAGGGCGAACGCACCGGAGGCGTTGACCCCCGACACGGCGAGGACGAGCAGCGCGGCCGCGATGGCCAGGCTCATCAGCAGGCCCATCGCCCCGGACAGCCCGTCCGGGGTGCGGGCGAGGGGAGCCACCCCCGCCCCGGCCACGGCGCAGGCGACGAGCGCGCACAGCATCGGATCGAGCCCGGTCAGCAGCCCGACCGCGATGCCCAGCAGGGCGACGTGCATCATCGCGAAGCGCACCGGCATGATGTCGAGACCGACGATGACCACACCGATCACCGGCAGGCCGATCGCGGCCAGCAGCAGGGCGACGCCCGCCCGCTGCACGGGGACCAACCGGAGCAGTTCGCCGAGGTCGGCGCCCGCGAGGATCACGCGACCTCCCGCAGCCGGCCCGCGGCCATCTCCAGTACGCGGTCACAGCGCTGTGCGAGCGCCCGGTCGTGCGTCACCACGACGAGGGTCACCGGCAGTGCGGCCAGGACGTCGGCGGCCTCCTCCTGACCGCTGAAATCCAGCGCGGCCGTCGGCTCGTCGGCCAGCAGCACCTCGGCCCCCGCCGCCACCGCTCCGATCGCCCGGGCCAGGTACATCCGCTGCAACTGCCCGCCGGACAGCGTGTGCAGCGGCCGTCCGAGCAGCGCGCCGACCCCCAGCTTCCGTGCCGCTTCCGCGGCCTCGGCGGGCGCGCCGCCGCTGGCCAGCAGCTCGTCCCCGAGGAGCGGGAAGCGGCCGGCCGCCGGTTTCTGCGGGATCCAGGCGCAGCAGCGCCGCCGCCAGGCCCATTCGGCGGCCGAGCCGGTGCCGCGGCCGCCGACCAGGATGCTGCCGGACACCTGGCGGTGCAGCCCGAGGACCGCGCGCAGCAGCGTGGTCTTGCCGGAGCCGTTGGTCCCGGTCAGCGCGACGCGCTCGCCCGCCGCGATCTCCAGGTCGACGTCGGCGACCGCCTCGACCCGGCCGTGGCGGCACGCGACCCCCCGCATGCGTACGTCCAGCCCGCCCATCCGTCGCCCTCCCGTCCTCCGGTGCCGGGTGGCTCCCCGCACGCGGAGTTGGTCGGACGCGGGCACGTCCCGGTTCCGGCCGCGGCCGATCCGGTTCGGGGCACGGCCGATCCGGTTCGGGGCACGTCCGATCCGGTTTCGGTCGGGGAGGGGATCCGGTTCAGCTCATGGGGAGGGGGCCGGGGTCGAGGCCGGGGCGGGCGCCGGGTCGTCGCCGCCCTGGTCGAGCCGGAACGGCGGGTACTCGTCCGTCATCAGCGCGGCGTACGCGGCGACGCGCAGCACCCACCGGTGGAGCCCCACGTTCAGCTCGAACAGGCCGCGCGGGTACGTGGAGGTGAAGGCCAGCGCCACCGCGGCGAAGAGGGCCAGCAGCGGGATGAGGCCGCCCCCGCACCATCCGTGGCGCATGCCGCCGGTGAAGAAGGCGATGATCAGGTAGTGCGGGATGGCCAGCAGCCACCACTTCACCAGGACCAGGGGCCGCGACAGGCGCTCGGGGTAGGCGATCTCGAGGCGTGCCGGGTAGCCGGGCTCCGGGCCCAGGCTGAAGGGCGGGTACCGGTCGGTGCCGAGGGCCCCGTACGCGTAGTACGAGACCCGCCACGACCAGCGGAGCACGCCGACGTTGAAGTCGAAGAGGCCGCGCGGGTAGCGCTCGGTGAACAGGATCGCGAAGAAGGCGATCACGCTGACCACGAGGAAGGCGATCCAGAGGAAGAACAGCACGATGTAGTGCGGGATCGCCAGGATCCACTTGACCAGCCAGAGCCAGCGCGACAGCGGGCTGTCGAGGTCGGCGCCCACCCTGACGGAGCGGTACGAAGCATCGTTCGCGGACATGATTGCGTCACCGTCCCGTGTCCGGCGTCGTGAGCCCCCCGGGACCTCCGTGTCTTGCCGTTCCCCACCATCATCCGCGCGGCGCGGGACATGCTCCAGTCGGCGTCCCGGGTGTCCGGATGTGACAGAGAGCCGTCATTGCGGCCATCCTCCCGTCCGGCCAGGATGGACGCATGTCCACGCCCCACCGCGTAGTGATCGCGGTCTTCCCCGAGGTCGACCTGCTCGACGTCACCGGCCCCGCCGAGGTCTTCGCCCTCGCGAGCCGGGAGGCCGGGCGCCGGCTGTACGACGTGCGCCTGGCGGGCCCGGACGGGGGCCAGGTCACCACCTCGTCCGGCGTCCGGCTGGTCACCGACCTCTCCTTCGCCGAGGTCGGCGGCGCCGTGGACACCCTCGTGGTGCCCGGCGCCGTCGAGCTGACGCGGGACGGCCCGGTCGCGCACGTCGACGACGAGGTGGTGCGGTGGGTCGCCGCCACGGCCCCGTACGCCGGGCGCGTGGCCTCGGTGTGCGTCGGCGCCCACCTGCTGGCGGCGGCCGGCCTGCTCGACGGGCGCCGGGCCACCACCCACTGGTCCACGGCCGGCCAGCTCGCGGCCGAGCACCCGCGGGTGGAGGTCGACCCCGACCCGATCTTCGTACGGTCGGGCCGGGTGTGGACCGGGGCCGGGATCAGCGCCTGCATGGACCTGACGCTGGCCCTGGTGGCCGAGGACCACGGCGAGGAGCTGGCGCTCGCCGTCGCCCGGCAGCTGGTCATGTACCTCAAGCGGCAGGGCGGCCAGAGCCAGTTCAGCGTGCCGCTCAGCCGGCCGGCGGCCTCCCGCCGGGACATCGACGCCCTGCGCGTCTACATCACCGAACACCTCGGGGCGGACCTGTCGGCGGCCGCGCTCGCGGCCCGGATGAGCCTGAGCGAGCGCCATTTCGCCCGGACGTTCCGCAAGGAGCTGGGCACCAGCCCCGCCGCCTACGTGGAGGCCGTACGGGTGGAAGCCGCCCGCCGGCTGCTGGAGACCACCGACCAGCCGCTGGAACAGGTCGCCGCGGCGGCCGGCCTGGGCTCGGTGGAGACCCTGCACCGGGCGTTCCGCAAGCAGATCGCCACGACCCCGGCCGCGTACCGCCGCCGCTTCCGCACCGCCCACTGACCACTCACCACCGACCACTGCGACCCACCCACCGCCCGGCGCGACCGCGCGCCGGGGCGCGGCTTCGCCGTGCCCGCTTCCCGACAGAAGGACGATCCGACATGTCTGCATCCACCCCCTCCACCACCCTGCGCGACGTGATCGGCCTGCCCGGCACGCTGCCGCGCCTGGCCGAATCGGCGCTGATCATGGTCGACTTCCAGAACACCTACTGCTCCGGCGTCATGGCCCTGGAGGGCGCCGAGCGGGCCCTGGCGGCGGGCGCCCGGCTGCTGGCCGCGGCCCGCTCCGCCGGCGCGCCGGTCGTGCACATCGTCAACGACGGCGGCGAGGGGACCCCGTACGACATCAGGGCCGAGATCGGCGCGATCAGTGCCGAGGTCGCGCCGCGCGACGGGGAGCCGGTCGTGGTGAAGCAGTTCCCGAACGCCTTCCACGCCACCGAGCTGGAGAAGACCCTGCGCGAGCTGGGCGCCGGACCCGATCTGGTGATCGCCGGTTTCATGACCCACATGTGCGTCACCTTCACCGCCCAGGGAGCCTTCAACCTGGGCTACCGCCCGACCGTCGTGGCCGAGGCCACCGCGACGCGCACGCTCAGGGCGCCCGACGGCACGCCGGTCCCGGCCGCCACCCTCCAGGCGGCGAGCCTCGCCACGATCGCCGACCTCTTCGCCCCGGTGGCGCCCACGGTCGACTCGCTCCCGGTCTGACCGCGACGGGAAGGGCCCCGCGTCAGTGGATGACGCTGAAGCTGCGCCAGGGGAGGCTGACCGGGGCCGTGACGTTCGAGAGCGTGGTGGCGACGTAGATGCCCTCGTTCCCCGCGGGCGTGGTGCAGTCCTCCGTCCGGTACAGCACGACGTCGACGAGGGTGTTGTTCTCCACGTGGGTGGCGCCCTTCGGGAGGGAGATCCTGTGGCATCCGTTCACCGAGGTGTTCGAGTAGCTCAGCTCCACCGGCGAGTCGTGGCCGCGGAACGTCAGCATGCCGACGGTGCTCCGCCCCAGGCCCGAGCAGGCGGTGGCGGTCAGCAGCAGTGCTGCGGCCGCGGTGATGACGCCGATACGCCGGCTGTGGGACATGGCGCGGTCCTCGTCTGTGCGGTGGTGACTGCCTTGCCCACAGCCTGCCCCGGCCGGGCGCGGGCGGCATCCGGTGCTCGGCCGGGCGGATGAACGCGGCCGCGCCGGGAAGGGCTTCGGTCATGACCACCGACCTTCGCATCGGCGTCCTCGGATACGGGCTGCGCGGCAGCCTCGCGCGCACGGCACACCGGCCCGGCCGCGGCGCGGCCGTCACCGCCGTCGCGGATCTCGATCGGCGGGCCCGGGCGGACGCCGCCGCGGCCTTCCCCGGCGCGTACGCCACCCCCGATCCCGGGGCCGTGATCGAGGATCCGGACGTCGACGCCGTCCTCGTCCTGACCCCCGACCACACCCACGCCGACCTGGCCTGCCGCACGCTCCTCGCCCGCAAGCCCGTCTTCGTCGAGAAGCCGCTCGCCATCACCGTCGAGAGCTGCGACGAGATCCTGCGCACCGCCCGTGCGAGCGGCACCCGCCTGTACGTCGGGCACAACATGCGGCACATGCCCGTCGTACGGATGATGCGCGAGCTGATCGCGGCCGGTGCGATCGGCCGGGTCCGGACGGTCTGGGTGCGGCACTTCGTCGGCTACGGCGGCGACTGGTACTTCAAGGACTGGCACGCCGAGCGCCGGCACACCACCGGCCTGCTGCTGCAGAAGGCCGCGCACGACATCGACGTGCTGCACTGGCTGGCCGGCTCCTACACCGACGACGTCCAGGCGATGGGCGACCTGATGGTCTACGGGGACAACCCGCACCGGCGCGCCCCCGGCGAGCCCAAGGGCGACGACTGGTACACGGAGGACGGCCACTGGCCCCCGCACACCCAGCGCGGACTGAACCCCGTCATCGACGTCGAGGACGTCTCACTGCTCAACCTCCGCCTCGCGGGCGGCGTGCTGGCCGCCTACCAGCAGTGCCATTTCACGCCCGACTACTGGCGCAACTACACCGTCATCGGCGACGCCGGCCGCCTGGAGAACTTCGGCGACGGCCCGGGCGCCGAGGTCCGGGTCTGGAACGCGCGGCGCTCCGGGTACCGGGCCGCGCCGGACGCCTCGTACACCGTCCCCGAAGCGGAGGCCGCGGGCGGGCACGGCGGCGCCGACCCGCTGCTGGTCGACGAGTTCCTGCGCTTCGTACGGCACGGGGGCGCGACGGACACCTCGCCGGTCGCCGCCCGGATGGCGGTCGCGGTGGGCTGCATGGCGACGCAGTCGCTGCGCGACGGGGGCACGCCCCGCCGGGTACCGCCGCTCGATCCGGCCCTGGCGGCCTACTTCGACCGGGGCCAGGACACGCCGGGCGAGGGCCGTTGAACGGCCGCCGAGGCGCTGCCGGACCGCTGCCGGGGCGCTGCCGGACCGCCACGCCGGTACCGGCATTTGCCCAAGAGTTCCCCAAGGGCGGGCCCGCCTCCGGCCACCCGGCCCCGCGGGGCCTAGCTTGGGCCCGCATGAGCGTCCTTGCCGAGCAGCACCGGGCCGACGGGACTCCTGGGCGGCGCCGCCTGGTGCGGGGCGCCCTCACCGTGGGCCTGGGCGCCGCACTGGCCGCCGCCGGCGGCCCCACCGGCGGTTCCCGGACCCCCTTGCACGGTCCGAGGCCCGGCACGCCCGAGACGGCGCTGCGCGCGCTGTCGGCCGGCAACGTCCGCTGGCGGACCTTCCACGAGCGGCATCCCGACGCCACCAGGACCGTACGGCAGGCGCTGGTCGGGGGGCAGCACCCGTTCGCCGTGATCCTGGGCTGCGTCGACTCCCGCGTCCCGCCGGAGCTGGTCTTCGACCAGGGGCTCGGGGATCTGATGACCGTACGGTCGGCCGGTGAGGTGCTGGACGCCGCCGTGCTCGGGAGCATCGCGTTCGGGGTCGTGGAGCTGGCCATTCCGCTGGTGGTGGTCCTCGGGCACCAGTCCTGCGGGGCCGTGACCGCGGCCGTCCGCGCGGCCGAGGGGCTGGAGCAGCTGCCCGGACACCTGCGCTACCTGGCGGAGCAGATCCGTCCGGCCGTCGACCGCACGCTGAGCAGGGAAGCCCGCGTGGACGCGGCGGTGACCCAGAACGTCCGGCTCGTCCGCTCGCGTCTCGCCGCGGAGCCCGATCTCGCCGCCCGGATCGCGGCCGGGAAGCTGGCCGTCGTCGGAGCACGGTACGAACTCACCAGCCAGCGCGTGCACCGGATCCGCTGAGCATGTCTCCAGGTCCACATGTGCGCTGTGCTTGGTTGTTTTGCCAGGCATCTGCCAACTGATTTACGTGAGTGACCTTGCAGATGCACTATGGGGGTGGCCACCGCCCGGGCGGCACGGCTCCGACTCCTGCTCACGAGGCGAGGTAGGGACCCATGGATGTACGCAGCTGGGACGGCAGCGCCGTCGACGTCGACCACGGCGCCCTCGGCCCGGGCTGCACGGACCTGCGGCGCCCCGACCCCCGCATCGCGCGGTTCGTCGCCGATGCGCTCGAAGGCGCCCGCACCGTGGTCAACATCGGCGCCGGGGCCGGGTCGTACGAGTCGGCCGCGAAGGCGGTGACCCCGGTCGAGCGTCCCTGTCGATGCGGGCCCGGCGCTCGGCGGCGCTGCCGCGGGCCGTGGACGCCGTCGCGGAGGACCTGCCCTTCGCGGACGGGGAGTTCGACGGGGAGGCCCAGCGCAAGGCCGAGGCCCTGTTCGCGGAGATCGAGGCGCGGGGGCTGGTGGCGCCCGGCGCCGCGGAGCGGGAGGTCAGCGACCGGATCCGGGACCTGGCCAACGAGATGTTCGGGACCACGAAGCACTGGCACAAGCGGATCGTCCGCTCCGGCCCGAACACCCTGCTCCCGTACAAGGAGAACCCGCCGGACCGGGTCATCGGCGAGGACGACATCGCGTTCGCCGACTTCGGACCGATCTTCGAGGAGTACGAGGCGGACTTCGGCCGCACCTTCGTCTTCGGGGCCGACCCGGCCAAGCACCGGCTCAGGGAGGACCTGGCCACGGTGTTCGCGGCGGGCCGCGCCGCGTTCCGCGCCGACCCGCACATCACCGGCAAGCAGCTGTACGCACAGGTGGAGCGGTACGCCGCGGAGGCGGGCTGGACGCTGGGCGGGTGGCACGCCGGGCACCTCGTCGGGGAGTTCCCGCACGAGACGATCGACGGCGCCCGGGCGCAGTCGTACATCACGCCGGACAACGACACCCCGCTGCGCCGGACCGACCGGGCCGGGTGGAGCTGCCACTGGATCCTGGAGATCCATCTGGTCGACGAGGCGAACGGCTTCGGCGGATTCCACGAACAGCTCCTGGATCTCGCCTGAGGCAGCGGCGGACCGGGGGGCCGGCCCACGTCAGGCCGGGTCTGTTCCCTCCGGATCCGGCAGGGGCTGCTCCGACCAGATGACCTTGCCCTCCGGCGTGTAGCGGGCCCCCCAGCGGCGGCTGAGCTGGGCGACCAGGAAGAGGCCGCGGCCCCCCTCGTCCGTGGTCTTCGCGTAGTGCAGCCGCGGGGAGCTGCTGCTGCCGTCGAAGACCTCGCAGGTCAGCACCCGGTCGTGCAGGAGTCGTACGCGGACCGGCTCGGCGCCGTGCCGGATCGCGTTCGTGATGAGCTCGCTCAGCACCAGCTCCGTACCGAAGGTGAGCTCCGACAGGCCCCACTCCTCCAGCTTCTCCATGGCGACGGCCCGCATGGCCCCGACGGCGCTGGGCTCGAACGGGACCTCCCACTCGGCGATCCGGTCCGCCGGCAGCGCCGACGTCCGCGCGACCAGCAGGGCCACGTCGTCGCGGGGGCGCACCGGAAGCAGCTCCGCCAGGACCTCCCGGCAGGTCTCCTCGGGGCTGCGGTCCGCGTGCGCCAGGGCCGAGCGGAGCAGGAGGAGCCCCTCGTCGATGTCGCGGGCCCGGTCCTCGATCAGCCCGTCGGTGTAGAGCACCAGCTGGGTGCCCTCGCTCAGGTCCAGCTCCGCCGACTCGAAGGGGAAGCCGCCGAGCCCCAGCGGCGCCCCCGCGGGCAGCTCCGGGATCTCCACGGTGCCGTCCGGGCGCACCACCGCGGGCGGCATGTGCCCGGCCCGGGCCACCGTGCAGCGCTGGGTCACCGCGTCGTACACGGCGTACAGGCAGGTGGCGCCGATCAGGCCGCCCTCGGCGCCGTCGCCGCCCGCCACGCTCTGGTCGATGTACTGGACGAGGTCGTCGAGGCGGGCGAGGAGCTCGTCGGGAGGCAGGTCCAGGGACGAGAAGTTCAGCACGGCCGTGCGCAGCCGCCCCATGGCCGCGGCGGCGTGCAGGCCGTGCCCGACGACGTCGCCGACGACGAGGGCGACGCGGGCGCCCGGCAGCGGGATCACGTCGAACCAGTCGCCGCCCACCCCGGACTGCGCGGGCAGGTAGTAGTGCGCCACCTCCACGGCGCTCTGCTCGGGCAGGTCGCGCGGCAGCAGGCTGCGCTGGAGGGTCACGGCCAGGGCGTGCTCGCGCGTGTAGCGGCGCGCGTTGTCGATGCTGACCCCGGCGCGGGCGACGAGCTCCTCCGCCACCGTCAGGTCCTCCTCGTCGAAGGGCTCCTTCTCCGAGCGCCAGAAGTTGACCACGCCGAGGGCGGCGCCGCGGGCCTTGAGCGGGGCCGTGATCAGGGAGTGCACTCCGTAGTCGACGATGGCCCGCGCCCGCGGCGGGTCCTGGGCGTGCCAGCCCGGCGCGTCGGCCAGGTTGGTCACGAGCTCGGCGCGGCCGCTGTTGAGTCCGCGCGCCTGCGGGGTGGAGGGCAGGAAGTCGATCAGCCGGCCGCGCGGGTAGAGCGGGACGTCGTCCCGGATGCCGCTGACCCCGGTGCGCCGCAGGTCGGACTTGACGGCGGTGGGCTCGTCGCCGAGGAGAACCGGTTCCGCCAGGTCGACGGTGACGAAGTCCGCGAAGCGCGGTACGGCCACGTCCGCGAGCTCCTGGGCCGTCTGCTCCACGTCCAGGGTGGTGCCGACGCCGACGCCGGCGTCGTACAGCAGCCGGAGCCGTTTGCGGGCCGCCTCGGCCCGGGTGCTGAGCACCTGCATCTCGGTGGTGTCCCGGATGGTGACGGCCGTGCCCTCGGGCCTGCCGCGGGGGCGGGTCGCGCGCTGGTTGACGACCAGCAGCCGGTCCCCGGCCTCGTGCACCTCGTCGGTGGTCTCCCGGCCGGACAGCAGGAGGTCGGCCATCTGCGGGTCGAGGCCCGACAGCTGCCGGATGTGCTGCCCCTCCGCGTCGGGCGGGAGCCTGAGCAGACGTTTCGCCTCGTCGTTGGCGAGGAGGAGCCGGCCGCCGCCGTCGGTGATCAGCACCCCCTCGCGCACGGAGTGCAGCACCGCGTCGTGGTGTTCGTACATGCGGGTCATCTCGAGGGGGCCGAGCCCGCGGGTCTGGCGGCGCAGGCGCCGGCTGATCAGTGCCGCGCCGGCGGTGGCGAGGGCGAGGCCGACCGCGCTGGTGCCGAGGATGAGGGGCAGTTGCCGCTGGAACACGCCGGTGACGTTCTTCACCGTGAGGCCCGCGGACACCAGCGCCACGACCTTGCCGCCGTCCTTGTAGGGGTCGGCGAAGACGGGCACCACGGCCTGGATCTCCTGGCCCAGGGGTCCCTTCACGCTCTCGGTGTACACCTGGCCGGCCAGTGAGGGCGCGATGGTGCCCACGAACTGTTTGCCGATGCGGTCGGGGAGCGGATGGGTGTAGCGGACCCCCTGGTCGTTCATCACGACGATGAAGTCCACCCCGGCGTCCTTGCGCGTCACCTCGGTGAGCGGCTGGAGGATCGCGGAGGGGTCGGGGGTCAGGAGGGCCTGGCGCAGCCCGAGCGAATGGGCGAAGGTCTGCGCGACCGCCACCGAGCGGGTCCGGGCCTCGCGGTCCACGTCGTGGCGGGACTGGAGTACGAGGGCGAGCACCGCACTGGCGGCGAGCAGCACCACGATCGCCACCTGAAGGACGAATACCTGTCGGGCGACGCTGCGCGGGCGCTTTTGGCTCAGTGACCGCACCGACGTCCCCGGCACGGGTTGCAAGGATGGGTCACGAACCATTTGTAGCACTGTCGGTGGTTCGCGGCCGGGAGAGCGGCCACTGCCGCGTCCGGGCGCGCCGTCAGTCGGCCCGGCTCTCCCGCCGGGTCCTGAGCACCTCGTCGACGTCGAATTCGGTGAGGTGGAGGGGCGGGCCGGGTGGCGGGCGGCGCAGGGCCGCGCGGATCTTCTCGTTGATCCCGGTGAGGATGGCCCGCGCCTCGCGCTCCGAGCGGGCGGCGCCGGCGGCCTCCAGGGCGTCCTCGGCCTCCTTGCGCAGCGCGAGTGCGGGCGGCAGGGCGGCGAACCCCTCCCGGTGCATCTTGTCCCTGATCCACCACAGCTCGTCGTACGGGGCGTCGATCGAGGCCAGGGGCTTGCCGAAGCCCGGGAGCCCTTCGAACTCACCGCGCTCGGCGGCCTCCCTGATCTGCCGGTCCACCCAGGATTCGACGCTGACGCCCGGTGGCTTGCGGTCGGTCACGACTGCTCCTCTCGTCCGTGCGCCCAGCCTAGGGGGCGGGGGCCGCGGATTTATCTTGACGTCAAGATTGATTTCGGGCAGGCTACCGCGAGGTATCTCGATATCGAGATACTTTGGCGGGGGATGCGGAGGCCCGGAATGATCTGGCGGCGCGGCGCGGGGAAGCGGACGGACCGGAAGGGCGGGACCGGGCTGCTGGCGCAGTTGCGCCGCCCGCCCGGCGGGCGGGACGCCCGGATCATGCTCTTCGCCCAGCTGCTCGACCGCACCGGGACCGGGGTGTGGGCCGCGGCCTCCGTCCTCTTCTTCACCTTCGTGGCGGGCCTGGACGGGCGGCAGCTGGGCCTGCTGCTGGGCGCCGCCGGCGTGGCGGGCATCGCCGGATCGCCCCTGGCGGGGCACCTCGCCGCCCGCTTCCCGGCGCGCACGCTGCTGATCGGCTGTCACCTGCTGCGCCTCGCCGCGATCTGCGCCCTGCTCGTGTTCACCCGCTTCGAGGTGCTTCTGCTCGTGGTCGCCGTGACCTCCCTCGGCGACCGGGCGGCCAAGATGCTGGAGATGCTCTTCGCCACGCGGGCGGCGGGCGAGCGGCGCGGTACGTACCAGGCGCTGTCGCGCAGCGTGGCGAACGCCGGGTACGCGCTCGGCGCGGGCCTCGCCGCCGTCGGCCTCGCCGTGGGCACGCGCGAGGCGTACCAAGTCCTCATCCTGGGCAACGCGCTGTCGTTCGTCCTGGCCGCGGCGCTGGTGTGGCGGACCCGCGAGCAGCCGCACGGGTCCGGGAGCGGGGCGACGGCCGGGGCGGCGGCGGATGCCGCGGAGGGCGCCGCGAAGGGTGCGGACACCGCGGAGGCGCCCGGGGCCGGGCGGCCGGGCGTGGCGAATCCCTGGCGGGACCGCGGCTACCTCCGGTTCGTCCTCCTGGACATCCCGCTGTGCCTGGACGACTCGATCCTCGGGGTCGGGCTGCCGCTGTGGCTGATCGAACACACCGACGCCCCGCACGCCGTGGTCCCGGCCTTCCTCATCATCAACACCGTGCTCGTCGTGGCCCTGCAGATGACCGTGTCCGCGAGGGTCCGGCGGCCGCGCGAGGCCGCCGGAGCGGCCCGGCTGTACGGGCTGACCCTGCTCGGAAGCTGTGTGCTCCTGGCCCTCACCCCCGAACACGGGGCCTGGGCCGCCTCGATCGCCCTGCTGGCCGCCGCGGTGCTGGCCACGGCCGCGGAGCTGCTGCGCTCGGTGAGCTCCTGGGAGCTGGCCGTCTCCCTCGCGCCCCGGGACGCGAAGGCCTCGTACCTGGGGGTGGCGGGCATGTCCCAGTCCATCCAGAAGTCGGCCGGGCCGATGCTGCTGACCGGCGCGGTGATGGCGGCCGGACCGGCGGGCTGGCTGGTGCTCGGGGCGGCCGTCGCGGGGGTCTCGGTCGTCCAGCGGCGGTTCGCCCTGCGGCGGTTGGAGGCCATGGCGGGAGCGGAGGCCGCGGGCGCCGCGCCGGCCGGATCCCGCAGCGCGACGGGGAGCGATCCCGCACCGGTGTCCTGACGCCCCGCTTTCCCCGCTCACCCCTTCCCCGCCCAGATTCCCCACTCGACGGGACAAGTTCCCCTATCTCTCGGGAACGGCGGAAATCTAGCCTCGCTACTGCCTGTCCGCGACTGGGATCACTGCGTTCGAGGGGGAAGTGTGGCTGTTCGGGAGGTCGGTGTTCTGGCGATCGGTGCCGGTCCGGCGAATTTGGCGCTCGCGGTGGCCATAGAGGAGTCGGGTTCCGCCGAATTGGCGGACGGAACCCTGTTGTTGGAGCAGAGTCCCGACGTCACATGGCAGCGCGATCTGCTGATGCCGTGGGCGCGCAGCCAGGTGTCCTTCCTGAAGGACCTGGTGACGCTGCGGAATCCGTCGAGCAGGTTCACCTTCCTCAACTTCCTGCACGAGCAGGGCCGGTTGGACGAGTTCGTCAACCTGGGCACCTTCCACCCGTTCCGGTGGGAGTTCTCCGACTACCTCCAGTGGGTCGCCGAATCGCTGGAGCGCGTGGAGATCCGCTACGGGGCGCGGGCGGCGCAGGTGGATCCGGTGTGCGGGGCCGACGGCTCGGTGGCCGGCTGGAGCGTACGGCTGACGGACGGGGACGAGATCCGCTGCCGGGACCTCGTCGTCGGCGGCGGCCGCGACCCGCGGGTACCGGAGGTCTTCTCCGGGCTGCCGGCCGACCGGCTGATCCACAGTGCCCAGTACCGGACCCGCATCGGCCGGATCCCCAAGGACGAGCCGGTCCGCGCCGTCGTCGTCGGCGGGGCGCAGAGCGCCGCGGAGATGTTCTACGCGCTGCACGAGAACCTCCCGAACAGCCGCGTGACGATGCTGGTGCGGTCGATCGGACTGCAGACCTACCAGACGAGCAAATTCGTCAATGAATTGTTCTTCCCCTCCTTCGTGGACGATTTCTACGACAGCCCGGCGGAAGTCCGGGCGCAGCTGCT
Organism: Streptomyces sp. NPDC001903; assembly: GCF_042891345.1. Taxonomy (NCBI): domain Bacteria; kingdom Bacillati; phylum Actinomycetota; class Actinomycetes; order Kitasatosporales; family Streptomycetaceae; genus Streptomyces; species Streptomyces sp. NPDC001903. Next base: position 220,827 of record NZ_JBIASZ010000003.1, read on the forward strand.
GGACGAAATGCGGTTCACGAATTACGCCGGTCTGGCGCCGCCGTTCCTCGACGAGCTGTACACGATGCTCTACCGGCAGAAGGCCCTCGGCCCCCAGCGGTCCGAGGTGCGCGCGATGACCGAGGTGGTCGGGGCCCGCGTCGAGGACGGGGAAGTGGTCCTGGACCTGCGGGACCGCCTCAGCGGCAAGACCGAGCAGCTGCGCTGCGACCTCGTGCTCCTCGGCACCGGATACGACCCGCGCAAACCCGCCCTCGTCAGGGAACTGGCCGCCCGGTTGGGGATCGAGCAGGTCGAGGTCAGCCGGGCCCACCGGGTGGAACTCGGCGAGTCGGCCTGGGGAGGCGTCTACCTGCAGGGCGTCAACGAGGAGACCCACGGAATCGCCGACTCCCTCATCAGCGTCCTCGCCCACCGCTCCCGCGACATCCTCACCGACCTGCTCGCCCGCCGCGCCGGCGGCACCGAATCCAGGAGCGCCTGATGGAGCGGACACTGGTCATCGCCCCCGGCCCGACCGCCAACGGAGATCTGCACCTCGGCCACCTGGCCGGACCGTTCCTCGCCGCCGACGTCTGCGCGCGGTACGCCCGCGCCGCCGGCCACGACGTGCTGTTCGGCACCGGCGTGCACTTCACGCAGAACTACATCGTGACCACCGCCCGCCGCCTGGGCGTGCCGCCGGAGGAACTGCGCGTGCGGTCGGCCGGACAGGTGGAGGAGACCCTCACGGCCATGGGCATCGTGCCCGACGGGTTCGTCCGGTTCGGCGACCGGTACGTCAAGACGGTCCGGACCTTCTTCGAGCGCCTGCACGGCAGCGGCAAACTCCGGCTGCGGGGCGTCAGGTTCCCGTACGCGCCGCGCACCGGCGAGTTCCTCACCGACGCGTACGTCCGCGGCGGCTGCCCGGTGTGCCTCGCCGACGGGTGCGCCGGGCTCTGCGAGAACTGCGGCCACTGGATCGCCTCGGGCGACCTGATCGAACCGCGCTCCACCCTGCACCCCGAGGACCCGGTCGAACTGCGCGAGCAGCAGGTGCTGGTGCTGCCGCTCGAAGACCACCGCGAGGCGCTCGTCGCGTACTTCGCCCGGCAGAGCGCGACGATGCGACCGCGCCTGGCGCAGATGATCGAGGAGATCCTCGCCCGGCCGCTCCCGGACTACCCCGTGACCCTCCCCATCGGCTGGGGCATCCCCGCCCCCTTCCCCGAGGTCGCCGGCCAGGTGATCTACGCGGACGCCGAGACCATCGCGTGGAGCATGCACTGCAGCGCGCTGGCCGCCGAGCAGCGCGGCGAAGTCCTGGGAGCCGAGGACGAGTTGTGGTTCTCCGAGACCGGCAACAAGGTCGTGTACTTCTTCGGGTCCGACGCCGGCTTCGCCTTCGCCGTCGTCGGGGCGGCCATGCTGGAGGCGCTGGGCGGCTACGTGCTGCCCGAGCACTTCGTCACCAACGAGTTCTACGAGCTCGACCACGACAAGTTCTCCACCAGCCGCGGCCACGTCGTATCGGGCCGGGAACTGGCCGCCGAGGTGCCCCGCGACGTCATCCGCTTCTACCTCGCCGCGACCAGCCCGGACTTCCAGCGCACCAACTTCACCCGCGAGGCACTGGACCGGGTGACCGGCGAACGGCTCGTACGGCCGTGGAACCGGGTCGCCGACAAGGCCGACCGCTGGGCCGGGCAGGGACCGCTGCCGGTGTCCCAGCGGTCCCGGGACGCGGCCGCACGCCTCCTGGAGCGTTTCGCCGCCGCCTACGACATCCGCCGGTTCAACCTGACCGCGGCCGCCTTCACCCTGTCCGAGCAGCTGGCCCGGCTGGACCGGTGGGAGGCGGGACCGGCCGACGCCGGAGACTTCTGCCACGAGGTGGACGTGTTCCTGCGGTGCGCCGCGCCGCTCCTGATCGACCTGGCCGGGCAGGCCCTCCCGGACCGCGCGATCCCCGCCGCGCCCGACGCCGCGGAGTTCACCCCCGTACGGCTGCCGCGCCTGGCGGAGCCGGGACGGTGAGCGCGGCGGCGGTCGTGGTCGTCGGCGCGGGGGTCACCGGGCTGCTGACCGCGGTGGAGTGCGCGCTGGCCGGGCACCGCGTGACGGTGCTGGACAGGGGCCCGATCCCCAACCCGCGCTCCACCTCGTACGACCAGCACCGGGTGATCCGCACGTTCAGCCCGGACGACGCGGACGCGACCCGCCGGATGACCACGGCCCACCGCCGGTGGCGCACACTGGAGGCCCTGCTCGGGACCCGCCTGTTCCGCCCGGTCGCGGTGGTCTCCGCCCGTCCCCGCGAGCGCCTCGCCGCGCTGGCCGCGGCGGCCGCGGAGGCGGGGGTCCGCGTACGGACGGTGGAGCGGCAGGCGCTGCCGCACATGGTCCTCCCGCCGGACACGGCCGGCCTGCTGGACGAGGCCGCCGGGGTGTTGCTCGCGGACCGGGCCCTGGAGGCCGCGGCCCGGTGGCTCGGCGCGCATCCGGCGGTGACCCTGCGGCCGTACTGCGCGGTGACCGAGGTCGACACCGGCTCCGGCACGGTCCGGCCGGCCGGCGGAGAGCGGCTGGGCGCCGACCTCGTCCTCGTCGCGGCGGGCCCGTGGACCCGCGACCTGCTCGGGGGGCGGCCGGTCGTACTGCACCGCCAGACCATGGTCTACCTCCACCCGCCGCCGGACGCCGCGCGGTGGTGGCAGCGGGCGCCCGCGGCCGGGGGGCTCGGCCCGGACGGCCTGGGGTGGGCGGTACCGCCCGGGGACGGCACGCTCCTGAAGATCAGCTCCGACGCGGTCTGCCGCGAGGTGGCCGCCACCGCGGACGGCGGGGCCGAGGACCAGGCCCCCTGGGTCGAGCGGCTGGCCGCGGCGGCGCCGCTGCGGGACCTGGACCGCTACACCGTGGCCGCGGTGAAGACCTGCCACTACGCGGCCGACGCCGGGACCGGAGGCGCGCTGCTCGCCCGCGTCGGTCCCGCCGTCTGGGCGCGGGCCGCGTGCGGCGGCTCCGGATTCGCTTCGGCCCCGCTCGTCGCGGGCCACATCGCCGGCGTCTTGAACGACCCGAAGGACTTGAGCGACGTGAGGGATTTCAGGGAAGGGGCGGCATGACGGACGATGCTCCGGTCCGGGTGGTCGATGCGCTGAAGGCGACACCGACACCGGTCCGCTATCTCCTCGGCGGCGTACTGGTCAACCAACTCGGCGCGTTCGTACAGACGTTCCTCGTGCTGTACCTGACCTTTCGCGGCGCGTCGGTCAGCGCGGCGGGCCTGGCGCTCGTCGCGTACAGCATCGGTTCGATCTTCGGCACGATGCTGGGCGCCGAGATCACCCACCGGTTCGGCCCGCGCGCCACGATCATGACGGCCATGGCGGCCTCGGCCCCGCTGGTGGGCTCGATCTCCTGGCTGAGCGGGCCGGGGACGCTGTGGCCGCTGCTCGTCGTGGTCGCTCTGGCGGGCCTGTTCACCCAGGCGTACCGGCCGGCGGCCGCCGTACTGCTGAGCGACCTGATGCCGGAGCGCTACCAGGTCATGGCGTTCTCGATGATGCGCATCGCGCTGAACATCGGCGCCGCCCTGGCCCCGCTGATCGCCGCGGTCGTCATCCTGGTCGACTGGGACCTGCTGTTCTGGATCGACGGCGGGACCGCGCTGGTCTACGCGCTGCTGGCCTTCGCCCTGCTCCCGAAACAAGGCACGGAGGCGCAAGCCCCGGGACGGGCCGGGAGCGAATCCGCCGAGCCCGAGCCCGACCACGAGCACGAGCACGAGCCCGCGCCCGAGCCGACAGCCGACAGCCGCTCCGCGTACGCCGCGATGCTCCGCGACCGCAGGTACCTGCTCTACCTGGGCGCGATCCTGCTCGGCTCGCTCACCTACGCCCAGGGCCACATCGCCCTGCCGCTGGAGCTGGCGAAGGACGACTACCCGACCAGCTTCTACAGCACCGTGCTCACGGTGTCCTCCGTCGTCCTGATCACCTGCGAGCTGAAGATCACGGCCTACCTGAGCAGGCTGCCCAAGCACGTACGGGTGATCACCGGCCACCTGGTGGAGGCCGCCGGCCTCGCCGTCTACGGACTGTCCTCCCGGTCCGGCGCGTTCACCATCGCCGGCGCCGTCCTGGTCGTCTTCGGGATCATGATCGCCGCCCCGAGCATGTTCGCCCATCCGGCGACGTTCCCCGCGGCGGTCAAGGCCCGCTACATCGGCACCATGCAGGCCGTGGGCGGGGCGGCCTCCGCCCTCGCCCCGCTGTTCGGCGTCTTCCTTTGGACCCGGCTCGGCGGCGGGTTCTGGCTGCTGTGCGGGATCGTGACCGCGGCGGCCGGACTCCTCGCCCTGGCCGGTGTGAGACAGCCGCCCGAACCGGCCCCGGCCAAGGACGCGGGGCCGCGCGCCGAGGGCGAACCCGAAGTCGTCGGAGGTGCGTCATGAGCGGGCGGCAGCGGCCGCGGGCGGCCACCGGACCCGTCCTGATCGTGGGGTTCGTCGGAGTCACGCTCGCCGCGATCGGGGAGTTCCAGCCGGACGACTCGGTGATCTACATCGAGGAGCCCGACGTCGTCCGCAAGCGGCACGTGCACGAGCAACTCGATGGGGTGGCGTTCGTCCGCGGCCTGATCGAGTGGGAGTACCACCTGGCCGGCAAGGCAGACGAGTTCCACAACGCCCACCCCGACCTCGACCCCGTCGCGGTGGTCCCGGCGATCGAGTACGCGACCCCGTTCGCCGCGCGCCTCGCGGAGCGCTACGGCCTGCCCGGCTCCGGTCTCGGGGCCGCGCAGATCCTGCGCGACAAGGCCCTGCTGCGCCAGGTCGGCGCGGCGGCCGGGATCGCGTGCCCGGCCAGCGTACGGGTGAACGGCCCGGCCGACGTACGGGAGTTCCTGCGAGGCCAGGACGGGCCCGTCGTGCTGAAGCCCGCCAACCGGCAGGCCGCCGTGGGAACCCGGGTGATCCACGACCCGGCCGAGGTCGAACGGGCCTGGGCCGACTGCCTCGTCCAAGACGAGGGCGTCTTCGTGCCCGACCGGCCCATGGAAGTGTCCATGCTCGCCGAACGGTACGTCGAAGGGCCGGAGTTCAGCGTCGAGATGCTCGTACGCGACGGACGCCCGCTGTTCGTTAACGTCACCGGCAAGCAGCTCTTCCCCGGGCCCCACCCGGTGGAGATGGCGCACACCGTGCCGGCCGACATACCGCAGGAGCTCGCCCGGGAGCTCGGCGCGCAGACGGAACGCGTGGTCGCGGCCGTCGGCTTCCGCGACGGGATCGTGCACTGCGAGTGGATCGTCTCGGACGGCGTCCCGTACCTGGTGGAATGCGCGGGCCGGCTCGCCGGCGGGGGCATCGTCGACACCATCCAACTGGCCTACCCCGTGGAGCTCATGCGCAGCTACTACGCGGTGCTGAAGGGCGAGGACCCGCCCGCCGAACTGCCCCGGCGGGCCAAGGGCGGAGCCGCCGTGCGGTTCCTGGCCGCCGGCCCGGGCCGGGTCGCGGCCGTGCACGGCGTCGAGCGCGCCCGACAGGTCGACGGCGTGTTCCTGGTCGCGGTCACCGCCGAGCCGGGGGACCGGTTCACGGGGCTGCGCCACTCGTGGGACCGGGCGGGGATCGTCATGGCCACCGCCGACAGCTCTGCCGAGGCACTGCGGCGGGCCGAGGCCGCCGCGGCCTCGGTCCGGATCGACATCGAGGAGGAAGCGTGACGGTGCGGGAGGTCGGGGTACTGGCGATCGGCGCGGGCCCGGCGAATCTGGCGCTCGCGGTGGCCATAGAGGAGTCGGGCTCGCCCGAACTGGCCGACGGGACGCTCCTGTTGGAGCAGAGTCCGGACATCAAATGGCAGCGTGACCTGCTGATGCCGTGGGCGCGCAGCCAGGTGTCCTTCCTGAAGGACCTGGTGACGCTGCGGAACCCGTCGAGCAGGTTCACCTTCCTCAACTTCCTGCACGAGCAGGGAAGGCTGGACGAGTTCATCAACCTGGGCACCTTCCACCCCTACCGGTGGGAGTTCTCCGACTACCTCCAGTGGGTCGCCACCTCGCTGAAGCGGGTGCGGATCCAGTACGGGGCAAGGGCCGCACGCGTCGACCCGGTGCTGTCCGTCGACGGCTCGGTGGCCGGGTGGAACGTACGGCTGACGGACGGGGACGAGATCCGCTGCCGGGACCTCGTCGTCGGCGGCGGCCGCGACCCGCGGGTACCGGAGGTCTTCTCCGGGCTGCCGGCCGACCGGCTGATCCACAGTGCCCAGTACCGGACCCGCATCGGCCGGATCCCCAAGGACGAGCCGGTCCGCGCCGTCGTCGTCGGCGGGGCGCAGAGCGCCGCGGAGATGTTCTACGCGCTGCACGAGAACCTGCCGAACAGCCGCGTGACGATGCTGGTGCGGTCGATCGGACTGCAGAACTACCAGACGAGCAAGTTCGTGAACGAGCTCTTCTTCCCGTCCTTCGTGGACGAGTTCTACGACAGCCCCGCGGAGGTCCGGGCGCAGGTCCTCGACGAGATGCGGCTGACGAACTACGCCGGTCTGGCGCCGCCGTTCCTCGACGAGCTCTACACGATGCTCTACCGGCAGAAGGCCCTCGGCCCCCAGCGGTCCGAGGTGCGCGCCATGACCGAGGTCGTCGGGGCCCGAGTCGAGGACGGGGACGTCGTACTCGACCTGCGGGACCGCCTCAGCGGCAAGACCGAGCAGCTGCGCTGCGACCTCGTGCTCCTCGGCACCGGATACGACCCGCGCAAACCCGCCCTCGTCAGGGAGCTGGCCGCCCGCGTCGGGATCGACGAGGTCGAGGTCAGCAGGGCCCACCGGGTGCGACTGGGGGACTCGGCCCGGGGAGCCGTCTACCTGCAGGGGGTCAACGAGGAGACCCACGGCATCGCCGACTCCCTCATCAGCGTCCTCGCGAACCGCTCGCACGACATCCTCGCCGACCTGCTCGCCCGCCGCGCCGACGGCGAAGCCGGGAGCGCGCGATGACCGCCGACAAGGGGACCCTGCTGGTCATCGGAAGCGGGCTGAAGGTGTACCGCGAGTACCTCGTCGCACCGATCCGCCGCCGCGCCCTCGCGGCCGGCCTGGACATGGTGCTGCTCAACAACCTCAACCCCACCTGGCAGCACGAGTACTTCGACGAGATCATCGTCGCCAACGTCTTCGACTCGGACGCGATGGGCGCGGCGGCCCGCGAGGTCGCCGCACGCCGCCGCATCGTCGGCCTGATGTGCTGGGACGAGCCGCTGGTCCTGGACGCCGGGCTCCTCGCCGCCGAGTTCGGGGTGCCGGGGCTGTCGGCGCCCGGCGTACGCGGCTGCCGCGACAAGGAGCTCACCCGCTCCGAGCTCACCGCCGCGGGCCTCTTCCAGCCCGGGTTCGAGCTGACCACCACCGCCGCGCAGGCCGCGGCGGCGGCCGAACGGATCGGCTACCCCGTCGTGCTCAAGCCGCGGGCGATGGGCGCCAGCATCGGCGTCGTGTTCGCCGCCGACGAGAGCGAGCTGGCCGCGGCGTTCCGGATCGCCCTGGCCGCGAGCGAGGTCGACCCGGGGCCCTACCGGGCGAGCGCCATCGTCGAGGCGTACGCGCCCGGGCCGGAGATCAGCATCGACGGGGCCGTCCACAAGGGGGAGTACCTCCCGCTGTTCGTGGCCCGCAAACACAGCAGCGACCAGCCGTACTTCGAGGAGGTCGGCCACCTCGTCGACGCGGCCGACCCGCTGATGGCGGACCCCGAGCTGATGCGCACCCTCGCCCGGGCGCACCAGGTGCTCGGCATCGAGGACGGCATCACCCACAGCGAGGTCCGGCTGACCGACCGCGGCCCGCTGATCATCGAGGTCAACGGCCGGCTCGGCGGGGACCTGATCCCCTTCCTCGGCCGGACCGCCACCGGGATCGAGCCCGGCGAGGTGCTGTTCGACGTGGCCACCGGGCAGCGCCCGGACACCCGGCCCACCCGGCGGGCCGTCGCCGGCATCCGGTTCGGCTACCCCGAGCGGGACTGCCTGCTGCGCTCGGTCACCGTCCCGGCCGAGGCGCCCGGCCTGGTCCGCGCGGCGCCGATGGCCGAGCCCGGCACCACCCTGCGGCTGCCCCCGGGCGGCTACCTGGCACGCCACTCCTTCGTGGTGTGCCAGGCCGACGACACACGGACCTGCCTGGACCGGCTCGACGCGGCGGCCGCGCTCGTCGAGCTGGACGCGGAGCCGGTCGGACCGCCGGATCCGGACGCGCCGTTCGAGATGCCGGCCGGCCTGCTCGACGTGGACGAATGAGCGGCACACACCACCACCCGAGGGGAACGCATGAGCACGACCCGGAACCCGGGCACCGAAGCACCCACCACCGCGGCGGAGATCCTGGAGCGGGCCAAGGCACTGGCCCCGCGGCTGCGGGAGCGGTCGGCGGAGATCGAGCAGGCCCGGCAACTCCCGGCGGACGTCGTGGACATGCTGCGCGCCACCGGAGTCTTCCGGATGTGCTTCGGGCCCGAATGGGGCGGTCCCGAGCTGACGTCGACGCAGCAGGCCGAGGTCGTGGAGACGCTGGCCTACGGGGACGCCTCGGCCGGCTGGTGCGCGGCGATCGGCGCGATGACCGGCGCGATCAGCAACTTCCTGGACCCCGCCGTGGTCAAGGAGGTGTTCCCGAGTCTGGACATGATCACGGCCGGGCTGATCGCGCCCGCCGGACACGCCGAGCGGGTACCCGGCGGCTTCCGGCTCTCCGGCCGGTGGTCGTTCGGCAGCGGGATCACCCATGCCGACTGGGTGACCTCGGGGGCGTTCATCTACCAGGACGGCAAGCCGTGGGCGAGTCCCGACGGCAGCAACGCGCACGCGTCGCGCCAGTTCCTGGTGCCGGCCCACGAGGTCGGGATCGTCGGCAACTGGGACACCACCGGCCTGTGCGGCAGCGGGAGCAGCGACTACACGATCACCGACGTGTTCGTGCCCGAGGAGCACACGTACACCTTCTACAAGGTACGGGGCCGCACCGACACCCCGATCGCCCAGCCCGACTCCTTCATGCGCAGCCTGTGCGCCGTGCCGCTCGGGGTGGCCCGGGCCGCCTTGGACCACGCCCGGGAGACCGCGCTCACCCGGGTGGACAAGATGACCAACACGCCGTGGGCGGACACCTTCCGGGTACAGGTCACCCTCGCCGAATGCGAGGCGGAGTTCCACGCCGCCCGCAGCGGCGTCCACAGCAGCTCCCAGCGGCACTGGGACGTGCTGGCCGGCGGCGGCACGCTGGACGATCTCACCGCCACCGAGCGGGCGGCCTCCTCGCTCGCCTGGGTGCACGCCTTCCGCACCTCGCGGGCGATCGTGAACCGGCTCTACGACCTGCTCCAGTCCTGGTCGATCAACCGGTCCTCGCCGATGGACCGCTGGATGCGCGACACCGCGACCATGTGCCAGCACGTCGCCGCCTCGGACCTGATCCTCGAGTCCGGCGGCGCCTACCTGCTGGGCCGGCCGCCCAAGTTCCGGATGAGCCTCGGCATCGTCAAGTAGGGCCAAGTGAAAGGCGATCACATGACCATGACCCGCACCCCGGGCGGCGAGGTGCCCGCCACCGCGGCGGAGCTCCTCGCCCGCGCGAAGGAGCTGGCGCCGCAGCTGCGGGAGCGCTCGGCGGAGATCGAAGAGGCGCGGCGGCTGCCGGCCGACGTGGTGGACCTGCTGCGCGACGCCGGGGTGTTCCGGATGGCCTTCGGCCGCGAGCTGGGCGGCCTGGCCCTGACCACCATGGAACAGACCGAGGTCGTCGAGACGCTGGCGCACGGGGACGCCTCCGCGGCCTGGTGCGCGGTGATGGGCGCGAGCGGCGGCATCTTCAGCGCCTTCCTCGACGAGCGGGTGGCCAAGGAGGTCTTCCCGACCCCGGACACGATCATGGCCGGGCTGCTTCAGCCCACGGGTCACGCGGAGCGGGTTCCCGGCGGCTTCCGGCTTTCGGGCCGGTGGTCCTTCGGCAGCGGGATCACCCATTGCGACTGGGTGACCTCGGGTGCGTTCGTCTACGAGGACGGCAGGCCGTACGCGAGCCCGGACGGCAGCAATCCGCACGAGTCGAAGCAGTTCCTGGTGCCCCGGGCCCGGGTGGAGGTCATCGACAACTGGCACACCATGGGGATGCGCGGCACCGGCAGCTGCGACTACACGATGGACGGCGTCTTCGTCCCCGAGGAGCACACCTACAGCTTCGGGAAGGTACGGGGCCGGCCCGGCCCGCTCGCCCAGCCGGACGCGTTCACGCGCAGCATGTGCGGGGTGGCGCTCGGGGTGGCCCGGGCCGCCCTGGACCACGCGCGCGAGATCGCCCGGACCCGGGTCGACCGGATGACCGGGGTGGCCTGGAAGGACCACTTCCGGACCCAGGTCACGCTCGCCGAGTGCGAGGCGGACCTCCTCGCCACCCGGGGCGGGGTGTACGGGAGCCAGCGCCGCCAGTGGGAGGTGCTGGCCGCCGGGGGCACCCTGGACGACCTGACCCCCGAGGAGCGCGCCGCCTCCCCGATCGGCTGGGTGCACGCCTTCCGCACCGCGCGGTCGATCGTCAGCAGGCTCTTCGACCTGCTCCAGACCTGGTCGATCCACCAGTCGTCGCCGATGGACCGCTGGATGCGCGACACCACCACCATGTGCCAGCACGCCACCGCGCAGGACCGCATTCTCCAGTCGGCCGGCGCCTATCTGCTCGGCTCGAAGCCCGAATTCGGCATCTGCCTCGGCATCGTCAAGTAAGGGGAGAAGAAACCGATGGGCAGAGGGCTCGTGTTATTGGTCAATCCCAACAAGGTGCACCCGCCGATCGCGCCCTACGCGCTCGACGTGCTCACCACCTCGTTGGAGGCCGCCGACTTCGACGTCGAGGTGGTCGACCTGACGTTTCACCGGGAGGACTGGAAGTCGTACCTCTGCGAGTACTTCGGGGCGCGCAGCCCGCTGCTGGTGGGCGTCACCATACGCAACACCGACACGGTCTACGCCTTCGAGCAGCGCCCCTTCATCGGGGAGCACAAGGAGATCATCACCGAGATCAGGCGGCTGACCGACGCACCGATCGTCGGCGGCGGCATCGGCTTCTCCTCCATGCCCTTCGCGCTCGTCGACTACTTCGGCATCGATTTCGGCGTCAAGGGCCCCGGCGAGCAGATCATCTGCGACCTCGCCGACGCCCTGGTCACCGGCCGCGACACGGGCACCGTCTCCGGGCTGCTGCGCAACACGGGGGAGGGGGTCACGCGGGTACCGCCGCCGGCGCTGATCCCGGCGCCGCGGCGCGGCGCGCCGCCGCTGCCCGGCGGGCAGTTCGAGGACCGGGTGTGGCAGGTGGACCGGGCCGGGACGTACCGGCGCCGCTCCGGCTCTCCGCACAAGGTGGACAACCTCCTGTACTACCAGCGCGGCGGGCTGGCCGGAATCCTCACCAAGAACGGCTGCACCTACCGCTGTTCGCACTGCGTGGAGCCGGACGCGAAGGGCACCCGGTTCGGCCGGCGCGACATCGCCGCCGTGGTCGACGAGATGCAGTCGCTCGCCGCCCAGGGAATCCTGGACCAGCACACCACCGACAGCGAGTTCAACCTCTCCATCCACCACGCGAAGAACCTGCTGCGCGAGATCGTCCGGCGCAAACACGCCGACCCCGGCAATCCGCTGAACGAGCTGCGGCTGTGGGTCTACTGCCAGCCCTCGCCGTTCGACGAGGAGTTCGCGGAGCTGCTCGCCGCCGCCGGCTGCCGCGGGGTCAACGTCGGCTCCGACCACCTGCGCCAGGACATGCTGCGCGGCTGGAAGGTCACGGAGAAGGGCACCACGTACTACTCCTTCGCCGACACCGAGAACCTGGTCCGGCTGTGCCACGCCCACGGCATGATGACGATGGTCGAGGCGCTGTTCGGCATGCCGGGCGAGACCGCGCAGACCATGCGCGAATGCGTCGAGGCGTTCATGGCGCTGGACGCCACCGTCACCGGTTTCTCGCTGGGGCTGCGCCTCTTCCCGTACACGCCGCTCGGCATCGCGATCGCCGAGCAGTGCGACGGGGTGCGGACGGTGCCCGGACTCCAGTCGAATACGGCCACGGAGCCGATCGTGCTGAAGCCGCTCGCCCGGTGTTCGGGCCCGGTGGAGTACGAGCGGCAGTTCATGTTCGACGCGTCGGGCAACTTCCGCCTCGTCTGCTACTTCTCGCCGGATCTCCAGGAGGACGCCGAAACGGTCAATGATCCGTCCGGGCTGCGGCGCCGGTCCGTGGAACTGCTCTGGGAGCTCGTACACCCCTCCGACCACCACAGGGTCATGCTGCCGACGCTGGCGGGCATGAGCGAACACGACAACAACTACGCGGACAATCCGTTCCTTACCAGTCTCAGCGGACTCGGATACACGGGAGCGTTCTGGGCGCATTGGCGGGACCGGGAGGCAATTCTTCGCCGGGCACAAGAGGTAGGAATGGCAGAGTCCGCCGAAAACTGACGTGGCCGGATGTGAATGTGGTTGCCGACATGGTTATCGCGCCATACGGATATCCCCCCGACCGTTGCGGTAAGACTGGCCCGTGCACCATTCTGGTAACGGCCGGTCGGCCCTGAGCCACCGTATGAGATCGAGTCGGGGGGAAGGTAGAAATGCATCAGACGACAGACATCAAGGGGCTGCTCCGGCCACTCTCGTCACAGGGTGAGGTACGAAGAGACTTCGCCGGCCGGCGGCCCGACGGGGACCTCGCGGTCGTCGCCAGACCCCTCGCCACCGTCACCGTCGTACTCGCCGACGCCCAGCCGGCGATCCGCCACGGCGTGCGTTCCGTACTGGAGCGCTCGGGGGGGATATCGGTGGTCGGCGAGGCCGCCACGGCCGACGAGGTGATGGCGGAGACCTCCCGCTGCCGGCCCGACGTCCTCGTGGTCGACCCGCTCATGGACGAGCGCGCCGGCATGCGGGTCATCTCCGAAGTGCTGAGGTTATGGCCCGAAACGGGCATTCTCGTCTTCAGCTCGGTCGACGACGACCGGGTCATCACCGCGGCGCTCCAGGCCGGTGCGCGCGGCTATCTGTTCAAATTCGCCGACGCGGACCAGATCCTGCGCGGTATCCAGGCCGTCGCCGCCGGCGAGGGAATCGTCGACAAGTCGATCGCCAACCGGCTCGGGGCGCTGATGGGTCCGGCGCCGACCGGGCAGTACGGCTATCCCTTCCCCCAGCTGACCAACCGGGAACGGGACGTCCTGGAACGCATCGCCGCCGGCAAGTCGAATGCGGCCATCGCCCGGGAGCTCGTGCTCGCCTCCAAGACCATCAGCAACCGCGTTTCCGCGATATTCGGAAAACTCGGCGTGGCCGATCGGTCCCAGGCGATCGTGCTCGCCCGGGACGCGGGTCTGGGCCATGGTTGATCCGGCAGATTCCCTTTCGACTGGGGAATAGTTCCCCTGTCGAAAGGGAGCCGCCTGCTCCTAGCCTGATCGGCGTCGCCCGTCGCCGGAACATCGAAACGGACGAATTCGGTATTCCGGCCGCCAAAGACGTCGATCGGAGCGGAAAGTTGACCGACCAGGAACACCCCGACGTGGACATCCGCACAGCGGAGCCGGACCATCTGCTCCGGGAGCACGGCCTGGACCTCAGACTCCTGCACCCGTGGCCCGGTCTGCAGGCCCCCTTCCGAGGCGCCTGGTGCGTCCTGCGCCCCGGCGACGTGTCCGAGGCGCACGCCCACCACGAGCGCGAGATGTTCATCGCCATGGCCGGCCGCGCCGAGGTGGTCTGCAACGGCCGCCGCAGGCAGCTCGCCGCGGGGGACATCGCGCTGATGAAGGGCGGGATCGAGCACCACATCGTCAACGGACACGACGAGGACTTCTCCTACTACGCGATCTGGTGGGGCCGGAGCATGTCGGCCGAGTTCCTCGCGGCCACGGACGAGGCCCCGTGATCGACTACGACGGCCGCAGGTTCCGCAAGCCGCAGGGCGACCCGCGGACCGTCGCCGTCTACCACCAGCAGGGCGACCTGGTCTGGGGAGAGGTGCTCGGCGGCGAGGTGCGCCGCGGCTGGACCGTCGGCACCTGTACCCCCGAAGGCGTCCTCTCCATGGGCTACACCCTCGTGTTCGCCACCGGCGAGGTGGTCTGCGGGCGGACCGTCAACACCCCCGAGCGGGCCGAGGACGGCCGCCTGCGGCTGCGCGAGGTCTGGGAGCGCTACGGACCGCACGCCGCGACCGGGATCTCCTACATCGAGGAGGTGCGGTGAACGGCGCGTCCGAGGCGGACTGGCAGCGGCTGGAGAAGACGGTGGCCGGCCGCGTCCTGCGGCCCGGCGACACCGGCTTCCGGGCCTCCAGCGCGCCGTTCAACACCCGCTTCGCCTCGATCACCCCGCACGGGGTGCTGTCCGTGGCGAACGAGGCCGATGTACGGCACGCCATCGAATGGGCCCGCGACACGGGCGTCGGCCTCGTCGCCCGCGGCGGCGGCCACAGCTACGCCGGCCACAGCGTCGCCACGGGCCTCGTCGTCGACCTCGGCGCGCTGAACGCCGTGTCCGCCGACGGCTCCACCGGGCTCGTCACGGCCGCCGGCGGGGCCCGCATGGCCGAGGTCCACGCCGCGATCCAGCCCCACGAGATGGCGTTCGCACTGGGCAACGGCGCCTCCGTCGGCATCGCCGGCCTCACCCTCGGCGGCGGCTCCTCCTCCACCTCGCGCAAGCTCGGCCTCACCGCGGACGCCCTCGTGCGGACCACCCTCATGACGGCCGACGGACAGGTGCTGACCTGCGACGCCCAGGAGAACCCGGACCTGTACTGGGCCTGCAGGGGCGGCGGAGGCGGGAACTTCGGCATCAACCTCTCCTTCACCTTCCAGGCCGCCGCGGTGCCGGACGTCTCCACCTGCCTGCTGCTGTGGGAGGGGGCCGACGCCCTCGAAGCCTTCGCCGCGGTCCAGGAGGCCGCACGGCACGCACCGGACGAGCTCTCGGTCCGCCTCGGGGTCGCGGCCGCGGGCGGCGCCGACCCCGTCGTATCGACCGTCGGACTGCACCTCGGCCCCGCGAGCGAGCTGCGGGAGCTGCTCGCCCCCGTCCTCGCGGCGACCCGGCCCGTACGCGAGGACATCACCGACCGCACGTTCTGGGAGGCCAAGGACTACCTGCTGCACGAGACCTCGGCCGGGGCCTTCGCCGCCCGCACGGGCTTCGCCGACCGGCCGCTGCCCCCCGAGGCCGTGGCCGCCGCCCTGGCCCACCTCGCCCGCCGGCCCGGCAGCGGCAACCCGGACGGCTGCGGACTGGCCCTCTACACCTGGGGCGGCGCGATCAACCGGGTGGCCCCGGCCGACACCGCCTTCGTCCACCGCACGGCGCAGTTCCTGGTCAGCATGGACACCTCCTGGGTCGAACACGACGGCCCGGCCACCGTGGCGGCGAACCTGCGCTGGCTGGCGGAGCTGGGGGAGGCGCTCGCGCCGTACACGGGCGAGGGCGCGTACCAGAACTTCATCGACCCGGACCGGCCGGACTGGCGCACCGCGTACTACGGCGCCAACTATCCCCGGCTCGTGGAGATCAAGAAACGGGTGGATCCGGACGGCTTCTTCACCTTCGCCCAGGCCATCGGCTCCTGAAGGTCCGCGGGAAGTACGCGATCTCGCCGGCGCGTGTTTTCTCCCCCGGTCCGGGTAGGCGGCCCCCATGAGCGAGGACACCCGCACGCTGCTGTTGGGCGGCGGGACGCAGAAGGCCGTCACCCGGTGCCGGGACTTCACCCGGCGCGCGCTGGCCGACTGGCGGTGGACCGCGGAAACGGACGACGGGCAAGACGACGGGCAGGATCCGTACGGCCCGGCACGGCAGGAGGCCGCCGAAGACGTCCTCCTGCTGGTCTCCGAGATGGTCGGCAACGCCTGCATGCACGCGGGCGGCCCCCGTGAACTGGTGCTGCGCCGCACCCCCGGGCGGCTGCGGATCGAGGTCGGCGACGGGAGCCCCGAGCACCCCCGTCGCCGGCGGACCGCGGGATCCGCCCGCCCCGGCGGCTACGGCCTGCTCGTCCTGGACCGGCTCGCCCGGAACTGGGGCTGCGAGCCCTACGCGGACGGGCAGACCGGCAAGACGGTGTGGGCGGAAGTGGCCGTGCCGCTCACGATCGCGCAGGCTCCTGCGGCTCCTCCGGCGGATCCTCCAGGAGACCCGTCCGCAGGGTGGTCAGCGTCCGGTTGAGCAGCCGCGAGACGTGCATCTGCGACAGTCCCAGCCGTTCGCCGATCTCGGACTGGGTCAGCCCGTCGCCGAAGCGCAGCGAGAGCAGCGTGCGCTCCCGCTCGGGCAGCCCGGCCAGGAGCGGCTTGAGCGACTCCAGGCACTCGATCGTGTCGTACGCCGTCTCCTCCGCGCCGAGCGCGGGCCGGTCGGCGTAGGCGTTGTGTTCACCGTCGTCCTGAGCCGGTGCGTCCAGGGAGCGCGCGGAGTACGCGTGCGCCGCCTTCTGCCCCTCCACGAGCTCCTCCGGCGTGACGTGCAGCCGCCCCGCCAGCTCGGCGTCCGTGGGCTCGCGGCCCAGGTCCTGCTCCAGGGTGTCGTGCGCCTTCGCGGCGTCGATCCGCAGCTCCTGGAGGCGCCGGGGCACCTTGACGGCCCAACTGGTGTCGCGGAAGAACCGCTTGATCTCGCCGACGATGGTCGGCATCGCGAAGGTGGTGAACTCGACGCCGCGCTCCGGGTCGAACCGGTTGATCGCCTTGATCAGACCGATCGTCCCGACCTGGACGATGTCCTCCATCGGCTCGCTCCGGCCGCGGAACCGGCGGGCGGCGTATTTCACCAGGCTGAGGTTGAGCTCGACCAGGGTGTTGCGCACGTACGAGTACGCCGCGCTGCCCTCGTCCAGGCTCCGCAGCCGGTGGAACAGTGCCCCCGACAGCGTCCGGGCCTCGCCGGTGCTCACACTCAGCGTGTCCTGCGGAATGCTTTCGGTGACCTCTGTGTACTGCATACGGGCTCCTCCGACGGGTGGTCGCGCCGCATGCGGGTACGGCACGGCCGTCTCGTGAGCTGTTCTCGGTAGGTATACCCCCTCCCGGCGGGCTGAAGCCGCTCATGTGGGGAAGCGCAGCTCAGAGCCCTGCCTCCGGGGACCGCAGCGACTGGCGGACCGCCCAGACCACCGAGACCAGCGGTACCGCGACCACCGCGCCCAGCACCCCCGCGGCGATGGCTCCCGCGACCACGGACAGCGCCACCACCACCGGATGCAGCCGCACCGCCCAGCTCATCAGCATCGGGTGCAGCACATGCCCCTCGATCTGCCCGATGATCACGATCAGGGCGACCACGAGCGCGGCGATCAGCGGCCCCTTGGCAGCCAGTGCCACCACCACGGCCACCGCGAGGGCGACCGGGGAACCGATCAGCGGGACGAACGCGGCGAAGAACTCCAGCAGCGCGAGCGGCACTGCCAGCGGGACGCCCAGGGCGTAGAGCGCCACCCCCACGAGCACGGCGTTGGTCGCCGCGACCAGCACGATCCCGTGGGTGTACCCGGTGAACGTCCGCCACGCGGCCCGGCCCGCGACCGAGATGCGCTGCTGCGCCCCCTTCGGGAACTGTGAACAGATCCAGCGCCACTGCCGGTCACCCGAGTAGATGAAGAAGACCGAGCAGAACACCGACAGCGCCACCACGGTCAAGGCCTGCACCAGCCGCCCGGCGCCGCTCACGGCGGTGCTGAGCAGGCTCGCCCGATGGCTGGAGAGGTAGTCCCCGATCCGGTCCCGCAGATCGCTCAGCGCGTGCGGGCTCAGCCGCAGCGGCGGGCGCTCCAGCAAGGGCTCCAGCCGGTCCAGCCCCGCCCGGAACTCCGCCACCAACGAGTTCCACTCCGAGGCGATCGTCTCCCCGACGAAGGCGAGCGCGCCCAGCGCGACCACGAAGCTGCCCAGGAGAGCGCAGGCCACGGCCAGGGAGCGGGGGATCCACCGGTCCAGCAGATCGGCCACCGGGCGCAGCAGCGCGGACGCGACGAGGCCGAGGAAGACGGCCACGGCGAGCTCGTGGAACCGCCCCAGCACCATGAACACCGTGTACACGACCGCGCCGACCACCAGCAGCCGCCAGCAGTACGCCGCGGCCGTCCGCAGCAGGGGCGACACGGACGCGTTCGGCCGCTCGAGCGGCCTCCCGCCCGGACGGCGGCCGAGGGCCCGGGCGCGCCGGACGGCCACCCGGGAGCGCGGGGCCCCCGTACGCGCCCCGTCCGGGCGGGGCGCCGGCCGGCCTGCGGATCGCCTGGTCATGTACCGCCTTTGCCGGTCGCCCGATGGGTGCGTTTCCCTGTGAACTGCCACGCTGGAATCGGCAGCCCACGCACCGGGAGCCAGATTCGCCCGAAGGAAGCGCCGAATGCCGCCCGAAGCGCGGGCCGCCGCCCCCGCATGAGGCGGCCCCGGGCCGGGCACACGCAGGGCCCAGGGGACCGCGGGCGGACCGCCGCCGCGGGACCCGGGGCTTCCGAACTCGAGGCAGGAGTCCGACGCGAGATGATCACGGTCGGGGTTGAGGAGGAATACGTCCTGCTGGATCCGGTCACCCATCTGCCCGTGTCCCGGGCGGAGGAGGTGCGGGCAGCGGCCGGGCTCGGGCCGTTCGTGGACGCCGGCGAGGTACAGAACGAGCTGCTCCAGGCCCAGATCGAGGTCGCCACGCCCGTCTGCACCGACCTGGACGAGGTCGCCGGCCACCTGCTGCGGCTGCGGCACGCGGTCGGTTCCGCCGCCGAGGAGCACGGCTGCCTCCTGGCCGCCTCCGCAGCGGCCCCGCTGCGGTCCGCGGTGCCGGTCCCGGTCACCCGCAAGCCCCGCTACCTCCGGATGCAGGAGGAAGCCCGCCGCCTCGTCGACGAGCAGCTGATCAACGGCATGCACGTGCACGTGGCGGTGCCCGACCGGGAGATGGGCGTGGCGGTCCTCAACCGGCTGCGCGTCTGGCTGCCGACCCTGCTGGCCATGTCGGCGAACTCGCCGCTCTGGGACGGGCGCGACACGGGGTTCGCCAGCTGGCGCACGATCATCTTCGGCCGCTGGCCGGTCAGCGGCCCGCCCCCGTGCTTCCGTACGCTCGCCGACTACGAGGAGCGCGCCGACGCGCTCGTGGACGCCGGCCTGATCGCCGACCGGGGCCAGCTCTACTGGCAGGCCAGGCTGTCCGAGCGCTATCCCACCCTGGAGGTGCGCTGCCTCGACGTACAGCTGGACGCCACCGACGCGGTGCTGCTCACCGGGATCGTCCGCGCGCTGGTCAGCACCGCGATCGCCGAGGAGAAGGCGGGAGCCGCGTCGGTCACCTGCTCGCCCGAGCTGCTCCAGGCGGCCATGTGGCACGCGGCCCGGCACGGCCTGGACGGCGTGCTGCTGGACCCGCAGGGCTGCCGGCGCAGCGCCGGCGACGTGCTGTGGATGCTGATGCGGCACATCACGCCCGCCCTGGAGGAGGCCGGGGACGAGCGCGAGGTCGGCTCCCTGCTGCACCGGCTGCTCCGGGAGGGCACGCCCGCGGACCGCCAGCGCCGGGCCCTCGCGGACGGCGGGATGGCGGCCCTCGCCGATCTGATCACCGGACAGGGCGCCGGGAGCGGCCGCTGAGGAGGCCGGTGCGGACAAGCGGCGTTCCGGGCCGACGTGCGGGGCGACGGCCCGGACGGGACGATGGGCTGGACGACGGACGGAGCGTGTGGTGGAGATTTCTACGAGGGAGGTCTTCGGCGCGCCGTGCTGGGTCAGCCTGATGGCCCGCGATCTCCAGGGAACGCAGCAGTTCTACGGCGCGGTCCTCGGCTGGAAGTTCCGGCGCGCCCGGCTGGGCGAGGGCTGGACCGTCGCCGAGCTGGACGGGGTGCCGGTGGCCGGCATCGGCACGCTGACCGCCGACCTGCCGGTCGCCGCGGCCTGGACCCCGTACTTCGCCGTGGACGACGCCGACGAGGTCGCGGACCGCATCCGCGAGCGCAGCGGCACCGTCGCGGTCGGCCCGGTCTCCTTTCCCTCCGGCGGCCGCGGCGCCCTGGTCGCGGACCGGGACGGCGCCGTCTTCGGGATCTGGGCGGGCGGGGTGTCCGCCGACTGGCGGGTCGGCCGGGGACCGGCGCCGGCCTGGCTGGAGCTGCGCACCAGGGACGCCTTCGAGGCGGCGATCTTCTACGGCGAGGTGCTGGAGTGGGCCACGGGCCGCCCCGGGTGCTGCGAGGTCTCGTACGAGGACGACCAGGTCGTCCTGCGCCAGGCGGGCGAGCCCGTCGCCCGCCTCAACGGCGGGATCACCGAGGTCGCGACGCACGCCCCGGAGACCAGGCCCCGCTGGCACGTCTACTTCCGCGTCCCGGACCTCGACGAGGCCATCGAGGCGGCCGCCGGCTCCGGCGGGGCGACGCTGTCGACGATCATGTCGAGCGCCACCGACCGCTGGGTCAACCTCCGCGACCCCGAGGGCGCCATGTTCACGCTCACCACGGCCCGCGCGGAGCCCGGGGCCCTCTGATCGCGCCCCCTCTGCTCACGCCCCGCCGTCGAGCCGGAACGCCTCCGCCGACCTCACCGGATCGCCCACCGCGACCCCGTGCAGGACGTGCGCCAGGACCTCCGCCCCGCGCACGACCCGGGGGCCCGGCCGGTTGAAGTACGCCGGCCCGTCCAGCACCCACACCTCCCCGGCCCGTACCGCCGGCAGCTCCGCCCAGCCCGGCAGCGAGGTCAGCAGCTCCCGCTCCCGTACGGTGCGCTCCGGAGGGAACCCGCAGGGCAGCAGGAGCAGCACGTCCGGGCGGGCGGCCCGGACCGTCTCCCAGTCCATCGGCCGGGTGTGCTCGCCCGGTGCGGCGATCAGCGCCTCGCCGCCGGCGCACGCGATCTGCTCCGGCACCCAGTGCCCGGCCGGCCACAGCGGATCCAGCCACTCGACGGCCACCACCCGCGGCCGCGGCCTGCCCGCGGTCAGGGCCCGTACCGCCTCGAGCCGGGCCGTGAGAGCCGCCCGGCGCTCCGTCGCGGTCTCCCGTACGCCCAGCAGCTCGCCCACGGTGACCAGGCAGTCCAGTACGTCGCCGAGGGTGCGCGGTTCGAGGCTGAGCACGCGCGGCCCGCCGTCCAGCACGCGCACGGCCCGGCTCACCCCCGCGTACGAGACCGCGCAGACGTCGCAGAGGTCCTGGGTCAGGACCACGTCGGGCGCGAGCGCGCCGAGCGCCTCGGTGTCCAGGGTGTAGAGGGAGGACCCGCTGTGCGCGGCCCCGCCGACCGCCTCCGAGATCTCCCGGCTGCTCAGCGCGTCCGAGGAGAACTCGGCGCCGGTCACCACCGGCACCCCGGCCACGGAGCCGGGCGGCCAGTCGCACTCGTGCGTACGGCCCACCAGATCGGCGGCCAACCCGAGCTCGGCCACGATGTCGGTGGCGGCGGGAAGCAGGGAGACGATGCGCATGCCCCGAGCCTAGGGGGCGTCTCGTCGATCAGGCCGGGCCCGCGGGGTCAGACCTGGGCGGCTCCGCCGTCCACGAACAGTTCGATGCCCGTGATGTAGCTGCTCTCCTCCGAGGCGAGGAACAGCGCCGCCGCGGCCACCTCCTCCGGGCGCCCGGTGCGGCCCATCGGGACCCCGGACGTGACCTCCTCCAGGATCGCGGCCGGCGCCCGCGACAGCGCGGGGGTGTCGATCGGGCCCGGGCTGAGCGCGTTCACCCGGATCCCGCGCCCCGCGAGCTCCAGCGCCATGCTGCGCGCCATCGACCGGACGGCCGCCTTCGTGGCGCCGTAGACGCCGAACCGGGTGGACCCCGACGATCCGGCGGTCGAGCCGACGAGGATGACCGAACCCCGCTCCCCGAACAGCGGCAGCGCCCGCTGCACGGTGAAGAAGGTCGCGCGGAAGTTCAGGTCCGAGACGATGTCGAACTGCTCCTCGGTGAACTCGGCGACGCCACCCGCCTTCCCGCCGCCCGCGTTGGTCACCAGGACGTCGATCGCCCTGCCTTCGGCCGCCACCGCCGCGTACAGCCGCTCCAGGTCCGCCGACCGGGTGACATCGCCCGGCACACCGACCGCCCCGCCCCCCAACCCGTCCACCGCGGCGGCGAGTTCGGCCTCACGGCGTCCCGTGACGAACACCCGGGCGCCCTCCCGTACGAACCGGTGCGCCGTCGCCAGTCCGATGCCGGCGGACCCGCCCGTGATCACCGCGACCTTGCCGTCCAGCTGTCCCATGAGCGCAGAGGGTCGGGCAGCGCCCTCGGGAAGTCAAGGCACGGGCGCCGTGCACCCGGCTTGGGCCGGGTGGCCCACCGCGCTGGCGCGGCGCCGCGGGGTGGTGTGCGCTGGCGGGGTGAAGCAGGCGTTCCCCCTGCCCGGCCGTCGGTGGTGGGCGGGGCTCTCCCCGGCCGCGGGCGCCGCCGTCATGGCCGCCGGCATCCTCTCCGTCGGCCTGCACCTGATCGGCTTCGACGGGCTGTCGCTGGCCGCGCTGGTCATCGCCACCGCGCTGTGGCTCGTACTCGCCGCCGATTTCACCGTCCGGCTCGTCGCGGACCGGGGCCGGTTCGCGGCCGAGGCCGACACCCCGGCCGCCCTGACGGCCGTGGCCGCCACGACCGTGCTCGGCACCCGGATCTCCCTGCTGGGGTGGCAGGGCGTCGCCGCCGCGCTGCTGGTGCTGGCGGCCGTGCTCTGGCCCGGACTGCTGATCGCCGTCGTGCGGCACTGGAAGCGGCGGATGCCCGGCGCGGCCTTCCTCGTCTGCGTCGCCACCCAGGGACTCGCCGTCCTGGCGGCGACCCTGGCCGCCGCCGTCCACCGCGACTGGCTCGCCAGGGCGGCGCTGGCCGCCTTCTGCCTCGGACTGCTGCTGTACGCGGTCGCCCTCGTGCGCTTCGACTTCCGCGAGGTGCTGCGGGGCGCGGGCGACCACTGGGTGGCGGGCGGCGCGCTCGCCATCTCGGCCCTCGCGGGATCGAAGCTCACGGCTTCACCGGTATGGACCGGTCCGGCGCACACGGCGCTGCGCATCGCCACGCTGGTGACGCTCGCCCTCTCCCTCGGCTGGTACGCGCTCCTGCTCGCCGCCGAGCTGCGCCAGTGGCGGCCGCACTACGACATCCGGCGCTGGGCGACCGTCTTCCCCCTCGGGATGACGGCCACCGCCTGCCTCTCGGCGGCCGCCCCCACCGGGGTGGGCTGGCTGCGCCCGCTGGGCGAGGTCCTCCTGTGGGTCGCGGTGGGCGCCTGGCTGCTGACCTTCGCGGCGCTCGTCGCCACCCGGTCCGGCGGCCGCTCCCATCTGACGGCTTCGTGACGGAGTCCGCGGCACCTGACGAAGTGCTCCCGGCATCCTGCGCCCGCCCGCTCGGCGCATTGCAGGGTGGCCGCGCGAGCTTTCCCCGTTCCGAACACCAGCCGAGGACGCTCGACGGCCCCCTCCCACGTCGCCAAGGGCCGCCCCGGCTTCCGCGGCAACTCCGCCGGATCTTCCTCGAACACACGACAACACAAGGGATGTGAACCACAGATGGCGAACATACTCATCGCCGGCGGAGGCATCGGCGGACTCGCCGCGGCGCTCGGCCTCGCGGGCCGCGGCCACCGGGTGACCGTTCTGGAGCGCAGGGAGACCTTCACCGAACTCGGCGCGGGCATCCAGCTCGGCCCGAACGCCTTCCACGCGCTCGACCTGCTCGGCGTGGGCGCACAGGTCCGCGACCGGGCGGTCTACATCGACGAACTGCGGCTCATGGACGGCACCACGGACGAGCCGATCGCCTCGATGCCGCTGACCTGCGACTACCGTGCGCGTTTCGGCAATCCGTACGCGGTCGTGCAACGCTCCGACGTGTACGAGCCGCTGCTCGAAGGCTGTCGCAGACACCCGCGGATCGAACTGCGCGGCGGCAGATCGGTGGTGGGGTACGAGCAGCGCGGCCAGGGCTCGGCCGAGGTGACCGCCGTTCTGGCCGACGGCGAGCGGCTCACCGGCGCGGCGCTGATCGGGGCCGACGGCATCCGCTCGGCGGTACGGCGCCAGCTGGTCGGCGACGGGGACCCGCGGGTCTCCGGGCACACTATCTACCGCACGGTGGTCCCCGTGGAGCAGGTGCCCGAAGAGCTGCGGTGGAACACCGTGACCCTGTGGGCGGGCCCCAAGTGGCACTTCGTCCACTATCCGATCGCCGGCGGCGCGTTCTTGAACCTGGCCGCGACCCGGGACGACGGCACACGGGTGGCCGTCGTCGGCCGGCCGGCCGAACGCGCGCACGTGCTGGACACGTTCCCGGAGCTGGGCGAGACGGCGCGGCGGCTGCTGGAGCTCGGCCGGGACTGGAAGTCGTGGGTGCTGTGCGACCGCGATCCGGTCGACGTGTGGACCGACGGGCGCGTGGCCCTGCTCGGCGACGCGGCGCACCCGATGCTCCAGTACGCGGCCCAGGGCGCCTGCCAGGCGTTGGAGGACGCGGTGGTCCTCGCCGATTCGCTGGACTGCTGCGAGGACACCGTCGTCCAGCGGCTGGAGAAGTACAGCGCGGCGCGCCGCGAGCGTACGGCCCGGACCCAGCTGGTCGCCCGCGAGATCGGCCGCCGGCTCTACCACCCGGCGGGCGAACTGGCGCGCGAGCGCAACGCGCTGCTGACCGCCCTCTCGGCCGAGGAGATGTACGACGAGGTCGCCTGGCTCCACGGGGCGGACTTCGTCTGAGGAGGCCGCGCCCGGCACCGGGCGCGCGCGGCAGAGCGGCGGCCCCGGTCCTGGACCGGAGGCCGCCGCGGTGGATTCACCGGAGGTGCGCCGAGGGGTTCAGCGGCGCCCGCGCACCAGCGCCGACACCGCGCCCGCGAGGAGCGATCCGGCGACCGGCGCGAGCAGGTAGACCCACAGCAGGCCGGTCGTACCGGAGACGAGGGCCGGCCCGAACTGCCGCGCGGGGTTCCCGCCACCGCCCGAGAGCGGTCCGAGGAAGACGATGACGGCCGCGACACAGGCGCCCATGACGGGCGGCAGCAGCCGCAACAGCGCCGGGCGGGTCCCGGACCAGGCCACGATCAGCATCATCGCGGCCATGGACCCCGCCTCGGCCAGGAACACGGGTCCGGCGCCCCAGCCGGGCCCGGGGGCCAGCGCGGCGTCGCCGACCGCGGCGGCCGCCTCGCCCCACACCAGCCGCGCCAGCACCACCCCGCACACGGAGCCGGCCAACTGCGCCGCGACGAAGGGCAGCACCGCTCTTCCGGGGAAGACGCGCAGCAGCCACAGTCCGATGCTGACGGCGGGATTGAGATGGCCGGCGGTCTCCCGGCGCATGGAGGGCCCGAGCACGGCGGTGACGACCGCGCCGACCAGCAGCCCCATCACCACCAGTTGGCCGCGCGGGGCCGGCACCAGGTCCGAGAGGGGAGAGCCGGGTCCCGCCATCCAGCGGGCGGCCGTGACCACGGTGAACAGCATGCCGGTGGTGAGCGCGAACTCGTAGCCCGCGGTCACCAGGAGGGAAGGCGGGCGCCCGGGCGCGCGTACGGGAGGGCTTGCGGCCGGGGAATCGGTGTCGAGAGGCGTCGGTGTCACCCCATGGAATGTGCGCCGGCGCACGGGCCGCGGCAATCGGCGGGGGAGCCCTGTGTCAGGTCGGCGGGCCGGACCCCCCCCGCGGCCACGGCCACCTGACGAACTGAACCGGCTCCGGTGGACCGGCACGTGCGACCCCCTCGACACTCTGCGGGAGTCGGCCAAGGTCACCTGGTCACCAGCTCATCCCCTTCATCGAGAGGAACCGATCACCTATGTGCGGCCTTGCCGGATGGGTCAGCTTCGAGCGCGATCTGACGGCGCACTCGGACATCGCGTCGGCCATGACGTGCACCTTGGAGTGCCGCGGCCCGGATGCCGGCGGGCTGTGGACCTCGCCCCGTGCGATCCTCGGCCACCGCCGCCTGGCGATCATCGACCTCGAGGGCGGCCGGCAGCCCATGGCCGCCGTCGAGGACGACGCCGCGCAGCCGGTCATCACGTACACCGGCGAGGTCTACAACTTCCGGGAGCTGCGCGAGGAACTGCGCGGACTCGGCCACGAGTTCCGCACGTCCAGCGACACCGAGGTCGTCCTGCGCTCCTACCTGGAGTGGGGCGCCGGCTTCGCGGAGCGCCTCAACGGCATCTACGCCTTCGCGATCTGGGACCCGCGCACCGAGGAACTGCTCCTCGTCCGCGACCGGATGGGCGTCAAGCCCCTCTACTACTACCCGACCGCCGACGGCGTCCTCTTCGGTTCCGAGCCGAAGGCGATCCTGGCCCACCAGGACGCCGAGGCCGTGGTCGACCCCGAGGGGCTGAAGGAGATCTTCAGCATCGTCAAGACCCCCGGGCACGCGGTCTTCCGCGGCATGCACGAGGTCGTCCCCGCCACGACCGTGCGCTTCACCCGCGAGGGGCGGAGCAGCTCGAAGTACTGGGAGCTCAAGGCCGCGCCGCACACCGACGACCTCGACACGACGATCGCCCACGTTCGCGATCTGCTCGAGGACATCGTGGAGCGCCAGCTCGTCGCGGACGTCACCGTCGGCACGCTGCTCTCCGGAGGCCTCGACTCCAGCGCGGTGACCGCGCTCGCCGCCAAGGCCCTCGCCAAGCAGGGCGTCGAACAGCCGCTGCGCGCCTTCTCCGTGGACTTCACCGGCCACGACAACCGCTTCGAAACCAACATGCAGTGGGCCGACCCGGACACCCCGTTCGCGGTCGAGGTCGCCAAGCGCGTCGGCGCCGAGCACATCATCGTCGAGCTCGACAACGAGGACATCCTCGACCCCGAGGTGCGCAGCACCGTACTGCGCGCCCAGGACCTGCCGGTCTCCACCGGCGACATGGAGTTCTCGCTGCTCATCCTGTGCCGTGCGCTGAAGGAGCGGATGACCGTCGCGCTCTCCGGCGAGGCGGCGGACGAACTCTTCGGCGGCTACACCTGGTTCCACGACAAGGAGGCCGTCGAGCTGGACAGCTTCCCCTGGCACCACCCCTTCGAGAAGCTCGGCGGCATCGGCGCGCTGCGCGACGTCGGCCTGTGGGACCGGCTCGGGCTCACCGAGTACGTGAAGGACCGCTACACCCAGGCCCTGGAGGAGGTGCCCCGGCTGGAGGGCGAGAGCGGCTTCGAGGAGCGGATGCGCGAGCGGACGTACCTCAACCTCACCCGCTGGGAGAACTTCCTGCTGGACCGCAAGGACCGCATGAGCATGGCGGCCAGCCTGGAGGTGCGCGTTCCCTTCACCGACCACCGCCTCGTCGAGTACGTCTACAACACCCCGTGGGCGATGAAGAGCTTCGACGGCCGGGAGAAGAGCCTGCTGCGCGCGGCGATGCGCGGAGTCCTGCCCGACGGGGTGCTCGACCGCAAGAAGAACCCGTACCCCTCCACCCAGGACCGCAAGTACGAGATCGCCCTGCGCGAGAAGGTCGAAGCCATCCTCGTCGAGGGCGCGCCGGTGTTCCGGCTGGTCTCGGAGGCGGACGTCCGCAAGCTGCTCGACCGGCCGGTCGGCTCCTACGCCGTCGGCGGCCCCTGGAGCGCCCGCGCCGTGCTGGAGCGGCTCATCGAGTTCAACACCTGGGTCACCGAGTACGACGTCCGCGTCGAGCTCTGACCGATGTGTGCCCCCACCCAGGAGGATCTGACATGGTGACTGAAACGAACATCCCGACGGTGACCGTATGGTCGGACGTCGGCTGTCCCTGGGCGACCCTCGCCCTGCACACGCTGCGCGCCGCGGCCCGGCGCCGCTCCCTGCCGCTGCTCATCGACCACCTGGCCTTCCCGCTGGAGCTGTTCAACCGGGAGCCCACCCCCAAGTTCATCGTGGACCCGGAGATCATGGCGATCGCCGCCCGCCTGCCCGAGCTCGGCTGGCGGATGTGGGACGGGCCGGCGCACACCTACCCGGTGACGACCCTGCCGGCCCTCGAAGCCATCCAGGCCGCGAAGGACCCCGCGATCGGCGGGCTGCGGGGCAGCGACGAGCTGGACGAGGCACTGCGCCGGGCGTTCTACAACGAGAGCAAGTGCATCAGCGTCCACGCGGTGATCCTCGACCTCGCCGAGCAGTGCGAGCACGTCGACGCGAAGGCGCTGGAGCAGGCGCTGGCCCGGGGCGACGGGCGTGCCGAGGTCTACGCGCAGTGGCGGACCGCCGAAGGGCCGCAGATCCAGGGCAGTCCGCACCTCTTCGCCGAGGGCGGCTACGCCTCGCACAACCCCGGCGCCACGTTCACGTGGACCGGCTCCCCCTACAAGGGCGGCCTCCCGCGGCTGGACGACTACAGCACCGCCTGGGCCGACGAACTGCTCGACGCGATCCACCCGTAGGGCCGCAGGAGGAAGGGCCGGCGGGCCCCGTCGCGGGGCGGTGGCGCGGTGCTCAAGGGGTGCGCCGTTCGGCCGCCCCCAGGGCGCCCGCCAGGGCGATGCAGAGGAGCAGCGCCACCGCCAGGGCCAGGGCCCAGCGGGGTCCGTGGTGGATCGTCAGCAGCCCGCCCGCCAGGGCCCCGCAGAACAGGACCGCCACCGAGACCACCCTGCGTACGGAGGCCCGGGACCACGGGTCGGCGGCCAGGCCCGTCAGCGTCCGGGTGACCACGGTGGTGGTCAGATCGGGCACGCCCAGTCGCAGGACGACGGCGTTCTGCAGGCCCATGCCGAGCGCGAGCAGCGCCACGACCGGCAGCGCCCCCGCCCCGCCCGCCGACAGGGCGAGCGCCCCGGCCACCAGTACGGCCTGCGCCGCCACCAGCGGCCCGAACATCCGCACCGGCTCCCGGCCGCGGCGCAGCCGCCCGGCGGCCGTCGCCCCGGCCAGGAAGGCGCCGAGCGCCAGCAGGGAGGCCGCGGCCGACAGCTGGCGGTCCCCGGCGAGGGCGAAGCCGAGGAAGGCCACATTGCCGGTCATGTTCGCGACGAAGGTGTGGTCGAGCCCGAGGTAGCTCACCGCGTCGACGACCCCGCTCACGAAGGTCAGCCCGACCAGCAGCGCCGGCAGCACCCCGTGCGGCCCGCTCCCGCCCCGCGGCCCCGGCGGGAAGAGCAGCCCGGCCAGCCGTCGCAGGATCCCGCTCCGGGCGGCGCCGGCCGTCACCGCGGCGGACCCGCCGCCCCGGGCCCGGCGGCGCGGGCCAGCAGCGCGAGCTGCACCCGGTTCGCGGCGCCCAGTTCGGCCAGCAGCCGGCCGACCAGGCCCCGCACCGCCTCCTGTGCCGTACCCAGCCGCTCGCCGATCTCCCGGTCCGACATCCCCCGGGCGACCAGGCCCAGTACCTCGGCCTCCCGCGGCGGCAGGGCGTCCAGCCGCGCCCGCGCCTGTCGGCGGCGCTCCGCCGCGGGGGCCGGCGAGGCGTCCAGGACCTGCCGCAGCACCCGCGGGGGCAGCACGGCGTCCCCGTCCCGTACGGTGCGCAGAACGGCGAGGAGTTCCTCGCGCGGGGCGTCCTTGGGGAGGAAGGCGTCCGCGCCGAAGGCCAGGGCCCGCTCCACGTCGGCGTCGAGCCCGAAGCCCGTCATGAGGACGATGTGCGCGGCCGCCTCCGGGGCGTCCGGTCCCGGTGCGCGCAGGGCCAGGGTGGCCTCGACGCCGTTCATCCGCGGCATGCGGAGGTCCAGCAGCAGGACGTCCGGCAGGTGCGTCCGTACGGCATCCACCGCCTCGTGTCCGTCCCCGGCCTCGGCCACCACGTGGAATTCCCCCGTCGACTCGACGGACGTCCGCAGTCCGCTGCGGACGACGGGTTCGTCATCGGCGACGACCACCCGCCCCACATGCCCGAACTCCATGCGCCACCCCGTTCCGAAAGGGACTTTTGGCGCAAACCGTACCCGCCGGACGGGCGGCATCGAATGAACGACCCGGAATCCCGGACGCCTTCCGCCGCGATTGTCAGTGGTCCTCAGTAGGGTCCCCCCATGGCATACACGTTCCAGGTGACCATCGACTCCGCCGACCCGCACCCCCTCGCCGACTGGTGGGCCGAGGCCCTCGGCTGGGAAGTCGAGGCGACCGACGAGGAGTTCATCCGCAGGATGGTCGCCGAGGGCAAGGCCTCCGAGGAGGACACCACCACCCACCGCGGAGCCCTCGTCTGGAAGGTCGGCACGGCCATCCGCCACCCCGAGGGGATCGAGCGCGCACCCCGCGTCCTGTTCCAGCTCGTCCCCGAGCCGAAGACGGTCAAGAACCGGGTCCACCTGGACGTCCGCACCGGCTCCGACGACCCGCGGGAGGTCGTCGAGCGGCTGATCGCCAAGGGCGCCCGGCACCTCCACGACAGCAGCCAGGGCCCCTACACCTGGACCACGCTCGCCGATCCCGAGGGCAATGAGCTCTGCGTCTCGCACTGACGACACCCCCTAGGCTGCGCCTGTGAACGTCATCCTCTTCGGCGGAACCGGAATGATCGGGCGGGGTGTTCTGCGCGAATGCCTGCGCGACGACTCCGTCACGGCCGTCCTCTCCGTCGGCCGCACCCCGCTCGGCGTCTCCCACCCCAAGCTGCGCGAACGCGTCCAGGACGACCCCTGCGACCTCTGGGCCCCGGACCTGGACCTGGCCTCCTTCGACGCCTGCTTCTTCTGCCTCGGCGTGTCCGCCGTCGGCATGAAGGAGCAGGAGTACCGCCGCGTCACCCACGACCTCACCCTCGCCGCGGCCCGCCCGCTCGCCGCCGCCAACCCGCGCCTGACCTTCGCGTACGTCTCCGGCGAGGGCACCGACAGCACCGAGCAGAGCCGCACCATGTGGGCCCGCGTCAAGGGGGAGACCGAGAACGACCTGCTCCAGCTGCCCTTCCAGGCCTACATGTTCCGCCCCGGCCTCGTGCAGCCCGTCCGCGGCATGCCCTCCAAGACCTTCCTCTACCGGGCCGGCTACGCGCTCACCGCGCCGGTCTTCCCGCTGCTGCGCCGCTTCGCGCCCCACCTCGTCACCACCACCGAGGCGCTGGGGCGCGCGATGATCAACGTCGCGAGTCCCGGAGCCGGCGTCCGCACCCGCGTCCTGCGCCCCCGGGACATCAACCGCCTGGCCCAGAGCCCTCCGGACCAGCGATAATTCAGTACCGGGCGCATCCTCCCGCACGTGAGAATGAACCATCTCGAACCGGGAGGAACCCATGGGCCACAACCAGGCCTACCCGACGCTGCACGACCTGCTGCCGCAGCAGGAGCTCGCGGCGGCCATCGACGCCGGACACGTGAGCCGCAAGTCGCACCCCGAACTGCCGCTGTCCATCTACACGTACACGCGGACGGCACAGTACGAGCAGGTGTGGAACCGGGTGACGATGCGCTGCCGCGGACTCGTCGCCGACGACACCACCGGCGCGATCGTCGCCCTGCCGCTGCCGAAGTTCTTCAACGTCGGCGAGCACGAGTCCGGCCGGCCGTACGCACCGGCCCTGCCCGACGAGCCGTTCGAGGTGTACGACAAGGTCGACGGCAGCCTCGCGGTGGTCTTCCACTACGCCGGCCGCTGGCGCGTCGCGTCCAAGGGATCCTTCATCAGCACCCAGGCCACCTGGGGCCAGCGCCACCTCGACGGCCGGGACACCTCGGCCCTCGTCCCCGGTGTGACCTACCTCGCCGAGATCCTGTACCCGCAGAACCGCATCGTCGTCGACTACGGCGACCGCCGGGACCTGGTGCTCCTCGCCGCGTTCGGCCCGGACGCCACCGAGGTCCCGCTCGCCGAGGCCGCCGTCCACTGGCAGGGGATCGGGTCCGTGGTCACGGTGTGGCCGGCCATGCCGCTCGCCGAACTGCTGGCGCTCGCCGAGTCGAACACCCTGCCCGGCGGCGAGAACGCGGCCGGCACCGACGCCGAGGGCTTCGTGCTGCGGTTCGCCTCGGGTGTGCGCGCCAAGGCCAAGCTGTCCGAGTACGTACGCCTGCACAAGCTGGTCACCGGTGTCACCGAGCGGGACGTCTGGCGCAGCCACGGCGTCGAGCGGTTCCCCGGCCTGCCCGCCAAGGAGCTGGCGCAGGGCCTGAACTGCACCGCCGCCGACATCGAGGCCTCGGGCGGCAAGCCGCTCGAAGCGCTGCTGCAGCAGGTGCCCGACGAGTTCGACACCTGGGTGCGCGAGGTGGTCGCCCGCCTCGAGGACGCCGCGGCCGAGCGCGAGCGCGCCATCGACGAGGCGTACGCGCGGCTCGCCCCCCTGGCGGGCGACCGGGGCGCGTTCGCGCGCGCCGTCAAGGCGCTGCCCGACCGCTGGATCCGCCCCGCGATGTTCCTGCGGCTGGACGGCCGGTCCACCGCGCTTGCCGTATGGCGGCAGGTGCGGCCGGAGGCGTCCGACCCCTTCACGACCGATGAGGAGAACTGACCAGTGTCCGAAGACCCCGCACGCCCCGTCGTCCACGTCATGACCGGGTTGCCGGCCTCGGGGAAGACGACGGCCGCGCGCGCCCTGCAGGCCGAGGCCGCGGGCCGGATGCGCCGCGTCAACCTGGACGACCTGCGGGCCATGCTCGACCTGCCCGACCCGCAGCGCGGCCGCTCGTACCGGCACGAGCAGACCGTCCTGGCCGTGCAGGACGCGGCCGTGCGCGCGGCCGTCGAGGGCGGCTTCGACGTGGTCGTCGACAACACGCACCTGACCTCGCACATCCCCAAGCGGCTCAAGGCGGCGGTGGCCGGGCGCGCGACCTTCGTGGTGCACGACTTCACCGATGTGCCGGTCGAGGAGTGCCTGCGCCGCGACGCCGCGCGGGAGCGGCCGGTCGGCGAAGAGGTCATCAGGATATTGAACGACAAGCACATGAGCGCCAAGAAGGGCGGCTGGCGGCTCACCGCGGAGTGGCTGAACGACCAGCCCGTGGTCGAGCCGTACGTGGCCGACCCGGCGCTGCCCTCCGCGGTGATGTGCGACATCGACGGCACGCTCGCGCTCACCGGCGACCGGAGCCCGTACGACTTCTCGCGCTGCGAGATCGACGCGCTCAACGAGCCGGTGCGCTACGCCCTGGACGCCTTCCGGCGCGCCGACGGCGACACCATCGTGCTGCTGTCCGGGCGCGGCGAGGAGCACCGGCCGCAGACGGAGGCGTGGCTGCGCCGGCACGCGGTGCCGTACGACGAGCTGTGGATGCGGCCGCTCGGCGACACGCGCCGGGACGACGTGGTGAAGGCGGAGCTGTTCGACGCGCACGTACGCCACCGCTACGCGGTGCGGGTCTCCCTCGACGACCGGGACCGGGTGGTCGCGGTCTGGCGCCGGATGGGCCTGGCGACCTGGCAGGTCAACTACGGGGACTTCTAGGCGTCGGGCGGTCCCGGGCCCCGCCCATACTGGGGCCATGAGCGTGTTGATCGTGGACGGCGCGAACGTCGTCGGCTCCGTGCCGGACGGCTGGTGGCGGGACCGGCGGGGAGCGGCCGAACGGCTGCGCGACCGCCTCGCGCGACGGGATCCGGCCGCGGGCGGGCGGATCGAGGGCATCGGGGCGGTCGAGGAGATCGTCCTCGTCGTCGAGGGCGCGGCCCGGGGCGTCGAGTCCGTTCCCGGGGTACGGGTGGACCCGGCGCCCGGGAGCGGTGACGACCGGATCGTGGAACTGGCCGCCGCCTACGCGGATCGCGGCTGCGTCGTGGTCACGGCGGACCGGGAACTGCGCGAGCGGGTCCGGGCGTACGGGGCGCGGTGTGTGGGGCCGCGGACCGTACGCCCGCCGGACTGACCGCCCGGTGTGCCGGCCGGAAGGTCAGTCGCACCACTTCACGTGGTCGAGGTTCTTGACGTAGCGGGCGGTGACCCAGGCCTTCTTGCTCTCCTTGCCGTCCTTGCCCTCCATCGCGTCCGCGGCGTCCTCCATGTCCTGGGAGGTCTCCGTGTTCGAGACCCCCGGCTGGGCCACGGGCTCCCGGCCGTCCTTCTCCTTGACGTGGAGGAGGTACCAGATGTCGTTGCCGTCCACCTTCTCGCCGCGCACCTTGCACACGATGGCGACCTTGTGCTCCGGCTTCACGTGCCCCACGGAGTGCGAGCGGCTGGTCGGCTTGGAGCGGAGCTTCAGCGGTCCGTGCGAGACGACCTTGCCGACGGTGTACTTCCGGCCCTCGTACGTGCCGGCCTGGTCGCCGTCCGGTTCGAGGACGACCAGTTCCTGCGAGGGGCCGTCGGCCGTCGGACCCTCGTCCGCGACGGCGGCGCCCGCTCCGACCCCGCCGAGCACCAGGCTTGCGGCGGCGAGGGCGAGGACGGTCCTGGTGGGCTTCCGCATGTGCAGGCTCCTCTGCGAAGACATCCACCCGGCCGCGGTGGGCCGCGGGCCGGGGCGGCGGCCAGTCGGCTGCCACGGTCGACTATGGCGAGGGCCGGTCGGGAAGCCCCGATGACTCACCGCCGCTTAGCCCGAAATGCCCAATAAGCGCCCTTCGGGTCCGAGGTGGGATCATCGGGACATCGCGCGGTCGAGGCACCCGTTCGAGGGACTCCGGTGTCCCGTACATCTGGCTAGCATTTCTGTCATGCAGATCGACAACGGCGTGGCGGCCAGCGCGATTTCGGGCGCGCTGTGGGTCAAGAGCAGTGCCAGCGTGGGCAACGGCAACTGCGTGGAGGTCGCCGCCCTCGCGGGCGGCGGCGTGGCGATGCGGAACTCGCGCTTCCCCGACGGGCCGGCGCTGGTGTTCACGGCCGCCGAGATCGAGGCGTTCCTCCGCGGAGCCAAAGACGCGGAATTCGATCACTTGGCCGGATGACGGCCGGGTACGGGGCCAGAGCGTGAGGGGTGGACCGATGGGCAGCGATCGGGTCCGGGCGGCGGCCGACCGCCTGCTGGGGCGGGAACTGCGCAGGTGCCGTGAGGCCCGGGGCCTCACCCTGCGGCAGGTGGCACCGGTCATCCGCGGCTCGGTGTCGAAGATCAGTCGGCTGGAGCGCGGCGAGAGCCCGCCGAGACCGCGCGACGTACGGGACCTCGCCCGGTACTACGGCGTCGACGCCGAGGAGATGCGCGCGATAGAGCAGCTCCTGGAACACGCGCGGGACCGCGCGTGGTACGAGCAGTTCAGCGATGTCACTCCCGACTTCCTCAGGCGCCTGATCCAGCTGGAGGGCGATGCCGAGGAGATCTGCGTCTACGAGAACCTCGTCGTCCCCGGCATCCTCCAGACCCGCGACTACGCCCGGCACATGGTGCGGGCGGTCCTGCCCGGCGCCGACCACGAGGAGGTCGACCGGGTCGTCGAACTGCGCACCGAGCGGCAGCTGCGGCTCCTGAACGGCCCGCGGCCCCGGGTGACCGCGCTGCTGGAGGAGGGCGTACTGCACCGCCGCTGCGGGAACGGGGCCGTGATGGACGAGCAGCTGACCCACCTGCTGCGGGCCGGGGAGAGCGGCAAGGTGAGCATCCGCGTCCTGCCCATGGCCCGCGCGTACGGTGCCACGCCGCCCTACCCGATCACCCACCTGAGGTTCCGCGACGGGGAGCACGCCGAGCTGGCGTACGTGGAGCACATCAACGGCGCGAACTACGTGACCAGGCCGCGGGCCCTCGACGACTACCGCAACGCCCTGGCCAACCTGCGCACCGCGGCGGCCTCCGAGGACGAGAGCGTCGGCCTGATCCTCGCGGCGCAGCGCCGGTTCAGCGCCGGAGACCTCAGGGTGGGCTGAGAGGCCGGTGCCCGGCGTGACCGCCGGTCGCAGGCGGGCGGCCGATCGTACGCGGGCCGTGCCCGCCCCCGAACGGGCACGGCCGCGCGGCGGGGCCCCGGGGGGCAGGGCCGGTGCCGACTCTGACCGGCCCAAGGGAATCTACGCGGGCCGACCGGCGGGCTCACCCATCCACGGGGTGAAATCCTCCTACCCCCCAAGGGGGTCACCCTGTACAACCAGGGATGTACTCAAGGGGGGTGACGTGCAGTTGTCCGCACATCCGGGGATGGTCCGGCTCCGCGCCGCGCTTCCGGTCGCCGGCGAGATCGTGTATGCCATCGGCTCGCTGTGGATCTCGGCCACCATGCTCCGCAACTGGCCCGACCCCAACGGCTACTGGCGGGACACCGACGCATGGGCCTACGCCCTGCTCGCCGCCGTCTACCTGCCGCTCGTGCTCCGCCGGCGCTTCCCGGTCGCCGTCCTGGTCAGCACGGCCCTCTGCGTAGCCTGCTACTTCACGCTCGGCTACTACCACGTCGTCGCCGTTTGCGGGCTGGCGCTCGCGCTGTACACCGTCGCCTCCCTGCGCGACCGGCGGGTTTCGGCCAGATGTGCGGTCGGAGCCCTGCTCGTCCTGCTCTGGGGGACCAGGCTCGCCGAGCCGGGCATCGGGCCGCTCAGCGTCGGCTTCGTCACCGTCACCACCATCGTCTGCTGGGTGACCGGCGACGGCTCCCGGCGGCTGCGCGAGCTCACCCGGCAACTGCGTCGGGAGCAGGAGGAGAAGGCCCGGCGGGCCGTCATGGAGGAGCGCATCCAGATCGCCCGCGAACTGCACGACGTCATCGCCCACCACGTCTCGGTGATCTCCGTCCAGACCGGCCTCGCCGGGTACGTGTTCTCCTCCGACCCGCCGACCGCCCGCCGGGCCCTGGACACCATCGGGGACAGCGCCCACGAGGCGCTGTCGGAGATGCGGCGGATGCTGGTCGTGCTCCGGGACGACGAGCGCGGGCCCGCGGAGCGGGAGACGCCGGGGGACTCGGGGCTCGGCCGCCTCGACGAACTGGTCAAACGGGTCGCCGAGGCCGGCGTGCCGGTCGACGTGTCCGTCACGGGGAGGGCGTACGCGCTGCCGCCCGGCATCGACCTGTGCGCGTACCGCGTCGTGCAGGAGGCGCTGACCAACGTGATCAAGCACGCCCCGGCGGCGCGCACCACCGTCCGCGTGCACTACGGCGAGGACGAGGTCTGCATACGGGTCAAGGACGACGGAAGCGGACCGGCGCGGGCCCGCAAGGGGATGGGGCTTTCGGCCGCCGCCCCCGGCGGCGCCGGTCAGGGCTTGATCGGCATGCGTGAGCGGGCCACGATCTACCACGGCACGGTGACCGCCGCACCGGTTCCGGAGGGCGGTTTCGAGGTCAGCCTCCGGGTGCCCGTGCCCCGGGCCGCCACCGAGGCCCGGGCACCGAGGAAGTAGGAGGGGCGCCATGCTGCGTGTGCTCGTCGTCGACGACCAGTTCCTGATCCGGTCCGGGCTGACCGCGCTCCTGGGCGCCGCGCCCGGCATCGAGGTCGTCGGCGAGGCCGCGGGCGGCGAGGAGGCCGTCCGGCTCGCCGCCGAGACCCGGCCCGACGTGGTCCTGATGGACATCCGGATGCCGGGCACCGACGGCATCGCCGCCACCGAACGGATCCTCGCCGAGGCCGAGGCGCGCGCCGGGGCCGAGGCCGACGCACGCGCCCGGGGCGGGAACGAGGCCGCAGGCGAGGCCGAGCCCGTCCGCCCCAAGGTGCTCGTGCTCACCACCTTCGACTCCGACGAGTACGTCTTCCGGGCCCTGCGCGTCGGCGCGAGCGGGTTCCTGCTGAAGGACACCCCGCCCGAGCGGCTGCTCGCCGCCATCGCCACCGTCCACGCGGGGGAGATGCTGTTCAGCCCCCGGGCGCTCCGGGGGATCGTCGCCGCGTACGCCGCCCCCGTCGCCCGGGATCCGCACCCCGGGCTGGCTGCCCTGACCCCGCGCGAACGCGAGGTGCTCGGGCTGGTCGGCGCGGGCCTGTCCAACACCGACATCGCCGGGCGGCTCTTCCTCAGCGCCGCCACCGTCAAGACGCACGTGCACCGCTGCATGAGCAAGCTCGGGGTGTCCAGCCGCGCCCAGGCCGTGGTCCTGGCACACGAGTCGGGTCTCGTCGCCCGGCCGGCCTGACGCGTTCTCCGGGAACGGCCGGAACGGGCCCCCTCCGGATGCGCGGGTCCGGGCCCGCCGCCAGAGTGGTTGCCATGGGTATCGAAGATTACAGCGGCGGCCCCGGGGCCCAGCAGACCGGCGTCCTGGTCGTGACGACGAACGACGTTCCCGGGTACCGGGTCGAGCAGGTCATCGGCGAGGTCTTCGGCCTCACCGTCCGCTCCCGCCACCTCGGCAGCCAGATCGGCGCGGGCCTGAAGTCGATGATCGGCGGCGAGCTGAAGGGCCTGACCAAGACCCTGGTGGAGACCCGCAACCAGGCCATGGAGCGGCTCATCGAAGCGACGAAGGCCCGCGGCGGGAACGCGGTCCTGATGATGCGCTTCGACGTGACCGAAGCCGCCGACGTCGGGACCGAGGTGTGCGCGTACGGGACGGCGGTCGTGATCACCCCCGCCACCTCCTGATTCCCCCCGTCCACTTCATCCACCTCCGTAAGTCCAGGACGGGGCTCTGCTTTGTCCATGGGCCTGCGGCGCCGGGGTCCGCAAGCTGACAGGTCAGTGAGCGGACCGCGGGCCTGCGTGCCGTGCGGTCTTCCGCCCAGGAAGCACCGACCCCCGGAGGCCCGATGCGCACCCCCCTCTGGCCGACCGCAGCCGCGGTCGCCGGTCTCCTCGCCACCCTGGTCGTCGCCGTGCCCGCGGCCTCTGCGGCGGACACCGCCGGGGCCGCCGCCACGCCGGTGACGATCAGCTCGCCCGAGCTGTCCGTCACCGTCGACAGCGGTTTCCCCCGGGTCGTCTCCTACACCCGGCGGGCCACCGGGGACGTGCTGAACGGCAACGAGGACGCCCTCTCCGCGATCGTGGTCAACGGCACCGCCTACACCCCCGCCGTGACCTCGACGCCCTCCGCCTCCGCCGTGGACTACGCGCTGTCCTTCTCCGGGGTGACCATCAGGTCCCGGCTCTCGGTGACCGGTTCGGTCGTGGAGTTCAAGGTCACCGCGATCGAGGACACCGCAGCCTTCCGCGTACGCACGCTCGCGATCCCCGACCACACCCTCGTCAGCGTCCGCAGCGACCAGCCCGGAGCGGCGCTGGCCACGGCGAACATGTACACCGCCACCACCGGCACCGGGGACACCTTCACCCCCGTCACCGCGAACACCCCCGTGGACCCCGCCGCGACGACGGTGATGTACGGGCTCGCCAACACCGCGAAGCTGGCCGCCGCCATCGACTCCAACTCCCTCTACGACAACCCCGCCGGCGGCACGGCCCGGGAGAACGGCCGGATCAGCAAGCGGGTCACCGACAAGGGGGCCTACCGCCGCGCCGGACTGTGGAGCGGAGCCTGGCTCCACCGGGCCGCGGGCGCCGCCGACACCGACACCGAGCCGCTCCCGTACGCGCGGGTCGCGATCACCGGGGACCGCAACGGCGACGCCGCCGTCGACTGGCAGGACGCCGCCGTCGCCTACCGCGACATCTGGACCCCGCCCACCGGCTGGCAGCGGACCGCCGACCGGGTCGTGCAGCGCATCCCCTTCAACTTCGCCTCCCAGGCCACCCACCCCTTCGCCGAGACCCTCGACGAGACCAAGCGCGTCAGCCTCGCCACGGACGGCCTCGGCCAGTTCGTCCTCCTCAAGGGGTACGCCTCCGAGGGCCACGACTCCGCGCACATGGACTACAAGAACATCGGCTCCAAGCCGGGCGGCGCGGCCGGCCTGAACGCCCTCACCACCGCCGGACACGCCTACAACGCCGACTTCGGCGTCCACGTCAACGCCACCGAGGAGTACCCGGTCTCCGCCACCTTCGACCCGGCCCACCAGAGCGGGGGACAGGGCTGGGACTGGCTCGACCAGTCGTACTACGTGGACACGCGCAAGGACGGCCAGTCCGGCGAACGACTCAAGCGGCTCCAGGACCTCAAGGCGGCCGCGCCCGGACTCGACTTCCTGTACGTGGACGTCTGGTACGGGGACGGCTACGTGTCCCGCAAGCTCCAGCGCGAGATCGGCAGCCTCGGCTTCCAGCTCGCCACCGAGTTCCCCAACACCCTGACCGAGCAGTCCCTCTGGCACCACTGGGCCGCCGACCTCGACTACGGCGGCAGCGACCTCAAGGGCATCAACTCCACGATCGCCCGCTTCATCGCCAACCACGCGAAGGACGACTGGATCGCCGCGAACCCGCTGCTCGGCGGCGCCGAACTCACCGCGTACGAGGGCTGGCAGGGCAGGAAGGACTACCCCGCCTTCCTGAACACCACCTTCGCCGTCAACCTGCCGACCAAGTACCTCCAGGAATCCCCGATCGTGAAGTGGACCTCCGACACGGTCACGCTCGCGAACGGCACCACCGCCACCACCGCCGGCGGCACCCGGAAGATCACCACTGCCGGGCGCACCGTCCTCAGCGGCGGCAGTTACCTCCTCCCGCGCGACGGGAAGCTCTACCACTGGAACGACCAGGGCGGCCCCACCACCTGGACCCTGCCCGCAGGCTGGTCCGCGCCCAAGCTGTACAAGCTGACCGACACCGGCCGGCAGCCGGCCGGCGACCTCGCCGTCACCGGCGGGCAGGTCACGATCGACGCCACCGCGAAGACCGCGTACGTCGTCACCAACGGCGCCGCACCCGCGCAGGCCGACCCGAAGTGGGGCGAGGGCACCCCCGTCAAGGACCCCTCCTTCTACGCGGGCGACCTGAACGCCTGGACGGTGACCGGGACCGGCGCCGCCGTCACCCGCAACGCCCAGGGCCAGAACGAGCTCACCTTCACCGCCGGAACCGCCCCGGCCGTCTCCCAGCAGCTCACCGGCCTGGCCCCCGGCACCTACGCGGCCTCCGTCTGGGTCTCCACGCCGGCGGGCCGAGCGACCACCCTCACCGTCACCCCGGCCGGCGGCGCCGCCGCGTCCGTGTACGCCGACTCCTCGACGCTGACGAACAACCTGGGCGGCAGCGAGAAGAACGGCACCACGATGCAGCGCATGAAGGTGCTCTTCGACGTGCCGGCCGGCCAGTCCGCGGCCACCCTCAAGCTCTCCGCGGCCGCCGGCTCCGGGACCGTCCGCCTGGACGACGTACGGGTCGTCCGCTCGGCCCGCACCCCGCTCGCCGGCCACTGGTTCACCGAGGACTTCGAGAACGTGGACGCCGGCTGGGGCCCCTTCGCCTTCGGTGGCGCCGGCGGCTCGGCCACCGACCCGCGTACGCACATCGCCCAGCGCAACGCCCCTTACACCCAGGCGGGTTGGAGCGGCAAACTGGTCGACGACGTGATCTCCGGGCGGAACTCGCTCAAATCGCACGAGGAGCGCCAGGGGCTGGTCTACCGCACCCTGCCGCAGACGCTGCGACTGACGCCCGGCCACGCGTACAAGGTCGCCTTCGGTTACGAGAACGGGTTCTCCGGCGACTACCAGTTCATCACCGGCTCCGGCGGCACCGAGACCGCCACCGCGCTGAACCAGGCGAGGACGCCCACCACCTTCACCAGGACCTTCACCGCCGGCACCGACGCCTGGATCGGCATCCGGAAGGTCTCCGCCGAAAGCTCCCACAACGAGGCCGACTTCATCCTCGACGACCTCGCGATCGACGATCTCGGGCCGGTCGGCGGCGGTGAACTGCTCGTACCGCAGGCGCAGATGAGCGTGAAGGCCGTCGACAGCCAGGAGATCGCCGGCGAGAACGGCCGCGCCGCCAACGTCCTGGACGGCGACGCCGCCACCATCTGGCACACGGAGTGGTACGCCGCCACGGCGCCGATGCCGCACGAGATCACCCTGGACCTGGGCGCCTCCTACAACGTCTCGGCGCTGCACTGCCTGCCCCGGCAGGCGCAGAGCAACGGCCGGATCGCCGACTACCAGGTGTTCACCTCCACCGACGGGGTGAACTGGGGAACGGCCGCCGCCACGGGCACCTTCGCGAACACCACCGCCCGGCAGGACGTGGCGTTCCCCGCCCGGACCGCCCGCTACGTCAAACTCAAGGCCACCAGGGAGGTGGCGGGCAACCCCTGGACCTCGGCCGCGGAGCTCAACATCGGCTACCTGCCCTGAGCCTGCGGTATCGACTGCTGCCGGCGGAAGCGGACGGGAGCCATGCCCACCCGACGGCTGAACAGCCTGCTGAAATACGCCGGATCCTCGTACCCGACCCGCCGGGCGATCCCCGCGACCGGCAGGTCGGTCCGGGCCAGCAGCTCCTTCGCCCGGCTGAGCCTGATCCCGAGGAGGTACTCCTTGACCCCCTCCCCGGTGCTGCGCCGTACGGCCCCGCGCAGCTCGGGAAGGGGTATCCCGAGCCGGGCCGCGTGCTCGGCCACCGAGATGGGCAGCAGGGCGTCCCGGGCCAGTGCGTCCATCACCGCGTCCCCGTGCCGGGACACCTCGGCGCGGGCGTAGCGCAGCGCCACGAGCAGCCCGTGCACGGCCGCGGCGGCCTCCACCTCCAGGAGCGGGCCGCCGCGCCGGGCCGCCCGTACGATCCCGTCGACCACGTGCCGTACGCCCTCCGTCCCGCTCAGCGGCACCAGCGGGCGGTCCGGGGTGACGTACCCGAGGTCGGTGTACGCCTCGACGCTGCGGCCCGCGAAGTCCACGAAGCACTCGTCCCAGCCGGTCTCCGGGTCCGGGCCGTAGTGGTGCTCGACGCCCGGCACCAGCCACAGCAGGGCGGGCGCGGTGACCGGCTGCGGCGCACGCCCGGCATGGCTGAACCAGCCGCGGCCCCGGGTGACGACCACCGCGACGTGGTGGTCAAGGGCCCGGGGACCGACCACCGGCAGCAGGCCCTGCTGGACCCCGACGCCGAGGCAGACCAGGCCGAGCCGCCGGTGGTTGGCGGTGGGGGAGAAGTACCGCATCCAACTGCTGTACGGGGGGCTGCTGTACGGGGGCGTCGGCATCTGCGGATTGTGATCCACCGGGCCGGGCGCCCTCAAGGGCGCGCGGGAGACCGGTCCTTGCCGCCCCTCGTCGCGGGGAGCGGAGCCCGGCCGCCAGTCCGGCGACCACCACGACCAGGCCGAGCCAGACCGCCGGGCCCGGCATCCCGCCGCCCGAGAGGGCCCCGGTCGCGGCCGCGGCCAGGGGCGCGACCCCGCTCAGCAGCCCGGCCCGGCCCGCGCCCACGGCGGCCACCGTGCGGTACCAGAGGAGGAAGGCCACGGCGGTGACCATGACGGCGAGGTGGCCGACGGCAGCCCACTGGACCGGGCCGAGGGCGAGCAGAGCGGCCGGGCGCTCGGTGAGCAGTGTCAGTGCCGCCAGCATCACGGCCCCCAGCCACACCGCGTGCAGGGAGACCCCCCACGGCCCGTGGCGCCGCAGTACGGGCACGGCGAGCAGGGTGAACGCGGCCTCGCAGGCCAGTGCGAGCGCGGCCCAGGCCACCCCGGC
This sequence comes from Streptomyces sp. NPDC001903, assembly GCF_042891345.1. Taxonomy (NCBI): domain Bacteria; kingdom Bacillati; phylum Actinomycetota; class Actinomycetes; order Kitasatosporales; family Streptomycetaceae; genus Streptomyces; species Streptomyces sp. NPDC001903. The sequence continues at coordinate 264,148 of NZ_JBIASZ010000003.1, forward strand.
GGCGTCGGTCCGGCCCGTGCCCTCCACGAGGACGGCCCCGGCGACGACCACGACGGCCGCCGCCAGGATCCGGCGGCTGGGCCGGCGGCCCTCCAGCAGCGGGCCGAGCACCCCGAGCAGGACCGGTACGGAGGCCACCGCGACCGCGATGACGGCCGGTTCGGCATGCGCGACCCCGCGGACGACGGCCACGTTGAACAGTACGAGCCCGGTGGCCGCGATCCCGGCCAGCCACAGCCACTCCCGGCCGCGCGGACGCAGGACGGGCACGCGGGCGGCGCGGGCGAAGGCGAGGAGGAGCAGGGTGGCGGCCGCGTAGCGGACGGTCTGGGTGGCGAACAGCGGGGCGTGGACCAGGGAGCGCGAGACGGTGACGCTGCTGCCGACCAACACCATGCCGAGGGCGCCGGGCGCCAGGGGAGCGAAGGTGTTCACGGGACCCAGCCTCTGCGAGCATTGGATCCATGGACAGGGCCAAAGACCATCACTCCCAGGGGTCCAAAACCACCGGTCGGCGCGCGGGCGGCTCGGACTTCCTCCAGCTGGACCTGCGGGAGGCGCCGCCGGGCAGCCGCACGGAACGTCTGACGGCCCGCATCCGCTCGGCGATCGCCGACGGCACGCTCCCCCTGGGCAGCCGGCTCCCGCCGAGCCGGGTGCTGGCGGCGGAGCTGGGGGTCTCCCGCGGCGTGGTCACCGAGGCCTACCAACGCCTGGCGGACGCCGGCCAGGTCCAGGGCCGCGGCCGCGCGGGCACGACGGTGGCGGCCGCGCCCCTGCCCCCGGCCGCGCCCCTGTTCCCCGCCGTGCCACCGGCGCCCGCGTCGGCCGCCCCGCCCGCCCGCCTCGTACCGGCCCCTTCCGACGAACCGGGCGAGCCGTTCCGCGCGGGGGCCGGCGAGGCGCTCGTCGACGCCCTGCGGTCCGTGCCGTGCCGGATCGACCTCTCGCCGGGGGTGCCCGACCTCACGGCCTTTCCGCGCACGGCCTGGCTGCAGGCCGAGCGGCGCGTCCTCGGTGCCCTGACACCCGGCGACTTCGGCTACGGGAACCCGCAGGGCGCGCCCGCGCTGCGGACGGCGGTCGCCGGCTGGCTCGCCCGCAACCGCGGGATCCGCGCCGACCCCGGCGAGATCGTCATCGTCGCGGGCGTCGCCCAGGCGCTGGCCCTGGTGGCGTACGTCCTGCGCGAGGGCGGCGTACACCGGGTGGCGGTGGAGGACCCCGGCTCGCTCGGGGCCCGGCAGCAGCTGGAGTACGGCCGGCTGGAGACCGTACCGGTACCGGTGGACGAGGGCGGGCTGGACACCGCCGCGCTCCGGGCGAGCGGAGCCCCCGCGGTGCTGCTGACCCCGGCGCACCAGTTCCCCACCGGGGTCGTCCTCGACGGCGAGCGCCGCCGGGAGCTGCTCGGCTGGGCGGCGGACGGGGGACTGGTCGTCGAGGACGACTACGACGCCGAGCACCGCTACGACCGCGCACCCGTCCCCGCGCTGCGCGCCCTGCTGCCCGAGGGCGTCTGCTACGCCGGGAGCGTGTCCAAACTGCTCGCCCCCGCCCTGCGGCTCGGCTGGCTGCTGGTCCCGCCGCGGCTGCGCGACGCCGTGGTGGCCGCGAAGCGCTACGCCGACCTCGGCAATCCGGTCCTCGCGCAGCTGGTGCTGGCCCGGCTGATGGACTCGGGCGAGCTGGAGCGCCACCTGCGCCACGTCCGGCGCCGCCACCGCCGCCGGCGGGACGCCATGCTCCGGGCGATCGCCGCGCACCTGCCGGGCGCCCGGGTCCACGGCGCGGCGGCGGGCCTGCACCTGATGGTCACCTTCGACGGCGCGGCCTTCGAGGACACCGCGCTCGCGGCGCGGGCCCTGGCCCTCGGCGTCAAGGCGCACCCGCTGTCCTGGCACCGCGTCCGGCCGGGCGCACCCGGCCTGGTCCTCGGCTACGCGGCGGGCCCGCCGGGCGAACTGGAAGAGGGCATCGCCCTCCTCGGCCGCGCCCGCTCCCGCCTCCGCTGACCACCCCCTCACCCGGTTCGGGCCGACCCCCTCCGGAGGCGCGGAAGCGGAACTTTATGCTCAGGTGCATGCACCACGCGTCCGTCCCCGACATCACCGTGATCATCGCCGTCTACAACGCGATGCCCTACCTGAACGAGTGCCTCGACTCCGCGCTCGGGCAGAGCCTGGGGGCCGAGCGGCTGGAGGTCATCGCGGTCGACGACGGCTCCACGGACGGCAGCGGCGCCGAACTGGACCGCTACGCCGCCCGGTACCCGCAGGTCCGCGTCGTGCACCAGCCGAACTCCGGAGGCCCGGGCAGCCCCCGCAACCGGGCCCTGGACCTGGCCCGCGGGCGGTACGTCTTCGTCCTCGACGCCGACGACTACCTCGGCCCCGAGGCCCTGGAACGGCTCCTGGACATGGCCGAGGCCCAGGGCAGCGACGTCGTGCTCGCCAAGCAGGTCGGCCTCGGCCGGACGGTCTCGGACAAGGCCCACCGGCACGCCGAGGAGGCCGGCCTGCACACCTCCGAGGTCTACCGCTCGCTGCACTCGGCCAAGCTGATGCGCCGCCAGGTCATCGAGGACGCCCGCCTGCGTTACCCGGAGGACCTCTGGTACGGCGAGGACCAGGTCTTCGTGACCGAGGTGTTCCTGGCCGCCGGGAAGATCTCGGTCGTCGGCGACTACGACTGCTACTTCCTGCGCCGCCGCGAAGACGGCGGGAACATCACCTCCCGCCCGCGGACCGCCGGCGAGACGGTGGCGCACATCGAGCGCGTCATGGCCCTGGTGGCCGACCGGGTGCAGGACCCGGTCGGCCGGCGCCGGATGCTCGGCCGGCACTTCCGCAGCCTGCTGCGCACGGCACTGCGCCCGGCCGTCGAGGCCCGCCACGAGAACCCCACCTTCACCGCGGAGGTGTACGACCGGGCACGGGCGCTGGTGCAGACGTACTGGCGCCCGGACATGGGCGGCGAGCTGCCGACGATCGACTGGATCCGGCTGTACGCGTTCGCCTGCGGCCCGCTGCCGGCCTTCGAGCAGCTGATGGAGTACGACCCGGCCCTGGAGCCGGCGCCGCAGGAGATCGTCGACAACGGCCGCGTGTACCGCTGCTACCCGCTGTTCCGGGACCCCGCGGCGGGCCTGCCGGACGTGCTCTTCGACGTGACCGACAAGCTCAAGACGCAGCACCGGCTCTCGTCGCTGACCTGGCAGGGCGCCGGCCGCGTACGGCTGACCGGCCACGCGTACATCCAGTCCCTCGGGACCGGCCGCATGCAGAGCGAGCTCCTGCTGCGGGCGCGGGAGACGGGCGACGAGCACCTCGTACCCCTCCTGGCCCGTCCCGCCCCGGAACTCACCGAGCAGAACCCGGAACTGATGATGGCCGGCTTCCTGGCGGAGCTCGACCTGGCCACGCTGGACGGCGGCGGGCCGATGGCGCCGGGCACCTGGGACTGCTTCCTGAACGTACGGGCGGACGGGGTCGCGCGCACCGTCCGGCTCGGCCGCCGGCACGCACCCGAGCTGGACCGCACGGCACGCCGGGCCAAGGTCCTGGCCCGCGACCCGGGCGGCGCCACGGAGCTCACGGCCGCGGCCTTCTTCACCACGTACGGGAATCTGAGCTTCGAGGTGGTCCGCAGGATCCCGCTGCCCACAGCCTGAAAAAAATTCTTCGGAACCGGCGGCAACCTCCCGGGGGGTCGCGCGTCGTGCGGGGGTGAAGGGCGGCATTCCGAGCCCTGCACCGACCGTGACCCGACCGTGGAGAACCACTGTGATGAACCTGAAGCGCGTCCCCTCGACCCTCCGCCGGGCAGCCGTCACCGCTGCCGCCGCCGGGGCGGTCCTCGCGCTCGCCGGGCCCGCATTCGCCGCACAGGGGGCCTCGGCCACCCCGTCGCCCGTCCCCAGCACCCCGTCGAGCGCGACGCCCACCCCTTCGCGCAGCGTCCCGCCGACCGCGGTGCCCAGCGCCCAGCCCACTCCCTCGCGCAGCCTTCCGCCGACGGCGGCGCCGAGCGTCCAGCCGTCGGGCGGGCCGAGCGCGGTGCCCTCCGCGGCTCCCTCGCCGGCCGGTGACGAGCTCGCGAAGACCGGATCCTCCGCCACCACCGCCGCCATCGGGGGCGGAGCCGCCGCGCTCATAGCCGCCGGCGCCGGCACCCTGTACGCCGTCCGGCGCCGCGCCAACGGCTAAGACCCCGGGAATCCAGTGCTCCACCTCGCAACACCCGCACCATCCACCCGCCCCCTCACGCTCGGCTTCGGCCGGGCGTGGCGGGGCTCGTGGTCGTGGCGGGCCCTGTGGTCGTCGGTGCTGCGCCGTGAGCGCGCCACCCCGCCGCCCGCCCGGCCGTACGGGCACGGGCACACGTACGGACAGGGGGCCGCGTACGACGGCGAACTGCGCGGCGACGCGCCGCAGCCCACCGTCACCGAGCTCTACCACGCGCACCGGCTGCGCATGGTGCGGCTGGCGGTGCTGCTCGTCGACGACCTGGCCACCGCCGAGGACGTGGTCCAGGACGCCTTCACGGCCCTGTACCGGCGGCACGGGGAGCAGATCAGCGAGGTCGACAACGCGCTGGGCTACCTGCGCACCGCCGTCGTCAACACCTCCCGGTCCGTGCTGCGCCGCCGCCGCACGGCCCGCGCCTGGACCCCGCCCGCGGCGGCGGACGTCCCGTCCGCGGAGGACCACGTCGTCCTCGACGAGGCACACCGCGAGGTCCTGGCCGCACTGGGCCGGCTGACCCCGCGCCGCAGGCAGGTCCTCGTACTGCGCTACTGGGCCGAACTCAGCGAAGCGGAGATAGCGACCACCCTCGGGATCAGCCGGGGCTCGGTGAAGTCGAACGCGAGCCGCGCCCTGGACGCGCTGGAAAAGATTCTGGAGGGACGGATATGACGCACGGCGAACGCCCCGTCGAACGCAGGCTGCGCCAGGCCCTCGACGCCCGCGCGTCCGGGATCACCGTCCGCGAGCTGCGCCCGGCGCAGCCGCCGGGCCTGCATGCCCGGCAGCCCGGCGCGCGGCTGCGGCTGAACCTGCGCCGGTTCGCGCTGCCGCTGGCGGGACTGGCCGCGGCTGCCGCCGCCGTGGCCGGGTACCTCGTACTGGGCCAGGACGCGTCGCCGGCCCGGCCGGTGCCGCCCGCCTCGCCGCCCGAGTTCAGCGGACCCGGGCCGTCTCCGGACTCCCGTACGGGGAGCGGCAGCCCGCGTCCGTCGGTGAGCCCGTCTCCCTTCCCCTCCACGCCCCCCGCGACCCGCTCGGTGCTCGCGCCCGAGCCGACGCCGACCCCTTCGGGTTCGCGTTCCGCGGTACCCCCGTCGCGGTCCCGACCCCCGTCGGCCGTCCCGTCCTCCTCGCCGCTGCCGTCCTCGCCGCCCCCGAGCGCGGGACCGTCCAAGAGCTAGCGGACACGGCCTGGGGGGTGTCCGCCGCACGGCCGGGCCCGGGTCAGGCGCGGGTGTTCTCCACCGCCGCGACCAGCGGGGCGAGTTCGGGGTTGCGGCCGGCCTCGGCCAGCGCCTCGCGCAGCGCGGTGTCGTTGGTCGGCCGGGCGGCGGCCAGCAGGGCCAGGCCCGCCTCGCTCACGTCGGTGTAGATGCCCCGGCGGTCCGTATCGCAGATGTATCGGTTCAGCAGCCCGCGGTCCTCGAGCCGGCTGACCAGCCGGGTGGTCGCGCTCTGGCTCAGCACCACCGAGTCGGCCACCTGGTGCATCCGCAGGTGGCCGCCCGGGCCGCTGTGCTGGCGGCTCAGCACGTCCAGCAGCGAGTACTCGCGCACGCTCAGCCCGTGCCCGGACTGCAGGGCCCGCTCGATGTGCGCCTCGATCCGCCCGTGCAGCAGGGAGAGGGCGCACCAGCCCTGGGCGAGGCCGGTGAGTGCGCTGTCGGTGGCCGTCATGGCTGCTCCCTGCTCCTTCACACCGCTTCCGGCGTTCCCGTACCCCGCGTTCCAGGGGGCTCCTCCAGGATAGGACACTTCCGCAATAGCCCGCGTTTGCAATTATCCAGCGTCTGCAATTAATGTGGACGCACGTAAGCGGCGACGGCAAGTGCCGCGGACTGCACCACCACCTCCCCTTGAAGGGCACCCCCCTCATGCCTCTCGCACTCCTCGCCCTGGCCATCGGGGCCTTCGGGATCGGCACCACCGAATTCGTGATCATGGGCCTGCTCCCCGAGGTCGCCGCCGACTACGGCACCTCGATCCCCACCGCGGGCTTCCTGGTCACCGGATACGCCCTCGGCGTCGTCCTCGGGGCCCCGCTCATGACCGTGCTCGGCACCCGCGTCCCGCGCAAGCGCATGCTGATGCTGCTCATGGGCCTGTTCATCGCGGGCAACGTGCTCTCCGCACTCGCCCCCGCCTTCGGCGTCATGCTCGCCGGGCGCGTCGTCGCCTCCCTCGCCCACGGCGCCTTCTTCGGCATCGGCTCGGTGGTCGCCGCCGGGCTCGTCGCCCCCGAGAAGAAGGCCGGCGCGATCGCCATGATGTTCACCGGCCTGACCGTGGCCAACGTGGTCGGCGTCCCGCTCGGCACCCTCGTCGGCCAGACCCTCGGCTGGCGCGTCACCTTCCTGATCGTCGCCGGCCTCGGCGTCCTCGGCCTGCTCGGCATCGCCAGGCTGGTGCCCGAGCTGCCCCGGCCCGAGGGCGTCCGGATCCGCCACGAGCTGGCCGCCTTCCGCAACGTCCAGGTGCTGCTCGCGATGGCGATGACGGTCCTCGGCTTCGGCGGCGTCTTCGCCGCGATCACCTACATCACGCCGATGATGACCAACGTCGCCGGCTTCGCCGACACCTCCGTCACCTGGCTCCTGGTCCTCTTCGGCCTCGGCATGGTGGCCGGGAACCTCATCGGCGGCCGGTTCGCCGACCGCGCCCTGATGCCGATGCTGTACGTGTCCCTGGGGGCCCTGGCCCTCGTCCTGGCCGTGTTCACCCTCACCGCCCACAACAAGGCCGGCGCCGCCGCCACGATCGTGCTGATCGGCGCGCTGGGCTTCGCGACCGTGCCGCCGCTGCAGAAGCGGGTCCTCGACCAGGCCGCCGGCGCCCCCACCCTGGCCTCCGCCGTCAACATCGGCGCCTTCAACCTCGGCAACGCGCTCGCCGCCTGGCTGGGCGGGCTCGTCATCGCCGCCGGCCTCGGCTGGACCGCCCCGAACTGGGTCGGCGCCGCGCTCGCCGCCTCCGCCCTGGTCCTCGCCCTCGTCTCCGGCGCGCTGGAGCGCCGTACGGCCGCCCGCCCGGCCGCCGGCGGCCGGGTCGTCGCGGCCGGAGCGCAGGCCGGCGCCGCCCCCGTACCGGCCCACCACTGATCCACGCCCCCTCGTACGGCGCGCCCGTACGGCACCCCCCCCCGCACCACGAACCAGGAGAACCCGCATGTCCGCCACCACCACCCCCGCCCGCACCGCCGTCGCCCCGCTGACCACCGAGGACGCCGAGCTGCTCGTCTCCGCGGCCCGTACCGCCGCCGAACGGGCCGGCGTCACGGTCAGCGTCACCGTCCTCGACGCCGGCGGGCACCTGCTGGCCTTCCGCCGCGACGACCGGGCCGTGCTGATCTCCGGCGAGACCAGCACCCGCAAGGCCTTCACCGCCCTCCAGCTCGACGCCCCGACCGCCGACCTCGTCGACGCCGTCCGGCCCGGCGGCCTCTTCCACACCCTGCCCACCGCCCTCGACCGGCCGCTGCTGTTCATCGCGGGCGGGCTGCCGGTCCACCGCGACGGCCGCCTCATCGGAGCCATCGGCGTGGGCGGCGGCGCCCCCGACCAGGACCACGGCTTCGCCGCGGCCGCCCTCGACGCGCTGGTCTGACGCCCCCGGCCCGGGCTCCGGGTCGCGCGCCCCGGTCCCCCGTGCCACGTTGGTACGGGGGACAGGGGTGCATGATGCGAGAGTCCAGGCAGGTCCGGTCCAGGCAGGTCAGGCGGAGCCACGCCATCGCCACGGCGGTGGCGGCCGCGCTGGTCTCCCTCGCCGTGCCCGGTTGTACGGCCGCCTCCGACGAGGCCCGCAGCCCCGGCGGCGCCAGCACCACCGGTTCGGCCGCCCCTGCCGCCACGGCCTCCGCGCAGAGCGCCCCGCCCCCCTCGCCGACCCCTTCGTACGCGCTGTCCACGGCCCCGCGCACCATTCCGGCCGTACGGGAGCACACCCCGGCCCGCGGCCCCGGCTGGAAGCCGGCCGCCGGTGCGCGGGTCGTCGTGCCGCCGGGGAACGCGGCCGCCCTCGCCGACGAGGGCAGGCTGCTCGCCGGCGAACTGCGCATGGGCTTCGCCGAGACCGCCGACCCGCGCCCCGGAGACGTGGAACTGGCCCTCGGCGCCAAGAACTCCGGACCGCCCGAGTCGTACACGCTCACCGTCCAGGGCGGCCGGGTCCGGGTCACCGGCCCGGACGAGGCCGGGGTCTTCTACGGCACGCGCACCCTCAAACAGGCGGTCAAGTCGGCCGGTTCGGCCCCCGAGGGCACCGTGCGCGACGCCCCGGCCAAGCCCCAGCGCGGCCTGAACCTCGACATAGCCCGCAAGAACTTCTCCGTCGGCTGGATCGAGGACCAGTTGCGCCGGATGGCCGACCTCAAGCTCAACCAGCTCGGCCTGCACTTCTCCGACGACCAGGCCTTCCGGATCCAGTCCGACACCCACCCCGAGATCGTCTCCACGCCCCACCTCAGCAAGGCCGAGGTCCGGCGGATCACCGCCCTCGCCGCCCGCCTGCACGTCACGGTCGTCCCCGAGCTCGACTCGCCCGGCCACCTCGGCGCCGTGCTGCGCGCCCACCCCGCCCTCCAACTGCGCGACGTACAGGGCAGGGCCGTGAAGGGCGCCGTGGACATCTCCGATCCGGCCGCGGCCAAGCTCATCGACGAACTGCTCCGCGAATACCTGCCGTTGTTCCCCGGCGCGTTCTGGCACCTGGGCGCCGACGAGTACCAGGCGCTCGTCTACCGCGACCCGCAGGCCTCCTTCCCGCAGCTCGCACAGGCCGCCCGGCAGAAGTACGGGCCCTCGGCGCGCATCCAGGACCTGGCCGAGGGATGGCTGAACGACCGGGCGGACGTGGTGCGTCCGGCGGCCAAGGTGCCCAAGGCGTGGAACGACGGCTTCTTCACCGGAGGCGTGGTCCAGGCGGCCAAGGACATCCAGGTCGAGTACTGGACGGGCAAGGAGATCGGGGCCCGGCCGCCGCTGGAGTACCTGCGGGAGGGCCGCAAGCTGGTCAACCTGAACGACGAGTACCTCTACTACGTGCTGGGCCAGCCGAACCAGTTCACGTACCCCACCGGCAAGCGGATCTACGAGCAGTGGACCCCGCTCGTGCTGCGCGGCACGACCCCGGTGCCCGACCGGTACGCGGCGCAGATACTGGGCGCCCGGCTCGCCGTGTGGTGCGACCTGGCCGGCGCCCAGACCCAGGCCCAGGTCGCCGAGGGGATACGGCTGCCGCTCGCGGCGCTCGCCCAGAAGGTCTGGGACGCCCGCCCGCCGCAGGCCTCCTGGACCGGGTTCAAGGCACTGGCCGACCGGCTCCAGCCGCCGGCCTGATGCCCGCCGGCGGCCGCGGGGCCCGGTAAATTCGCTGGCCCGACCGCCGGCGGCGTTGCTTGGATGCCGGGATGAACAGTGAGCTGCCGGACGGCTTCGAGTTGTCCACCGACCCCGCCCGACTCGACGCCGAGCTGATCCACCGCTGGCTGTCGCAGGACGCGTACTGGGCCCTGGGCCGGAGCCGGGAGAAGCAGGACCGGGCCATCGCGGAGTCCCTGAACTTCGGCGTCTACGACACGGCCTCGGGCGCCCAGCTCGGCTACGCCCGCGTCGTGACGGACCGGGCCACCTTCGCCTGGCTGTGCGACGTCTACATCGACCGCGCCGCACGTGCCAAGGGCCTGGGGACCGGCCTCGTCGCCGCGATCCGCGACCACCTGGCCCCGTACGGGCTGCGCCGGGTGATGCTCGCGACGGCCGACGCGCACGAGGTCTACGCCAAGGTGGGCTTCGAGCCGCTGGCGGCCACGGAGAAGTGGATGCTGTTCGGCGAACAGTAGGCGGGCGGCGGCGCAGCGGCCGCGCTGCGGCCGCGCGTCTACAGCCGCGCGTCGTGCTCCCGCCGCTGCCAGCGGCGCCGGATCCACTGGCCGGCCAGCGGCAGGGCCAGGACCACGGTCAGGGTCCAGGCCGCGGCGAACCCCCAGATCAGCGGGAGCGAGACGGTGACCGCGGCCGCCACCAGCAGGCCCACGGTCAGCGCACCGAGCAGGCAGGCGGCCGCGGCGCGGTGGCGGGGACGGGTGTGCGCGGCGCGCAGGACGCGCTGCAGGGAGCGGTCCGCTTCGAGATCGGCCTCGATGGCCGAGAGGGCGCGGCGCTCGTGGTCGGACAGTCCGGCTCCGTCCATGACGACCTCCATCGGCCGGCGTCGCCGGGCGGCGCGCACCACAGCCTCTGGCCTGCGAATACCCGACCAGGGGCGGCCCAACCCTCGCGGGCCGTCCCCTGGCTGCCGGGGAAGGGTCACCAGATGGAGTTGACCCACTCCGGGTGGTCGATGAACGGGTTCCGGTTGTGCTGGAACTGGTCGTATATGACCTGGTTGCGGCGCTGCTCGAAGGCGTCCGGCGGGTCCTGCTGGTTCCACTGCTTGAGCACGCTGATCCGGCCGATGGCCGGGGCGCTGCCGTTGTCGACCTTGTCGTTGACTTCCAGGTTCGCGAAGCCGTCGCCGCCGTCGTAGCGCACGGCCATGTAGAGCAGCATGCGCGCGACGTCGCCCTTGACCGCGTCGCGCGGCTCGAAGGAGTTGGAGTCGGTGAAGCTGCCGGGGGCCTCGGCGACGGGGCTGCCGCCCATGTCGAAGTCCTTGTTGCCGCGGGTGCTGTTGACCGTGACGTCCTCGGGGCGCAGGTGGTGCAGGTCCGTGCCCGGGCCGGTGGCCGTGCCGAAGTCGCCGTGGCTCTTGGCCCAGACGTGCTCGCGGTTCCAGTCGTTGACGCCGCCGCCGTTGGTGGACTTGGACTGGGAGCGGCCGGAGTAGACGAGGATGACGTTGTTCGGGTTCGCCGGGTCCTGGTCGGTCACCTTCAGCGCGTTCCACACGCCTTCGTAGGTCACCTTGGACTGGGTCTTGATGATGTTGTGGAGCGCGGTCTTCAGCGCGGCTCCGGTCTTGCCCTCGGCGGGCGCGTAGTACGTGTCCACGGAGGCGGTGGCGGTGGCCGCGGTGGCGGCGGCAGCGTCGGCGTGGGGAGCCGCCGTGCGCTGGGAGCCTGCCGACGCGGTGGCCGGAATGAGGGCCAGGGCCGCGACGGCGAGGCCGGCGGCCCAGGGGGCGCGTGGGGAGATCTTCATGGTGTGGGGGATACCTCTTCGCAGGCACCGTCCCCGCCACGGCAATTGGCGGGGCATCAGGTGGCAGAGCCGAGGCTCACATTGTCATGTGCCCAACAGATGAAATCCATGTGTCGGAAGGCCGGATTCTGCCCCCGGCGCCCACTGGGCCGAACGGGTGAGGCCCCCTTGGCAGAACGCTCCGCCGCGGGCACGGTGGCGGAGGTCCCGGCCGGGGCCGTGGACCGTGCACACCCCGAACACCCCTACCGGGAGCAGCCCATGGCAGTGAAGATCCTCATCGTGACCGGCGACGCGGCGGAGTCGCTGGAGGTCCTCTACCCGTACCAGCGCCTGCGCGAGGAGGGGTACGAGGTCCACATCGCGGCGCCGGCGGTCAAGAAACTGCGGTTCGTGGTGCACGACTTCGAGGAGGGGTTCGACACCTACACTGAGAAGCCCGGTTACACCTGGCCCGCCGACCTGGCGTTCGCGGACGTGGCGCCCGAGGAGTACGCGGCCGTGGTGGTCCCGGGCGGCAGGGCGCCGGAGTACCTGCGCAACGACCCCGAGGTGCGGCGGATCCTGGCGGCCTTCACCGGCGCCGACAAGCCGGTCGCCCAGATCTGCCACGGCCCGCTGATCACGGCCGCGAGCGGCGGGCTGGAGGGGCGCCGGGTGACCGCGTACCCGGCGCTGGAGCTCGACATGAAGGCCGCCGGCGCCGCGTACGAGGACTCCGAGGCCGTGGTCGACGGCACCCTGGTCTCGGCCCGCGCCTGGCCCGACCACTCCGCCTGGATGCGGGAGTTCCTGAAGGTGCTGCGCGCCAAGGCCCCGCTGGCCTGACGTGCGCGAGAACCGACGAGGCCCCCGGCTCCGACCGATCGGAGCCGGGGGCCTCGCCGGCGAACGTCAGCTGCCCGTCGTGATCTGCGGGGCGGGCTCGTTCCTGTAGTTGGCGGGGCCGAAGTTCTTCTTCACCGCGGCCTCCCAGGATCCGTCCTGCACCATCTTCTTCAGGGCGGCGTTGATCTTGGTCTGGAGCTCCTTGTTGCCCTTCTTGACGCCGATGCCGTAGTTCTCGTTGCTCAGGCTCAGCCCGACCAGCTTGAACTTGCCGGTGTTGGCCTTCTGGGCGGCGTACCCGGCCAGGATGGAGTTGTCCGTGGTCAGGGCGTCGACGAGGCCGTCCTGGAGGGCGACGACGCACTCCGAGTACCCGTCGAGCTCCAGGAGGCTGGCCTTGGGGGCCAGCTTGTCCTTGACGTTCTGCGCCGAGGTGGAGCCGGTGACCGAGCAGAGCTTCTTGTTGTTGAGGTCCTCGGCCTTGGTGATCGAGGTCTCGTCGGCGCGGACCAGCAGGTCCTGGTGCGCGAGGAAGTACGGGCCGGCGAAGTCGACCTTCTCCTTGCGCTTCTCGTTGATCGAGTAGCTGGCCGCGACGAACTTGACCTCGTTGTACTGGAGCAGCAGCTCGCGGTCGGAACTGTCGACCTTCTTGAACTCGATCTGCTCCGGCTTGTAGCCCAGCTCCTTGGCGATGTACGTCGAGACGTCCACGTCGAAACCGGAGAAGGTCCCGCCCTGCTCGCGCAGCCCGACGCCCGGCTGGTCGAACTTGATGCCGATCTCCAGGTTCCCCTTGGGGCCGCTGTCACCGCCACACCCGGAGGCGGTCAGGGCGAGGCCGACCACTGCGACCAAAGCACCGGCCTTGGGAACCTTCATGCTGCACTCTTTCCTCAGGGGCCGCGGGATGCGCTGCGGGGATCGCCGGCAGCGGGGGGAACCGCGGATTCGTACGAAGGCGTCAAGAAGAGTCGTGACGCGTGTACGAGGAAGCTAGGAAGGCGCCCGGCGCGGTGTCACTGCAATTGAGCAAAACTTGAGGTAACGATCCGGCGTGAGCGGTGTTTCTCCGGCGAATTGTGCAGCGAACCGGATAAAGGGGGCCGAGCGCAGGGCGAATTCAATACGGATCGCAGGAAAAGTGCTGCATCGGTCGAAAAGGCCCAGGTCCGCTTTATCCGCATATTCCACCTGCTCGTTCCCGGGGTCCCGATCGAGGGAAAATCCCTGGGAGACCAGCCCGCAATCGTTCAAACTGGTGATCGAGTTCAAGCCTGCGGATGGGTATGATCTGCCGCAGCAAGGCCGTAGCGCAGAGGTCGTCGCGCCCACGCATCGAGCTGGAGGACGTCGGTTCGAATCCGACCGGTCTTGCGTCTTCTTCATGTTTTTCCCCATGTCGTTGTGGACGCCGGGCACCGGCGAAGGACCGGTGGAGTGGTGATGACACAGCCGACACCCGTACGGTGCCCCGCGATCGAGCACCCCGACCTGCCGATCGCCGACCCGGCCGGGCTCGACCCGCTGCTCGCGCGCCTCGCCGCGGAGCGGGCCGTCGAGGCCGACGAGGCCTTCCCGATCGGAACCCTGCGCGCCGACGGCCGCGTCGACCTGTGCAAGCAGGGCCTCGGACCGGCCGGCGCCGCCCGGGTGGCCGCCGTCGCCGCGGGATCCGCCCACGCCCGCCACCTGCTCCTCGGCACCAACTCCATCGGCGACGAGGGAGCCCGCACCCTCGCCGGCGCCCTCACCGGCGGACACGGACTGCACACCCTCTACCTGGGCTGCAACCGCATCGGCCCCGACGGCGTGGCCGCCCTCGCCGACGCCCTCGCCCAGGACACCGCCGTCAAGGCCCTGTGGCTCAAGCGCAATCCGGTCCTCGAAGAAGGCGCCCGCACCCTCGCCGCCCTGCTGCGCCGCAACCACACGCTGCGCACCCTCGACCTGGTCAACACCGGCATCGGAACCGAGGGCGTACGCCTCCTCCTCGACGCCCTGCGCACCCGCCAGACCCCCCTCGAACGCCTCTTCCTCGGCGGCAACGGCCTGACCGCCGAGGCCGCACCGCTGCTCGCGGCCCTCATCCGGGAGGCCGGGGTGCGCGAGCTGTACCTCCCGGCCAACCACCTCGGCGACGAAGGCACCGCGATCCTGGCAGCCGCGGCGGCCGCCGACCCCGCGCGGCCGGTCCGCCTCGGCCTCGGCGGCAACGGCATCGGCCCCGCCGGCGCCCGGGCCCTCGCCGAGGCCCTCGGCGGGATCGAAGCCCTCGACCTCGGCCGGGCCATGTCCGAGCGCAGCCTCGGCTCCGCCGGCAACGACACCGGCGACGAGGGTGCGCACGCCCTCGCGGCCGCCCTCCCCGGCAGCCCGCTGCGCCGCCTCGAACTGCGCCACACCGGGCTCACCGGGCGCGGCGCGAAGCGCCTGCTCGCCGCGGTGCCCGAGGACTCCCCGCTGGAGTACGTGGGCCTGGGCCCCGGCCTGCCCCGCAAGGTGAAGCGGTCCTTCACCGCCCGGCTGCGGCCCGCCCGGCCCGCCCACCCCGACCTCGGCGCGATCACGAGCGTGTACCGGTGAGCGCGCACCCCCGGCTGCCCGGCGGATTCCGGGCGGAGGACGGCTCGGCCTGGCAGCGGATCCGCCGCCACGCCGTGCCCGGCTGGATGATCGAGCGCGCCACCGCGCACCGGCTGGCCGGCGACTGGCAGGCGGCCTGCGCGGCCGCCGCCGTGGACGTCGCCTTCGACCTGTCCGGACTCGCCGCCCGGTACGGAGCGCCCCTCGCGGAGGCGGTGGAGCAGGACCTGCGCCACCTCGCCCCCGACCTGGTGCGCTGGCACCTGCCCCGGGTCCTGGGCGGCCGTACGACCGTCGAGCCCGACGTGCGCGTGCTGCTCGCCCGCTACGGCACCGGCGCCGACGCGCCGGTGCTCTCCGTGGCCACCGGCCCGATGATCGAGGGGCCGCAGCGGCTGCTGCTGGACTGCGCGCCGGTGGCACCCCTGCCGCTCCAGCGCACCTTCGGCACCCCCTGGCTGCGCCCGGAGGACTGGACCGCGGCCCGCCCGCTCTGGGACGCCCGGCACGCGGCCGCGCTGCGCGAGCGCCTCGGCGGCGGCGAGCGGCTGCCCTTCTTCCGCCCGGACGGCACCGGGCTGCCCGCGGACGAGCTGCCCGCCGGCGATCCCGGCGCGGCCGACCCGGCCGGGCACGCCGAGTGGGTCGCCCTGCTCCAGGTCCGCGGAGACTTCGCCGAGGCGTACGCGGCCGCGGGGATCGAACGGGACCTGACCAAGCCCGCCGAGAACCCGCGGTACGGCAGGACGGCGGACCCCCAAGCCCTCATGGCCACCTCCTCGGCCGACCTGGCGCGGCTGGGAGCGGAGGTGCGCGGTCTCGCCGCGGCCGGCGCGGGCGAACGCTTCAAGATGGGCGACTGGCGCGGCTGCCTGCTGCTCGAACGGGTCGGCTCCGGTCCGGACGACGGGCTGCGGGTCCGGGCGGCCGGCCGGGACGAGCTGAGCGCAGTGCCGCCGCTGCCGCAGTTCGCCTGGAAGCGGCTCCCCGACCTCGAGCTGGTCCGCACCGGCCTGATCACCCCGCGCGAGCTGCACCCGCTGGTCGCCGCCGCGCTGTTCCCGCAGGCCGGCCCCGCCGTCGGTCCGCCCGGCCCCGCCGCGGCGCGTCCCGTACGGGTGCGCTGCCGGGGCGAGTGGCACGAGGTCCGCTCGCAGGGCGGCGTACTGGACCTCCTCCCGCACAGCCGGGAGGAGCAGCAACGCGAGCGCGCCATGCGGGCGTTCGGCGGCCCGATCCAGGGCTGCTTCGCCGTGCAGCAGATCTGGACCACGGGGGAGGGGCGGCTGCCGCGCGCCCTGCGGGAGGAGCGCCGGGAGCTGTTCCTGCGCGTCCAGCACGGGGACACCCCGGGCGTGGTCGCACTGCTCGACGCCGGCACGGACCCCCGGGTCCGCGACGCCCGCGGGTACACGCTGCTGCACGTCATGCACCTGCTCGACCACGAGGTGCTGCTGCCGCGGCTGCTGGCGGCGGGCCTGGACCTGGAGGCCCGGACCAAGACGGGACTCACCCCGCTCCAGCTCGCGGTCCAGTTCGGGGGCTCCGCCGAGCTGGTGCGGGCGTACCTCGCGGCCGGCAGCCGGATCGACGTCCTCGACGAGGCGGACCTGTCGCTGGGCCAGGTGGTCCGGCGCTACAAGCGCACCGATCTCGCCTTCCTGCGCAGCCGGGTGGAGGAGGAGTTCCCCGACATCGGCTCCGAGTGGTTCGACGAGTACATGGAAGAGCGCGAGGCCGACGAGGAGCCCGAAGAAGCATGAGCAACGAGCCGCAGCAGCCCCGCGCCCTGGCGGCCGCCGACGCGCTGGGCGCCCGGCTCCGCGCCACCCGCACCGAGCCCGCGACCAACCCCCAACTCGAAGCACTGGCGCTGGCCGTGACGGCCAATCAGCCCGTCCTGCTGTGGGGCGAGCCGGGCATCGGCAAGTCCGCCGGCATGCAGCAGCTCGCCACCGCCCTCGGTGTCGGGCTGGAGACCGTCATCGCCAGCGTCCACGAGCCCTCCGACTTCGCCGGGCTGCCCATCGTCGGCGACGACCCCGCCACCACCGGCGTGCCCATGGCCCCGCCGGACTGGGCGGTCCGCCTCGCCCGCACCGGCCACGGACTGCTGTTCTTCGACGAGTTGTCCTCCGCGCCGCCCGCCGTGCAGGCGGCCCTGCTGCGCGTGGTCCTGGAACGCCGGATCGGCAGCCTCGTCCTGCCCGAGTCCGTACGGATCGTCGCGGCGGCCAATCCGCCCTCCAGCGCGGCGGACGGCTGGCACCTCAGCCCGCCGCTGGCCAACCGCTTCGTCCACCTCGACTGGACGCACAGCCCGCGCACCGTGGCCCGGGGCCTGGCCGGCACCTGGCCCGAGGTGGCCCTTCCGGCCGTCGACCCCGCACGCGCCTCCGGCGCCGTCGCCCGCGCCCGCGGCGTGATCTCCGGCTTCCTCACCGCCCGTCCGGGCCTGGTCCACCACATGCCGAACGAGGCCGAGGGCCGCGGCCGGGCCTGGCCCTCCCCGCGCACCTGGGAGATGGCGCTGCGGCTGCTGGCCACCGGGTACGCGGCCGGCGCGGGCCGGGAGGCCCTGGCCGCCGCGCTCACCGGGGCCGTCGGGGACGCGGCCGGGATCGAGCTGCTCTCGTACATGGAACACCTGGACCTGCCCGACCCGGACCGGGTGCTCGCCGATCCGGACGCCTTCGCCCTGCCCGAACGCGGCGACCGGCAGCTCGCCTTCCTCATCGCCGTGGTGGCCGCCGTCCAGGGCGAGCTCACCCGGCCGCGCTGGGAGGCCGGCTGGGCGGTCCTCGCCAAGGCGGTCGACGCGGGCGTGCCCGACGTGGCCGCGCGGGCGGCCACCGACCTGGCCGCCATGCGCGACCCGGACTGGCCGGTCCCCGCCGGGATCGACGCGTTCGTCGAACTGCTCCAGCTCTCCGGCGCCCTGCCGGGCGGCGGCTGACGGGCGGGGGAGCGTGCCCATGGACGCCCCGGCGCACGGCGGTCCCGAGGACGGAACCCCCGCCGGGGACCGGCTGGACCGGGCGAAGCTGCTGGCCGCCCGGTACAAGGCCGCCGAGCTCCGGCCGTACCTCGCCTCCGCCCTGTACGCGCTCACCGTGGTCCCTTCGGCCGGGGTCCCGACGATGGGCGTGGACCGGCACTGGCGCTGCTACGTCTCGCCCGCCTTCGTCGAGGCCACGCCGGTGGCGGAACTGGCCGGGGTGTGGATCCACGAGGTGGCCCACCTGCTCCGCGACCACCACGCGCGCGCCGGCCGGCTGCCGGCCGCCGACCAGCGCGACCGGCACCGCGTCAACATCGCGCAGGACTGCGAGATCAACGACGACCTGATCGCCGACGGGCTGGCGCTGCCCGAGGGCCGCATGGAGCCCCGGCTGTTCGGCCTCGCCACCGGCGGGCTCTTCGAGGCGTACCTGCCCGCGATCCCGGCCACCGCGCCGCACGCACCGGACTGCGGCTCGGGAGCGCACGGCACGCCGGTGCCCTGGGAAACGGGCGGGTCCGCGGGCCCCGCCCGGATCGGCCCGGTCGAGGCGGAGGCGCTGCGCCGCCAGACGGCGCAGGCCATGCGCGCCCACCAGAAGGCCCGGGGCCGGCTCCCGGGCGGCTGGCAGCGCTGGGCGCAGGAGCTGCTGGAGCCCACCGTCGACTGGCGCCGCGCGCTGTCCGGGGCGGTACGGGAGGCGGCCGCCTGGGCGGGCGGGGCCGTGGACTACACCTACAGCCGCCCCTCGCGCCGCACCCCGGCGCTCGGCGGCCGCGTGGTGCTGCCCAGCCTGCGCCGGCCGCTGCCCCGGGTCGCGATCGTCGTCGACACCTCGGGGTCGATGGGCGAGGAGGAACTCGCCGCCGCGCTCGGCGAGGTCACCGGCGTGCTGCGGGAGGTGGGGGTCCGCGGCAACCGCGTCTCCGTCCTGGCCTGCGACGCGGACGTGCACGCCGTGTCCCGGGTGACGAGCGCCGACCAGGTGACCCTGGCCGGGGGCGGCGGCACCGACATGCGCGTCGGCATCCGCGCCGCGCTGGCGGCGGCGGACCGGCCGAACATCGTGGTCGTCCTGACCGACGGGTACACGCCGTGGCCGGACGAGACCCCGTCCTGCCGGCTGATCGCCGCACTGATCGGGGCCGACGCGCCGCAGCCGCCGGGCTGGGTGGAGACCGTACGCGTGCCGTCCGGGTCCTGAGCGGCGGACGGTATCCGGCTCAAGTGGCCGGGAACGTACGCTCGTCCGGACCGACCGGGCCGCCGCATGACAGCATGGCCGGGCAACACCCGGCAAGCGGAGGGGGAGTTCGGTGAGCACTTCGACGAGTGGCGTACGCAAGGGCCTGGCCAAGGTGGAGATCGCACTGCGGTGGGATCCGAGCCCCGCGGGCACGCCCGCCCACGACCTGGACATCATCGCGGCGGTCTTCGGCGCCGCGGACCCCCACGGGGAGCCCGTCCACCTCGTGCACTTCGGCAGCCGTTCGCCCGACGGCACCATCACCTTGAACCGCGACAGCCACACCGGCCAGGGCTTCGGCTTCGACGAGGTGATGACCATCGAACTGGACCGGATGGCAACCGCGTTGGGGCGCGTGGTGGTCGGCGTGATCATCCAGGACGCCGGGCAGCCGGGGGCCCGTACGAAGACCTTCGCGGCCATAGGCGGTACGGGGGTCCGGATCCGGGAGGGCTACACCGACCTCGCGGTGAGCGACTTCGCCGGGGTCCCGGCCGCCACGGCGGCCACGATCGCGGAGTTCACGCGGGACGGTTCGGGAGCCTGGTCGCTGGACGCCGGCGTACGGGGCTTCGACGCGGATCCGGAGGAGTTCGCCCGGACCATGGGCGTGCCGCGGTCCTGACGCGGGGCCGTGACGCGGGCCCGAGGTGAGGGCCCGATGCGGCGCTCTGAGGTGAGGGCCCGATGCGAGGGCCCGATGTGAGGCCGCACAGACCGGGCGGTGGTCACTCCCTCGAGTGAGTGACCACCGCCCCGTCCGGGTGGCGCGCTGCCGCCGTCCCCACGAGGCAGCGCGGGCGGGTCGCCGTCCGGTCATCGGGGACGGCGGCCCACCGGTTCAGGGGGCCTCGGACCGGTCCGGGTCCGGGGCGGGTGCGGGTGTGGACGCCAGGCCCAGCGCGGGCAGCAGGGCCGCGTCGACGAACCGGACCAGGTAGTCGGCGTCCGCGTACTGCCCCTCCAGGACCGGCCGGATGCGCATGACGCCCATCAGCTGGGCCGGCAGGAACTCCGTGGCCGGATGGCCCGCCGCGATCTCGCCGCGGGCCACGGCCCGCGCCACCATCGCGTCGAACGCGGCCAGCTCCGGCTCGACCAGCGCCTCGCGCAGCGCCCCCTGCAGCTCCTCGTCGCTGAGCACGGCGTGCCCGAGGGCCTGGGTGAGGCGCGTGTCACGTCCCGAGTTGCCGGCCGCGATCCGGGCCGCCTCGCGCAGGTCGCCGGCGAGCGTGCCGGTGTCCACCGCGGCCAGCGTGCCCTGCCGGTTCGCGCGCAGGGCCGCCGCGACGAGCCGGGGCTTGGTCTTCCACTGGCGGTAGAGGGTCGACTTCCCGCAGCAGGCCCGGGCGGCGACGCCCTCCATGGTCAGCGCTTCGTACCCGTGCTCGCGCAGCTGCTCCAGGACGGCGTCGTAGAACTCCTGCACCCGTTCGGGGGTGATCTTGGAGCGGCGCGCGGCGGGCGGCGTCGACGTCATGGTGAGCGGCTCTCCTCGGGGGCTCCGCAGGTGATGGTTCCTGGGAAAAGTGTACGGGAACGCGAGCGTATCGGTACACCCGCGTATCGATACGCGAATGTATCGATACACTGGCGTGTCGATGTCCGCGTACAGGCGGCGCGCGAGCACAGAGAAAAGGAAGCGGGGGAAATGAGCTCCCACACCACACCCGCCGGGCCGGCCGACGGCCCGGCAGCGAGTCCGAGGCGCCGACTCATACGCGAGCTGCTGCTCGTCGCGGGCCTGTTCGCCGTCTACAAGGCCGGCCGGATGCTCTCGACGGACCGCACCGAAGAGGCGTTCCGCAACGCCGGCCGGATCTGGGATGCCGAGCGCACCCTGCACCTGCCGGGCGAAGGGGCGGTCCAGCGGCTGCTCCTGCACGGGGACGCCCTCGTGCACACGGCGAACACCTACTACGCGGCCGTGCACTTCCCGGCGACCGCGCTCTTCCTGATCTGGCTGTACGTGCGCAGGCCCGGCCACTACCTGTGGGCCCGGCGCGTGCTCGCCGTCCTGACCGGCGCCGCCCTCGCGCTGCACCTCGCCTTCCCGCTCGCGCCGCCGCGGATGCTCGGCGCCGCACACCTCGTGGACACCGCGCAGGTCTACGGACCCTCCGTCTACCGGGCCGCGCCCGCCACCGACACCATGGCCAACCAGTTCGCCGCCATGCCCTCGCTGCACTTCGGGTGGGCGCTGATGCTGGCCCTCGGCATGATCGCGGCCACCCGGTCCCGCCTGCGCGTGCTGTGGCTGCTGCACCCGCTGGTGACGCTGCTCGTGGTCGTCGGCACCGCCAACCACTACTGGCTCGACGCGATCGTGGCCACCGTGCTGCTCGGCGGGGCCCTGCTGGTCGTGCCGCGCCCGCGGGTCCGTGCGGGATCGCTGCCCGTCGTACGGCACCTGCCGCGCCCGCGGCGCGATGCCGCCGCGCCTGCGACCCCGGCGGTTCGGGAGGCCTCGGCCGAGGCCGTGGGGGCCGGCCGGTGAACGCCACTCTGCTCGCCGTCCTGCTCTGCCTCGCCTCTGCCGTCGCGTACGCGGCCGCCGCCGTGGCCCAGGAGCGGCTCGCCCGCGCCGCCGTCGCCCGCAGCGCCGGAGCCCTGCTCGGCAACGGGGCCTGGTGGTGGTCGGCCGGGCTGAACGCCGGCGCCGCGCTGCTGCACGCGGCCGCCCTGCGCTACGGCCCGCTCACCCTGGTCCAGCCGCTCGGCGCGCTCACGCTCGTCGCCGCCGTCCCGCTGGGGGCGCACGGCGCCGGCCGCCGGGTCGCGGCCACGGAATGGCGGGGCACCCTGGCCACCGTCGCCGGGCTCGGGCTGCTGCTGCTCCCGGCCTCCGGACCGGCCCCCGACGACACGCTCACCCTGGCCGAGGCGCTCGCCGTGTCGGGGACCACCCTCGCCGTGATCACGCTGCTGACCGTGCGCCGGGACGTGCGCTCGGGGCTGCGGCACGCGACGGCCTCCGGACTGGCCTCCGCCGTGGCCTCCGCGCTGACCCAGACGGTGGCCGTCGCGGGCGGCCGGGGCGGGGCCCTGCTCAGCGTGCGGGTCGTCGCCGTCGCCCTGCTCGTGGTGGTGTTCGCGGTCGGCGGGATGCTGCTGTCCCAGCGGGCCTACCGGGGCGGGCTCGGGGCGCCGCTCGCGGTGGTGAATCTGGCCAACCCGCTGGCCGCGGCCGCCATCGGCATGATCCTGCTCGGCGAACGCCTCCAGGGCGGCGCGGTGGGGCTGCTGCTCGCCGTGGCCGGGGCGCTCGCGGCGGCGCGCGGGGTGCTGCTGCTGACGCGGACGGCGCCGAGCGCGACGCCCGCCCCGGCCGCCGGCGCCGCGGTGTCCGCACCCGTGACCGCACCTGCGACCCCCGCACCTGCGACCCCCGCACCTGCGACCCCCGCACCGGCGGCGGCCGTGCCGGCCGGCCGCGTGGCGGTCTGAGGCGGCCGAGAACCGTTTCGCCGGTGTTCGCGTCCTCCCTGACGAGAACGCGAACACCGACGTACGAACGAAGCGGAGTGAACGACCATGGGGATCGTCAGCTGGATCGTCCTGGGGCTGCTGGCCGGGATCATAGCCAAGGTCCTGCTGCCCGGCCGCGACCCCGGCGGGCTGATCGGCACCACGTTCATCGGCATCGCCGGAGCCTTCATCGGCGGCTGGCTCTCCGCGAAGTTCCTGGACAAGCCGATCGGTCACGACTTCTACGACCCCGCCACCTGGGGCTCCGCCATCGCGGGCTCGCTGGTCCTGCTCATCGGCTACCGCATCCTCTTCGGCAACTCCCGCGACTGAGCGCCGCCAAGGCCACAGGCCAGGGGGTGTCGTCAAAGTCCCTTCTGGCCGGCGGGGTCTGGCACGCGCGCTCGCCGCGTTGTCGTCGGTCGACGACGCGAGCGTCGCCTCTCTCCTCCGCCTGGCCGGCGGGGTCTGGCACGCGCGCTCGCCGCGTTGTCGTCGGTCGACGACGCGAGCGTCGCCTCTCTCCTCCGCCTTGCGATCGCACGCACCAGACCCCGCCGGCCCCGCCCTCGCGGGCGGACGAAGCTACTTCGACGACACCCCCTAGGGTCGGGCCGCACGGCGCGACGTACGAACCGCGAGGAGCCACCAGTCACATGAGCGTCATCCCCGTCCCCACCAGCGACCTGTACGACGAGTACGGCGAGAGCCTGGCCCTCTGCACCACGCAGTTCCGCCAGTTCGGCGGGCGGCGCCTCTTCGCGGGCCCTGTGCGCACGGTCAGCTGCCACGAGGACAACGCGCTGCTGCGCGAACTGGTCAACACGCCGGGCGAGGGCGCCGTACTCGTCGTGGACGGGGGCGGCTCCCTGCGCACGGCCCTCACCGGCGACCTCATCGCCGGGGCGGCGCAGCGCAACGGCTGGGCGGGCCTGATCATCAACGGCGCGGTCCGCGACAGCGTGGCCCTCGGCGGACTCGACCTCGGCATCAAGGCCCTGGGCACCATCCCGCGCAAGAGCGGCAAGACGGGCGCGGGCACGGTGGACGTACCGGTCACCATCGGCGAAGTGACGTTCCGCCCGGGGGACACGGTCCACGCGGACGACGACGGCACGGTCGTCCTCCCCGCCACCTGACCCGGTCGAGGGACGAGATCCGGCCAGGGGCTGCTCCGGGCCCCTGGTGCCGCGCCCGTGGGGCGGGATTCACTGCGGGCCCATGACACGACACAGGATCACGGGCCTGCTCGGCGCGCTCGCGCTCGCCGCGGGCACCCTGGCCGGCGCCGCGGGACCCGCGGCCGCCGCCGACCCGGCCGCGCGCGAGAGCGGGGCCCACGCCGCCGCCGATCCGGCGGCCGAGCCGCCCGCCGAGTTCGGGAGCGACTGGCACGACCCCCTCACCGCGGCCCCGCCCGTGGCCCGGCCCGCGACCCGGTCCTGCGAGGTGACCGTCGCCGAGGCCCAGTTCCGCGACTACACCCCGTACGTCGGGAACTACGCGCCCCCGGCCGCTTGCGGCGGGACGTGGGCCAAGGTCGTCCTGCGCCTCGACGGCAAGGTCAAGGGCCGCCAGTACGACCGCCTGGGCCACCTCTCCCTCGGCGGCGTCGAAATCCTGCGCACCTCCACCCCCGAGCCCTCGCCCGACGGCATCACCTGGTCCGTCGAGAAGGACGTCACCCGCTACCGCGACACCCTCAGCCGGCCGCAGCCCGTCGAGATGCTGATCGGCAACTTCGTCGACGACACCTACACCGGAGTCATCGACGTCAAGGCCACCCTCACCTTCTACGCCGCCGACCGGGACCGGAACGCCCCCGACCCCGACACCCCCGACCGCGTCCTGCCGCTCACCACCCCCTCGGTCACCACCCCGCGCAACACCGAGCGGCTCCTCGCCGAGGTGTACGCCACCGGCTCCGGCGGCGGCTGCGAGGAGTACTGGTACATGACCACCCCCGACGCCGCCCCGTACTCCTGCAAGGCCGCCGACGGTCCCTACCGCGAGGTGCGGATCTCCGTGGACGGGCGGCTCGCCGGCATCGCCGCCCCCTTCCCGACCGTGTGGACCGGAGGCTGGTCGAACCCCTTCCTCTGGTACGTCACCCCGGCGCCCCGCGCCTTCGACGTCCAGCCGATCGTGTACGACCTCACCCCGTACGCCGCGCTCCTCAACGACGGCCGCCCGCACCGGATCGAGGTCTCCGTCGCCGGAGTCCCGGCCGGGCAGAGCGGCTGGAGCACCCCGACGAACCTGCTCCTGTGGCAGGACGAGGGCCGCACGGTCGTCACCGGCTCCCTCACCCGCCACGAGGAGGGCGAACCGGCCAACTCCAGCCGCTGGACGCCCGCCGCGCCCGGAACACCCGACGCGCGGCACCGCCTCGACACCGAGGGCGGCCACCGGCTCACCGTCGCCGGCCGGCTCGACACCTCCCACGGCCGGGTCACCACCACCGTCACCCGCGCCGTGCGCAACACCTCCGTGCACCGCTGGACGGAGGGGGAGAACCAGGACGCCCTGACCGCGTCCTGGACCGATGAGGAGAGCGTCACCCGCGGCCCCACCACCGTCCGCACCGCGCGCACTTACACGATGGAGGGCGAGACCACCCTCGGCGCCGGGGACCGGCTGCGCACCGTCATCGCGCTCGGCGACCGGGCCGAGACGAGCACCCTGCGCGGCGGCCGCACCGTGGACCGGACCCGGCTCGACGACCGGTACACGGGCGACGCGAGCTACACGGCGAACGTTCCCCGCGACCAG
Source organism: Streptomyces sp. NPDC001903 (assembly GCF_042891345.1). NCBI lineage: Bacteria > Bacillati > Actinomycetota > Actinomycetes > Kitasatosporales > Streptomycetaceae > Streptomyces > Streptomyces sp. NPDC001903. The sequence continues at coordinate 289,438 of NZ_JBIASZ010000003.1, forward strand.
CGGCACGCGGTCGGCACCAGCTCCGAGCACTACCAGCTGTACGGGTCGGCTGCTGGGGGCGGCTGTTACGACCGCACGCTGACCACGGTCCAGGGAACCGTGACGGTGGACCGCCGACGCTGCTGACACTGCCTGCGCCTACGATGTCCGGCCATGGACATGAGTGAGGCCGGCAGACAGCTGGTCGACGGCCGCTTCGAACTGATCGCGCCGCTGGGCGCCGGCGGTATGGGCACGGTGTGGCGCGCCCGCGACATCGCACTGCACCGCGACGTCGCCCTGAAAGAGGTGCGCCCGCCGGACCCGGCGACCGCCGCCGCCCAGCCCGGACTCACCGTCCAGCTGCGCGAACGCGCCATCCGCGAGGCCCGTGCACTCGCCCGGCTGGCGCACCCGCACGTGGTGACGATCCACCACATCGTCGAGCCCGCCGCCGGCACGGACGGACACCCGTGGATCGTGATGGAGCTGGTCAAGGGCGGCTCCCTGCACGACCGGCTGGAGTCGGGGCCGATGCCCGTCGCCGAGGTGCTGCGGCTCGGCCTCGACGTGCTGTCCGCGCTGCGGGCCGCCCACGCCGAAGGGGTGCTCCACCGCGATGTGAAGCCGGCCAACGTGCTGCTGCGCCCCGACGGCTCCGCCGTGCTGACCGACTTCGGCATCGCGGCCCTGCACGACTCGACCGCCCTCACCTCCACCGGCGTGCTCATCGGCTCGCCGGAGTACATCGCCCCGGAGCGGGCCCGCGGCGAGGAGGGCCTGGCGGCCTCCGACCTGTGGTCGCTCGGCATGCTGCTCTACGTGGCCGCGGAGGGAGCCCATCCGCTGCGCCGGGCCAGCACCCTGGCCACCGTCGTCGCCGTGCTCGACGAGCCGATCCCCGCGCCGGTGCGCTCCGGCCCGCTGGGGCCCGTACTGGAACGGCTGCTCGTACGGGACCTGTCCGTCCGGCCCGACGCGGCGCAGCTGGAACAACTGCTCCGGGACGCGAGCAGTGCTCTCGCCGCCGGTGCCGCGCCGGTCGTTTCACCGGCGCCGCAGCCGACGGTCCTGGGCCAGTACGGGCCGCCGACCCCGCAGCAGGGGATCGGCCTCGGCACCGGCGCCGCCCCCGGCCGGAGCCGGCCCACGCAGCCGCAGGTCCCGCAGCCCTACGCGCCGTCGGCGCCGTTCACCCCCGGGGGCGGTTCCCCGTACTCGGTCACCGCGCCCGTCCCGGCGCGCTCCGCCCCGCGCCGCCGCCCGGTGCTGCTGGCCGCCGTCCTCGCACTCGTCCTGGCCGGCGGCGTGTTCGGGCTCGTCAAGTGGATGCCCGGCGGAAAGTCCGGGGGCGGCGGCGAGGCGAAGGGCGGCGCCACCACCGCGAGCACCGCCCCCTCCACCACCCCCGGCCCCAAGCAGAGCCTCCCCAAGTCGGTCGGCAGCCGGGCCGACGCCCCGAAGGGCAGCCTGCTCACCCCCGCCAACGTGCGGACCGCGATCGAGGCCTTCAAGCAGAAGACGGGCACCACCCAGTTCGTGGAGATGAACATCTACGAGGAGTACGTGCTCGCGTCCATCCCCACCGCCCCCGGGGCCAAGACCTACGACCGCTACCAGTACCGCGACGGCGAGGCGAAGCGCACCGGCCCCGGCAGCACCATCAAGGCCGACGAGCCGCTCATCGACATGGCGGGAGTCAACTGGGACGCCCTGCCCGGCCTCCTCGACACGGCCAAGCAGGAACTCGGCGTGACCAACCCGACCTCCCGCTACGTCATCGTCGAACCCTGGCTCCTCGACGGCACCCCGTCCATGCGGCCCTACCTCACCGACGAGTACGGCCAGGGCGGGTACGTCTACGCCGACACCCAGGGCAAGGTGAAGAAGGTCTACCGCTCCTGACATCGTGTATCCGTACGAATGCCGTACGCGCGCCGCACGCACACGCGGCGCGCACGGCGCAGGTACGGCCCTTCACGGTCCGACTCGGGGAGCGACACCACATGCCCAGCTGGCGCACCACCCTCACCGCCGCCGGAATCACCGGCTCCCGGCTGCGCGAGGACTACACGCACGTCGCCCGCCGGGTCCTGCGCCGCGAGCCGGCCCCCTACGTGACGCTGCGCCTGCTCGCCGCGCCGCCGCTGGTGCCCTGGCTGACGGCGGGGGTGGCCTTCATGAACCTCGTCGACGACGTGGCCGAGACCGGCACCCCGCAGGAACGTTCCGCCGGTCTGGCCGCACTCACCGGGCAGGTGGAGACGGCCTTGGAGACCGGCGACAGCCCCGATCCGCTGCTGCGCGCCTACGCCCACGCCGTCGCCACCCGCGGGCTGCCCGCGCACTGGGTCTCCCGGTTCCTGGAAGGCGCCGCCACCGCCGAAGCCGCCTTCGACGGCTTCGACACGGAGGAGGACTTCCAGGCCTACCTCGACGCCTACGCCTGGCCCGGGGTGCTGGTCTTCACCGGCCTCCAGTACCAGGGCGGTCCCGACGGGGAACAGGCCGCCGGATGGCGGCGGTTCGTGGACGCCGCCCAGCGGGTCGACTTCCTCGCCGACCTCGCCGGAGACCTCGCGGACGGCCGGCTCTGCCTGCCGCGCGGCCGCCTCGCCGAGCACTCCGTCACCCGCGCCGACCTCGAACAGGCCCGGGACACCCCGGCCGTACGCGCACTCCTCGCCGGCGAAACCCGGCGCGCCCGCAGCGCCCTCGACGCCACCGAGGGCATCCTCGACCTCGTCGAGCCGGGCCTGCGCCCCGTGATCGCCGCGATGACGGAGCTGATGGGCCACCAGCTGACCGCCGTGGAACGGGCCGGCACCGGGGCCTTGCGCAAGGACGTCGGCTACGGCCTGGCGGCCCCCGTCCGCACCCTGCTGCGCGCCCGCGCCGGGCGCCGAGAGGCTCCACAGGGCGTCCCGCCGATCCGCCGGCCGTGACATTTGTACCGGTGGGCTCCGTACACGCGGATCTGCCGGGGCGCCCGCCCCGGTTCGTAGCGTGGAGGGCATGACGCAGACGACACGCACGGCCGGCACGGCGCGGACCGCGCGACCACCGCACGACGAGCCCGCGATCCGCTTCCGGCACACGGCCAAGTCCTTCGGAGCCGTCCGCGCCGTCGCCGGCATCGACCTCGACGTCCGGCGCGGCGAGACGGTCGCCCTCCTCGGCCGCAACGGCGCCGGCAAGTCCACCGCCATCGGCCTGCTGCTCGGCCTCGACGAGCCCGACGCGGGCACCGTACGGCTCTTCGGCGAGACCCCCGACCGGGCCGTGCGGTCCGGCCGGGTGGGCGCCATGCTCCAGGAGGGGCGCGCCGTACCGCGGATCACCGTGCGCGAGCTCATCGGCTTCGTGGCCCGCACCTACCCCGCCCCCCTGCCCGTCGCCGAGGCGCTGGAGCTCGCCGGGCTCACCGAACTCGCCGGCCGCCGCATCGACCGGCTCTCGGGAGGCCAGGCCCAGCGGGTCCGCTTCGCCGTCGCCCTCGCCGGGAACCCGGACCTCATCGTGCTCGACGAGCCCACCGCCGCCCTCGACGTGGAGGCCCGCCGCGCCTTCTGGGAGTCCATGCGCGGCTACGCCCGGCGCGGCAACACCGTCCTGTTCTCCACGCACTACCTGGAGGAGGCCGACGCCCACGCCGACCGCATCGTGGTCATCGACGCCGGCCGGATCGTCGCCGACGGCACAGGGGAGCAGCTGCGCCGGTCCGCCGGCGGGTCGCTGGTCTCCGTGGACCTGGCCGGGCGCCCCACCGATGGCCTCGGCGAACTGCCCGGGGTGGTCTGCGTGGAGATCCGGGGAGAGCGGGCGCGGCTGCGTACGGAGGACCCGGACGCGACGGTCGTCGCGCTCGCCGGCCTCGGCGCCGTCCGCGGGATCGAGGTCACCGCGCCCTCGCTCGACGACGCCTTCCTCGCGCTCACCGACACCCACACCCACACCCTCTCCGCGGGGAGCGCCCGATGATCACCGCCTACGTCCGCCTGGAGGTCCGCCGGACCCTGCGCGACACCTCCTTCGTCGTCTTCGGCATCGGCATGCCGGTGCTGATGTACCTGCTCTTCACCAACCTCGGCACCGACGCCGACACCGGCGACTGGAAGACGGCCTCCATGGTGGCCATGGCCGCGTACGGGGCCCTGGGCGCGGCCCTGGGGACCGGGACCGGCGTCGCCGAGGACAAGGGGATCGGCTGGCTGCGCCAGCTGCGGGTCACCCCGATGACCCCGCGCCAGGTGGTGGTCGGCCGGGCGCTGACCGGCTCGGTGACCGTGCTGCCCGCCGTCGCCGCCGTGCTCGCCGCCGGTGCGTTCGTCAACGGGGTCCGGCTGGAGGCCTGGGAATGGGCCGCCGTCGCCCTCGTCCTGTGGCTCGGAGCGCTCCCCTTCACCCTGCTCGGCATCGGCAACGGGTACCGGCTCACCGCCCAGACCACCGGAGTGGTCAACGTCGGGTGCAGCCTCGCACTCTCCGTCGTCGGCGGGCTCTGGTTCCCGACCGGGCTGTTCCCGGACTGGCTCCGCTCCCTGTCCGGCTTCACCCCCACGCGCCGCTTCGCCGAGATCGGGCAGTCCCTCGCCGCGGGCGCGGCCCCCGGCCCGGCCGCGGTCGCCGTACTGGCGGTGTGGGCCCTGCTGTTCGGTTCGTACGCGGTGCTCTCGTACCGTCGGTCCGCGAGGACGGTGTGACGCGTGGAGCGGGGAACGGGAATGACGATGCGGGACAGGCGCAGGCACAGGGAGGCGTGGAAGGCCGACTGGGCGGTCCGCAAAGCCGAATGGCGGGCGCAGGAGAAGCGGCGCAAGGACTGCGGTGAGGCCCCCGACTACGGCCGCGGCCCGATGGGCCCGCCCAATGCCTTCACCCTGCTGCCGTGGCTGCTGCTGGGCATGGGCGCCATCTCCAACGTGATCAAGGGGGAGACCCCCAACCCCTGGATCGGCGCCCTCGGCCTGCTGGTCTTCAACTCCCTGTACATCACCCTGGTGTTCCGCGCCTTCGACCGGCGGGCCCGGGAGGCCGCGAGCACCCTGTGGTGCCTGGCCGCCCTCGGCGCGGTCACCTGCGCCCTCGCCCTCGCGTACGGGGGCAACTGGCTGCTGTTCTTCCCGCTGTGGGGCCTGGCCACCGGCGCGGTGGTCCGGGGCCGCAAGCTCGGCCCGGTGATGTTCGTCGTCACCGGCCTCGCCGGGGCGATCGCCGGACTCGACGAGGGCTGGGACACCCTCGGCATCGCCTACGGGACGCTCGTGTCCGGCATGGTCACCGCGGCCATCCTCGCCCTCTCCGAGACGGTCAAGGAACTGCGCGAGACCCGGCAGGAGCTGGCCCGGGCCGCCGTGGACCAGGAGCGGCTGCGCTTCTCCCGGGATCTGCACGACCTGCTCGGCCACACCCTGTCGGTGATCGTCGTGAAGTCGGAGGCCGCCCGCCGGATCGCCCCGCGGGACATGGACGCGGCCCTCGGGCAGATCGCCGACATCGAGTCGGTCGGCCGTCAGGCCCTCACCGAGATCCGGGAGGCCGTCACCGGCTACCGCGAGACCAGCCTCGCCGCCGAGCTCGACCGGGCCCGCGGCGCGCTGACCGCCGCCGGGATCGAGCCCGTCGTACGGCAGTCGGGGCCCCCGCTGCCCCCGCAGGCGGCGGCGCTGCTGGGCTGGGTGGTGCGCGAGGCCGCCACCAACGCCATCCGCCACAGCGGTGCGACCACTTGCGAGATCGAGGTGCGGAGCACGGCGGAACAGGTCCGGCTGGTGATCACCGACAATGGGAGCGGCGTAGGCTCGACCCCGCCGGGCAGCGGACTGACCGGCCTGACGGAACGGCTCGCCGCGGCGGGCGGCACCCTCGTCGGCGGCCCGGCACCGGGCCAGAGGCGGGGGTTCCGGGTCACGGCCGAACTCCCGGTGGAACCGGTCGCGCCGGAGAGCGGGAACGGTCAGGAGAGCGGGAAGGGCCGGGAGAGCCCGGAGGACGGGGAGAGTCGATGATCAAGGTCCTGCTCGCGGAGGACCAGGGCATGATGCGCGGCGCGCTGGCCCTGCTGCTCGGGCTGGAGGAGGACATCGAGGTCGTGGCGCAGGTCGGCGCCGGGGACGAGATCGTGCCCGCCGCGATCGAGGCCCGGCCGGACGTGGCCCTGCTCGACATCGAACTCCCGGGCCGCAGCGGTCTCGACGCGGCCGCCGAGCTGCGCACGCGCTGCCCCGGCTGCCGGGTGCTGATCCTGACCACCTTCGGCCGCCCCGGCTACCTGCGCCGGGCGATGGAGGCGGGCGCCGCCGGATTCCTGGTCAAGGACGGGCCGGTGGAGGAACTGGCCGCCGTGATCCGCCGGGTGCTCGCCGGGGAGACCGTGATCGACCCCGCGCTCGCCGCGGCCGCGCTCAGCGCCGGCCCGAATCCGCTGACGCCGCGCGAGGTCGACGTGCTGGTCGCGTCCGTCGACGGGGCGACCGTGGCCGACATCGCGGCCAGGGTCCACCTGTCGGAGTCGACGGTGCGGAACTACCTGTCGTCCGCCATCGGCAAGACGGGCACCCGCAACCGCATGGAGGCCGCCCGCGCGGCCCGCCGCCAGGGCTGGCTCTAGGGGGTGTCTTGCCGATCAGGGCGGATCAGGGAGCGGGGTCTGGTGCCGTGGATCGCAAGGCGGACGAGGGAGGCGACGCGGAGTGTCGGCGACCGAGGACAACGCGGCGAGGCGCGGCACCAGACCCCGCGAGCCCGGCCTGATCGGCAAGACGCCCCCTAGGCCGTGTCTCGCCGGTCATGCCGGGCTCGGCCCCCGGGCCCCCGGGCCCCCGGGCCCGCCGTGGTGCCTAGTAGGCGCCGTTGACGTTGTCGATCGAGCCGTAGCGGGCCGCCGCGTAGTTGCAGGCGGCCGTGATGTTGGCGACCGGGTCGTACGAGTCCAGGGAGGTGCCGGGCACGTGGTAGGCGCGGAAGGTCGGGTCGATGACCTGGAGCAGGCCCTTGGAGGGAATGCCGGCCGCGGCGTTGGAGTCCCAGTTGTTGATGGCCATCGGGTTGCCCGAGGACTCCCGCATCACGTTGCGGTGAATTCCGTTGTAGCTGCCGGGGATTCCGTGCCGGGCCATGATGTCCAGCGACTGCCGGATCCAGCCGTCGAGGTTGTTCGCGTACGTGGTGGCGGGCTTGGCCGCCGCGGCCGCCTTCACCCCGGTCGCCTTGGCTGCGGCCGCCTTGGCCGCCGCGCCGATGCTCAGCTTGAGCCCGGGCCGGATGATCGAGGGGTTGGACCCGATGGCGCTCCGGTTGGCCTCGTACAGGGCCTGCCAGCCGCCGTTCACCGCGTGCTCGGCCGCGATCTTCGAAAGGGTGTCGCCGACGGTCACGGAATAGGTGAGCGGCGCCGCGGCCTTTTCCACCGCCGGCTTGACGGCGGGCAGCGTGACGGTCTTCGCGGCGGGCGCCGAGGCCGGCTGCGTGACGGCCGCGCCGGCCGTGGTCGCGCTGATCAGCGGCAGGGCGAGGGCGGCGCCGCCGGTGCCGGCCACAGCCAGCTTGCGGGCGATCGGGCGCTGCTTGGGCCGACGGTGCTTACCGAGTCCGGGCATGGCGGAATTCCTCACGTGGGGGTGCGGGGGATCCCTGGCGGCCGCCGGTTTCGGCGGCTGCCCGCTGGGAATGACGTGAAGGTAAGCGAGTCCGCCGGGCGGGAACAAGGCACGAATTCCCCCGGGTGATCGACTTGCCGGTTTCAGGGTCGGAAACGACCTTGGAGGCACCTTCCGGGAATGCCGAAATTCCTTTCCGGGAAAAGGGAACCGTCTGTTCCGGATTAATGATGTTGCTCCTATTCGAGTGACTCACATCACGAGCTCCGGAAGCCTTTCCGGGAAACGGACAAGTCGCCCATACCCTGGCCTGATTCGGGCATCTCGCCCGTTGTTTGCGAACCGCCCACAGGGGGCGCTTCAGGGCATGCCCGCGGCGTGTTCGCAGCGTGTTCGCGGTGGATCAGCGGGGGCTCCGCAGCTCCGCCAGCCGTTCCAGCGCGGCCGACACCGCCGCCCCGCCCGCCGGCAGCAGCGGCAGCCGCACGTCCGGCGTCGGGATCCGGCCCTGCGCGTGCAGCACGCCCTTCACCACCGCCGGATTCGGCTCGGCGAAGAGCGCCGCCGAGAGCCGGGCCAGACCGTGGCCCAGGGCCCGCGCCCACGCTGCGTCCCCGGCCCGCCAGGCCGCCTCCAGCTCCGCGTACCGGGCCGTCGCCAGGTGCGCCGAGGCCAGGATCCCGCCCGCCGCGCCCAGGGCCAGCAGGGGGGACAGGTACAGGTCGTCGCCCGCCAGCACCGCGAACCCCTCCGGCAGGTCGCCGAGCAGCGCCACCGCCTCCTCGCCGACCCCGCCGCCCGCGTACTTCATCCCGGCCACCCCCGGCAGCTCCCCGAGCGCCCGCAGCGCGGCCGTGCCCAGAGGCTGCCCCGTCCGGTACGGGATGTGGTAGACGACCAGCGGTACGGGGCTCACCTCTGCCAGCCGCGCGAAGTGCGCCAGGACCCCCGCCGCCCCGGGCCGTACGAACGGGGGCACGGTCACCAGCGCCGCCCGCACCTGCGGCCACCGCGCCAGCCGGCCGAGCGCCGCCTCGGCGGCCCGGGTGCCGCTCGCCCCGGCCCCCACGGTCAGCACCGCGCCCCGCTCGCGGCAGACCCGGGCGCACACGTCGGTGACGAGGTCGCGCTCCGCCTCCTCGAGGGCGGCCGCCTCGCCGGTCGTGCCGAGGGCGACGATCCCGGTGGCGCCCTCGGCGAGCACCTGCTGGGCGAGAGCCTCCAGGGAGTCGGCGGCGACGTCCCCGGCGCGCGTGAAGGGGGTGACGAGCGGTACGTGAATCCCGTGGAGGGAGAGGTCCTGTGCCATGCCCACGAGCTTCATCCGCCCCGAGCGCCAAATCCAGTTCGCGTTTCTTACCCGAACCGTAAGCTGAGCCGATGCTCGACGTACGACGCCTGCGCCTGCTGCGCGAACTCGCCCGCCGCGGGACCATCGCCGCCGTGGCCGAGGCCCTCGCCTTCAGCCCTTCGGCGGTGTCCCAGCAACTCGCCGTCCTCGAACGCGAGGCGGGGCTGCCGCTGCTCGAACGCACGGGCCGCCGGGTCCGGCTCACTCCGGCCGGTCAGAACCTGGTCCGGCACGCCGAGGCCGTACTGGAGCGGCTGGAACGGGCCGACGCCGATCTCGCCGAGGCGCGCAACGGCCTGGCCGGGGCCCTGCGCGTCGGGGCCTTCCCCACCGCCGTCCGGGCCATCCTCCCGGCCGCGTTGGCGGCCCTGGCCCGGCGTCACCCGGGACTGGAGCCGATGGTCTCGGAGACCGACCCGGCGGCCGTCGCGCACGCGCTGCGCGCCGGGGACCTGGACGTGGCCCTGATCCACGAGTACGACTTCGTCCCCGCGCCGCCGGAGCCGGGACTCGCCACGCGGCCGCTCTACCGGGAGTCGATGTACCTGGCCGCCCCGGCGCAGGCCGCCACGGCGCGGACGGCCCCGGCGTGGACCGTCCCGGCGCAGCCCGCGGCCGGCGCGGCGCCGGCCCTCGGAACCGACCAGGGCGCCGTCCTGCGGGCCCACGCCGACGCCCCGTGGATCACCGCCACCCACGGCACCCTCTGCCACGCCATGGCCCTGCGGGCCTGCCAGGCCGCCGGGTTCACCCCGCGGATCCGCCACCGGGTCGACGAGTTCCCCGCCGTGCTCGCCCTGGTCGCGGCCGGCCAGGGCGTCGCCGTCGTCCCGCAGCTCGGGGTCATCGGCCCCGCCGACCCGGCCGTCTCCCTCACGCGGCTCCTCATGGAGCGCCGGACCAAGATCGCCTTCCGCAGCGGCGCCGGCGCCCATCCGGCCGTGGCCGCCTTCGGAGCGGCACTTCGCGCCGCCGTACCGCCGGAACTCGCCACTCCCACTTCCCCGGAGTGACGCGACTCCCTTCCACCGCCGCGCCCGTGTACGTTCGTTGATCCAGACAGAACCGACCAGAGCGGGGTACGACGTGACGCATCGCGTACGAGGGGTCATCGCCCGGAGCAAGGGCGCACCGGTGGAGACGACGACGATCCTCGTGCCCGACCCGGGACCCGGCGAGGCCCTGGTCAAGGTCCAGGCCTGCGGGGTCTGCCACACCGACCTCCACTACCGTGAGGGCGGCATCAACGACGAGTTCCCCTTCCTCCTCGGCCACGAGGCCGCCGGAATCGTCGAATCCGTCGGCCCCGACGTCACCTCCGTCGCACCCGGCGACTTCGTCGTGCTCAACTGGCGTGCCGTGTGCGGCACCTGCCGGGCCTGCAAGCGCGGCCGTCCCTGGTACTGCTTCAACACGCACAACGCCACCCAGCCCATGACCCTGGAGGACGGCACGCCGCTCTCCCCGGCGCTCGGGATCGGAGCCTTCGCCGAGAAGACCCTGGTCGCGGCCGGCCAGTGCACCAAGGTCGACCCGGCGGCCTCCCCGGCCGCCGCGGGCCTCCTCGGCTGCGGGGTCATGGCCGGCCTCGGCGCCGCCCTGAACACCGGCAACGTCGGACGGGGCGACTCCGTCGCCGTCATCGGCTGCGGAGGAGTGGGCAACGCGGCCGTCGCCGGCGCCCGCCTCGCCGGCGCCGGCCGGATCATCGCCGTCGACCTCGACGACCGGAAGCTGGAGTGGGCGCGGGGCCTGGGGGCCACCCACACGGTGAACGGCCGTACGGAAGACGTGGTCAAGGCCGTCCAGGCGCTCACCGGAGGCAACGGCGCCGACGTGGTCATCGACGCCGTGGGCCGCCCCGAGACCTACCGGCAGGCCTTCTACGCCCGCGACCTGGCGGGAACCGTGGTCCTGGTCGGCGTGCCCACGCCGGAGATGAAGCTCGAACTCCCGCTGCTCGACGTCTTCGGCCGCGGCGGCGCGCTCAAGTCCTCCTGGTACGGGGACTGCCTGCCCGAGCGGGACTTCCCCCTCCTCATCGACCTCTACCTCCAGGGCCGCCTCGACCTCGACGCCTTCGTCTCCGAGACCATCCCCCTGGACGCCGTCGAAGACGCCTTCACGCGCATGCACCGCGGCGAGGTCCTCCGCTCGGTGGTCGAGTTCTAGCGCAACCCGGACCGACCCGGCCCCCGGCCCCGACTGACGCAGGCGCAGGCGCAGGTGGGGGCCGGGGCGCGGGGCGGCCCCGTACTACACTCGGCCGGGCCGCCAGACCCGTGCCCCGGTCGCGATCCGACCGGGGCCGCCGCACACCCAGGGGCCGTTCGTGACCATCGACCGCAGCTACCGCCAGCCCGGTGTCGTCCTCACCGACCACCGCTTCAGCGTCCCGCTCGACCACACGCGCCCGGACGGGGAGCACATCGAGCTGTACGCCCGCGAGGCCGTCGCCACCGGCAAGGATCCCGAGACCCTGCCCTGGCTGCTGTACCTGGAGGGCGGCCCCGGCTTCGGCGCCCGCCGCTTCACCGGCCGGCAGGCCTGGTTGGAGCGGGCCCTCACCGAGTACCGCGTCCTCCTGCTCGACCAGCGCGGCACCGGCCGCTCCACCCCGGCGAACCGGCAGACCCTGCCCCTGCGCGGCGCCCCCGAACAGCAGGCGGAGTACCTCTCCCACTTCCGCGGCGACTCCATCGTGCGCGACGCCGAGGCCATCCGTCCCGGCCTGACCGGCGGCGCCCCCTGGACCGTCCTCGGGCAGAGCTTCGGCGGCTTCTGCACCACCCACTACCTCTCCACCGCCCCCGAGGGGCTGACCGCGGCCCTGATCACCGGTGGCCTGCCCTCCCTGACCGCCACCGCCGACGAGGTGTACGAGGCCGCGTACCCCCGCATGGAGCGCAAGAACCTGGCCCACTACACCCGCTACCCGATGGACGTCGAGCGCGCCCGCCGCATCGCCGCCCACCTCGTCGAGCGCCCGGCCGAACTCCCCGGAGGCCACCGCCTCACCGCAGAGGCCTTCCAGTCCCTGGGCATCCTGCTCGGCACCGGCGACGGCAGCCACCAGCTGCACTACCTGCTGGAGGACGCCTTCGTGCCCACCCCCGCGGGCCCGGCCCTCGCCGACGCCTTCCTGGAGCAGGTACGGGGGCTGCTCTCCTTCGCCGCGCACCCCCTGTACGCCCTGCTCCACGAACCCATCTACGCCCAGGACCCGGCCGCGCCCACCGCCTGGGCCGCCGAACGGGTCCGCGCGGGCCACCCCGGCTTCGACGCCGGGAAGGCCCTCGCGGGCGACGCGCCCCTGCTGTTCACGGGGGAGACCGTCCACCCCTGGCACTTCACCGCCGACCCCGCGCTGGCCCCGCTGCGCGAGACCGCCGAGCTGCTGGCCGCCCGTACCGGCTGGGAGCCGCTGTACGATCCGGCGCGACTCGCCGCCAACGAGGTCCCGGTGGCCGCCGCGATCTACCACGACGACCTGTACGTGGACACCGCGCACTCCCTGGAGACGGCCGCGCGGATCCGGGGCCTGCGCACCTGGGTGACGGACGAGTTCGAACACGACGGCGTCCGCGCCGGCGGCGCCCGTGTCCTGGACCGCCTGCTGGCCCTCGTACGCGACGACGTCTAGGACTCCGCCTCCGCAGCGCGGGGGCGCGCGGGGGGTGCGGCTATCGTGCGGGGCATGACCGAACAACTGGATCAGCCCGCGCCCTTGGAGCCGATGCCCGCCGACTGGCAGCGCGCCCTCGCGGTGGTCGCCCACCCCGACGATCTGGAGTACGGCGGGGCCGGGGCGATCGCCCACTGGACCGACGGCGGCCGCGAGGTCGTCTACCTCCTGGCCACCCGCGGCGAGGCCGGCATCGACACGATCCCGCCCGAGGAGTGCGCCCCGCTGCGCGAGGCCGAGCAGCGCGCGAGCGCCGCGGTCGTCGGGGTCTCGACCGTGGAGTTCCTCGACTACCGCGACGGCATCGTCGAGTACGGCCTGGACCTGCGCCGGGACATCGCGGCGGCCATCCGCCGGCACCGCCCCGAACTGCTCATCACCCTCAACCACCGGGACACCTGGGGCGGGCAGAACGGCGGGGGCAACTGGAACACCCCCGACCACAAGGCCGTCGGCCGGGCCACCCTGGACGCGGCGGCCGACGCCGGCAACCGGTGGATCTTCCCCGAGCTCATCTCCGAACAGGGCCTGGAGCCCTGGGACGGGGTGCGCTGGGTGGCGGTTGCCGGATCCACCACGCCGACGCACGCGGTGGACGCGGGCCCCGGCCTGGAGCGCTCCATCAAGTCGCTGATGGAGCACAAGGCGTACATCGAGGTCCTCACGGACCAGGACCCCGAGGAGTACGTCCGCGGCTTCCTCACCGGTTACGCCCAGCAGGCGGCGCCGCGCTTCGGCGGCCGCCCCGCGGTGACGTTCGAGGTCTTCACGCGCTGAGTCCCGAGCCTCTATTCTGACGGATCGTCAGAGGAGGCTTTCCGTGATCGACACCATCGGCACCGAGGTCGCGGAGGGTGAGGAGCGCATCCGGCTCGAGACCGAGGACGGCATCGCGGTCCTCACCCTCTGCCGCCCGGACCGGCTCAACGGCTGGAGCTGGGAGTCCACCCGCCAGCTGGGCCTGCTCGCGGACCGGATCCGCTTCGATCCGGACGTACGGGTGGTCCTGCTGCGGGCCGAGGGCCGCGCGTTCTGCGCGGGCATCGACGTGAAGGCCCCCGGCGGCGCCATCACGGGCGCGACGGCCGCCGAGCGGACCCGCAACTACTACGAGGGCATCCGCTGGGTCCACGAGCGCTTCGCCGTCCTCTCGCGGCTCCCGCAGCCGGTGGTGGCCGCCGTGCAGGGCTACTGCCTCGGCTTCGGCTTCGAACTGGCCCTGATGGCCGACCTCCGCATCGCCGCCGAGGACGCCGTCTTCGCCCTGCCCGAAGCGCAGCTCGGCGTCGCGGTGGACGCGGGCGGCGACCTGCGGATCGCCCGCGAGGCGGGTGCGGGCTGGGCCAAGTTCCTGGCGCTGACCGGCCGCCAGATCGACGCCGCGACGGCGCACCGCCTGAACCTGGTCCAACTCCTCGTCCCGCCGCGGGAGCTGGACGCCGCGGCGCGCGCGGTGGCGGCGGAGATCGCGGCCAACGCCCCGCTCGCCGTACAGGGCGTCAAAGGTGCGATCGACGCCTACGCGGACGCCGCCCTCGGCCCGGCCCTCGACCGCGTCGCGATGACGGCGGCCCTCACCCTCACCTCCGAGGACTGCCGCGAGGGCTACACCGCCAAGGCGGCCCGCCGCCCGCCGCACTTCACCGGAGGCTGAACACCGGCCGGGTCGAGAACTCCTCGCACATGCCCTCGCCGTCCGGCCCGTACACGAACTCCGCCGTGGACGGGTTGCGCTGGGCGGTGGCCAGCGGCAGCCAGGCGAGCAGCGCGCCGTATCCGCCGCAGACGGCCTCGCCGCCGTCGCCGCCGTGCACCGCGGTCCGGTCACCGCTCAGCTCGGTGGCGTAGCTGTCGTACGCGATGTGCAGCCCGAAGGCGTTCGGTTCGTGCCGCACGCCGCCGCCCCCGTAAGAGGGCTCGTCCAGAGGGCATTCGTTCCCCCATCGGAACAGCGTGCCCGCCCCGGCCCCGCAGGCGTGCTCCCACTCGTCGGCGCTCGGCATCCGCAGCCCGCGCGCCGCGAGTACCTCCGGCATCGCGTCCGCGGGCCCGGTCAGCGCCTCGTCCTCCACGGCCATGAGCACGGTGGCCGGCGTCGCGGTGCGGACCGGGCTGAGCACCTCGGCGAGATACTCCTTCAGGGGGAGCTCGTACCCGTACCCTTCCGCCCGGCTCTCCTCGTAGTCGGCGACCTGTGCGGGCGTCGGCGTCCAGGCGTCCAGGTCGAACCCGAGCCGCACCGGGCCGCCGGGTATGAGGGCGAACTCCCGTCCCGCACGCTCGATGCGGACGCGGTGCAGCGGCCCGCCGAGGTGGTCGACGGTGTCGAGCAGCACCACGCGGCCGCCCGCCTGCGCGGCGGCCTCGTGCGCGATGCGCCCGGCGGCGGCCCGGTCGAGCGAACGCCAGTGGGCGAAGGTCAGATCGGCGAGAGACATGAACGGATCCTCCCACCGGGCACCGACAACCGGCGCTCAGGGGGTGAAGGGGCCGCGGCCCAGCTGCGCGCGGACCGGGACCACCTCCGGGTTGACCAGCGAGCGGCGCTGCCAGTTCGCGCCGTCGACCACCAGCGTGTGCCCCGTGATGAACCGGGCGTACGGGGAGGCCAGGAAGGTGGCCGCCCAGCCGAGTTCGCGCGGGGCGCCGACGCGCAGGGCGGGCTGACGGGTGTCGCGGGCATCGGGAGCGGCCCGCTCCAGGCCGTCGCGGATGTCCTCGGTCATGTCGGCGTGCGGGAACAGGCCGGGGACGAGCCCGTTGACCTGGATGCCGTACGGGCCCCACTCGACGGCGAGCGTCTCCACCAGGTTCTTCACCCCGGCCTTGGCGGCCGCGCTGTGGGCGAAGCCAGGCCCGCCCGTCCAGGCGTACGAGGCGCCGATGTTCACGATGGACCCGGGCGTGGCGGCGCCGAGGTGGCGACGGCCGAACTCGCGGGTCATGAACCAGGTGCCGGTCAGGGTGATGTCGAGGACCGCCCGCCAGGCGCCCGGCGACAGGTCCTCCGCCGGGGAGGGGAAGTTGGCGGCCGCGTTGTTGACCAGGACGTCCGGCAGGCCGGGCCCGGCCTGCGCCGCGTCGAAGACCTCCGCTATCCGCCCCGGGTCCCGGATGTCGCAGACGGCGGCCGTCACCCGGCCCGCGCCGGGAACGGCCGCCAACTCCTCCTGCGCCGCCTTCAGCCGCTCGGCGCGCCGGCCCGCGATCACCAGGTCCGCGCCGAGCCGTGCGAACTCGGCGGCGATGGCCTTGCCCAGCCCGGTGCCGCCGCCGGTCACGAGGACCACCTGCCCGGCGTACGTACCGGCGGGCAGCGCGGCGGCACCGAGCGGAGGCGGTGCGGGGAGCCCGGGCGGGCCGGGCGGGATCTCGTCCGTCATGGGGCATCGATAGCGCGCGGGCGCCGAGATCGCCATGCCCGTGACGGGGTCAACCCTGCGGCGCGTACGCCTGCTTGCTCGCGCAGGTCCACACCACGGCGGTGCCCTTCATCGTCTCCCAGTCGTAGAACGTGCCGCCCACCCGGTCGTCGTCCGAGGCCGCGTACGCCGAGCTGCGCGAGTCCGGGCCGGTGCCGGCGGGGTGGGGGAGGGCCAGCGGGGCTCCCGTGCCCGGCCAGTACGCGGCGTGCAGGAAGTTGGGGTATCCCTCGACGAGGGTGACGGCCGAGCCGACGGCCACGTTCGTGGCCGGGCTGAGCCCGTCGAGGGTCAGGTGGTCGTAGCCCTTGACCCGGCCGGGGTCGTTCGGCAGGGCGTCGTACGGCTTCTTCCAGACGGCCGGCTTGCGCTCCTGCCAGTCGCGGTAGCCGCGGTCCTCGTGGCCGACGACCCTGCCGCGGTCGTCGATGCCGGCCGCGGTCGTCCACACCGACCGGTCGTCCTCGGTCCACACCTGCAGGCTGTACGGCGGGTACCCGCCCCCGGCGGGCCAGACGACCGGGAAGGTCTTGCCCCGCAGCTGGTCGTCCTCCTCGTAGGAGGTCTGCGCCGTGCCGACGATGTCCCCGCGCGCGTTGATCCCGTTCACCGAGACGATCCTGGTGCCCGGGCGGGCGTCCGCGGGCACGGGCAGCTCGCGCACCACCGCGCCGTTCAGCCATTCCTTGGCGACGCCGTCCTCCGTGCCGACGGAACGGCCCGAGTCGTTGACGTCAGTCACCGCGCTCGCCGTGGTTCCGCCGCCGATCAGCCGGACCGCCGCCGCGCCCTTCTGGTACGTGAACCCGTACGGCGTGTCGGGGGCACCGGCCCGCCGGAGGGTGCCGACCATCAGGCCCTTGGCGTTCACCGCGCGGACCTCGCCGGACACGAAGCCCTCGGGCAGCGGGACGGCGTGCACCGCGTGGTCGGCCGTCCAGTACGCGGGCAGTCCGACGCTTTCGCCGGCCACCAGGCCGGCGGCCCCGAAGGCCCGTACGGATCCGTACGCCGGCGAGGGGCCCTGCGCGAGGGCCGGCAGCCGGAGGATGTCCGGCGCGCACGCGGTCCCGGCCGCCGCGGCCGGGGCGGCCGCCGTGATCAGACCGGCCAGAACGACGGCGGCAGCGGCCGCGGACATGCTTCTTCTCATGTGAGTGGTCCCCCCTGGACTCAAGTCATGACGAGTGCACGCCACATGCTGCCTGACCGGGGGCTGAAGTGGCCGGATTGACGCGTGGTGTTTCGGTCCGGCCCGGAATCCGGGTCGCCGACGGTTCCCAGAGTGGCAAGCGACCGCTTAGTATGCCCGCGGAGCGTGGTTCCTCGACGGCGGCTGGAGGCCCCGGATGCAGGCATGGCGAGTACATACCCCCGGCGAACCCCGAGAGGCCATGCGCCTCGAAGAGGTTCCCGAACCGGTGCCCGGCGAGGGCGAGGTGAGGCTCAAAGTGCTCGCGGCGAACGTCAACTTCCCCGACGCGCTGCTCGTCCGGGGCCAGTACCAGATCCGCCCGCCGCTGCCCTTCACCCCCGGCGTCGAGATCTGCGGCGAGACCGAGGACGGCCGCCGCGTCATCGCCAACCCGAGCCTGCCGCACGGCGGCTTCGCCGAGTACGTCACCGCTTCCGCCCGCGCGCTGCTGCCGGCCCCCGAGACCCTCGACGACGCCGAGGCCGCGGCCCTGCACATCGGCTACCAGACCGGCTGGTTCGGCCTGCACCGCCGGGCCCGGCTCCAGGCCGGCGAGACCCTCCTCGTGCACGCCGCCGCCGGCGGGGTCGGCAGCGCCGCCGTCCAGCTCGGCAAGGCAGCCGGCGCCACCGTCATCGGTGTCGTGGGGGGCAAGGCGAAGGCCCGTACCGCCGAGGAACTCGGCTGCGACCTGGTCATCGACCGCACGAGTGAGGACCTGGTCGCCCGCGTCAAGGAGTTCACCGCCGGGCGCGGCGCCGACGTCGTCTACGACCCGGTCGGCGGGGACGCCTACACCGCCTCCGCCAAATGCGTGGCCTTCGAGGGCCGGATCGTCGTCGTCGGCTTCGCGAGCGGCACCATCCCCGCCCCCGCCCTCAACCACGCCCTCGTGAAGAACTACGCCGTCCTCGGCCTGCACTGGGGCCTGTACGCCACCAAGGACCCCGCCGCCATCGCCGCCTGCCACGTCGAGCTCACCCGGCTCGCCGCCGAGGGCACGATCAAGCCGCTGGTCAGCGAGCGCGTACCGCTCGCCGCGGCCGCCGACGCCGTGCAGCGCCTCGCCGACGGGTCCACCACCGGCCGGCTGGTCGTCGTACCGGCCCTGGACGGAGGGGACCCGCGGTGATCACCTCCGAGGAACTGGTGGCGCGCGTACGGGACCTGCTGCTCGCCCACCCGCCCGCCGACACCGACCGCGCCGATTTCCTGCGGGCCCGCTTCGACGCCGGCCTCGCCTGGGTCCACTACCCCGAGGGCCTCGGCGGACTCGCCGCCTCCCGCACCCTCCAGGCGGTCGTCGACGCCGAACTCGAAGCCGCCGGCGCCCCCGACAACGACCCGCGCCGGATCGGCATCGGCCTCGGCATGGCCGCGCCCACGATCCTCGCCTACGGCACCGACGAGCAGAAGCGGCGCTTCCTGCGTCCCCTGTGGGTGGGGGAGGAGGTCTGGTGCCAGCTCTTCAGCGAACCCGGCGCCGGCTCCGACCTCGCCGCGCTCGGCACCCGCGCGGTCCGCGAGAGCGGCACCGGCGACTGGATCGTCGACGGGCAGAAGGTGTGGACCTCCAGCGCCCACACCGCCCGCTGGGCCATCCTGATCGCCCGCACCGACCCGTCCCTGCCCAAGCACCAGGGCATCACCTACTTCCTCTGCGACATGCACGCCCCCGGTGTCGAGGTCCGGCCGCTGCGACAGATCACCGGTGAGGCCGAGTTCAACGAGGTCTTCCTGACCGGCGTCCGCATCCCCGACAGCCACCGGCTCGGCGCCGTCGGCCAGGGCTGGGAGGTCGCCCGCACCACCCTGATGAACGAACGCGTCTCCATCGGCGGCATGCGGATCCCGCGCGAGGGCGGCATGATCGCCCCGGTCGCCGCCGCGTGGCGCGAGCGGCCGGAGCTGCGGACCCACGCACTGCACCAGCGCCTGCTCCAGCTGTGGGTCCAGGCCGAGGTCGCCCGGCTCACCGGCGAGCGGCTGCGCCAGCAGCTCGCCGCCGGGCAGCCCGGCCCCGAGGGATCCGGGATGAAGCTCACCTTCGCCCGCCTCAACCAGGAGATCAGCGGCCTGGAGGTGGAACTCCTCGGCGAGGAGGGCCTGCTGTACGAGGACTGGACGATGCGCCGGCCCGAGCTCGTCGACTTCACCGGCCGCGACGCCGGCTACCGCTACCTGCGCGCCAAGGGCAACAGCATCGAGGGCGGCACCAGCGAAATCCTCCTCAACATCGTCGCCGAACGCGTCCTGGGCCTGCCCGCCGAGCCGCGCGACGACAAGGACCTCGCCTGGAAGGACCTGGCCCGATGAGCACTGCGTTCGACCTGCTGTACTCCGACACGGAGGAGGAGCTCCGGTCCGCCGTACGGGCGCTGCTCGTGGACCGGTGCGCACCGGCGGACGTGCTCGCCCGGGCGGAGACCGGCCGGCCGCACGACCCGGGGCTGTGGCACACGCTCGCGGCGGAGATCGGCACGGCGGGGCTGCTCGTACCGGAGAAGCTCGGCGGGCAGGGCGCGGGCCACCGGGAGGCGGCCGTGGTCCTGGAGGAGCTCGGCCGGGCCGTGGCGCCGGTGCCGTTCCTGACGAGCGCGGTGCTCGGGACGGAGATCCTGCTGGGCTGCGACACGCCGGAGGCCGGCGACCTCCTGCGGGAGCTGGCCGCGGGCCGGCGGGTGTGCGTTCCCGCGCTGCCGCTGACGCAGGCCCCCGGCGCTCCGCTGCCGAGCGCTGTACGGGACGCCGGGGGCGGGGCGCTGACCGGCACCGTCACCTCGGTGGCGGACGCGGTGGCCGCCGACGTCCTGCTGGTCCCGGCCGACACGGGGCTGTATGCGGTCCCGGCGGACGAGGCCTCGCTGACCGCGCTGGTCCCGCTGGACCTGACCCGTCCGCTCGCCACGGTGACGCTGGACGGCGCCGCGGGGACCCTGCTCGCGGACCCGGCGACGGCGCGGGCGGCAGTCGCCGGAGCACTGCTCTCGGGGGCCGGACTGCTGGCCTCCGAGCAGCTCGGGCTCGCGGAGTGGTGCCTGACGGAGACGGTCCGGCACGTGCGCGGGCGCAACCAGTTCAACCGGCCGGTCGGCTCCTTCCAGGCGCTGAAGCACCGGCTGGCGCAGCTGTGGCTGGACGTGGCCTCGGCCCGTGCGGCGGCCCGCGCGGCGGCGGACGCACTGGCCACCGGGGCCCCCGACGCCCCGCTGACGGTGGCGGTCGCACAGGCGTACTGCTCCGTAGTGGCGGTACGGGCGGCGGAGGAATGCGTGCAGCTGCACGGCGGCATCGGGATGACCTGGGAGCACCCGGCGCACCTGTACCTGAAGCGCGCCAAGTCCGACGCCCTCGCCCTGGGCACCGCGGGCCACCACCACACCCTGGTGGCCGACTTCGCCGAACTGCCGTCCCCGTAGCTCCGGGTCCGACACCGGGTACCCGGCCCCGGACCCCCAGGGGTCCGAAAGCGGGTACCCGGTGAACCGGGGAGGGCGGGGCGCCGGAGGCCCGTGCGAGGGCACGGCAGCGGGCGCCCCCCCGGCACGGCATGGCACGGCACGGCCTGGCCGAACGGCCGATGCGCGGCTCCGGGCCGGTGCGGCAGGGTCGACGGGTCGCCCCGGACCCCGCCCGCCCCCAGAAGGAGGCGCCATGCTGCACGCCCTCTACCTCCTCGGCATAGCCGCCTTCGCCGCCTCCGGCGTCCTCGCCGCCCACCGGGCCAACATGGACCCCTTCGGCGGGCTCGTCCTGGCCTTCGCCGCCGCCATCTCCGGCGGGACCCTCCGCGACCTCATCCTCGACCGCCACCCGCTCTACTGGACGCACGACTGGCTCCTGCTCGTCGTCATCGCCTCCGTGGCCGTGGCCACCATGCTCCACCTGCGCCGCCGCACGCTCCCGCAGCGCGCCCTCGTCGTCGTCGACGCCGTCGGCCTGTCCGTCGTCACCGTCATCGGCGCCCGCGCCGCCATCGACGCCCACGTCACGCCCGTCGCCGTGCTCATCCTCGCCGTGCTGACCGGGGTCACCGGCGAAGTCGTCCGCGACGTGCTCTGCGGGGAGTTCCCGCCGCTGCTCCTGCGCGAGGAGGTGTACGCGACCGCCGCGCTCGCCGGGGCCGCCTGCCACCTCGGCCTGTACTGGGCCGGTACCGCGGACACGCTCAACATCGCCGTCTCCGCAGGGCTCGTCTTCACCCTCCGCATGGCCGCCGTCTTCCGCGACCTGCACCTGCCCCGCCTCCAGCGGGCCGCAGGCTGATCCCTATCCTCGCCCGATGACCTCCGTGATCGCCCGGCTCGACGCCGCCCTGCTGGCCGCCCACCGCGACGAACTCGCCGACCTGCTGCTCGCCGTGGTCCGCGGCGGGTCCTCCCTCGGCTTCCTCGCCGACCTCGACCACGGCCGGGCGGCGGCCTGGTGGGACTCCCTTGCTCCCGCCGTCGAGGAGGGCTCCCTCGCCCTGTGGGCATCGCGGAACCGCGAGGGCCGCCTCGACGGCACCGTCAGCTGGTACCGCGAGTCCAAGCCCAACGGCCGCCACCGCGCCGAGCTGCGCAAGCTCATGGTGCACCCCGAGGCGCGCGGCCGCGGCACCGCCCGAGCCCTCCTCGCCGAGGCCGAACTCGCGGCCGCCCGGGCCGGCGTGCTGCTGCTGGTCCTCGACACCGAGACGGGCAGCGGGGCCGAGCGCGTCTACCGCTCCGCCGGCTGGACCGAGGCCGGCACCATCCCCGACTACGCCGCCGATCCGTCCGGCCGGCTGCATCCCACCACCCTCTTCTTCAAGCACCCCGAGCGGCCGAGGTGACCTCGCCCGCCGCGCCGCGTTAGACCCCGTAGCGCGGACCACCGAGCGAGGGAGACCGCATGTACGCCACACCCGCCTCCGCAGCACTCACCCGCCGCACGGCCCTTCGTACGGCCTTCACCGCGGCGGTGCTCGCGGGCACCGCCGCGGCCCTGGCCCCCGTACTGCGCGCGCGCCGCCCCCGGCAGACCCTGACCCCGGCCCCCTTCGCCGAGGAGACGTACCGGGGCCGGCACATCGCCGTCGACTCCGCCGGGGTCCGCATCGACGGCCGCCCCCTGCACGTCATGCGCCGCGCCGACGGCAGCTACCTGAGCGGGATCAACCACTTCCAGTCCTTCGGGACCCCGCTGGAACTGGCCCGCGCCGCCGTCGACGAACTCGGCACCACCCAGCTGGCGTTCGCGGCCCCGCACCACGGCTGAGGAGCCCCGCATGTACACCCGGCAGAACCAGAAGAACCTGACCAGCGCCCAGAAGAAGCGGTTCACGGCGGCCGTGCTGGAGCTCAAGCGCACCGGCGCGTACGACGACCTGGTGCGCACCCACGACAAGTACTTCGTGCCGGACCGGGACAGCAAGCTCCGGGTCGGGCACATGTCCCCGTCCTTCTTCCCCTGGCACCGGCGCTACCTGCTCCAGTTCGAGCGGTTGCTCCAGGCCGTCGACCCGGGGGTCGCGGTCCCGTACTGGGACTGGACCGCGGACAACAGCCCGGTCTCCTCCCTCTGGGCCGAGGACTTCCTCGGCGGCACCGGCCGTGCGAGCGACCGCCGCGTGACGACCGGCCCCTTCGCCCACGAGAAGGGCAACTGGGAGATCACGGTGGGCATCACGGAGGCCCGCTTCCTCACCCGCAACCTCGGCCGGCCGCAGAACCCGATCGCCCTGCCCACCGCGGCCGAGCTGCAGTGGGCGCTCGACGACCCGACGTACGACACCTCGCCCTGGGACTCGACGGCGCAGGGCGGCGGGTTCCGCAACAAGCTGGAAGGCTGGGCGGCGCCGAAGAGCGAGCGCTGGCGCAACCACAACAAGGTCCACCAGTGGATCGGCGGCCACATGACGGGCGGCACGGCCCCCAACGACCCGGCGTTCTGGCTGCACCACGCCTTCGTGGACCTGCTCTGGGACCGCTGGCAGCTGAGGCATCCGGGCTCCGGCTACCTGCCCGCCGCCCCGCTCGAACCGGGCGACCTCCAGCGCGGCCGGGTGATCGCCCTCGACGAGCCGATGCCGCCGTGGGACCTCACCCCGCGCGACATGCTCAGCCACCAGGGCCTCTACCGCTACGAATGACCCGTACGGAGGCCCGTGAGGGCGATCCGCAGGATCGGTCCGGACGCGAGGACGCGAGAAGGGCCCCCGCCGTACGGCGGGGGCCCAGGGTCCTCGATCCGGCCGTCAGCCGCCGTAGCCCTCGGTGTGGTGCTCGCCGCCACCCGACGCGTTGACGCAGGTGTTGCCGAACGCCGGGTTCAGCAGGGCGATCACGTTCACGGTGTTGCCGCAGACGTTGACCGGGACGTGCACCGGAACCTGGACCAGGTTGCCCGAGAGGACACCGGGGGAGCCGACCGCCGCACCGTGCGCTCCGGCATCGGCGACGGCCAGACCGGCACCGGCGGCCAGGGCGCTACCGGCAACAGCGGTGACGGCGACTGCCTTCGCGATACGCGACATCAAGATCTCCTCGTGAGATGTGTGGTGC
Source organism: Streptomyces sp. NPDC001903 (assembly GCF_042891345.1). NCBI lineage: Bacteria > Bacillati > Actinomycetota > Actinomycetes > Kitasatosporales > Streptomycetaceae > Streptomyces > Streptomyces sp. NPDC001903. The sequence continues at coordinate 313,195 of NZ_JBIASZ010000003.1, forward strand.
CACAGGGGTCTGTGGCATTTGACATGGCGTACAACGCGGCGGGAGCCCGGCGGTCACGGCCGCTGGGCCTTAGTGATGAAGGAAAATCGCACGGAGGCGAAGTACGGCTTGATCTGGCCCGCGGCGCCCGGCTCCAGCAAGGCCACCGGCTCGCCCGCGCACCCCGGCTCCCGGTAGAAGATCGCGGTCCCGGAGGTCGAGTTGGTGACGGCCCGGGAGCCGCCTCCCTTCGCCGCCACACAGCCGCGCGGGGCCGTCAGCCCGTGGACCTTGTCGTCCTGGCCGACGTACTGGAAGCCGGACCCGGACCCGGCCGCGGCCTGCGTCGGGCCCGCGGCCGCGAGCAGGAGCAGGAGCGCGGGCGCGAGGGGGAGGACCGGGCCGGCCGCCCGGACGGAGCCGCGGACACCGGGGTGGATACGCATCGATCGCATGCCCGGTCCAACCCGGCCCGCCCCGTGCCGGGTCACGCCTTGTCACCCCTCGCAGGCCTGTGCGACCGTGCCCGGGAGGCGGAACACCCGATTCAGTGGTGCAGTGGTGCGACGGTGCAGGCACCGGGTCGACGGAGGAGAGCGATGAGCGCAGCGGGCGGCAGCGGCCGGCCCCGGGTCAGGACCGGGTACGGCGTCGTCGAGGGCCGCACCGGCCCGGGCGGGACCGCCTCCTTCCGGGGCATCCCGTACGCGGCCCCGCCCGTCGGCGCCCTCCGCTTCGCCGCGCCCGAGCCGCCGGCCGCCTGGGAGGGCGTACGCGACGCCGGAGCCTTCGGGCCCACCGCGCCGAAGGTGCCCTACCCGCCGAAGTTCGCCGAGCTGCTGCCCGACCCGGACGTCCCCGGCGACGACTGCCTGAACCTCAACGTGTGGACCCCGGACCCGGCCCCCGGGGCCGGGCTGCCCGTCATGGTCTGGCTGCACGGCGGGGCGCTCACCCGCGGCTCCTCGGCCGTCCCCGTGTACGACGGCTCCGCCTTCGCCCGCGACGGGGTGGTGCTCGTCTCCGTCAACTACCGCCTGGGCGTCCTCGGCTACGGGCTCTTCCCCGACGCCCCCGCCAACCGCGGGCTGCTCGACCAGATCGCCGCCCTGACCTGGGTCCGGGAGAACATCGAGGCCTTCGGCGGGGACCCCGCACGCGTCACCGTCTTCGGGGAGTCCGCCGGGGCCATCAGCGTCGGTGCCCTGCTCGGCGCCCCGCGCGCCGCCGGGCTCTTCGCACAGGCGGCCCTGCAGAGCGGTGCCCCCGAGGTGCTGCCGCGCGAGAAGGTGCGCGCCATGGTCCGGCGGATGGCCTCCCTGCTGAAGGTCCCCGCGACCGCCGGGGCCTTCGCCGCCACGGCCCTGCCCGACCTGCTCGCCGCCCAGGCCGCCGTGCTGCGCCGCTCCAGCCCGCTCACCGGAGGCCCCGCCTTCGGCCTCGTCGCCGACCCGGACAGCCTCCCCGGGGACCCGCTGGAGGCCGCGACGGCGGCGGACGTACCGCTGCTGCTGGGCTGGACCACCGAGGAGTACCGGCTCTGGCTCGCCCCCATCGGCGCGCTGCCGGTCATGGACCGGCTCGGTCCGCTCACCCTCGCCCTGGCCCGCGCCCGCAGCGGCAAGGACCGGGCCGCCGTACGGGCGCTGCGCGCCGCACTGCCCGGGGCGGGCGCGGCCGAGCTCGCGGGGCAGCTGCTCACCGACCGGCTGCTGCGCGATCCGCTGCGCCGCCTCGCCGGGGCGCGGCGGTCCGCCCCCAGCTTCCTGTACGAGTTCGGCTGGCCCTCCGGCATCCCGGGCCTCGGGGCCTGCCACGCCCTGGAGCTGGGCTTCGTGTTCGACACCCTCGACGTGGCGGAGGCCTCGTGGCTGGCCGGGCCGGACGCGCCGCAGGAGCTGGCCGACCGGATGCACGCGGCCTGGGTGCGCTTCGCCGTGACCGGGGACCCGGGCTGGGCGGCCTGGGACGGCGACGGCCCGCCGATGGCGTTCGGCGGGCCGTGCGAGCGATCCATCGCGGCGGTGGTTACTCCACCGGTCCTTCCATGACCTTGCTGATGAACTGGATCGGGCCCTCGCCCATGTTCGGCACGTAGGTCTTGGCGTTGTGCTGGCCGCCGGGGATGACCCTCAGGCTGGTGTGGATCGGCCCCTTGCCGTACGTCGCGACGAACTTCTGCACATCGGGCAGCGTCTTCTTGTTGTTCTCGTTGTCGCCGACCTGGAAGGCGAGGTAGACGTCCGGCGCGCCCTTCTTGTCGATCATGGCCTTGGCCAGGAGCTCCGGGTTGTTCTCCGCCTTCTCCTTGTCGTGGCCCTTCCACAGAGAGGAGTCGGGCACGATGTCCGGGCCGGAGCAGATGGCGGCCTTGAACTTGTCCGGGTGCTTGAGCACGGCCTTCAGGCTCGCGAAGCCGCCGGTGGAGGAGCCCATGTAGGCCCAGCCGTCACGGGACTTGACGGTGCGGAAGTTCGCCTTCATCAGGTCCGGGACGTCCTCGGTCAGCCAGGTGCCCATCTTGGGCTGGTCGGGGATGTCCGAGCCGTCCCAGTAGATGCCCTTGTCGTCCGGGCCCGGGTTCAGCACGGGCATGGCGAGGATGAACGGCTTGCTCTTGCCCTCGGCGTACCACTTGCTGATGCTGGTCTGGAGCCCCAGGTCGGTGCCCATCCAGTAGTTGTTCGGGTAGCCGGCGCCGCCGGGCAGGGCGATCATGACCGGGAAGCCGCTCTTGGCGAACTTCGGGTCGTTGTACTCCTTGGGCGCCCAGACCCAGACCTTGCCCTTGAAGCCGGACTTCTTGCCGTCCAGGGTGGTGACGGCCACGTGCGTGCCGTCGGCCAGCGTCATCGAGTTCTTGAACTCGGCCTTCGGGCCGGTGGGCATCAGGGCCTTGGAGTTGGCCGCCTGCTTCGCCGCGCCGTCGGAGCCGCCCGCCTGGCCGCCGCCCGCGGCGGCCTGGCCGAAGGAGACGTCCTTGCCCTTGTCGGTGAAGGGGGGTATCTCGAAGTGGTACATCACCCCGGCCGCGATGCCCGCGAGGGCCAGGACGGAGACGCCCGCTATCAGCCAGCGCCGGCCCCGGCGCGGCCGCCGGGGCTCGTACGGGGGCTCCTCCGGCCCGCCGTACGGCGGCTGCGGCGGCCCGTACGGGGGCTCGGGCTGGTACTGGGGTTCGTACTGCTGCGTGTACGAAGCGCCGTAGGGCTGCTGCTGGTACTGCCCTTCCGATCGGTACGGCTGGTGCTGTCCGTCGGGTGAGTACGACATGTGCGGTTGCTCTCCGGCTGGTGCTGCCCCGTCGGGGGATGGCCTTTTCCCCGTCTGGGGGTGGTCTCTTCTGTTCGAAGGATGAGCCTACGTGCTGCCCGGTTCCCGTTTTTCCCAGCTCTTGGGTTGCCGTAGGCCGCGGCGTTGCCGAACACCGACAGGGCCACCGGAGTTCCCGGTCTGTTAGCCGCCTGTCCCTGGCCCATGCACATGCCCGTGGGTATGGTGCCTGCGCGCCGCCACCCGAACCCCCTGCCCGGAGGTATTTTCCGTGTTTGGCATGACCTCGTCACGGTCCGCCCGCAAGACCGCCCTTGCCACCGCCTTCGGCCTCACCGCCGCCGGCACGGCCCTGTGGGCCGGCCTCGGCGCCGCCCAGCCCGCGCACGCGGCCGGCCTGCCGGCCCCCGACCACGTCGTCGTCGTGGTCTTCGAGAACCACGCCTACAACCAGGTCATCGGCAGCTCCAGCGCCCCGTACATCAACTCCCTCAAGAGCGGGGGTGCCAACCTCACGCAGTCGTTCGGCATCACCCACCCCAGCCAGCCCAACTACCTCCAGCTGTTCTCCGGCTCCAACCAGGGCGTCACCGGCGACAGCTGCTACACGCCCGGCTTCAGCTCCGCGCCCAACCTGGCCTCCGAGCTGATTGCCGCGGGCAAGAGCTGGGCCAGCTACAACGAGACCCTCCCCAGCCAGGGCTCCACCACCTGCAGCAGCGGGAAGTACGCCCGCAAGCACAACCCCTGGTTCGCCTTCTCCAACGTGCCCACCAGCACCGCGAAGACGATGACCCAGTTCCCGACGGACTACACCACCCTGCCCAAGGTGTCCTTCGTCGTCCCGAACCTGTGCAGCGACATGCACGACTGCTCCGTCGGCACCGGCGACACCTGGCTCAAGAACAACCTCAAGGCCTACGCGGACTGGGCCAAGACCCACAACAGCCTGCTCGTCGTCACCTTCGACGAGGACAACCGGCTCGCGGGCAACAAGATCCCCACCGTGCTCTACGGCCAGCCCGTCACCCCCGGCAGCACCTCGTCCACCACCTACAACCACTACGACGTGCTGCGCACCCTGGAGGGCCTGGCCGGCCTGACCACCCACGCCGGGAACGCGGCCACCGCCAAGGACATCACGGGGATCTGGGCTTCCTGACCATGTACGTTGCGGACAGCCGCGGTACCCCCGCGCCCGCCGTGACCCCCGAGCCGCAGGCCGTCGCCCCGGGCATCCGCCCGGGGCGGCGCGCCGCGCTCGCCCCCACGGTCCTCGCCCTCGGCACGGTCAGCCTGATCACCGACGTCTCCTCCGAGATGGTCACGGCCGTGCTCCCGCTCTACCTCGTCGCCGGCCTCGGCCTGTCCCCGCTCGGCTTCGGACTGCTCGACGGGATCTACAACGGGATCAGCGCCCTGGTCCGGCTCACCGGGGGCCACCTCGGCGACCGCCTCGGCCGCCACAAGGCCCTCGCCGGCCTCGGCTACGGCCTCTCGGCCGTGTGCAAGCCCCTGCTGCTGCTCGCGCACACCCTCCCCGCCATCGGGGCGGTGCTCGCGCTCGACCGCACCGGCAAGGGCCTGCGCACCGCTCCGCGCGACGCGCTGATCTCCCTGGCCGCCGCCCCCGAGGACCGCGGCCGGGCCTTCGGGGTCCACCGGGCCATGGATACGGCCGGCGCCCTGATCGGGCCGATCCTCGCCTTCCTGATCCTGCGCGGCGCCGCCGACGGCTACGACGCCGTCTTCACGGTCAGCGCCTGCGTCGCCGCCCTCGGCGTGCTCGTGCTGGTCCTGTTCGTCCCCGGCCGGCGCACCGAGCCGTCGCCCGGCGCCGAGCCCGTCTCGCTGCGCGCCGCCTTCGGGCTGCTGGGCCGCCCCGACCTGCGCCGGATCAGCCTGTGCGCCCTGCTGCTCGGGCTGTGCACCGTCAGCGACGCCTTCGTCTTCCTGCTGCTCCAGCGCGCCACCGGGATCGCCGACCGCTGGTTCGCGCTGCTGCCGCTGGGCACCGCCGCCGCGTTCTTCCTGCTCGCGCTGCCGCTGGGCCGGCTCGCCGACCGGATCGGCCGCTGGCGGGTCTTCCTCGGCGGCCACCTCGCGCTGCTCCTCGCGTACGGGCTCCTGCTGACCGGCGGGCACCACCCGACCCTGCCGTACGCCGTGCTCCTCCTGCACGGCGGGTTCTACGCGGCCACCGACGGCGTCCTGATGGCCGCCGCCGCCGGAGCCGTGCCCGAGGAGCACCGCGGCGGCGGCCTCGCCCTCGTCCAGACCGGCCAGGCCCTCGCCCGCTTCGCCGCCTCGCTGGGCTTCGGCGCCGCCTGGACCGTCTGGGGCCCCCGACCGGCCCTCGCGGTCGCCGCGGCGCTGCTGGCCGGCGCGGCCGCCGCCTGCGCCCTGCTGCGGCCCGCGGACGCGACGGACGCCGAGTCCGCCGCCGAGGCGCGGGCCGACTGAGCCCGCTTCGCCGCCCTCGACATCCCCCACGTCCCCGAAAGGTCCCCATGACCCTCCAACGCCGGATCCTGATCCTCGTCTCCGCCGTCGTGCTGCTCGCCGCCGTGGGGGTGCTCGCCGTCGTACGGGCCTCCTCCCGGGCCGACGAGAAGAACCAGACCCAGGCGGGCGGGCCGCGGATCACCAGGGGCGAGGTGACCCTGGCCCCGGACGGGGGCGAGCGGCGGATCGTGTTCCGGAACATGGCGTGGGGTCCGCACCGCGACGAGCTCGCCACCGTCCCCGCCGACGCTCCCCAGGGCCCCCGTACGGCCTCCGGGGTGAGCTGCCTGCGCTTCCACGCCGCGGCCGGCACCGGGATCTGCCTCCGGGCCGACCAGGGCGGGGTCCAGGAGAGCTACCGGGCCGTCGTCCTCGACGCCCACCTCAAGGAGGTCTCCTCGCACCCGCTGGCCGGCATCCCCACCCGCGCCCGGGTCTCGCCCGGCGGCCACCTCGTCGCCTGGACGGTCTTCGTCGGCGGGGACTCGTACGCCGGGACGAACTTCTCCACCCGGACCTCGCTGCTCGACCTGCGCACCGGCGCGTTCCACGCCTCGCTGGAGGACTTCGCCATCCGCAAGGACGGCAAGGCCTACCGCAACGCCGACGTGAACTTCTGGGGCGTGACCTTCGCGGCCGACGAGCGGACCTTCTACGCGACGCTCGCCACCGGCGGCCAGACCCACCTGGTCCGCGGCGACCTCGCCGAACGCACCGTGACCACGCTGCGCGAGAACCTGGAGTGCCCGTCGCTGTCACCCGACGGGACCCGGCTGGTGTTCAAGAAGCGGGTGCCCGGCCTGTCACCGGACGCCCCGTGGCGGCTGTACGCCCTGGACCTGGCCTCGATGCGGGAGACCCCGCTCGCCGAGGAGCGCAGCGTGGACGACCAGGTGGTGTGGACCGACGACAAGACGGTCGTCTACTCCCTGCCCGGAGACTTCGGCGCCGATCTGTACGCCCTGCCGGCGGACGGCAGCGGCGCTCCCGCCCCGCTGATGGCATCGGCCCTCGCCCCGGCCTTCCTCGGCTGACGCCGGGAGGAAGAGCCGGGGCGGAGGGCCGCCGCACCGCTGCGCCGAACGCAGGACCGTTACGCCGGGACCAGCGTCTTGCGGCGCCGCTTGCGCTGGGCGCCCGCCGACAGCTTCAGCTCGATGATCGACCGAACGGCCGGCCACTCCTCGTCGAGGATCGAGTAGAAGGCGGTACTGCGCACGGCGCCGTCGAGCCCCCGCGAATGGGCCCGGCGGACGCCCTCGCAGGTGAACCCGAGCCGCTCCATCGCGGCCCGCGAGCGCCCGTTGCGGGCGTCTGCGCGCAGCGAGATGCGGCGCACGCCCCAGGTCTCGAAGGCATGGCGGAGCATGAGCAGCTTCGCCTCCGTGTTGATGCCCGTCCCCTGGGCGCCCGGGGACAGCCAGGTATTGCCGATCTCGGCGGCATCGGGGATCGCGGTCGCCGGATCACCGAACGGGACACCCGGCACGGCGGGCCACACCAGCGGTCCCTGCCAGTAGTCGAGGTCCAGGAACCGGGTCGAACCGACGACCCGGCCGTCGGTGGCTCTGACCACCGCGAAGGGGAGCGATCGACCCGCCGCCTGATCTGCGAGGGCGCGGTCGATGTACTCGTGGGACGCCTGCACCCCATGGGGTACGGGGGTGAAGGCGTAAGTCGTACGATCCTCGGCCCCGGCCACGGCCAAGGCCTCGGTGTGGTGGGGGGCGAGGGGCTCGAGCCGCACGGTGCGGCCGGCGAGGAGTACGGGTACGGGCACGGAGCCTTCGGTCCTTCTGGGCGGTGGGGTGGTTGCACAGTGTGCGTCCCTGACGTCGCCCCCCGTGCAAAACACGGGTGAAAGGCAACGGGCTGTCAGGTGAACGCGAGTGGCTCAATGTAGCTCCTAAATGTGCTCTCATGAACCCCCAAATTGGCAACGCCGCGGCCATGTTTTTCGATGACTTTGGTCCCCGCTCCGGAGCACCCGTAATCCTGATCCGCGGACATCCGTTCCGGCGCGCCGCACAGGTCCCCCGGACGGCCGCCCCGACCGCCTCCGATCGACGTAAAAACACCCTCTGACCTGCATGGATGCAAGGGGGCCCGGACGCGCCCCGCAGTGGCCGCGCGCACCGCGGCGGCGGCTGTTCGCGGGGCTCCGGCCGGGCCGCCGGAGCATCGAACAGATGGTCGTCGGTGATGTGTCCAACACCTGCCTCAGGGCCCTTCGGGGCAACGGTCGGCGCGCGGGGGTGCCGCGGGGCGCCGCGCTGGCGTGTCGGGACCGTCCGGGAGGGCGGCGAGACCACTGCCTGCGCCCGTGGGACGACCCTCCGCCACGACCCTCCGCCACGACCCTCCGCCCTCTGAAACGGCCCGGCACCGGCGAGCCCGGCGGCCGCGACGGCTCCGGCTTCTCCCGGGGCGCGGCCGGCGACGGCGTCAACCGCGGAACCGCCGCCGAACCCCGCCCGCCCACCGCGATCGGCCCCGTCCTCGCCGCGCCCTCCCACGTGCTCTTCCGCTGGGCGTTCGTGACATCCGCCCCGGCGGCCCCGGGCCGCGGACACGAAAGAGGTAGGGGCACCCGGCCCCCGATCGGGCCGTCCGCCCCCTACCGTCCCTCCAACACACCGTTCGCGTACGGACCTTCGCAGACCGTGACCGCCCCCGCCAGGAAGCCGAGAGACCCCCGCCATGTCCGCATCCCGCATCACCTTCATCGAGGGCCAGGCCGGCCAGGGCGCCGCCCTCGCCCGGATCGCCGACCGCGTCCGAGACCGGCTCGCCTCCCCGCGGTACGCCGCGCTGCGTACCGCCCGGCGCCCCCTGTTCACCGGCATCGGCGCCTCGTACGCCGCCCTCGCCGTCCCCGTGCAGCAGCTGCGCGCGGCCGGGATCGTCACCCAGCGCGTGCTCTCCAGCGAGCTCGAGACCGGCACCGACGGCTTCGACACCGACTGCCTGATCGCCGTCTCCCAGGGCGGCCGCAGCTGCGAGACCATCGCCGCCTTCCGGTGTGCCGCTCCCGGCATCACCAAGACCGCGCTGCTCAACGTCGTACCGTCGCCGCTCGGGGAGCTCGCCGACCTGACCGTGGGCCTCGGCAACGAGCCCGACTCCTCCGCCTCGACCATCGGCTACACGGGGACGGTCGTGGCCCTCGACCTGGTCGCGGGGGCCATCGCGGGCCGCGAGGGGGACCCGTGGGGCGACATCGCCGCGCAGACCGCCGCGGTCCACCGGCAGGCCGCCGCGGTGGTCGCGGGCCTGCGCCGGCGCGGCGCCCGCTGCATCGCCTCCGACGCCGTGGCGGCCGGCGCCTCGCGGGCCTCGGCCGAGGAGGGGGCGCTGCTGCTGCGCGAGGTGGTGCGGATGACCGCGGCCGCCTCCGCCACCCGCAACTATCTGCACGGGGAGATGGAGTCGGCGGGCAACACCCTGCACCTGGTCTTCGGCGACGGCCGCGAGATCGAGCTGGCCCGCTCGCTGGCCGCGGCCGGGCACCTGACGCTGCTGCTGACCACGGCCGCGGCCGTCGTCCCGTCGCAGAGCCTGTCGGTGATCCGGCTCCCCGAGGTCCCGGACGCCGTCCGCGCGGTGCTGGAGGCGGTGGTGCTCCAGGAGCTGGTCGCCCAGCTCAGCGCCGAACGCGGGGTGCCGATCGAGTCGTTCGTCTTCGCCAACGACGACACCAAGCAGGGTGGCCTGGGCAGGGCCGGCTTCCAGGTGGCCGCTTACGCCCCGGCAGCCGACGCCGCAAGGGCCCCGAGCCCCTGATTTCGCCATGGTCGGAACTCAGGGGTGCTGCGGGGAATGCCCCGTCTGCGACGCTGGTTGCCCCGTGACAAGATCGAAAACCAGGGGAGCCCGGCATGACCGAGACCGTCACCCGCATCGAGTACACCCTGCCCGTGAACGACCCCGTGGCCGAGGACCAGGTCCAGCTGAGCCGCGACGACCTGTGGACGGGCCTGGTGGCCAAGGCCGCCGACCCGCGCCCCTACGTACCGGCGATCACCGAGTGCACGGTCCTGTCGGAGAACCCGCAGGGCCTGGTCCGTGAGATAGCCCGCGCCGGGGACCGCTTCCGCGAGGTGGTGGTCTTCGACATCGGCCACCGGGTGAGCTTCCGGCGCGCGGACGAGAAGGAGGTCTGGACCATCGACAACGTCATCGACGTGGACCCGAGCGGCGCCCTCACCCTGACGTTCAGCGGCGAGTTCGCGCGCGAGTTCGCCGCGCCCCGGCTCGCCGCGATGCGCACGTCCATGGCGGAGACGGCGGCCCGCACCCTCGCCGTGATCCGCGAGTCCGCCGCGGCCTGAGCCCCCCTGGGGCCGGCCGCGATCACCTGGGATCATCCGCACATGGACTTGGTACTGCGCCGACTCGCCGCCGTCGGGCCGTTCTTCGCCGTCCCTTACGGGCAGGAACCGCCCGGGGACGGCTTCCGCCCGCTGAGCGAGCTGTACGGGCCCCGGCTGGAGCCGTACGTCGCCGAGGTCGGGCGGCGGATCGGCAGCGGGCCGGGGCGCGTCGCCGCCTCGACCGCGCAGTTCGGCATCGCCTCGCGGCTGTGGTCGATCGGGATCGGCTGCGCCGCGCTGGGCGGGCGGGTGCCGGACCTGAGTGCCGACCGGGTGTGGTGGCGGCTGCCCGGGGCGGGGTCGCCGGAGCTGTGGCTGCCCGAGCCCGGCCGGGGCGACCTGCCCGCCGGGGCGCTCGGGGAGACCGTCCTCAACAATCTCGCGGGCCTGGACGCGCGGCTGCGGGAGCGGTACGGGGTCTCGCCCAAGGTGCTGCGCGGCAACGCCGCGTCGGGCCTGGTCGGAGCGGTGCGCGTGCTGATGGACCGGGTCCCGGGCGCCCCGGCGGTCGCCCTGGCCGCGGAGCTGCTGGCCGAGGACGGGCCGCTCGGCGCGGCCGGCACCTTCATCCACGAAGAGGGCCTCGGGGTGGCCTTCGTCCGCCGCAGCTGCTGCCTCTACTACCGGGTTCCCGGCGGCGGCCTCTGCGGGGACTGCGTACTGCGCACCAGGTAGCCCGGCAGGGCCGTTCGGAGCAGCCGAGGGTGTGGCGGTCCGCCGGTCCGCCGGGAGCCTCCTACGGTCCCTGGCATGACGCACGCTCGCACACCCCGGCCGCAGCCTTCGCCCCCCTCGCAGACCCCGTCGGGGCTGTCCCGGCGCGCCGCCCTGACCGGGCTCGCCGCGGGCGCCGGAGTCCTCGCGGCCGGCGCCGCCGCCGGGTGCGCGGCCGCCACGCCCCGCGCGGCGGCCGCGGCGGCCCCCGATCCCGCGCCGGGGGCCATGAAGCTGTTCGGCGACCCCGGCTACAACTTCGCCGGGCTCCTCGCGCTCGGTGCGGCCGGCATGCGTGCTTCCGAGGTCGGTGAGGTGCTCACCGCCGTCAACGCGATCAACACGGCGGGCCTGTCCGCACAGACCTTCACCGACACCTTCCGGTCCTGGGGCGACCGGCTCGCCGCGCCCCCCGCCGCGGGGCGGCACGGTGGTGAAACCCCCTCGCAGACCCGCCGGTTCCGCTCGCTGCGCGCCGCCCAGTACTACGCGCAGGCCCTGTTCTACGTCCTGGGAACCCGCAGCCCCGAGGACGAGAAGGCCCTCTACCTGGCCGGCCGCGCCTCCTGGGACACCTTCACCCGGCTCTGCTCCCCGGCCGCGGTCCGCGCGCAGGTCCCGTACGGGAAGACCCGTCTGCCGCTCTGGTTCTTCCGGCCCGAGGGCCCGGAGGAGCCCCGCCCGACCGTCATCCTGACCAACGGCAGCGACGGGCAGAACGTCGACATGTGGACCTACGGCGTCGCGGCCGCCCTCGGCCGCGGCTGGAACGCCCTCGTCTACGACGGCCCGGGCCAGGGCCGGCTGCTGTTCGTCGAGGAGATCCCCTTCACCACCCGGTGGGAGCAGGTCGTCGCTCCGCTCGTGGACTGGCTGGACGCCCGCAAGGACGTCGACAGCGCCCGGATCGCGATCACCGGCCTGAGCATGGGCGGCAACCTGGTCGCCCGCGCCGCGGCCTTCGAGCACCGGCTCGCGGCCGTGGCCTGCCTGCCCGGAGTGCTCAGCCCGTGGCTCGGATTCGACAAGGAGCTCCGCGACATCGTCACCGCCGACAAGGCGGAGACCAACCGGGTGTGGAACGAGGAGGTCGTGCCGGAACTCACCCCGGAGCTCGCCACCACCGTCAAGAAGCGCTTCGAGATCTTCTCGCCGGAGGCCCTGCGCGAGGCGCGGGCCGGCCGGGTGTTCAAAGACCTCTGGACCCCCGCCCAGCTCGCGATCGGGCTCGACATCACCAAGCTCGTACCGCGGATCAAGGCGCCGACGCTGGTCCTGGACTACGACTTCGAGCAGTTCTACCCCGGCCAGCCCCGGCAGATGTACGACCTGCTCCGCTCGAAGCGCGCGTACGTGAAAATGACGGAGGCCACCGGGGCGCAGTTGCACTGCTCCCCGATGGCCCCGCAGCAGCACTGCGACGTCGTCTTCGACTGGCTCGCCGACGTCCTGCGGGGTTAGTCCCGCAGCGCTATCGCGGCGGCACTAGAACGTGAGGTTCCAGGCGTCGATCTTGCCGGTGTCCGCGTTGGCGTTGTCGTTCACGCGCAGCTTCCACAGGCCGTTGGCGACCTCGGAGGAGGCGTTGACGGTGAAGGTCTGGACGATGTTGTCCGTACCGCCGCCGGCCCGGTTGCTCAGGGTGTAGACGGTGCCGTCCGGGGCGACCAGGTCGACCTTGAGGTCACCGATGTAGGTGTGCTTGATGTCCACGCCCACCTTGAGGGTGGCCGGCGCGTTGCCGGTCACCCCGCTGACGGTGATCGGGCTCTCCACGGTCGCGTTGTCGTTGATCGCGAAGTCGCCGAGGTTCTCGAAGTACTTGCCGGGCGGCGGGGTGGACCCGACCGCCTTCAGCGCGTCGACCTGGCCCTCGCCGAAGAACGAGTTGTTGGCCGCGGTGCCGGTGCAGCGGCTGTCCGACGGGCAGGCGATGTCGTTGGCCTGCGTGGCCAGCTTGTCGCGCAGCTGCGCCGGGGTGATGCCCGGGTTGGTGCTGGCGAGCAGCGCCGCGACGCCCACCACGTGCGGGGTGGCCATCGAGGTACCGCTCTTGGTGCCGTACTTGCCGCCCGGCACGGTGGAGTAGACGTCGCTGCCCGGGGCCGCGACGTCGATGACGCCGGAGCCGAAGTTGGAGAACGAGGCCTTCGAGGTGCCGGAGCCGTTCGCCGCGACCGTGACCACGCCCGGGAGCTCGGTCGGGATGTCGAGGCAGGCGTTGGTGATGGTGCGGGTGACCGGCGTCGAGTCGTTCGGGCTCGCGGAGTCGGTCGTCTTGTGGGCGAGGTCGTAGTTCTCGTTGCCCGCCGCGGCGACCTGGAGGGAGCCCTTGCCCTCGGCGTACTCCTGGGCGCGCTTGACGCCCTCGATGATGGCGGCCTGGTCGATGTTGTCCGGGCAGTTGAACTGCCACGGGTCCGTGTAGTAGCTGTTGTTGGTGACCTTGAAGCCGTGGTCACCGGCCCACACGAAACCGCAGATGGTGTTCTCGGCGAAGAAGAACGAGTTGCCCGGCTCGGCGACGCGGACCGCGGAGATCTTCACGCCCGGGGCCACGCCGACGACGCCCTTGCCGTTCTTGGCGGCCGCGATGGTGCCCGCGACGTGCGTGCCGTGGCTGTCCACGTCCCGCCAGGCGCCCGTACGGGTGTCCGGCTTGCCATAGGCGCAGGAGACGGAGTCGGCCGCGTTGAAGTTCGGCGCCAGGTCCTGGTGCTGGTCGTCCACACCGGTGTCCAGGATGCCGACCTTGACGGAGGCGGAGCCGGTGGTGACGGCCCAGGCCTGGTCCGCCTTGATCTGGCTCATGTCGGCGCGGACGGGCTCGCCCGCCGGGGTCGTCGACTGGGCCGGGTTGGCGGGCAGCGCCGGGTTGTAGGCGTCGGCCGGGACGTCCGAGGTACGGGTGGCGCCGACCTGCTGGACCCCGCTGACCCCGCGCATCGTCGCGGCGAAGCCGGCCGAGGCGGAGTGGGCGACGATCACGCCGATGGAGTCGAAGTTGGAGAAGACGGTGCCGCCGTTGGCGGCGATGGCGGTACGGACCGCCGTGCTGTCACCGGGGGCGGTGATCACGAGGTAGGCGCGGGTGCCGGCAACCCAGGTCGCACTCTGGGAGGTCGGCGCCGCGGCGGCCTTGCCGGCGGCCTTGGCGGGAGCGGACGGGATGCTCTGGCCGGAAGGGGACACCGGGGCGGTGCCGGCGAGCGCGGCGGGGGCCCCGAAGGCGAGTGCGGCGCCGAGCGTGGCGGCCAGCACGAGAGTACGTCGAGGTCGGCTGGATATGTGGGGTATCAATGCGTCCTCCGAAGACGGCCCGGAGGTGCTCATGACACCTACCGGGCCGTACGAAACGAGTGGTGGACGCAAGATGTCAGACGCGTGCCCCGGTATGGAAGTACCTTTTACCGCACGACACTTAACAGCCCCGTGGCCGAAAATCGACCACGGGGCCGCGTGAGGGCGGTGTGAAGGGGGTGTGAGGGCCGACCGGCCCGGGCACCGTGGGGGCGAGCCCGGCCCGGTCGGCCCGTGACGGGCGTTCCGGTCAGACCGGTACGCCGTCCTTGGCGCCGGCCGGCGAGGGGGCGGGCACGGTGGGGGGCTCCGCGCCGTGGCCGTCGTCGATCAGCGTGGTCTCGTCGAACTCCAGGCGTCCCGCGAGGACTTCGGTGGCCCGCTCGCGGTCGAACTCCTTGGTCCAGGTGCCGATGAGCACCGTCGCCACCGCGTTGCCCGCGAAGTTCGTCAGCGCCCGGGCCTCGCTCATGAACCGGTCGATGCCCACGATCAGCCCGACGCCGTCGACGAGCTCCGGGCGGTGCGACTGGAGTCCTCCGGCCAGCGTCGCGAGCCCCGCGCCCGTGACGCCGGCCGCGCCCTTCGAGGCCACGATCATGAACAGCAGCAGCGAGATCTGCTCGCCGATGGCCAGCGGCTTGCCCATGGCCTCCGCGATGAACAGCGAGGACATCGTCAGGTAGATCGCGGTGCCGTCCAGGTTGAAGGAGTAACCCGTCGGCACCGTGATGCCGACCACCGGCTTCGAGACGCCGAGGTGCTCCATCTTCGCGATCAGCCGGGGCAGCGCCGACTCCGAGGAGGAGGTGGAGAGGATCAGCAGGAACTCGCGGCCCAGATAGCGCAGCAGCGAGAACACGTTGAGTCCGGTGCACACCCGCAGCAGGGTGCCGAGCACCACGAACACGAACAGCAGGCAGGTCGTGTAGAAACCGATCATGATGACGGCCAGTGACTTCAGCGCGTCCATGCCGGTCGCCCCGACCACCGCCGCGATCGCGCCGAACGCGCCCACCGGGGCCGCCCACATGATCATCGCCAGCACCCGGAAGACCAGCTTCTGCACGTGCCCGATCCCGCGCAGCAGCGGCTCGCCCGCCGTGCCCATCGCCTGGAGCGCGAACCCGCACAGCAGCGCCACGAGCAGGGTCTGGAGCACCTGACCGCCGGTGAAGGCGGAGACCAGGGTGGTCGGGATGATCCCGAGCAGGAACTCGGGGGTGCTCTGCGCCCCGCCCGCCTTGGCCTGCGCCTCGCCGGCGTGCTTGACGGCCTCGGTCAGGTGCAGTCCGCTGCCCGGCTCCAGCAGGTTCCCGACGAGGAGCCCGATGGCCAGCGCCACCGTGGACATGATCATGAAGTAGCCGAGCGCGAGGCCGCCCACGGCGCCGACCTTCGCGGCCTTGCGCACCGACCCGATGCCCAGCACGATCGTGCAGAAGATCACGGGCGAGATCATCATCTTGATGAGGTTCACGAAGCCGGTGCCCAGCGGCTTGAGCTCCACGGCCGTGCCGGGTGCGGCGAAGCCGACGGCGATGCCGAGGAGCACCGCGGCGATCACCGCGATGTACAGGTAGTGGGTCTTGTCGCGTCTGCCGGCCACGGCTCGCCTCCTGGTGGTGAATACGTCCCGGGAGGACCATGGCCCGGGGCTGTGACCCCGGTCACCCTTGCGTTCATTGAGTTCACGGCCCGGTGCACACTGAGCGCCATGTTCCGTTTTCCCCGGCCCCCGCGCAGCCTCGCCGGCCAGCTGTTCGCCATGCAGGTGCTGCTGGTCGCCGTGGTCGTGGCCGGCTGCGCGGTCTTCGCGTACGCCACCGCCCGCGGGCAGGCCGAGGAGGCCGCCCGGCGCCAGGCGGGGGCGGTGGCCCGCGCGGTCGCCGACTCCCCGTCCGTGCGCGAGGCCGTACGCGGGGCCGCGGCCGGCCGCGACCCCTCGGCCGCGCTCCAGCCCTACGCCGAGCGGGTCCGGGTGGACTCAGGGGTGGACTTCGTGACGATCATGGCCCCGGACGGGCGGCGCTGGACGCACCCCGACCCCCACCGCATCGGCGAGCCCTTCCTCGGGAACACCGCCCCCGCCCTGCGCGGCGAGACCTTCAGCGAGACCTACACCGGCACCCTCGGGCCCTCCATCCGAGTCGTCACCCCGCTCATGGACGACGGCCGGGTCACCGGCATGGTCAGCGCCGGCATCACCGTCCGCGCGATCAGCGCCCGGCTCGCCGAGCAGCTCACCGCCCTCGCCTGGGTCGCGGCCGGCGCGCTCGCCCTCGGCGGAGCCGGCACCTACGTCGTCAACGCCCGGCTGCGCCGGCACACCCACGGGATGAACGCGGCCGAGCTCAGCCGGATGTACGACTACCACCAGGCGGCCCTGCACGGGGTCCGCGAGGGCCTGCTCATGCTCGACGGCCAGCGCCGGATCACCCTCATCAACGACGCCGGACGCGAACTGCTCGGCCTGCGGGGAGAAGTCCGGGGCACCGGCGCCGCCGACCTCGGACTGCCCGCCCCGCTCACCGGCGCCCTGCTCGCCGACCGGCCCCGCGTGGACGAGGTGCACCTGACCGCGGACCGGGTGCTCGTCCTCAACAGCTCGCCCGTCGCGGGCGGCGGCCGCCGCGGCACCGTGGTCACCCTCCGCGACCACACCGAACTCCAGTCGCTCACCGGCGAGCTGGATCAGGAGCGCGGATTCACCGAGGCGCTGCGCTCCCAGGCCCACGAGGCCGCCAACCGGCTGCACACCGTGGTCTCCCTCATCGAACTCGGGCGCGCCGACGAGGCGGTGGAGTTCGCCACCGCCGAACTGGAGCTGGCCCAGGCCCTCACCGACGAGGTGGTCACCGGCGTCGGAGAGCCCGTGCTGGTGGCGCTGCTGCTGGGCAAGGCCGCCCAGGCGCACGAGCGCGGAGTCGAGCTGTTCGTCACCCCCGACAGCCGGGCCGTCGACGCCGGCACCAAAAACCTCCCGGCCCGGGACCTCGTCACCGTGCTCGGCAACCTCCTCGACAACGCCGTCGACGCCCTCACCGGCGTCCCCGGTGCCCGGATCGCGGTCACCGTCCGCCCCGAGCAGGACGCACTGCTGCTCCGCGTCGCCGACAACGGACCCGGGCTGCCCACCGGCTCCGCCGCCGACGTGTTCCTGCGCGGCTGGTCGGGCAAGGGAGAAGGGCGCGGCCTCGGCCTCTCCCTGGTCCGGCAGGTGGCCCACCGGCACGGCGGCAGCGCGGTGGCCGCCGAAGGCCCCGGCGGGGGAGCCGAGTTCACCGTACGACTGCCCATGCGAAGGGAGCCGACGCCATGAGCGACGCACACGGGACGGCCGGGCCGTCCGCGGTCCGGGTGCTGGTGGTCGAGGACGACCCCGTCGCCGCCGACGCGCACGCCCTCTACGTCGGCCGGGTGCCCGGTTTCACCGCCGTCGGCGCCGTCCACTCGCTCGCCGAGGCCACCCGAGTCCTGGAGCGGACCCGGGTGGACCTGCTGCTGCTCGACCTCACCCTGCCCGACGGGCACGGGCTGCGCTTCGCCCGCCGGCTGCGGGCCTCGGGCCACCCGGTGGACGTGATCGTCGTGACCTCGGCGCGGGACCTGGCCGTGGTCCGCGAGAGCGTCTCGCTCGGGGTGGTCCAGTACGTACTGAAGCCGTTCGCCTTCCCGACGCTGCGCGAACGGCTGCTGCGCTACGCCGAGTTCCGCGCCACGGCGGGTGAGGCGGCGGGCCAGGACGATGTGGACCGGGCGCTCGCCGCGCTGCGCGCACCCGGCCCCGCCGAGCTCCCCAAAGGGCTCAGCGCGCCGACCCTGGACCGGGTCGGCGCGCTGCTGCGGGCGGCGCCCGAGGGGCTGACCGCGGCGGGGGCGGCCGAGGCCGCCGGGATTTCCCGGATCACGGCCCGCCGCTACCTGGAACACCTGGTGGACACCGGGCGGGCGGACCGCACCCCCCGCTACGGGCAGGTCGGCCGCCCCGAACTGCACTACCGCTGGCTGGCCGCGGCGGCCGGGACCGGTTCGGTGTCGAAGGTGTAGAACTTCCGGTGGTCCAGCAGGTCGGCCGGGGTCACGTCGTTCCAGGGCCGCATGGTGTCGTGCAGGTCGACGACGTTCAGGGTGCCGGCGGCCGGCAGGTACGTCGACTTCGGGTTGCGGGCCTGCCACTCGGCCCACAGCTTGTCGATGAAGGCGTGGTGCATCCAGAACACCGGGTCGTTGGGGGAGACCCCGGTGGCCATCTGGCCGCCGACCCACACGTGCACCCGGTTGTGCAGGTTGGCGCCGCGCCAGCCCTCCAGGTGGTTGCGGAAGCCGTTCGAGGAGCTGTTCCAGGGGGCCATGTCGTACACCGGCATGGCGAGGACGGCGTCCACCTCGGCCTTGGTCGGCAGTTCGGCCACGCCCTCGCCCAGCGCGCGGCGCAGGTAGGCGCGCCCGTCCACCCGCACGTTCACGTTGAACTTCCCGGTGGCGTACGCGAACGGCCCGTCCATGACCTGGCCGTCGCGGGCCCGGCCGGTGCCGCCGAGGAAGTCGGCGGCCCAGAGCGAGGAGCGGGAGGTGCGGTCCGCGGTCCAGTCCCAGTAGGGGAGCGAAACCTTCGGATCCACTTTCTGCAGCGCGGCCTCGAACTCCAGCAGGAAGCGGCGGTGCCAGGGCAGGAAGGAGGGGGAGCGGTGGCCCACCCGGTCGCCCGAGTCGGTGTCGCTCATGATGAACCCGTTGTGGGTGGTCACGAAGCGGTCGTACGCGCCGGTGCGCTTGAGTTCCAGCAGCGCGTTGGTGAAGGCGCGCTTCTCCTCGGCGGTCAGGGCGGCCTGGTTCTTGCGGACGGTCATGCCGTGCCTCCCATGGGCGCGAAGGGGGCGAGGACGGCGCCCTGGAGCTCGCGCACGGCGGCGCGGGCGAGCGAGACCGGATCGGCGAAGGTCTCGTAGTGGTTGACCACGCTGATCCAGGTGCCGTCGGCGTTGCGCATGACGTGCAGTTCGCGGCCGTCTATCCGGACGGTGGGCAGGCCGTCGTGGCCGCCCCCGTGATGGCCGCCGTGGTGGCCGCCCCCGGTCGCGGCCGGGGTGATCTGGATGCGGCGGCCCTGGTACACCTCGTCGACCGCGCCGCTGGGTATGGAGGCGCGGGAGTCGGCGGCGGCTGCGTGCGCGGTGGCGCCGGCTATGCCGAGGGCGGAGAGTGCGCCGGCTGCGGTGCCCAAGGCCTGCCGGCGGGTGATCTTGTTCATGGGCCGAAGAACTATCAGGACGGTGCGGCCTGTTGACCGGTATCCGGACATCGGCGGATAAGTTGCCCATAGAACCAGTTGGTCGATCTTCCCGTCCGAGCAGGCTCCGGCGGCCCGGACGGGAAGATCTTCGAGTCAGACTCTACTCGACAGTAATTTCTCCGGTTGCGCGCGCCCCCTATGCAGGGCATCACACCGCGGAGTCGGCCGGAAGCTCTCGGTTGCAGTGCCCGGTTAGCGCAATTTGTAACGAGTGGGCACTTATAGTCCGGATATGGCTCTTCATGAGACGAAAGACGTACGCGGCATCGACGCCGACTCGGACGTGTTCACGTCCGCCCTGAGCGGCCGGATCCTCCCCAAGTACCGGATGCCCGACGACCACTCGCCCACCGAGGTGGTCTACGAGCTGCTCAGCAACGAGCTCCTCCTCGACGGCAACGCGGCCCAGAACCTGGCCACCTTCTGCACCACCTGGTCCGACGACGGCGTGCACCGCCTGATGAACCAGTGCCTCGACAAGAACATGATCGACAAGGACGAGTACCCGCAGACGGCCGAGATCGAGGCCCGCTGCGTCAACATCCTGGCCGACCTGTGGAACGCTCCGGTCGGCGGCGCGGCCACCGGCTGCTCCACCACCGGATCCAGCGAGGCCGCCATGCTCGGCGGCCTCGCCCTCAAATTCCGCTGGCGTGCCCGCCGCCAGGCCCAGGGCCTCCCCGCCGACCGGCCCAACCTCGTGTGCGGGCCGGTCCAGATCTGCTGGGAGAAGTTCGCCCGCTACTTCGACGTCGAACTGCGCCAGATCCCGGTCGAGGCCGACGCCACGGGCCTGCGGCCCCATCAGCTCGCCGAGTACGTCGACGAGAACACCATCGGGGTCGTCGCCATCCTCGGCGTCACGTACACCTGCGACTACGAGCCCGTCGCCGAGATCGCCGCCGAACTCGACCGGATCCAGGCCGAGCACGGCTGGGACATCCCGATCCACGTGGACGGGGCCAGCGGCGGCTTCGTCGCCCCCTTCCTCCACGCCGACGTGGTGTGGGACTTCCGGCTCCCGCGCGTCGCCTCCGTCAACACCTCCGGGCACAAGTACGGGCTGGCGCCGCTCGGCGTCGGCTGGATCGTGTGGCGCACCGCCGACCTCCTGCCGAAGGAGCTCGTCTTCGACGTGAACTACCTCGGCGGCGACATGCCGACCTTCGCCCTCAACTTCTCCCGCCCGGGCGGCGAGGTCATCGCCCAGTACTACCTGTTCCTCAGGCTCGGCCGCGCCGGCTACCGGCGCGTCCACGAGGCCTGCGTCGCCACCGCCCAGTACCTGGCCGGGGAGGTCGCCGCCATGGGCCCGTTCACCCTGCTCTACGACGGCCTCGGCGGCCTGCCCGCCGTCTCCTACCGGCTCACCGACCAGGCCGCGGCCGGGTTCAGCCTCTACGACCTCTCCGACCGGCTGCGGATGCGCGGCTGGCAGGTGCCCTCGTACCCGCTGCCGGCCGACCGCGACGACACCGTCATCCAGCGCGTGCTGATCCGGCACGGGGTGACCCGCGACCAGATCGCCCTGCTCGTCACGGACCTCCGCAACGCGATCGACCACCTCACGGCGACGCCCCCGCCGACCCCGGCGACCGCACCCCACTCGGGCTTCCACCACTGAACGGCCTCGCCCCCACCGGTTCATGCCGCGCCCGGCCCTTCGCGGGATGACTCGCGCACGGCTGGGCATGGGTGCACTGAACGCACGCGCGAGCCCATGGGGCGCGGGCAGGGCAGGGGCAGGGGAGGGGCGGGAACGTGAGCCAGATGGTCCACTCGACGGAACGGATCAGGGCTTCGGCCGCGCAGTTGACGGCGTGGGGCGGTCGGCGTGTCGGATCGACCCTGCGCCTGGAAGGTCCCTGCCCCGCCTGCGGCCACACGGCCACGGCGGTGGTTCGGCTCACCGACACCGCATTCGAGGCAGGAAGCGCCGATGCGGGCGGGCCGTCGGTCCTCACGGTCGCCCTCAGGAACCAGGCGCTGCCGCCGGAGGGTTTCCGCGGCCCCGCGCGCCCTCGGAGAGCTGGTCGTCCAGCAGGGCCAGCAGAGTCGCGCAGAGGGCGCTGACGTCTCTGCCGGGTGTCGAGGGAGGCACCTGCGCCGACGCGAACATCGGCAGCGAGGGGAAGGTCAGCATCGGCTCGCCGTCCGGGGCGAGGAGGACATGCGAAGGGTCGATGGGCCCGTAGGTGGTGCCGCGGTTGTGCGCGACGGTGAGCGCGTCGGCGAGCTTCGCGCCGATGTCGATCACCTCGGCCACTCCCAGCGCGGCCGATGGGAGAAGTGCCGCGGGCCCGATGTCCTGTACCAGGTAGGGACGCCGGTCCGCGGTCAGCCCGGCAGCGAGCAGTTCGGCAACCCGGGAGTGGACCGCTGCCTGCCGCGCCCGTCCCACTTCCTGCGCGAAGTGCTCCGCCGCGGCATTCGTGTCAAGGACCCGACGGTGGACGCGCACGAGGCAGTTGCGTGAAGACTCCTGGTCGCGGAGACAGAAGTGCACCGCGGAGCCGTGCATCGCCACCGACTCGAACGTCAACGTGGCGGAGCCGGCCACGGCCTCCTCGGCTATCCCGCAGATCTCCCGCAGATCGACGGCGAACCACGGAAGCTGTGCCGCCTCAGGGGGCGCGGGTCCTTCCGGCACGTGCTGCTCCGCCCACTGCGCCAACGGTGCGGAGTCCGGGCGGTGTTCGACGGCAGCCCGGACCAGTTCCCGTAACCAGCCGTGATCTTCGGCATTCTGGATGACCTTGAACACCAGATCGTCATGGTTGTCCGTCTCGCCGGCGACGGAGCCGAGCCTCCGGCTCAGCCGGAAGTAGAACAGCTTCTCGAGTTCGTTCTTCGAGGTGTAGGCGTCCAGGAGCAGCTGATACAGCTGTACGCGCTCCCCGTGACTCAGCGACCAGGCGACGACCAGACACCCCCTGTTCCAGGCTCCCGTCACCACCATAGCCGCAGAGCGCGGGATGCCCACCGCCTTGCAGGTCGGATCAGGCGGACGTCGACCAGCGCATGCCGAGCGCGTCCAGGGAGGCGACGCGGTCCGGGGCGAGGCCCGACGCGCGCGAGCGCTGATTGGCGATCCACACCCCCAGGCGCACCTCCTGGCCGCCGAGCCGCTCCACGTGGGTGCGCGGGACCCGCAGATGGCGCTCGCGGGTGTGGAACTGGCGGGCCGCGGCCAGGTGTTCCGCCCACTTCTCGGCTTGCGTGCGCCGCGGCCGAGGGCGCTCGGCCGGGCCCGCCGCCGTCACCCCGAGCGTGTGCTCCAGCAGCCAGCGCTGCGCCCAGGTCAGCTGCTCCCAGGCCAGCCGCTGGCTGCGCACCCACCGGCCCAGGTCCTCGCCCTGGACGATCACCTCGTCGGGGGCGAGCGGCAGCCGGCCGCCCGCGTCGAGGTGGACGCGGGTCAGGTGGAAGGCGCGCTGCCAGGAGATCTCCCAGGCCGGGCACCAGGACGCGTCGATGGCCTCCAGGGCCTCCCGGCGCTCCTCCGGCAGGGCGCCGGGCCCCTCGCGCCGGGCGGCGGCACGCTGGTTCTTGACCCACACCCCGACCGGCGCGCCGCGCCAGGTGGCCTCCGCCGGCGGCAGCAGGTGGCCGTGCTCCGCCGCCCAGCCGCGGGCCGCCGCGAGCCCCTCCTCGTACGCCACGTCGAAGTGGCTCCACACCATGCCGAGCGCGTCGAGCTGCGCGACCCGCTCCCGGCCGAGGGCGCCCCGGCGGCGGGTGCGCCGCGCGTCCGCGATCCACTGGCCGAGCGGGAACCGGGCCAGCCCGGGCGGCCAGCCCTCGGCAGCGGGCTCCGCGGCGGCCCGGGGGTGCGTGTGCGCCCCGGCCGGGACCTTGAACGCGAACGGAACCCGCAGGTCCCCGGCCCGGGACGCGTAGATCCGGGCGGCCTCGATTCCGCGCCGCCAGTTCTCGCGCTCCGGGTGCAGCACCCGCAGCCGGATGAACGCCGCCAGCAGCGCCGGATCCCTCGGCGTGGAGAAGCTCAGCAGGGCCTGCGCCCCCGTCCGCATCCCGGCCCCGGCCACCGCCTCGCCGAGGGACTGCGCCCGCGGCCGGCTCGGGGCCTGCGGCTCGGCGAGCGATTCGACCAGCCGGGTGTCGTGCGCCCGCAGCGCCTCCAGCAGCCGCGCGAGGTCCCCGTAAGCGCGCGAGGTCAGCATCGACTCGGCCGTCTCGCCCGGCCCCAGCAGCACGGGCACCACCAGCGAGGCGACCTTCCCCTCGCCGGGGCGGATGCGCAGCGCGCGCCCGACGGCCTGGACCAGGTCCGGCATGGAACCGCGTACGTCGGCCCAGAAGACGGAATCGCACTCCTTGGTGTCCACGCCCTCCCCCAGCACCCGGACACTGCCGAGGAAGGCCTTGTCGGCCACCCCGTCCGCCGCGAAATCCGCCAGCACCCGCCGCCGGTGCGCCGCCGTGTGCTGCCCGCACAGCCAGTCCGCCCACACCGTACGGGGGTAGCCGGGCCCGGATTCCCCGCTCCCGGCCCGCAGCCGCTGCGCCACCGCCGGCAGCCCGGCCGCGAACGCCTCGGCCTCCCGGGTCAGGTGGTGGAAGACGAGGGTCCGCCCGAACCCCTGGTCGGCGGCCGCCTTCACCAGCGCCGCCTGCAGGGCCGCCAGCCGCGACCCGCGCACGGCGTCGGAGCGCGCGTCCGCGCCCAGCAGCACGGCCGCCTGGAACCCCGGATCGCTGACGTCCACGCACACCACCCGGTAGGGGGCGCAGATGCCGCGGTCGACGGCCTCCGCCAGGGTCAGCGTGTGGCAGCGCGCGCCGAAGGGCCCGTCGGGATCGTCCTCCATCGACGCGACGAGCTCGCCCCGCCCGGAGCCGCCCTCCCCGTCCTCCTCCGCGCCGTCCTGCCAGACCCGGGGCGTGGCCGTCATGTACAGCCGGCGCAGGGAGGGGATGCGGGTGTTGTCGTGCACCACGCCCCAGGGCTTCCCGATCCGCCCGGACGTACGGTGCGCCTCGTCGACCACGATCAGGTCCCAGCCGGGCAGGCCGGCGAGATGGGCCTGCTCGATCGTGCCCAGGCCCAGTGAGGCGTACGTGGCGTAGACCGTCACCCGGTCCGCCGACGGGCCGGCCCGGCGGGCCAGTTCGGCCGGGTCGGTCGTGGCCGGCATGCCCGCGTCCGCGGGCCGCAGGGAGCACACCGCGAGGGCGCGGCCGGTCCGCCCGCCCTCGCGCCAGGCCGCCGCCGTCTGTACGAGGAGGTCCAGCGAGGGTACGAGGACCAGCACCCGGGCGGCCCGCAGCTCCTCGGCCGAGCGCACGGCGACCAGGGACTTGCCGGAGCCGGTGGCCATGATCACCTGGGTGCGCAGCCCGGCCCCGGGCACCCGGCCGCCGGCGGGCAGTTCGAGTGCGCGGAGCACCGCGTCGACCGCCTCGCGCTGGTGCGGACGGAGCTCTTTCCTCGCCATGCGCCCTGCTCCGTCCGTTCGCCCGCCCGCTGTCCGCTCTGATCAGCCTTTTCGGCCCCAGACTCCATCCTGCACGAGGTTTGAAGCATGCGGGGCCCGCGGCGCGGGCGGGGCGTCCGGATCACATCTTGGCGCCGAAGTTCTGCGTCCACCACGGGCCGCCCGGGCCCTGGTGGATGCCGACGCCGATGTCCTTGAAGGAGCAGTTGAGGATGTTGGCGCGGTGGCCCGGGCTCTTCATCCACGAGTCCATGACCGAGGCCGCGGTCTGCTGGCCCCGGGCGATGTTCTCCCCGTACGTGGACCAGCGGTACCCGGCGGCCGTCGTCCGCTTGCCCGGGTCGGCGCCGTCGGGGTTGGTGTGGTCGAAGAAGTCCCGGGCCGCCATGTCGTCGGAGTGCCCCTGGGCGGCGGACTGCAGCTTCGGGTCCTCCTTCAGGGGGCCGCAGCCCGCCGCCGCGCGCTCGGAGTTCACGAGCGCGATGACCTGTCCGGCGACCCCGGTCGGGGCGGGTCCCGGAGCGGGCGCCGACGGGCGCGGAGCCGGCGCCGTGGACTTGGTCGGGGTGGCGCTCGGTGTCGGGCTCGCGGCGGACGGGCTCGGTGAGGCGGAGGCCGAGGCGGAGGGGGACGGCGAGGCCGAAGCGGAGGGCGAGGCCGAGTCCGAGGGGGACACGGAGGCGTCGGGGGCGGACAGCGCGGACAGCGGGGCGGCGGGTGCGGCGCCGGTGTCCTTGTCGTCGGAGCCGGGGAAACCGCCGAGGTACGCGAGCCCGCCGCCCGCGACGCACGCGGCGAGCACCGCGCCGCCGACAGCGCGCCGGCGGCTCTGGCGGCGCTTGCGCAGGGCGCTGCGGCCGCCGCCGGGGGTGGCGTCCGGTGTGCCGCCCTGGGCCGAGACCGTTGGGGTGAGCTGCGTCGCGGCGTCGGAGGCGTCCGCTCCGGCGAAGCCGGGGCCGTCGAAGGCCGAGCCGTCGAAGGCCGGGCTTTCGAAGCCCTCGCCGCCGTCGGGGGAGTACGCCTGACCGCCCGAGCCCGCGCCGTCGTCGTAGGCGTAGGCAGCGTCGGCCGGGGCGAAGTCCGCGCCCGCCGGGACGTAGCCGGCGGCCGCGGCCGACCGTATGCCCGCCAGCAGCGCCATCGAGACCGGAACCAGGGCCAGGCCCGCCAGCAGCCCCTCCGCCGGGAGCAGTCCGCTCCACAGCCCCGCGCACCGCAGGCACTCACGCGCGTGCCGGGCTATTCGCTTGCGCCACAGCGTCGACGGCACCCCGTCCCAGGCCCCCGTCACCGCGCGCAGCCCCTCGCACGGCGGCTGCGCGCCCAGCGCCCGCTCCACCACCCGGGCCGACTCCAGCTGCGCCTTCATCCGCTGCACCCGCACCGCCGTGTGCTGCGGGGACAGTTCGAGGGCCGCGGCCACCTCCGCGCGCGTCAGCTCGCCGGCGCATTCCAGCCACCACAGCGACAGCAGCGCCCGGTCGTCGGTCTCCAGCCAACGGGTGGCGCGGGCCGTCTCCCGCTGCTGGCCTTCGAGCTGGAGCCGCAGCACCGTCAGGTCCACGAAGTCGGCGCCCGGATCGGCCAGTTCCCAGGCGGCTTCGAGCCCGCTCTCGCCGGGGGCGCTGTGCCGCGCCTGCCAGTGCGCCCGCACCCGGTTCATGGCGATCGCGACCAGCCAGGAACGGAAACTCTCGTCCGACCGCAGGGTGCCCAGCCCGTCGAGCGCCCGCAGCATGGTGTCCTGCACCACGTCGTCCACGTCGACGGAGCCGTTCAGAGCGCGCCCGACGATGTTGTAGACGAGCGGCAGGTAGGTGCCGACCAGCTCGTCCTGCGCGCGGGAATCGCCCGCGCGGGCGGCTGCCACCAGCGCTGCCGTGTGCTGTGTAGTCATGTGAGGTTCCCTGTCCGTACCGGCGGTCGATGATGCCCGATACCTGGGAGACCGTCGAACAGGGCCCGGATAACGGTTATCCGGAAGAAGAACCCGAAGAAATTTCTTCCGGAGGCTGCGCGGGGGCGCCGCGCCACTGTTTCACAGCAGCGGAGCGAGCGCCTCCGTGGCCCTGCGCAGGGCCGGGGCGTACGTCTCGATCTCCTCGCGCGAGACCAGCAAGGTGACCGTGGTGACGCTGACCCCGCCGATCGGGCGGCCCTGCGGGCCGAGGACGGCGGCGCCGATGCACCGGATCGTCGGCTCGTTCTCCTCGTCGTCCACGGCGAAGCCCCGGGTCCGGACCTCCTCCAGCTCCGCCAGCAGGGCCTCCGGGCTGGTCAGCGTCCTCGGTGTGCGGGGCGCCAGTCCCGCACTCGCGATCAGCGCCCGCACCTCCTCCTCGGGCAGCTGCGCCAGGATGCTCTTGCCGATCGCGGTGCTGTGCAGCGGCATCCGCATCCCGACGCGGGAGGCCGTCCGGAACGGCTGGTCGCTCTCCAGCTTCCGGATGTAGGTGAGCGTCTCCCCGCTGTGCAGGGCCAGGTGGACCGTCTGGCCGACCGCCTCGCGGAGCTCGCCGAGGATTCGCCCGATGCTGTGCGGCTCGCCGCCGCTGACCAGGGCGGACAGCGCGCGCAGCCGGGCCCCGACCCCGTGGCGCGATCCGCTTTCCGAGCGTACGAATCCCTGCTCGGTCAGCGAGGTGAGGATCCGGAACGCGCTCGACTTCGGCACGGCCGCGGCCGCCGCCACATCGGTGAGCCGGTGCGGCCCGCCCGGCGCGGCCACGGCCTCCAGGATCCGCATCGACTTCTCCAGCGCGGTGCCGGCCGCCGAGGTCCGGCCGCCGCGCGCGGGGCCGGCGGCCGCGTCCATCGTGGGCCCGTCGTCGGGCATGCGCTCTCCCAGGGCAGGGCGGGTGGGGGTATGGTCTGCGAAAGTGGTTCCGCTACACGGTACTGCGTTCCACTACGTGGAACAAGTGGGGCGTGGGAGAGCGGAACAGATGGAGAGGGAGGGATCCTTTGTCCTGCCACCCGTACGACGCGATGGCGGCGCAGCGCCTGCTGCCGGTCCTGCGCGATACCGATGCCGCAGAAGCCGTCCGCCGGACCGCCGCCCTGCTGGCCGCCGGCTGCCGGGTGGTCGAGCTGACCACCTCCACCCCCGGCTGGGCCGAGGCCGTCGCGCGGACCGCCCCGCTCGCCGACGCGCACGGCCGGTCCGCCCTGATCGGCGTCGGCACCGTCACCGACGCCGGTCAGGCCGAGACCGCCCTCGACGCGGGCGCGGCCTTCCTGATCTCCCCCTACCCGGCCCCCGAGGTCCGGGCGGTCGCCGACCGGCGCGGGGCCGTCTTCGTCGAAGGCGGGTTCACCCCCGGCGAGATCGCCTCCGCCATCCGGTCCGCGGGCGCCGCGAAGGTGTTTCCGGCGCACGTCGGCGGCCCGCGGTTCATCCGCTCCCTCACGGCGGTACTGCCCGGGGGGCTGTTCATACCGACCGGCGGCATCCGGCCCGCCGAGGTCGGGGAATGGCTCGCCGCCGGGGCGGCCGCCGTCGGCATCGGCAGCGGCCTGCCCGACGATCCGGGCGAGCTGGCCGCCGTCTTCGCGGCGCTGGCCCGGCCCTGCTGCACCGGCTGCGCAGCGGCGGGGCGCTGAGGATGCCGCCCGCACCCCGTACCGGCCGCGACGCCGGTCACGACCCCGGCCGCGGCCCCGGCCGCGGCCCCGGCCGCGACCCCGGCCGCGACCCCGGCCGCGGCCCCGGCCGCGACACCGGCTATGACGTCCTCGTCCTCGGCGAGGTCCTCGTCGAGGTCCACGCCGACACCGCCCTGCGGGAGGCCGCCGACGGCACCCCGGCCCGCATCTCCTACTCCGGCGACGCCCTCAACGCGGCGGCCGCGGCCGCCGCCGCCGGGGCCCGGACCGCCCTGCTCGCCGTCGTCGGCGACGACGAGCTCAGCGTCCCGCTGCTGCGCCGCGCGGCCGCTCTCGGCGTGGACGTCTCCCACGTACGCCGCGCCCGGCGCCCCAACGGCGCCTACCTGCTCGCCTCCGACACCGAGGGCGACCGGGCCTTCGTCTACTGGCGCACCCACAGCGCCGGTTCCACCCTCTCCACCCGGCACGTCGAGTCCTGGCGGTCCCTGCTGACCGGCACGAAGGCCCTCGTCACCAGCGGGATCACGGGCGCGCTGTCCCCGAGCAGCCGCGAGGCGGTGGTGGCCGCCGCCGAGACCGTGCGCGGGGCGGGCGGGCACGTCTCGTACGATCCCAACTACCGCCCCCGCCTGACCGGTCGGGCCGAGGCGCGCGAGCTGCTGGCCCGTATCGCCCCGCTGACCGGGCTGCTCAAGACCTCCTGCCCGGCCGACGCCGAGGCCCTGGTCGGCACCGCCGATCCGCGCGCCGCGGCCGCCCGCTACCGGGCCCTGGGCGCCCGTACCGTCGTGGTCACGGCGGGCGCCGACCGGCTGCTGCTCGACGACGGCACGCGGGCCGAGTACCACCCCGTGCCCCTCAACCCCCGTCCGGTGGACGCGACCGGCGCCGGGGACTGCTTCACCGGCACCGCCACGGCGCGGCTGGCCCTGGGCGACGGCCTGGCCGACGCCGTCGCGTACGGCATGGCGGCGGCCTCCCTCTCGGTCTCCGGCCGGGGCGGCACGGGCCGTGTCCCCGCGTTCCCCGAAACGGCAGCCCTGGCGGCCGCCCACCGCGCCCGTGAGAACACCCCCTAGGCGGCCTCGAGGAGTGCCATCTCCTCCGGGGACAGCCGCAGCGCTCCGGCGGCGATGTTCTCGACGAGGTGGCCGGGGTTGCCGGTACCGGGGATGGCGAGCACGTGCGGGCCGCGGTTCAGGGTCCAGGCGAGCCGCACCTGCGCCGCCGACACGCCGTGCGCCTCGGCGACGGCCCGCACCTGCTCGGTCTCCTGCGCGACCACCACCCCGGCCTCCTTGCCCGCGCCGGCGATCGCGAAGAACGGCACGAAGGCGATGCCCTCCTGCCCGCAGGCGTCGAGGAAGGCGTGGTCCTCGGCCGGGGAGCCGATCCCGTACGGGTTCTGCACGCAGACGACGGGGGCGATGGCCCGGGCCTCGGCCAGGTGGTCGGGCCGTACGTTGGACAGGCCGAGGTGGCGGACGAGCCCGGCCGCGCGCAGCTCGGCCAGCGCACCGAAGTGCTCGGCGATCGACCCCGTGGTCTCCCGGCGCGGAATCCGCAGGTTCACCACGTCCAAGTGGTCGCGGCCCAGCTGGCGCAGGTTCTCCTCCACCTGCCCGCGCAACTGCTCGGGCGTGGCCCACCACCACTGGCCGGCGAAGTCGCGGCCCGGTCCGACCTTCGTGGTGATGACCAGGTCGTCGCCGTAGGGGGCCAGCGCGCGGTTGATCAGCTCGTTGGCCGAGCGCGTGGGGGAGAAGTAGAAGGAGGCGGTGTCGATGTGGTTCACGCCGCGTTCGACGGCCAGGCGCAGTACGGAGACCATCCGCTCGCGGTCGGTGGGGGAGCCGTCGGCCAGGTGCGTCAGGCGCATGGCGCCGAAACCGACCCGGCGGACGGCGAGGTCGCCGAGCCGCCAGGTGCCGGATGCTGCCACGGTGATCGTTTCGGAAGTCATGGGGTGAGGCTAAGCCGTGTCTTTCGGATCATGCCGGGCCCGCGGCGTCTGGCACCGCGCCTCGCGGCGTTCTCGTCGGTCGCCGACACACCACGTCGGCTTCCTCCTCGGCCTTGCGATGCACAGCGCCAGACACCGCGGGCTGACCCGGCCTGATCCGAAAGACACGGCCTAGCGGGGTCCGCGGCCGCCCCTCGGGGAGGAGTCCCCCAGTCCGCGCCCCTGCCGCCGTGACTCCACGGCGGCAGGGGCGCACGTGGTGGGACACCGCCGGGCCGGGTCGGTTTCCGCGGCCCGGCGGCGCCGGTCTGGTGGGTCCCGGGGCCGGTGGCCCGGCCGTCAGCGGCCGCGCAGGCCCCGGTCGACGGCCGTCATCAGCTCGCCGTCGGCGGTGTCCCCGTCCAGGGACCAGAACATCGCGCCGCCCAGGCCGTTCTCGCGGACGTACTCCGTCTTGGCCCGCAGCACCTGCGGGTCGTCGTACGTCCACAGCGTGCTGCCGTCGAAGAGCCAGGCGTGGCCGCCCCGGCGGTCGCGGTGGAGCTGGTAGGTGCCCGAATCGGCGAGCTTCTTCAGCGCCTTGTAGTCCTCGTATCCGGCCGCCCAGGTCGCGGGCGCCGGGCCGGTCGCCGGCCGGCCCATCCCGTCCCCGCCGCCGCTGACTCCCGTCCAGCCCTGCCCGTAGAACGGCATGCCCATCACCAGCTTGCCGGCCGGCGCCCCGCGGTGGCGCCAGGCCTCCACCGTGCCGGCCGCGCTGAAGTCCCCGCGGGCGCGAAGCGCGGACTGCTGGGCGGTGGTCGGCTCGCCGGAGACGTGGAAGTCGTATCCCTGGAGGTTCACGAAGTCGAGGTCGCGCATGATGCGGCGGACGTCGAAGCCCGCGTCGATCTTGGCGGGGGCGGTCGGGACGAACGCCGTCAGCTCGTACTTCTCCTTCCGCTGCCGGCTTCGTGCGTACGCGTCGAGCTGTGTGCGGAACTCCTTCACCAGGGCCGCGAAGTTCTGCTTGTCCTCGGGGCGGTACGTGGTGTCCGTGTCACCGGCCGAGCCCGGCCACTCCCAGTCGAGGTCGATCCCGTCGAAGAGGCCGGCCGCCGCGCCCGCGCCGCCGCGGGCGCCGTCCTGCGGCAGGTTGCCCTTGATGTAGAGGTCGATGCAGGACTGGACGAGGGCCTTGCGGGAGGCGGGCGTGAGCGCGGCGTCCGAGAAGTGCGTGGACCAGCTCCAACCGCCCAGCGAGAGGAGGACCTTGAGGCCCGGGTGCTTGGCCTTGAGCTCGCGCAGCTGGTTGAAGTTCCCGGCGAGCGGCTGCTCCGCGCTGTCGGCGACCCCGTCGACGGAGTTCGCGGCGTCGAGCGGGCGCACGTAGTCGGCCCAGGCGTCGGCCTCGCCCGGCACGTTGCCGGTGAAGCACTTGCCCTCCGCGTTGATGTTGCCGAAGGCGTAGTTGACATGGGTGAGCTTTCCGGCGGTGCCGCTCGCTTCGAGGTCCTGGACCTGGAAGTCCCGTCCGTAGACGCCCCATTGGGTGAAGTACCCGACCCGCTTGTAGGAGCGGTCGTGCCCGCCGTCGGCCTGCGCGGCGGCGGCGGGTGCGAGAGCGGTGAGCAGGGCGAGGGAACAGGCGGCGACGGCCAGCCTGCCGGGCATGCTGCGGCGCATGGGCTTCCTTTGCGGAGGCGGGAGCGGTGCGGGACGCGTGCGCGGTGCATGCCGGAAACTATTGGTCTGGACCAGATGGGGTCAAGGGGGCGTTCCAAACTCGGGCCGACCGGGTTGTCCGACGGGACGCTCGGTGCCGAGGCCGTCGGCGGGGCCGCCGGGAGCGGGATCGTCACGCCGGAGCCGCCCGGGCCTCGTAGCCTGGGACCCGACCCACGGAAGGAGGCCGCCGCCCGTGCCGACCCCGTCTGCCGCTCCGCCCTTGATCCTCGATGCCGGCGATCCGCTCGCCGCCGCCGTCACGGCCGCGATCGAGGGCGGTGACGTACCCGGGCTGCGGCGGCTGCTGGAGGCGCACCCCGGGCTCGCGGTCGGCCGCATCGTCAAACGGTGTGCGGGCGCCGGCGAGCGCAGCCTGCTGCACATCGCCACGGACTGGCCCGGCCACCGGCCGCGGACCGCGCGGGTCATCCGTACGCTGGTCGCCGCCGGGGCCGACCCGGCGGCCCGGTTCGTCGGGGCCCACGCGGAGACCCCGCTGCATTGGGCGGCCAGCAACGACGACGTGGAGGCCGTCGACGCCCTCGTCGCCGCCGGAGCCGACATCGAGGCGCCGGGCGCGGTCATCGGCGGCGGCACCCCGCTCGCCGACGCGTGCGGCTTCGGCCAGTGGCGGGCCGCCCACCGCCTCCTCGAACTCGGCGCCCGCCCCGACCTCCACGAGGCCGCCGCCCTCGGACTGCTCGACCGCGTCACGGAGTTCCTCGCCGCCGGCCCCCCGCCCGCGGACGAACGCACCGGCGCCTTCTGGTCCGCCTGCCACGGAGGTCAACTCTCCACCGCCCGGTACCTCCTGTCCGATCGAGTGGACGTCGACTGGATCGGATACGGTGACGCGACCCCGCTGGATGCCGCCCTGACCAGCGGGAACGAGGCCCTGATCGAGTGGCTCCGGACCAACGGCGCCCACACGCGGGCCGAACTCCCACCCGCTTGACCCGCTAATCCATTTGGATCCCGGCGGCGCTCCATGTCAGAGTTTCCCTCACCGAAGGGGTGTAGCTCAGCTGGTCAGAGCGCTGGTCTCCAAAACCAGATGCCGCAGGTTCGAATCCTGCCGCCCCTGCAAGCAGTACGCGGCGTCGGGCCCGTCCCCTCCACGGGGGCGGGCCCGACGGCGTTTCGAGGCCGTCTGGCAGACTGGGGCGAACCACCCCAGGCGGTGCAGGACAGGAAACCGGTGCGAATCCGGTGCGGTCCCGCCACTGTGACCGGTGCCCGCTCGGGGACCGGGAGTCAGACACTGACGCACCGCCTCTTCACGTCGACCAGGGGACGAGGATCCCCCGGAGAGGCTTCGCCATGCCGCGTTCCCGCGCCGTTCTGCGCGCACTCGTGCCGATCGCGCTCCTGATATCCCTGGCCGCCTGCGGCGGTCCGCCCCCGGCGGAGGGCGGGGCCGCGGACGCGGCCGGTGCGCCGGGGTTCCCGTACACCGTCACCAACTGCGGTGTCAGCAGCACCTACCAGGCCCCGCCGCGGCGGGCTGTCACCATGAACCAGCACGCCACCGAGATCCTGCTGGCCCTCGGGCTCCAGGACCGGATGGCCGCGACGGCCTACCTCGACGACGCGGTGCTGCCCGCCTACCGGCCCGCCTACGACAAGATCAAGGTGCTGGCCAAGGAGTACCCCTCCAAGGAGGTCCTCCTCGGCGCCGACCCGGACTTCGTCTACGGCGGCTACGCGAGCGCCTTCGACAAGGCGCAGGGCCGCGACCGGGAGGGACTCGCCAAGGCCGGCATCAACTCCCGGCTGAGCGTGGAGTACTGCAGCACCGGCCCCGTAGGCATCGAACAGCTGAAGACCGAGATCACCGAGGTCGCGCGCACCTTCGGCGTACCCGAGCGCGGCGCGCGCCTCATCGAGGACGAGCAGCGCCGGATCGACGCCGTCACCGCCCGGGTCAAGGACAAGGCCAGGCCGGCCGTCTTCGTCTACGACTCGGGCGAGGGCACCGCCTTCACCTCCGGAGGAGGCGGCATCGGCAACGAGATCGTCTCGCTGGCGGGCGGGACGAACAGCTTCGCCGACCTCAAGGACACCTTCGGCGACGTGTCGTGGGAGAAGGTCATCGAGCGGCGGCCCGAGGTCGTCCTCATCTACGACTACGGCGGCACCACCGTCGAAGCCAAGAAGCAGCGCCTGTTGAACGATCCGGCACTGGCCGAGGTTCCCGCGATCAAGAACAAGCGGTTCGTGGTGCTGCCCCTGTCCTCGGCCGTCCTCGGCGTCCGCGTCGCCGACGCCGTCGAGTCCCTGGGCCGCCAGCTCCACCCCGACACCGCGTGAGCCGCCCCCGCATGCCGCTCGTCCTCGGCCTGCTCGCGGTGGCGCTCCTCGCCTCCGCCGTCGCGGGCCTGGCCCTGGGGCCGGTACGGATCGCCCCCGGCCGGGTCCTGGACATCGTGCTCGGCGGCCCCGGGCAGCGCACCGGGGCGTTCGCCTCCATCGTGTGGGACGTGCGGATGCCGCGGCTGCTGCTCGGCGCGGTCGTGGGAGCCGGGCTCGCCGTGGCGGGCACCGTCCTGCAGGCCCTCGTACGCAACCAGCTCGCCGATCCGTTCCTGCTGGGGGCCTCCTCCGGGGCCTCGCTGGGCGCCGTCCTCGTCATCGTGCTCGGCGCGGGAGCCGCGGCCACGGGGGGCGCCCTCGGCGCGATCGGCGCTCTGGGCGTGCCGGCCGCCGCGTTCGCGGGGTCGATGGGCGCGCTCGTCGCCGTCTACGCCATGGCCCGGCGCGGCGGCACCATGACCACGGGGCGGCTGATCCTCGCCGGGGTCGCCGTCCAGTACATCCTCTCCGCGCTCACCAGCCTGGTGCTGGTGCTCGCCGCGCACCCCGACCAGATCCGGTCCGTCCTGTTCTGGACCCTGGGCGGCCTGGGCGGCGCCCGCTGGGGTGAACTCGCCCTGCCCGGCGCCGCGCTGCTCGTCGGCACCGCCCTGCTGACCGCGCTCGCCCGGCCGCTCGACCTGCTCCTCGCGGGGGAGGAGGGCGCGAGGACCCTCGGCCTGGACACCGGGCGCTTCCGCGCGGCGGTCTTCGTCCTCACCTCCCTCGTCATCGGTGTGCTCGTCGCCTACAGCGGCGCCATCGGCTTCGTCGGGCTGATGGTCCC
Organism: Streptomyces sp. NPDC001903; assembly: GCF_042891345.1. Classification (NCBI taxonomy): domain Bacteria; kingdom Bacillati; phylum Actinomycetota; class Actinomycetes; order Kitasatosporales; family Streptomycetaceae; genus Streptomyces; species Streptomyces sp. NPDC001903. The sequence continues at coordinate 348,512 of NZ_JBIASZ010000003.1, forward strand.
GCACGCCGCCCGGATGGTCGTCGGCGCCGGGCACCGGGCGCTGCTGCCCGTGGCCGCGCTGGGCGGGGCCGTGTTCCTGACCCTGGCCGACCTGGTCGCCCGTACGGCCGCGGCACCCGAGGAGATACCGGTCGGCGTGGTCACCGCACTCGTCGGAGGGCCCTTCTTCCTGTGGATGCTGCGCCGCTCCACCCGGGTCGAGGGGGTGGCGGGATGAGCGGGCCGCAGCCGGTGGACCTCGCCGTCGAGGCCGTGCGCTACGCGACCGACGGGCACACGCTGCTCCACGGAGTCGACCTCACCGCCCGGCCCGGCGAGACGGTCGGCGTGGTCGGCCCCAACGGCAGCGGCAAGACCACGCTGCTGCGCTGCGTCTACGGGACCCTGCGGCCCACCGCCGGCCGGGTGCTGCTGGACGGCGCGGACGCGGCGCGGCTGGGCGCCAAGGAGCGGGCCCGGCGGGTGGCGGTCGTCCCCCAGGAAGCGGCGGGGACCTTCGGGCTGACCGTCCGCGAGGTGGTCGCGATGGGGCGCAGCCCGCACAAGCGGTTCTGGGAGCAGGACGGCCCGGAGGACGACCGGCGCGTCGCCGAGGCCCTGGAGACCGTCGGTGCGGGCGGGTTCGCGGGCCGGCGCCACGACGAACTCTCCGGCGGGGAGCGCCAGCGCGCCCTGGTGGCCCGCGCCCTCGTCCAGGAGCCGGGCCTCCTGGCCCTCGACGAGCCGACGAACCACCTGGACATCCGCTACCAGCTGGAGGTCCTCGCCCTGGTCCGCGCGCTGCCCGCCACCGCGCTGCTCGTCCTGCACGACCTCAACCTGGCGGCCTCGTACTGCGACCGCCTGTACGTGCTGGCGGGCGGCCGGGTGGCGGCCTCGGGGACACCCTCGCAGGTGCTGACCGAGGACCTGCTGGCCGAGGTGTACGGGGTCCGCACCCGGATCGGCCTCCATCCGGCCACCGGCGCGCCGAACATCGTCTACCTCCCGCTCGACGGGAAGTGAGCGGGAGGCGGACGCATCCGAAAGACCCGGCCTAGCCGGCGCTGGGCTCCTGGTAGCCGTACGGGCGGGTGATGATCTCCATCCCGTGGCCCGAGGGGTCCAGGAAGTAGACGCCGCGGCCGCCGTCGTTGTGGTTGATCTCCCCGGGCCGCTTCATGTGGGGGTCGGCGAAGTACGGGATCCCGCCCGCCCGGATCCTCCCGAACGACACGTCGAATTCCTCCTCGGACACGAGGAACGCGTAGTGCTGGACGGTGAGGGACTCGGCCGGGACGGTCGCGAAGTCGAGGGTGACGCCGTTGGCGGTGTCGACGGGGACGAAGGGGCCCCACTCGGTCCCGACCTCAAGGCCGAGGACGTCCGCCAGGAATGCGGCGGCTTCCCGGTTGTTCCGGGAAGGGACGATCGTGTGGTTCAGCTGTACTGACATGAGTGAATGCCTCCGCAAGGCACATCACGGGCACCTCCATGCCTCACCCGGTCGGTGACCGACACGCGATGCCGTGATCACGATCCTAACCCCCGTACACCGCCTTGACATTGTCCTGCGCGGGGTGTGCGCGCCCGGCCGGGCCCGCGGCGAACGCCCGCAGCACGTTCTCCGTCACCCGGGTGGTCAGTGCGCCGGCCTTCGCGTCGAGGCCGTGGTTGGCACCGCTGCGGCCGTCGCCCGTGGCGTCCAGGGCTTCCACCCACCGCATGGTCCCGGTCGCGAAGACGCCCGCGCCGCTGGGAACCGTGTAGTACGCCGTGTCCTGGTGGCTGGGCCGGCCCTCGCACACCACGGGGGAGTGGGCCAGTATCTCGATCGGCCGGGGCGTCGGGAACCCGGTGTCGACCTTGTCGTACTCCACCCCCACCAGGTGGGGGAAGTGGTCGCCGGCCTTCACGCCGGTGCCCTCGAACAGCCAGTGGCCGGGGTGGGTCACCACGTACGGGGCGTCCACCGGGTAGCCGTCGTAGATCACGCCGAGCAGCGAGCTCTCCGGATCGGCACCGGGCGCCGAGCGGAAGTCGACGGTGGCCGGCTGGCCGCGCTTGAACCCGGGGTCCTGGTCGTAGGCGGACTTGTAGCAGACCACCGTACGGTCCGGCCCGAGGTCGGAGGGCTCCAGCCGGATCCGGCGGAAGCAGCAGTTCGCGCCGAGGACCGCGATGTTGGTCCCGGCATCCCGGGCGGCGGTGAAGTGGGCCCGCTGCTCGGGCGACCAGTACTCGTCGTGGCCGAGGGAGAGGACCGCCGCGGCCCCTTCCAGCAGCCGCTTCTCCCGCGCGACATCGGTGGTCGTCGCGTAGGCCAGGGGTATGCCGAGCCGCTCGGCGAGGGCGAGCAGCGGGGCCTCGTACACGAGGAACAGGCCGGCGCCGTCGTCGTACTCGTACGGCCGGTCGAAGGTGACGCAGAGGGAGCGCGAGGCGTAGCCGCCGCTGGGGCCGTCGTAGCTGCCGTAGCCGCCCCAGCGGTTGTACGCCTGCCAGGTCGCCACCGCGTTCACCACGACCGTACGGCCGGCGCCCGCCGCCGAGCGGACGGTGACCGGGACGAAGCGCTGGCCCTCGCCGCCCTGTGCGTCGAGCCGCAGCAGGTAGCACCCCTCAGGCCAGTCCTTGGTCTCGACGGTGGTCGTACGGGGCCACCGGGCACGGACCATGCGGGTCGCGGAATCCACCGTGTGCTCGGGCTGGCGCACGCCGGGCAGCGCCTCGGACCGCCACACCAGTCGGGCCCGGGCGCCGCCGTACCAGCCCATCCGGTAGGCGGAGACGGTGAAGCGGGGCGCGGTGGTGGACACGTGCAGGCCGAAGGACTCGCCGGACAGGACGCTGACCTTGTCGGCGAAGCCCTCGATGGCCCGGGCCGCCCCGGCCTTGGTCACACGCCAATCGGCATGCCCCGGCTTGGCGTTCTCGGCCCTGACGTCGAAACCGGCCGGCCCGCCCTTGCCCGCCGTCGCGCCGGGCGTCGCGCCCTTGCCGTCGCCCTTCGCCGCCGCCCCGCCGGTGGTGCCGTTCCCGCAGCCGGCAACGGCGCCGAGCCCGGCGGCGGTGGCCGCTCCCGTCGCGATCGCGAGAAACCGCCGCCTGCCCGCGCCCGCGTCCTCGCCGGTCCCGTCCCCGGCCATGTACTCCTGATCCATGGAGGGCACGCTATGTCACGCTTGACGCCTCACCCCAGCCGGACCACCACCTGCTGGCCGGCGCCCGCCGCCGCGGTGAGGTTCCCGAAATCGAGCCGCAGCCGTGCGCCCGTGGCCTCCGCGACCAGGCTCGGCGGGCGGGAGATCACCGCGGCGACGGGGCGGTTCCACACCACGCTCAGCGAGGCCAGGGCCCGGGCCGGGTCCGCGACGCAGAGCGCGGCCGTGCCGTCCGGCCTCTCCCGCACCGTCACCGAACAAGGTGCTCCCGCCTCCAGCGGACCGGCCGATCCGGCCTGCCAGAAGTTGACCCCGGTGAAGCCCAGCGAGGGCACCCGGACCCCTTGGGCCGTATCCGAGTTGGCGAGTACGGACAGCCATCCGGAGGCGGCTCTCGCGGCGGTCTGGGCCACCGTCGCCCCCGGCAGCACCTGGTGCACGTACCCCGCTCCCGCCGGGTCGTTGCCGTGGTCGTACCAGAGGGTGAGGTAGCGCCGGGTCAGAGCCGTGGTGGAGCCGCCCCGGTTGATATCGCTCCACCGGCCGGTACGCGCCTCCCGCAGGGCCCTGAACGAGCCCGAACCCGACATCACGTACCCGCCGAAGCCCGCCAGATGGGCCCAGCCGGGGGCGGGGAAGGCCGCCGACCAGCCGAGGGCGGCCGGCTGGACCGTGCCCCCGACGGTGAGGGCATGGGTCCCCGAGGCGCCCAGGTTGCGGTTGTCGACCACCGTCTCGACCGCGTTTCCGTCCGAGCAGCGGATACCGGCCCCCAGACAGACGATCGTGTCGTCCAGGAAGAACCAGGACGTGCGGGCGGTGAGCGTGCTGCCCAGGCCCCGCAGGTGCTGACCCAGGGAGGCGAACTCCCCGTCGGTCGTCCCGCCCACCCAGGCCGCGTCGGGCCGTGACGCCCCCCAGTCGCCGCCCGCCCCGTCGGCGAGCACCTTCCGCGACACCGTCGTCCCCGGCAGCCGGTACGGGTCCACCGTGGGCCAGAAGGCGTCCGAATACTGGCCGTTGCCGTAGCCGGCCCCCCACCAGGAGAGCATCCCGCTGCCGGTGTGCCAGCCGCGCAGGTTCTCCCCGTTGCCCGTCTCGTAGTGGGCGATCCGCTTCGAGGCCATGGACAGCGAGGCCGCCCAGCCGGGCCGCCGGTGCGTGGCCCGGTCCATGGACGCGAACAGCCGGTGCCCGACCGGCTCGGGCAGTGCCGTGACCGACGCGTCGGCCTCGACCCGCGCCAGGCGGGCCAGCGAGGACAGGGCCAGGGACGGGTCCGCGAGGGGGCGGCTGTAGTAGTCCCGGGCCATCCAGCCCTTCACCAGCCCCCGCCAGCGCACCCGCTCGGCCGCGCTCGCGCCCTCCGAGAGCAGCAGGATCGCGGCGAGCACCGCATGCCCCCGGGCGTGGTCGTCCTGCTGGACCTGCCGCGGATCGGTGACCATCAGACCCCGGCTCACCGCCCGCCCCGACACGGAGTCCATGATCAGCCCGTTGAACAGGAAGGGCGCCCAAGCCCGTTCCACCGCGTCGAGGGCGATCTGCGCCCCGGGGTCCGTGACCTCCCACGCGGTGCCCTTCAGCAGCGCGAACAGCATCCCCAGTCCGCCGAGCAGCACCGCCCCGTACGTCCCCGTGTACGGCACCCAGGTGTGCTGCACGAACGACCCGTCCCGGTACAGCCCGTCGCCCGTGGTGACGTACGGGAACACCGGAGCGAGCGCGTCCCGCGCCAGGGCGATCTTCGCCGAGTCCCCGCCGACCACCCCGCGCAGCGCCAGCACCCGGCACAGGTCCACCCGGTTCGCCCCCGTACTGGTCCCGGAGTACGAGCCGACGACCGAGTCCGGGACGAAGTGGTCGACGGCCGCGCAGAAGTCGGCCACCCGAGCGGCCGGCAGCTCCGCGTACAGCAGCACGCACAGGTCCAGCAGGGCCTGCGGGGCGCCGATCTGCCAGCAGTACCAGTTCCCGTACCGCGCCCGGCCGGCGTGGTAGACGTCCGCGTGCAGGTGGTCCAGCCCGGTCAGCAGGGCCGAACGCAGCCCGGCGTCCCCGGTGACCCCGGTCCCGGGCCGGACGTAGGCCTCGGCCATCGTCCGCAGCCGGTAGTAGCTCTGCATCATCATCTCGGGGTCGCCGGCGTACCCCAGGTCGGGCCAGAGAGAGCCGGCCGCCGGAGCCATGGCGGAGCGCCACCCGCCGGCCAGGGCGCCGAGATCGGCGAGTCTCGAACGGAACGGCTCGGCCGCGGCGGGGATGTCACCGCCCAGGAAGAGCCCGCGCCACACCGCCCGCATGGCGTCGTGGACCCCGTCCGCCGGCGCGGCCCCCGCCCGCGCGGCGCCCGCCCCCAGCAGGAGCGCACCCCCGCCCGCGACGGAGAGGAAGGCGCGCCGACTCCACACGTCTGTCATCGCATGCTCCTTGTCCGATCCCGACCGGCCACGCCGGCCCCTCGCTTGCCCCACTCGGAATGCACCGGGCCGCGTGTTCCGGGCACGGCTCACGCCACGTGCTCGCGGTAGCGGTCGATCACCTCCCGCAGCACCTCGGAACCGTCGCGCGCCCACAGCCCCGGATGGAAGATCTCCACCTCCACCGGGCCCCGGTAGCCGGCCGCGTCGGCCAGCTCCCTGAACGCCCGCAGATCGATACAGCCGTCGCCCAACTGCCCCCGCCCCAGCAGCACCCCGGCCGGCAGCGGGGTCACCCAGTCGGCCACCTGGACCGACACGATCCGCCCGCCCGAACCCGCCCGGCGCAGATCGGCCGGCAGCCGCTCGTCCCACCACAGGTGATAGGAGTCGGCGACCACTCCCACCTGCTGCGCCGGGAACTGCTCGGCGATGTCCAGGGCCTGGCCGAGCGTGGAGACCACACAGCGGTCTGACGCGAACATCGGATGCAGGGGCTCGATCCCCAGCCGTATCCCGTGCGCGGCGGCCCACGGGGCGAGCTCTCCGAGGATGTCGGCGATCCGCCGCCGCGCCCCCGCCAGGTCCCGGTCGCCGTCGGGCAGTCCCCCCGAAACCAGGACCAGCACCTCGGCGCCCAGCTCGGCGGCCTCCTCGACGGCCCGGCGGTTGTCCGCGAGGGCCGCGGCCCGCCCCACGGGATCGGCGGCGGTGAAGAACCCGCCGCGACACAGCGAACTGACCCGCAGCCCGGCCCCGGCGACCAGCTTCGCCGTCTCGCGCAGCCCGAACTCCCGCACCGGATCCCGCCACAGTCCGACCGCGCCCACCCCGGCCGCGAGGCACCCGTCGACCAGCTCGGGCATCGACCACTGGCGGACGGTCTCCTGGTTCAGGCTGAACCGGGCCGGGGCCGGCCCCCGGCTCACGACTCCACCCCGTACACCGCGAGGAGCCGGCGCATCCGCGCCTCGGCGAGCCCCGGATCGGGGAACAGGCCCAGCAGGTCCGCCTGTTCGTACGCGGTCGCCAGATGGGGGAGCGGCCGGGCCGACTGGAGCCCGCCCAGCATCGTGAAGTGATCCTGGTACCCCGCCAGCCAGGCCAGCAGCACCACCCCCGTCTTGTAGTAGCGGGTCGGCGGGGCGAACAGGTGCCGTGACAGGGCCACCGTCGGATCCAGCAACGCGTGGAAACCGGCGGTGTCGTCCCGGTCCAGGGCCGTCCCGGCCCTGGCGGCCAGCGGGGCGATCGGGTCGAAGACGCCCAGCAGCGCGTCGCTTCCCGGCTCCGCGGCCCCTTCCCCGGCGATCAGCTCGGGATAGTGGTAGTCATCGCCCGTGTAGCAGCGCACGCCCGGCGGGAGTCTGCGCCGGATGTCCCTCTCCCGCTCCGCGTCCAGCAGCGAGACCTTGACCCCGTCCACCTTCTCCGGTTGGTCGGCGACGACCTTCAGGAACACCTCGGTGGCCGCGTCGAGATCGGCGTGCCCCCAGTAGCCGGCCAGCTCCGGATCGAACATCGGACCCAGCCAGTGCAGTACGACCGGCCGGGCGCTCTGCCGCAGCAGCCTCCCGTACACCGCCAGATAGTCCTCCGGTCCGCGCGCCGCGGCCGCCAGAGCCCGGGAGGCCATCAGCACGGCCCCCGCCCCGCAGTCCTCGACGTGCGCGAGCTGTTCCTCGTACGCGGCGGTGATAGCCGTCAGCGCGTGCCCGGCGCCCGGGGCGAGCTGGTCGGTGCCCGCGCCGCAGAGGATCCGGCCGCCCACCGCTCTGGCCTCGGCGGCCGACCGGCGGATCAGCTCCGCCGCGGCCGGCCAGTCCAGACCCATCCCGCGCTGGGCCGTGTCCATGGCCTCCGCGACCCCCAGGCCCTGCGCCCACAGCCGGTGCCGGAAGGCCAGCGTCGCCTCCCAGTCCACCGCCGGGCCCGGCCGGGATGCCGGACCGCCGGCGCAGGCGGCGAGCGGATCCGCCACCACATGCGCAGCGGCATAGAACCTGCGGCTGCGCGCCGGACCGCAGACCAGCGGCGCGAGCGGATCGGTGGCGGGCCGGTACAGGCGGTGTCCGCCGTCCGCCTCCGGGAGCCGGATGCTCACAGGACCACCTCCGGCACCGGCAGCCGCCGGCCCTCCGCGGAGGAGCGCAGCCCCAGCTCGGCGAGCTGCACTCCGCGCGCGCCGGCCAGCAGGTCCCACTGCCAGGGCTCGTCGAGCACGACATGGCGCAGGAACAGTTCCCACTGGGCTTTGAAGCCGTTGTCGAACGGGGCGTTGTCCGGGACCTCCTGCCACTGGGCGCGGAAGGCCTCCGACTGCGGCAGATCGGGATTCCACACGGGCTTGGGCGTCGCCCCCCGGTGCTGGATGCGGCAGCCGCGCAGCCCGGCGACCGCCGACCCGTGTGTCCCGTCCACCTGGAACTCCACCAGCTCGTCGCGGTGGATCCGTACCGCCCAGGAGGAGTTGATCTGTGCGACGGCGCCGCCCTCCAGCTCGAAGACCCCGTACGCCGCGTCGTCCGCCGTCGCCTCGTACGGCTTTCCCTCCTCGTCCCAGCGGCGGCCGATGTGCGTACGGGCCAGGGCCTGTACCGTGCGGACCCGGCCGAACAGCTCGTGCAGCAGGTACTCCCAGTGCGGGAACATGTCGGCGACGATGCCCCCGCCGTCCTGCGCCCGGTAGTTCCAGGACGGCCGCTGGGCCGGCTGCCAGTCACCCTCGAACACCCAGTACCCGAACTCCCCGCGCACCGACAGGATCTCGCCGAAGAAGCCGCCATCGATCAGCCGCTTCAGCTTGAGCAGTCCCGGGAGGAACAGCTTGTCCTGGACCACCCCGTGCTTGACCCCGGCCTCCGCGGCCAGGCGGGCCAGCTCCAGCGAGGAAGCGAAGCTCAGAGCCGTCGGCTTCTCGCAGTACACGTGCTTGCCCGCCGCCACGGCCTGCCGGACCGCGGCCTCGCGGGCGCCGGTGACCTGCGCGTCGAAGTAGATCTCCACCTCGGGGTCGGCCAGCACGGCGGGAAGATCCGTGCTGATGTGCTCCAGCCCGTGCTCCTCGGCGATGGCCCGCAAGGCGGGCTCCCGGCGTCCGACCAGCACCGGCTCGGGCCACAGCACCCGGCCGTCGCCCAGGTCCAGCCCGCCCTGCTCGCGCAGGGCGAGCAGCGAGCGGACCAGATGCTGGCGGTATCCCATCCGCCCGGTCACGCCGTTCATGGCGATCTTGATCGTCCTGCGCTCCACGGTGTCCCCTCCTTCAGGCTCGTCGTCCGAGGAAAGCGCGATAGAAAGCGCTTTCACTTCCGTCAGGCTAGGACGGAGAACGAGCGCTGCGCAACACTCGTTCGAGTGATGGAAAGCGCTTTCTCTTTGGGGGAGTATGGAGATCCACACCCGGATGAGACGATGAGCCGGGACGAGCAGGAGGGGTGAAGGATGGCGGTGACTCTCGCCGAGGTCGCGGCGCACGCGGGCGTGTCGCCCGCGACCGTCTCGCGCGTGCTCAACGGCGGATATCCGGTGGCCGGCGGCACCCGGACCCGCGTGGAACAGGCCGTGGAAGAGCTCGGCTACGTGGCCAACGGCCCCGCCCGCGCCCTCGCGGCCGCCACCTCCGACCTGGTCGGCGTGCTCGTCCACGACGTGGCGGACAGCTTCTTCGGCATCCTCGCCGGATCCCTGCAGAGCGCCCTCGCCCCGGCCGGCCGCAGCGATCCGCGCCGCCTCGCCGTCGTCTGCAACACCGAGGGTGCCCCCGAAGCCGAACTCGCCTACCTCACCCTGCTGGAGGGCCAGCGCGCCGGCGGGGTCGTCCTGACCGGCGGCGCCGTCGAGGAGCCCGGGCACACCGCAGCCCTCGCCGCCCGCGTCACCCGGATGGCGGATGCCGGCGCCCCCGTCGTCCTGTGCGGGCGGCCCCCGCTGCCCGTGCCCCCCGCGCTGCCCGTCGCCACGGTCATGTTCGACGACCGGGGCGGGGCCTTCCGCCTCGCCGAGCACCTGCTGTCGCTCGGCCACCGGCGCATCGCGTACGTGGCCGGCCCGCCGGGGCTGAGCACCACCCGGGAACGGCTCGGCGGCCACCGCGCGGCGCTGCGACACCACGATCCCGCCCTGCCCGAGGCCTGCGACCCGCTCACCGTGCACGCCGGGTTCGAGCGCTCCGCCGGTTACGACGCCACCCGTGAGCTGCTGCGCCGCGGAGCACCCTTCACCGCCGTCGCCGCGGCCAACGACACCGTGGCCACCGGAGTGGCCGCGGCCCTGCGCGAAGCCGGTCTGCGCATCCCCGAGGACGTCTCCGTCGCCGGGTTCGACGACCTCCCGGTCTGTGTGGACACCGCCCCCGCCCTCACCACCGTCCGCGTACCGCTGCGCGAGGCCGGCATACTCGCCGCCCAGCTCGTCACCGGCCGCAAGCCGCCGCCCCCGGGCGGCATCACCACCCTGCCCACCGAACTCATCGTCCGCGGCTCCACCGCCCCGCCCCCGCCCGAGGGGAACCGGCCGTGAGGTACGCCTTCTCCACGCTCGGCCTGCCCGGCGCCACGCTCGAGCGGAGCGCCGCCCTCGCCGCCGGCCACGGCTACGAGGGCCTCGAACTGCGCGCCCACCCCGAGGAGCCCCTGCACTCCGGCAGCCCGCCGGCGGACCGGGCGGCGGCCCTGCGCGCCCTCACCGCCGCCGGGGTCGCGGTCCTCGGCGTCGCGGGCTATGCCCGGGTGGCCGCCGCGGGTGCGGACGAGCCGGTCCTCGCCGAACTGCACGGCCTGGTCCGGCTGGCCGCAGACCTCGAAGCCCCGTACGTCCGGGTGTTCCCGGGCGGCGCCGGGCAGCCGGGGGCCGCGGCCGACGCCCACGCCGTCCGCCGGCTGGCCGCCGCCGCACCGTTCGCCGAGCGGCACGGGGTCCGGATCCTGCTCGAGACGCACGACTCGCACCGGACCGGAGCGGACGCCGCGCGGGTGCTGGACCGGGTCGGGCAGGGCGGCGCGGGCGCGCTGTGGGACGTACTGCACACCTGGCTCGGGGGCGAGGAGCCGGCGCGGTCACGGCGGGCGCTGGGCCCGCATCTGGGCTACGTACAGGTGAAGGACGTGGCGTCGGCGCAGGAGCTCACCCCGCTCTCGCTCGGCGCCGGGGTACTGCCGCTCGCCGAGGCGGTGGCCGTCGTACCGCAGGACGGCTGGCTCTGCTGGGAGTACGAGAAGCGCTGGTATCCCGGCGCCGCCGAGCTGCCGGGTCAGCTCGCGCGGGGCCGGGAGTACCTGGAGCGGCTGGCGGCCGGGGGAGCGGGCGCGGGGGCTCAGGCCGAGTAGGCGAGCCGGCCCCGGTCCACGGCGTAGCGGAAGTCCAGCCCCAGGGCGTACCGCTCCAGCTCCTCGACCGCCGTCGCCGCGAGCCGGTCCAGCTCCCCGCCCAGCGATCCCGCCACATGCGGGGTGAGCAGCACGTTCGGGAGGTTGTACAGCGGGGAGCCGGCCGGCAGCACCTCGGGCTCGGTGTGGTCGAGCACGGCGTGCAGCCGCCCCGCGACCAGCTCCTCGGTCAGCGCCGCGGTGTCGACGAGGGAGCCCCGCGCGGTGTTGACCAGCGTGGCGCCGTCCGGCATCAGGGCCAGCCGCGCCGCGTCCAGCAGATGACGGGTCTGCGCGAGCGCGGGGGCGTGCAGGCTCACCACGTCGCTGCGGCGCAGCAGTTCGTCGAGCGCGCAGGACTCACCGCCCAGCGCGGCGAGCTCGCCGGGGTCGGCGTACGGATCGTGGACGAGGACGCGCAGGTCGAAGGGGCGCAGCAGCTCCATCACGCGCCGGCCGATGAGAGAGGCGCCGACGATGCCGACCGTGCGGTGGTAGTTGCCGACGGCCGGGTAGCGGCGCAGCAGGTCGATCGGGCCGCGCGCCGCCCGGTAGGCGTGGGCGGCTTCCAGGACCCGTTTGTTGGCGAACAGGATCGCGGCGAGCGTGTACTCGGCGACCGGCACGGCATTGGCGGCGGCCGCGCTGGAGACCAGCAGCCCGCGTTCCCAGCAGGCCTCCGTGACATGGTGTTTGACACTGCCGGCGGCATGCACGACGGCGCGCAGCCGCGGCATCCGCTCCAAGGCCTCGGCGTCGAGCGGCGGGCAGCCCCAGCCGGTCAACAGCACCTCGGCGTCGGCGAGACGGCGGCGGAGCTCGGGCTCCTCGTGCTCGAAGCCGGTCAGCAGCAGGTCGGTGTCCACATCGGCGACCCGGACCAGCTCGGGCAGCATGCGGCCGCTGAGGACGGCGGCCCGGGTACCGGGGCTCATGGCGAGGACGGTGGCGGGGCGGCGCCGGGCGCCGGGCCCGGCGGGGAAGAGGCGGTGGGTCACTTGACGGCTCCTGCGGTGAGACCCGAGCGCCAGAACCGCTGCAGGCCGAGGAAGGCCAGCACGAGCGGGACGACGGCGACGAGTGAACCGGTGATCACCAGGGGATAGAGCTCGGGCTGCTGGTAGACGCTGCGGTTCCACATGAACAGGCCCAGACTGACGGGGTAGAGCCGCTCGTCGTTGAGCATGGTCAGCGCGCCGTAGAAGTTGTTCCAGATCGCCGTGAAGGTGAACAGGAAGATGGTCACAAACCCCGGCCACAGCATCGGGAACGACACGTGCGCGAAGAGCCGCAGTTCACCTGCGCCGTCGACGCGGGCGGCGGCCAGCACCTCGTCGGGGACGTAGCCCTCGGCGAACACCCGCGCCAGGTAGACGCCGAAGGGGTTGACCAGGGCGGGCACCAGGTACGCCGCGTACGTGTTCACGGCGCCGGCCGCCGAGGCCATCAGGTACAGCGGCAGCTGGAGCACGGTGGCGGGGACGAGGACCCCGGCGAGGACGACGCCGAAGAGCTTCTCCTTGTGCCGGAACCCGTACGCGTGGAAGGCGTAGCCGCAGGCCACGCTGATGAGGGCGGAGAGGGTGGAGCCGACGACGGTGTAGAGGAGGCTGTTGGCGAGCCAGCGGCCGAAGATGCCGTCGTCGTACGCGAAGAGCTCGCCGAGGTTCGTGACGAGGCTGAAGTCGCCCAAGGCGTAGGGATCGGTGGCGAAGAGGTCGCGGCGGTTCTTGGTGGCGGCCAGGACCAGCCAGGCGAGGGGCATCAGGGTGTACGCCGCGACGAGCAGGAGGGCGGCGTTGACGGCGGTACGGGAGAGGAGGCCGCTGCCGCGCGCGCGGCCGGCCCGGGCCGCGGGCGGGGCGGCGTGGGCGGGTGTCGGGGCCGGGGCAGGACCCCGGGCAGGGCCCGGGGCCGGGCCCGATGCCCGGGCGGCGGCGAGTGAGGCGGTCATGCGGACCTCCAGCGGTTGCCGAGCTTGGTGACGACGTACGAGGCGGCCGCGGCGACCAGGGCCAAGAGCAGCGCGCCGGCGGCCGCCAGCCCGTAGTCGTGGCCCTTGAAGGCGGCGCTGAAGATGTACATGGTCGGGGACCAGGACTCGCCCATCTCGGTGGCCCGGAGCTGGAGCAACTGCGGGGCGTCGAAGAGCTGGACGGCGCCGACGCAGGTGAACAGGACGGTCAGCACGAGGGTGGGCCGGATGCTCGGCACCTTGACCTGGAAGGCGGTCCGGAGCGCTCCGGCGCCGTCCATGGTGGCGGCCTCCAGGGTCTCGCGCGGGATGGCCTGGAGCCCGGCGAAGAAGATGATCATGTTGTAGCCCATCCACTGCCAGGCCGAGATGTTGACCACGGACAGCAGGGCCTCGTCGCGGCCGAAGAAGTTCCAGGAGAGCCCGGCCGAGTCGAGCACGTCGAGGACGGGGCTGAGGCCCGGTGTGTAGAGGTAGAGCCAGACCATCGCGGCGATCAGGCCGGGGACTGCGTGGGGCAGGTAGAAGGCGATCTGGAAGAACCGCCGGGCGCGGGCGAGGGCGGAGTCCAGCAGCAGGGCGAGGACCAGCGCGCCGCCGACCATGACGGGGATGTACAGCAGGCAGTAGAGCGCGACGTGGCGGAACGAGGCGAGGAAGAGGGGATCGGCCAGGGCCTCGGCGTAGTTCCCGATTCCGCTGAAGACCCGCCGGGTCCCGCCGAATCCGAGGCCGGACTGCTCCTCGCGGAAGAGGCTGAGCCAGGCGGCGTACCCGATGGGGGCGACGGTCACGAGCGCGAAGAGGAGGAAGAAGGGCGCCATGAACCCGGCGGCAGCGGCGCCGGTCCCTCCGGTGGTGCGGCGGGGGCCGGGCGGTGGCTGCGCCGAGCGGGATGCGTCTGCCGAGCGGGATGCGTCTGCCGGTCGGGGCGCCCCGACCGGGCCGGCGCCCGCGCCGCCGTCGGCGCCGGTGCCCGGGCCGACGCCCTCGACACGCGCGGCGCCCTCGACACGCGCGGCGCCCGCGGCCCGCGCGGTCGCATCCGGGGTCTCGGGCCGGGTCCCGGGGGCGGCGGGCATCAGCCGGCCAGGCCCAGGCCGCGGTCCTTGACGGCCTTCTCGGCGGCCGACTGCCCCTCGCTCAGGGCCTTGACCAGGTCCGGCCCGGCGGCGTTCTGCGCCGCGTTGACCTGGAGGTGGACCGGGCCCCAGGTCCAGCCCGGAACGATGGTCGCCGCGGCCGCGCCGGCCAGGCCGTACGGGTCCTGCCCCTCGAAGTACGCCGTGTCGAACAGCTTCGCCGCCTCGGCCCGCATCTCGGCATTGGCCGGCAGGGCGCTGCTCGGCGACTTCAGCGAGCTGAGCCGCGCCTTGATCGCCTCCGGGTCGGTGGTCACCCACTTGATGAACTCCGCCGCCGCCTTGGTCTGCTTGCTGCCCTTCGGCACGATGTACGAGGTGCCGCCGTACATGCCGGTGGCGGGCTTGCCGTCCCAGGTCGGCAGCGGGGCTATGCCCCACTTGCCCTTGAGGTCGGGGTAGTTCGCGAGGAAGGTGCCCGCCGTCCAGGCCGCGCCGATGACGGTGGCGACCTGTCCGGACGAACGTTCCTTCGCCTCGCCCTCACCCCACAGCGGGGTCTTGGAGGCCACTCCGGAGGCCATCAGGCCGTTCCAGTACTCCGCCACCTTCCTCGAGGCGGGGTCGTCGATCGCGACCTTCCACTTCTCGCCCTCGGTCCCGTACCAGCGGGCGCCCGCCTGCCAGGAGAGGCCGGCCAGCACCGCCGGGTCACCGCCGCCGAGGTTCGTGATCCGCACCGCCGGGTCGGCCTGGTGGATCTTCTCCGCGGCCGCCTTGTACTCGTCCCACGTCTTCGGCACGGCCACCCCGTGCTTCTCGAAGATGTCCTTGCGGTAGAAGAGTTCGAGCGGAGTGACGTCGAAGGGCACGGCCCATGTCTTGCCGCCCAGCTTCACCAGCGACTGGACCGCCTCCGGGAACTTCTCCGAGACGAGCTTCCCGGAAGTCCCGCTCAGGTCCTCCAGATTGCCGCCGCTCGCGAACTCCGGGAGCGCCGCGTAGTCCATCGTCGCGATGTCCGGCGCGTTGCCGCCCTTGACCGCGTTGGCCAGCTTCGCCGCCCCGTCCGGCCCGCCCGGCACCGCCGAGAACTGCACCCGGATGTTCGGGTGCGTCGCGTTGAAGGCATCGGCCGTCTGCTGCGCGCCCGCGGACGAGGACCAGTAGGTGACGGTGACCGGCTGCTCAGGGGAGCCGCCGGCCGCCCCGGCCCCGCCCGGCTCCGCCTCCCCGCCGCACGCGGTGGCGAGCAGGGCCAGGGAGGCGACCGAGGCGGTCAGGACGAGTCGGGGCATGCGGGAGGAACGGAGGCTGCGCGACATGGAGTGGCTCCTACGGACGACCGCTGACGGCGGCGGATGGGAGAACGCGGCCCATCTTTTGTGCGAACGGGCACACCGTCAAGAGCGAATGCGCAACTCGATCGAAATGATCAGATCGGCGAGTCCTTTTCCGTTCCACTTGAACGGATCGTCAACCGCGGGAGCAGCTCCACGTGCTGCCGCGGGCCCTCCTCCCCACCCGTGCCGGCCCCCGTCGCCGTCAGCCGGTCCAGCAGCAACCCCGCCGCCCGCGCCCCCACCTCGCGCTTGGCCGGCGCCACCGCCGAGAGCGGTACGTCGGCCAGCTCCGCCACCTCGTCGTCGTACGTGATCACCGCGAGGTCCTCCGGCACCCGCACCCCGCGCGCCTGGAGCCTGGGGATCAGCATGATCGCGTCCGTATCGCTGTGGATCAGGGCGGCGCTCACCCCGCCCGTCGTCACCGCCTCGCACAGGTAGTCCAGCGTCCGCGCGAACAGGTCCGCGTCCGAGAGCGGGCCCGGCCCGGCCGCCGGCCACGGCGGCGCCGGCTCCAGGCCGAGCGCGGCCACCGCCGCCTCGTACCCGGCCCGCAGCCGCGGCGTCGTCGGCGTCGCACGGCTGGCCAGCGCGATCCGCCGGTGCCCCCGCTCGACCAGGTGCTGCACCGCGGCCGCCGCGCCGTGCGCGTGGTCGGAGGCGACCCGGTCCAGCGCCGCCGCCGGATGCCCGGGCGGGGCCCAGCGTTCCACCAGCACCGTCGGAACCGGCAGCTCCGTGGTCCACGCCCCCTCGCCGGGGCCGGGCGCACCGGCGTCCCAGTTCGGGGTGAGCAGCAGTCCGTCCGCCCCGGTGGACAGCAGCCGGTCCGCCTGCGTCCGGTCCTCGCCCGGCAGGTACCGGGTCAGGCCCACGGTCAGCCGGGCGCCGCGCGCCTCGACCACCTCGCGTGCGCCGCGCACGACGTCGGCGTAGTAGTACTCCGTGGTCGGCACCACCATCCCGACCACCAGCCCCTCGGCATCCGCCGAGGCCGACGCCCGGCCGCCGGCCGGGGCCGGCGAGACCTCCGCCGCCGCTGCCGGGGCCCGCGCCGCCCGGTCTCCGCCCGGCCGCCCGGTCTCCACGCGGCTGATCACCCCGTGCATCCGGTGGATCTCGCCCCGGGCCGCCATCGCCTCGATGTCGCGCCGCAGGGTGACGGGCGAGACGCCCAGCTCCACCGCCAGGTCCGCCACGCGCACGCTGCCCCGGGCCCGGACGAGCGCGAGCACCTGCGCCTGCCGCTGGTCCACATGTGGTCTCAAGGTTCCCTACCCCCTGCGGTCTTCCGACGGCATCCCTGTCCGCGCCGTGTCCCCGCCATCATAGAGAACCGGACCGATCGTTTCGATCGTTTCCGATCAACCGGTCATTGACGGCGTGGACACCACGTTCATATATTCGGCGGAGTCCCGCACCTCACGGCATCACGACCTCTCTCGGGAGTCAGCGCATGCTCACGTACGACCAGGACGGATTCCGGCGCGCAGGGCGCCCCCACCGCATCGTCTCGGGGGCCCTGCACTACTTCCGGGTCCATCCGGACCTGTGGGAGGACAGGCTGCGGCGGCTGCGCGCCCTCGGCGCCAACACGGTCGACACGTACGTCCCGTGGAACTTCCACGAGAGCGCCCCGGGCAAGGCCGACTTCACCGGCCCGCGCGACCTCGGCCGCTTCCTGCGCACCGCCCAGGACCTCGGTCTCGACGCCGTCGTCCGCCCCGGCCCGTACATCTGCGCCGAATGGGACTTCGGCGGCCTGCCCGCCCGGCTCCTCGCCGTCGACGGCCTGCACCTGCGCTGCTCGGACCCGCGCTTCGAGGCCGAGGCCGACGGCTGGTTCGACCTCGTGGCCCCCGAGCTGCTGCCCCTGCTCGCGAGCCGCGGGGGTCCGGTCGTCGCCGTCCAGATCGAGAACGAGTACGGCTCGTACGGCAATGACACCCGCTACCGGGCCCACGTGGAGCAGGCCCTGGTCGAACGCGGCGTGGACTGCCTCCTGTTCACCGCCGACGGGCCCGAGGACGCCATGCTCCAGGGCGGCATGCTCCCCGGCCGGCTCGCCACCGCCACCTTCGGGGCGCAGCCCGCCGAACGCCTCGCCCACCTGCGCCGCTACCAGCGGTCCGGCCCGCTCGCCGCGATGGAGTTCTGGATCGGCTGGTTCGACCACTGGGGCGAGGACCACCACGTCCGCGCCGTCGAGGACGCGGCCCGGTCCCTCGACGAACTCCTCGCCACCGGCGCCTCCGTCAACCTCTACATGGCCCACGGCGGCACCAACTTCGGTTTCTGGGCCGGCGCCAACCACACCGGCTCCCGCCCCGGCGACCCCGGCTACCAGCCCACCGTCACCAGCTACGACTACGACGCCCCCATCGGCGAGGCCGGCGAACTCACCCCCAAGTTCCACGCGTTCCGCGAGGTCATCGGCAGGTACGTGCCGCTGCCCGACGGCCCGCTGCCCGAGCCGCCGCCCCGCATCACCCCGGCCCTCGCCGTCCCCGCCGGCACGGCCCCGCTCCTGGACCACCTCGACCTGCTCGGCGGGGAGCCCGTACTGCGCCCGGCGCCCGAGCCCATGGAGAAGCTGGGCCAGTCCCACGGGCTGATCCACTACCGCACCGCCATCACCGGGCCGCGCCCCGCGATGCCCGTCCGCATCGACGGACTCGGCGACCGCGCGTACGTGTTCGCCGACGGCGAGCCCCTCGGCATCCTCGACCGCAACCGGCCCGACGAGGGCCTCGATCTGGCGGTCGGCGAGGCCGGGGTGGTCCTCGACGTCCTCGTCCGGGCCCAGGGCCGGGTCAACTACGGCCCGCTCCTCGACGACCGCAAGGGCATCTGGCGCGGTGTCCGGCACGGCCACCAGCAGCTGTTCGAGTGGGAGATCCGGCCGCTCCCGCTCACCGACCTCACCCTCACCGGTCTCACCGCAGTCACCGGCCCCGACCGGCCATCGGCGAGCGGGCAAACCCCGGCGGACGCGGGCCGCCCGGCCTTCCACCGCTTCACCCACGCCCTCGCGGGCGCCCCCGCCGACGGATTCCTCGACGTCTCCGGCTGGGGCACCGGCCTCGTCTGGCTGAACGGATTCCTCCTCGGCCACTACGACACCCCCCGCGGCCCGCAGCGCACCCTCTACGCCCCCGCGCCCCTCTGGCGGACCGGCCGGAACGAGATCCTCCTCCTCGAACTGGAGCGCCCCGGCGCCGATCTGCCCCTGCGCGACCGCCCCGACCTCGGCCGCCCCACGGTCGTCACCCTCGAGTGAAGCCGCGCACCGCCGCCGAACCGGCGTACCCCGCACACGCGCCCGACCTTCCCCTGAGAGAAGCTCTTCCCGTGAAGCGAACGAGCACCCGCCTGGCCGACGGCCGCGAGATCCTGTACTACGACGCCGACGACGGGGCGGCCCGCGCCGTCCCCGACACCCGTCCCCTCGACGCCTCCGCGACCTCCTCAGAGGTCCGCCGCGACCCGCTGCTCGGCGACGCCGTCGTCATCGCCTCCCACCGCCAGGGCCGCACCTACCACCCGCCCGCCGACGCCTGTCCGCTGTGCCCCTCCACCGACGGGCGCGCGAGCGAGATCCCGGCCCCCGACTACGACGTGGTCGTCTTCGAGAACCGCTTCCCCTCCCTCGCCGGCGACACCGGCCGCTGCGAGGTCATCTGCTTCACCCCCGACCACCGGACCTCCTTCGCCGAGCTCGACGAGGAACGCGCCGCGCTCGTCCTGGCCGCCTGGACCGACCGCACCGCCGAACTCTCCGCCCGCACCGGGGTCCGGCAGGTCTACTGCTTCGAGAACCGCGGCACCGAGATCGGCGTGACCCTCGCACACCCGCACGGGCAGATCTACGCCTTCCCCTTCATCACCCCGCGCACCACCCGCATGCTCGCCACCGTCGCCGCCCACCGCGCCCGCACCGGCCGCAACCTCTTCGAGGAAGTGCTCGCCGCCGAACGCGCCGAGGGCACCCGGGTCGTCCTCGAAGGGGAGCACTGGACCGCCTTCGTCCCGTACGCGGCGCGCTGGCCGTACGAGGTCCACCTCTACCCGCACCGCCGCACCGCCGACCTGACGACCCTCGACGACGCCGCCCGCGCCGAATTCCCGCGCGTCTACCTGGAGCTGCTGCGCCGCTTCGACCGGCTGTTCGGGACGCCCGCGCCCACCCCGTACATCTCCGCCTGGCACCAGGCGCCGATCTCCGGCGGCGACGAGGGTCAGGACCAGGGCCGGGCCCGGGCCGACTTCGCCCTCCACCTGGAGCTCTTCACGGTCCGCCGCACCGCGGACAAGCTCAAGTACCTGGCGGGCACCGAATCCGGGATGGAGGCCTACATGAACGACGTCCGGCCCGAGGACGCGGCCGCGCGGCTGCGGGAGGTGGCGAGCCGATGAGCACGGCCGCGGACGGATTCCACCGGCTGTACGGGGCCGCGCCCGAGGGGGTCTGGGCGGCTCCGGGCCGGGTCAACCTGATCGGCGAACACACCGACTACAACGACGGCTTCGCCCTGCCCTTCGCCCTCCCGCACCGGACCGAGGCGGCCGCCGCCCGCCGCCCCGACCGGATGCTGCGGCTCCACTCCGCCGGCTTTCCCACGGGCGTGGTCACCCTCCCACTCGACGCCCTCGACCCGGCCCGACCGCCCGAGGGCCCGGAGAGCTGGGCCGCCTACCCCGCCGGAGCCGCGTGGGCGCTGCTCGACGCGGGCCTGCCCATCGGCGGCGCCGACCTGTACATCCGCTCCGATGTACCCACCGGAGCCGGACTGTCCTCCTCCGCCGCCCTGGAGGTGGCCACCGCCCTCGCCCTCACCGACCTGTACGGGATCCCGCTCACCCGGCCCGAACTGGCCGCACTGGCCCGCCGAGCCGAGAACGCGTACGTCGGCGTGCCCTGCGGGGTGATGGACCAGACGGCCTCGGCCTGCGCCACCGAGGGCCACGCCCTCCACCTCGACACCCGCTCCCTCGAACAGCGCCACATCCCCTTCGACTGCGCGGCGGCCGGGATGCGCCTCCTGGTCATCGACACCCGCGTCAAACACGCCCTCGGCGACGGGGCGTACGCCGAGCGCCTCGCCTCCTGCCACGGCGCGGCCGCCGCGCTCGGGCTGCCCGCCCTGCGCGACCTCCCCTACGAGGACCTGGAGCCGGCGCTGGCCCGCCTCGGGGATCCGGTCCGGCGCCGACGCGTCCGGCACGTCGTCACCGAGAACGAACGGGTCGTACGGGTGGTGGAACTGCTGCGCGCCGGACGGCTGCGCGAGACGGGCCCGCTGCTCACCGAGGGCCACGCCTCGCTGCGCGAGGACTACGAGGTCTCCTGCCCGGAGCTCGACCTGGCCGTGGCCACCGCCAACGCCGCGGGTGCGTACGGGGCCCGGATGACCGGCGGCGGATTCGGCGGCTCGGCCCTGGCCCTGATCGACGCCGACGCCGAGGCCGACGTGACCCGGGCGGTCACGGAGGCCTTCGGCGCGGCCGGGTTCACACCGCCGCGCGTGAGGGCGGCGGCCCCGGCCGCCGGGGCCGGGCGCATCCTCTGAGCAGGGCGGGGGACCCCGAACCCGAACCCGACCCTGACCCCACCGCCCCCGCCGCCTGCGCCCCCGCCCCCGACCCCGCCGCCCGTGCGGTGGACGGGGACCGGGGCATCCGCAAGACTCTCGCCGATCCCTTCTGACGTTCGGAGGAACGAAACGCATGCGCTACATCCCGCTGGGCAGTTCAGGTCTCCGGGTCTCCGCCGTCGGGCTCGGCTGCAACAACTTCGGCGGCCGCCTCGACGCGCAGGCCACCCGCGCCGTCGTCGACGCCGCCCTCGACGCGGGGATCACGCTCCTCGACACGGCCGACATCTACGGCGGACGCGGCGGCTCCGAGCGCCACCTCGGGCAGGCCCTCAAGGGCCGCCGCGACCAGGTCGTCCTCGCCACCAAGTTCGGCTATGCGGGCATGTCCATGGAGTACGGACCCGCCGCCGGATCCCTCGGCGGCCGCGCCTACGTCCGGCGGGCCGTCGAGGAGTCCCTGCGCCGCCTGGACACCGACCACATCGACCTCTACCAGCTGCACAGCCCCGATCCGGCGACCCCCGTCGCCGAGACCCTGGCCGCGCTCACCGAGCTCGTCGCCGAGGGCAAGATCCGCTACATCGGCCACTCCAACTTCAGCGGCTGGCAGCTGGCCGAAGCCGCCCATGTCGCCCGCGAGACCGGTGCGGTGCCCTTCGTGTCGGCGCAGAACGAGTGGTCGCTGCTCCAGCGGGCCGCGGAGCAGGAGCTCGTTCCGGCGGCCGTCCACTACGGGCTCGGGGTGCTCCCGTACTTCCCGCTCGCCAACGGCCTGCTGACCGGCAAGATCCGCCGGGGCGCCGCCGTACCGGCCGGCTCCCGGCTGGAGGGCCGCGACGGCTACGTCACCGAGGAGCGGCTCGACACCGTCGAGGCGCTGGCCGCCGTCGCCGACAAGTACGGCCGCAGCCTCCTCGAACTCGCCATCGGCTGGCTCTCCGCGCAGCCCGGCTGCTCCTCCGTCATCGCCGGCGCCACCTCGCCCGAGCAGGTGCGGGCCAACGCGGCGGTCGCCGACCGCCCGCTGGAGCCCGAACTGCTCGTGGAGATCGACGCGATCGCGGTGGCGTGACCCAGGCCGTGACCCAAGCCGTGAGCCCGCCGTGACCCACGCCGTGAGCCCGCCGTGAGCCGGCCGTGAGCCCGCCGTGAGCCCGCCGTGAGCCGGGCTCAGCCGGGCTCAGGCGGGCGCGCCCGTCAGGACCTCGACCTTGCCGGTGTCCAGCGAGTAGTACGCGCCGACGACGGCGAGGGCGCCCTTCTTCACGAGGGGCCCCAGGTCGGAGTTGGCCCGCAGGTCGGCCGCGGTCACGGTGATCTGGTGGTGGGTCATGGTGTCGACGGGGTCGGCGCCCGGGTTCCCGGCCGTCAGTTCGTAGGCCGGCACCATCGCCTTCGCGAGCGCCTCCAGGTTGCCGGGCAGCGGCTTGCCCGCCTTCAGCGACGTGTACGCCGCCTCGACGGCCCCGCACCGCTGGTGGCCGAGCACGACCACCAGCGGGGTCCCGCCCGTCATGGGCCCGTACTCGACGGAGCCGGTCACCACCGGGCCGACCGCCTGCCCGCCCGTGCGCAGGACGTACAGGTCTCCGAGCCCCGTGTCGAAGATCAGCTCGGGCGCCACCCGGGAGTCGATGCACGAGAGGACCACCCCGAACGGGTCCTGCGCCTCGGCGACCAGCTCGCGCCGCTCCGGATCGCGGTCGGGGTGGTCGAGGTTGCCGCTCACCCAGCGCTTGTTGCCCTCCATCAGGCGGGCGTACGCGGCCTGCGGGGTGGCCGGCCGCGGCTGCGGGGCCGCGGTCGCCACCTTCGGGAGCGAAGGGGACGAGCACCCCGAGAGGGCGACGGCGGCGGCCGCGAGGCCTCCGGTCAGCACGGCCCTGCGGGCCGGAAGTCCTGCAGTGCGCATCGGTCGTACCCCTCGGTGCCGCGCGGCCGCGTCCATACGTCGTGACGACCGCGATTGTTCAGGGCCCCGCGGGCGACCGGGCGGCAGGCGCACGTGCCCGCCGCCCCGATTGCCACAGACGGCCCACGCCCGCGGCCCACCTCAGGAGACGATGTCCTTGCGGGAGAAACCGCGGAACGCGAGGGCGAACAGCACCAGCGCGTACGACACCGACACCGCCGTCCCCTTGATCATCCCGCCCCACTCCAGTTGCGGCTGCAGCGCGTCCGCCCACGCGAACTGCCAGTGCGCGGGCAGGAACTCCCGCCAGGAGCCGAGCGCCGTCACCGCGTCCAGCACGTTGCCGACGATCGTCAGGCCGACCGCCCCGCCCACCGCGCCCAGCGGCGCGTCCGTCCGTGTCGACAGCCAGAACGCCAGCCCGGCCGTGACCAGCTGCGACACGAAGACGAAGGCCACCACCAGCGCGAGGCGCGGCACGCTCTCCGCGGCCGACAGCGAGCCGCCCGTCGGCAGTTTCAGCGGACCCCAGCCGTACGCGGCCGTGCCCGCCGCCAGCGCCACCGCCGGCAGCAGCACCATCGCCGCGAGGCTGAAGCCCAGCGCCACCACCAGCTTGCTCCACAGCAGCCGGGTCCTCGGCACCGGCGAGGCCAGCAGGTAGCGCAGCGAGGACCAGCTCGCCTCCGAGGCCACGGTGTCCCCGCAGAACAGCGCCACGGGCACCACCAGCAGGAAGCCGGCCGACACGAACAGACACGTGGCCGCGAAGTTCGCCCCGGAGGCCGTCGCCGTGTCGATGAGCGTGATCCGGCCGTCCCGGCCGCCCCCGCCGTCCTGCCCGCCGCCCACCGCGAACGCGATGATCATGATGAACGGCAGTGCGGCCAGCACCCCGCCCATCACCAGCGTGCGCCGCCGGCGCCACTGCCGCAGCGCCTCCACGCGCAGCGGCAGCGTACGGCTCGCCCGGTAGCCGTGGGCCACCTCGGTCAGCGTGCTCATGCCGCACCTCCGATCAGCGTGAGGAACGCGTCCTCGAGCCGGCGGTGCGGACCCACCGCGCTCACCGGCACCTCCAGCGCCACCAGCTCGGCGATCAGCCCGGAGGCCGTCGCGCCCTCCAGCCGTACGAGCAGCCCGTCATCGGCGGCCGTCACCGCACCCACTCCCTCCAGCGCGGCCACCTTCGCCACGGTCCCTTCGTCCACCGGCCCGGCCAGCGTCACCAGCAGCGTGTCCCCGCCGCCCGTGATCTCCGCGACCTCGCCCGCCCGTACCAGCCGACCGCGGTCCATGACCACCAGGTGCGTGCAGGACTGCTCCACCTCCGACAGCAGGTGGCTGGAGACGATGACCGTCCGCCCGCCCGCCGCGTACCGGATCATCACGTCCCGCATCTCCCGGATCTGCGGCGGGTCCAGACCGTTCGTCGGTTCGTCGAGGATCAGCAGGTCCGGCATCCCGAGCATGGCCTGCGCGATCGCGAGGCGCTGCCGCATGCCCTGCGAGTACGTGCGCACCGCACGCTCCAGCGCGTCGCCGAGCCCGGCGATCTCCAGGGCCTCCGCCAGGTGCGCGTCCTCGGCCGGACGCCCGGTGGCCTGCCAGTACAGCTCCAGGTTGGCCCGCCCCGTCAGGTGCGGCAGGAAGCCGGCCCCTTCGACGAACGCCCCGACCCGCGACAGCACGGGTGCCCCGGCCCGGATCGCGTGCCCGAACACCCGGATCTCCCCGGCGTCCGGCGAGATCAGCCCCATCAGCATCCGCAGCGTCGTGGTCTTGCCGGCGCCGTTGGGCCCGAGCAGACCCAGCACCTGCCCCTTCTCCACCCGGAAGGACAGGTCCCGCACCGCGTAGCGGTCCTGTACGCCCCGGTACCGCTTCGTCAGCCCCGTGATTTCCAGTGGTACGTCGGCCGGCGCGGGCTCGGGCTGCGCTGCCGGGCCCCGCGCCCCCGCACCCTCCCGACCGGTCCTCCGCACCCCCAGCAGGGCCGCGGCCAGCAGCGCGGCAGCCAGCGGCAGTCCCCAGACCCACGCGGGCAGCCCCGCCGAGGCCGTGCGCACCCCGTCGGCCACCGGGACGGCCAGGCCGCCCCGCACCGAGACCGTGTACGTGGCCGGCGCGGCCGGGGAGGCGTAGCCGAGGTCGGTGGCGGCGACGACCAGCCGCAGCCGGTGCCCGGCCTCCACCAGGTGGTCGACGGCCGGAAGCCGCAGCTCCACCGCGGCCCCCTGCTGCGCGTTCTCCACCCGTACCGGGGCCACCAGCTGACTCGGCAGCACCTGCTGCCGCCCGTCGGGCCCGACGTCGTACACCTTGCCGAACAGGACGGCCGAACCGTCGGCAGCCGTCGACCTCACGTTCAGGGTGACGGTCGGGGTCCCGGTGACCCGTACCCCCTCGGCCAGCGGCTCCGACTCGAACCGGGCGTTCTGCCCGGGGAAGTCCAGCGACAGCCCGGCCCCGACGGCGGCGAGCTGCCCGCCGATCCCGGGCAGCGAGGACAGTGCGGGCGGGGCGCCGCCCGCCGGATTGACGAAGCTCTGCTCCCGCCCGCTCAGGGCGAACGCGCGGGGAGCGGAGGCGAGCCCCGGATAGCGCTCGCCGCTCGCGCCGCGCAACTGCACCGCACCGTCGGTGGAATCGATGCCACCGGAGCGCGAGACGCGGAAGGCCGGGCCGGTGTCCGCGCCCCGGTCCTCCTTGAGGTAGCGGTCGAACCAGGCGGTCACCCGGTCCTCGACCCGCCCCGCCTCGCGCATGCCGCCGTCGTGCCCGCCGGCCGCCCAGTCCACCGCGACGGGCGCCCCGTTCGCCGCGATCGCCTTCGCCATCGCGTCGGCCTGGTCCAGCGGGAACAGGGAGTCCTCCTGACCCTGCACGATCAGGGTCGGCACCTTGATCCGGTCCCCGACCGCCGACGGACTGCGCGCCTCCAGCAGCGCGCGGGCCTCGGCATCGGGCTTCCCGGCCACCGCGACCCGCTCGTACATCGCACACAGCTCGGGCTGGAACCGCCCGCAGGCGGTGGCGGTGGCGGTGCCCGCGCCGGAAGGGCCGGAGGCGGGGGCGGCCGCGGTCCCCGGGATGCCCTCGGGCCGCATCCCGTCGGCGGAACCGGTGGTGAAGAACAGGCCCGCCCACAGCTTCTTGAACACGCCCTGCGGGAAGAGGGAGTCCGCGAGGTTCCAGTACGTGATCTGCGGGGCGATCGCGTCGACCCGCCGGTCGTAGCCGGCGGCGAGCAGCGAGACGGCCCCGCCGTACGAGGCCCCCGCGACGCCGACGCGCGGATCGCCGTCCCCGTCGAGCCGCACCTCGGGCTGCCGGGCGAGCCAGTCCACGAGCCGGGACACGTCCTTGACCTCGTGTTCGGGATCGTTCAGCCCGATCTGGCCGCCGGAGCGGCCGAAGCCGCGCGCCGACCAGGTCAGGACGGCGTACCCGTCCCGGGCCAGCCGCTCGGCCTGCGCGCGGACGTCGTCCTTGCTGCCGCCGAACCCGTGCCCGAGGAGCACGGCGGGCCGCTTCTGCCCGCCACCGGCCGTGAAGTACGAGGTGTCGATCGCCGCGCCGTCCATCTCCACCATGCGGTCCTGGCGGTGTACGGAGGGCGCCTCGCCGGACGCGGCGGCGGTCCAGGTGCCCGCCCCCGCGACGACGGCGAGCGCGGCGGCCCCCGCGAGCAGGCGGGCGCGGCGGCGCCGTGGCAGCCGGAGCTTCGGCAGTCGGGGCTTCATACCGAAACCCTAGACGCCGCCCTCCCGGCCCCTGAGCGCCCCCGGGCGGAACCTTCCACCTCCTGGAGGAGTACCCGGGCGGCCCGGCATACCGCACCTGCGGTACCCGGACCCGACCTGCGGACCACGCCGGGCGGCGGGAGGATGACGGCATGCTGCTCGCCGAGGTCGCGCGCGTGTCCCGGGAGGTCGCCGAGACCTCCGCCCGCTCCCGCAAGACGGCCCTGCTCGCGGAGGTGTTCGCCGGCGCGCCCCGGGAGGAGGCCGCTCTGGTGGTCTCGTACCTCTCCGGGCGCCTCCCGCAGGGCCGGCCGGGCATCGGCTGGCGCGCGCTCGCCGCCGAGGTCGAACCCGCCGCCGAGCCCACCCTGACCGTCAGCGCCGTCGACGCGGCGGTGACCGCCTTCGCCGCGGTCGCCGGGGCCGGCGCGCAGGCCGAGCGCCGCCGGATCCTCGACGCCCTGCTCGGCGCGGCCACGGAGCCCGAGCAGCGGTTCCTGCGCAGCCTGCTCTCCGGCGAGGTCCGCCAGGGCGCCCTCGACGCGGTCGCCCTGGAAGGGGTCGCCGCGGCCGCCGGGGTGCCCGCCGCCGAACTGCGCCGCGCCGCGATGCTCGACGGCTCGCTGCCCCGCGTGGCCGCGGCGGTGCTGGCCGACGGGGCGGCGGCGCTGCGCGGGGTCACCCTGCGCGTCGGGCGGCCCGTACAGCCGATGCTGGCCAACACCGCCACGTCGGTGGCCGCGGCCCTGGCCGCGCTCGGGCCCTGCGCGGTGGAGGAGAAGCTCGACGGGATCAGGGTGCAGGTGCACCGCGACGGGGACGAGGTCCGGGTGTACACGCGCTCCCTGGACGACATCACCGGCCGGCTGCCGGAGGTGGCGGAGCTGGCGCGGGCGCTGGCGGGGGAGCGGTTCATCCTCGACGGCGAGGTGATCGGTCAGGCTCCGGACGGCCGCCCGGTGCCCTTCCAGGAGGTGGCGAGCCGGGTCGGATCACGGGTCGACGTCGAGGCCGCCCGGCGGACGCTGCCGGTCGTCCCGTACTTCTTCGACGTGCTGGCCGTGGCGGACGAGGTGCTCCTCGACCTCCCGGTGCGGGAGCGGTACGCGGCGCTCGCCGCGCTCGTGCCGCGGGACTCCCGGGTCCGCCGGCTCGCCGTCGAGGACCCGCGGGAGCAGGCGGCGGCCGCCGAGGAGTTCTGGGCCGAGACCCTCCGGCGCGGTCACGAGGGGGTGATGGTCAAGGGCCTGGACTCCGTCTACGCGGCCGGGCGGCGCGGCAAGCACTGGCTGAAGGTGAAACCGGTGCACACCCTCGACCTGGTGGTGCTCGCCGTCGAACGGGGCCACGGCCGGCGCACCGGACTGCTGTCGAACCTGCACCTCGGGGCGCGGGCCGCCGACGGCACGTACGCGATGCTCGGCAAGACCTTCAAGGGGCTCACCGACGAGATGCTGCGCTGGCAGACCGACCGGCTGCGGGAGCTGGCGGTCGACGACGACGGGTACACCGTGCGGGTGCGGCCCGAACTGGTCGTGGAGATCGCGTACGACGGGCTCCAGCGCTCCCCGCGCTATCCGGCCGGGGTCGCGCTGCGCTTCGCGCGGGTGCTGCGGTACCGCCCGGACAAGCGTGCGGACGAGGCGGACACGGTGGAGACGGTACTCGGCGGAGGATGACGAGGGGAGGGCGGGCGAGGGGAGGACGGGAGAGGGCGGGTCCGCTGGGGTTTTTGCCTCAGAGGCAAGGGAAATTGCCAGGGAGGCAGGATTCTGGCTCAATCGGGGCATGACATCCGGTCCTGCCCCCGGCCCCGAAGGTCCCGGCGAACCGCTCGGCCCCGACCTCGGAGCCGACCTCGGCCCCGACCTCGGAGCCGCTGACGACGAGATGCCCTCCGTGGCACCGCAGCTGCGCGACCTGCGCCGCCGCGCCGGGCTCACCCTGGAGGCCGCCGCCGCGCGGGCCCGCCTCTCGCCCGCACACCTGTCCCGGCTGGAGACCGGGCGGCGCCAGCCCTCGCTGCCCCTGCTGCTCGGACTCGCCCGCACCTACGGTACGACGGTCTCGGAACTGCTCGGCGAGACCCCCGCCGTCGCCGATCCCATCGTACGGGCCGGCGGTCCGGGCGCCCGCGAGGCCGACGGGTGGACGTACTGGCAGGCCGGCGGCTCCGGCCGCGGGATGCAGGCGCTGCGCGTGCACGTGCCCCACGGGCGCAGCCAGGGCGAGCTGGTCCGCGTACATCCCGGCGAGGAGTGGCTGTACGTCCTGAAGGGACGGCTGCGGCTGCACCTGGCCGAGGCCGAGTACCTGCTGGAGCCGGGGGACAGCGCGCACTTCGACTCCCTCACCCCGCACCGGATCGGCGCGGCCACCCAGGGCGGCGCCGACCTGCTGTTCGTCCACACCCTGCTGCAGAGCAGCCTCGCCGGGCTCTGCCTCGGCGGCGGCGGTGCCTCCGGCGCGCCCGCACACCACCGTTGACCCCTCCCATCCCAGGAGTCCCCTCATGAAGCTCCAGTCCAAGTTCCCGCGCGGCCTGCTGATTCGGCTGGTCGCCTACTTGTTCGTCGGCCACCTCTTCGCCTTCTTCGTCTACCTCCTCTTCGTCCTCGGCGGCCAGAACCAGTAGCGAAGGACCGGGCCCGCGGCTCTGGAAACGTGCAGGTCCTGTCGCTACCCTCCGCGCATGATTTCCACGGTTGTCTGGGGTACCGGCAACGTCGGCCGTTTGGCCATCCGTGCCGTAGAGGCCCATCCGGCGCTGAAACTGGCCGCCGTCATCGTCCACCATCCCGAGAAAATCGGCCGCGACGCGGGCCGGCTCGGCGAACTCGACCACGACACCGGGGTCCTGGCCACCGACGACATCGAAGCGGTGCTCGCCGCCCGGCCGCAGGCCGTCGTCTACGCGGCCTCCGGCGACACCCGCCCCGACGACGCGCTCGCCGACATCACCCGGGCCATCCGCTCCGGCGCGGTCGTCGTGAGCCCCGCCCTCTACCCGCTGTACGACCACCGCAACGCCCCGCCCGAGTTCCGCGATCCGGTGGCCGCCGCCGTGGCGGAGGGCGGCGGCTCGCTGTTCGCCTCCGGCGTCGACCCCGGCTGGGGCAACGACGTGCTCCCGCTCCTGCTCAGCGGAGTCGGCGGCACCATCGACGCCATCCGCTGCCAGGAGATATTCGACTACTCCACCTACGACCAGCCGGACTCGGTCCGCCACCTCGTCGGCATGGGCCAGCCCATGGACTTCGAGCCGATGATGCTCATGCCGTCCGTCCCCACCATGGTCTGGGGCGGGCAGATCCGCATGATGGCCCGGGCGCTCGGCGTCGAACTCGACGAGATCCGCGAGACCGTGGACCGCCGGGCCCTCGACACCACCGTCACCACCCGCACCATGGGCGAGTTCGCGGCCGGCACCCAGGGCGCCATCCGCTTCGAGGTGCAGGGCATCGTCGAGGGCGAACCCCGCCTGGTCATCGAGCACGTCACCCGCATCCACGCCTCCTGCGCCCCCGACTGGCCGTCCCCGCCCGACGGCGGCGACGGCGCCCACCGCGTCATCATCGAGGGCCGCCCGCACATCGAGGTCACCGTCGAGGCCACCGACGAGGGCGAGAACCGCTCGGCGGGCGGCAACGCCACCGCCGTCGGACGCCTCGTCGGCGCCATCGACTGGCTGGTGGAGGCCGAACCGGGCCTCTACGACGCCCTCGACGTCCCCCTGCGGCCCGCCATCGGCAAGCTCGGAAGGAAGAAGCCATGAGGATCGACATACCCGAGGGCCAGCACCCGATCGAGTACGTGTGGGGCGACATGGTCCCCGGGATCGGGATGGCGGCGGCGAACTTCTCGCTGTCGGTGTACGCCCACACCACCCTGGGACTGCGCGAGTTCGAGGCCGCACGGCTGCGCGTCGCCCAGATCAACGGATGCGTGTTCTGCCTCGACTGGCGGACCGAGCGGGACGGGGAGAAGGTCGAGGAGGAGTTCTCCGACGCCGTCACCGACTGGCGCACCACGGACCGGTTCGACGAACGGACCCGGCTGGCCGCGGAGTACGCGGAGCGCTACACGCTCGACCACCACAACCTCGACGAGGAGTTCTGGGAGCGGATGACCGCGCGGTACAGCCAGCTCGAGATCGTGGAGCTGACGATGAGCATCGGGTCCTGGCTGGCCTTCGGCCGGCTCAACCACGTGCTCGGCCTCGACAGCGTGTGCGTACTGCCGGGGCACTGACGCGGGCTGCGAGGGCAACGGGTCCGGGGCCGGTCGGCACCTCCGACGGCCCCGGGTCTGCGTGCGGACCGCCTACAGGTCGGTGGCGATGATCTTCTCGATGTTGCGCTCGGCGAGCGCGGTGATGGTGACGAACGGGTTGACGCTGGTGTTGCCGGGGATCAGCGCGCCGTCGATCACGTACAGGCCGGTGTAGCCGTGCAGGCGACCGTAGTTGTCGGTGGCCTTGTTCAGTACGGCGCCGCCGAGCGGGTGGTAGGTGAGGTGGTCGCCCCAGATCTTGTTGGTGCCGAACAGGTCCGTCCGGTAGATCGTCCCCTCCTTCGAGTTGATCTTGTCGAAGATGGTCTTGGCCATGTCGATGGACGGCTGCTTCCACGCCGTCTGCCAGTTCAGCTCCACGTTGCCCGAGGCGGCGTTGTAGGTGAACTGGGCGCGGTTGGGGTTCTTGGTGATCGACAGGTAGAAGGAGGCGTACGTCTCGATCCCCGTCGGCAGCGGTGCCACCTCGGCGAACGCCCCGCCCGCGTCCCAGTTGTCGATGCCGCCGCAGGGGATGGACGCCTGGACCTTGCCGGTGGGGTCCCACAGGTGGTTCGCCCGCCCGCACATGACGTTGCCGTTGTCGCCCCACCCCTTGCCGATCTCGCCGTTCAGGGCGGGCAGCGCGCCGGTGGCCTTGAGCTTCACGAGCAGCTTGCTGGTGCCGACGCTGCCGGCCGCGAAGAACACCTTGTCGGCGACGACGGTCTTGGTGGCGGTGGTGGCGCCGGTGGTGTTGATCTGGTCGATGACGACGGTGTAGCCGCCGCCCGACGCGGGGGAGACGGAAGTGACCTTGTGCAGCGCGGAGATGGTGACCCTGCCGGTGGCCTTCGCCTGGGCGAGGTAGGTCTTCTGCAGGGACTTCTTGCCGTAATTGTTGCCGTAGAGGATCTCCCCGGCCACCGCGGACTTGGGGGCGGTGCCGGCGGCCTCCTGCTTCATGTAGTCCCAGTCGTACACGTCCGGGACGAAGACGAACGGGAAGCCGGAGCGCTGGGCGTGCTTGCGGCCGACGCGGGCGAACTGGTAGCAGTCGACGGTGTCGAACCAGGCCGGGTCGACGAGGCCGACCCCGAGTCCGGCGTTGGCCCGCGGGTAGTAGGTGCCGTACATCTCCTCGGCGTCCACCGACGGGAGGATGGCGCCGAAGTTCGAGCGCTTCGGGGTGACCGCCATACCGCCGTTGACCAGCGAGCCGCCGCCGACTCCGCGGCCCTGGTAGACGATGATGCCGCCCATCTCCTCGGCGTCCAGGATCCCGGTGTAGCGGGGGATGTCCTTGTCGATGGGGAAGCCGAGGAAGTTGCTCAGGGGCTGCTTGGTCCTGGTCCGCAGCCAGTAGGAGCGCTGGTCGGGCGTGGTCGTGTTGCAGAAGATCTTGCCGTCGGGGCCCGGGGTGTCCCAGGCCATGCCCATCTCGATCATGTGGACGTCGACGCCGGCCTGGGCGAGCCGCAGGGCCGCGACGGAGCCCCCGTAGCCGGTGCCGATCACCAGGGCCGGCACGTGCGCGCCGTCGTCGATGGGGCCGGCGGCCGCCGCCGACGCGGCGGCGGTCCGCGCGTGGGCGGGGGTGATCTGACCGGTGAGGGCCGCGGCCCCCAGAATAGAACCAGTTCTAGCTATGAATCCACGACGTGAGATTCCATTGGAGCCGGATTTGTGCAGGCCTTTGTCACTCATGTGACGTTCCTCACTCTCGGCGGAATGGGAACGAGTTCTACTGCCGGTCGCATGGGAAGTCACTACATACGTCTAGGTAACTTTCGGCCTGTCACGTCACAGGGGTGCCCGGCCGGGGACGCCGGACCCACCCCAGGACCAGCAGGGAGGCGACCGCCGCGAAGGCGCACCAGGTGGAGGCGAATTCCAGCCGCCACAGCGCTGAGCAGGCCAATGCCCCGGCGCCGAGCACCGCGCCGAGGAGGCGCAGCCGCCGGTCCCCGGACAGCAGCAGGGCTCCCAGCGTGGCGAACAGGTAGCCCGCGAGGAGGAGCGGCATCCACGGAACATTCACGCCGTAGCCGAGGGTGTGGCCCCGGATCTCGGCGACGGCCGGCCGGGTCGCGAGGCAGTACGAGAGCACCGCGGCGGTGGCCACGCCGACGGCCGCGGGCGCCCACAGGCGGCGCCGGTCCACCGCGGCGGCCGCCAGCAGGACCCCGAGCGGCACCCAGGCCGGCAGCGCCGGCAGGGCGATCGCCACCCAGGCCGTGGTGGCCGGCCCGCAGCCGCCGCCCGCGCGCCAGACGGCGGCCTCCACCAGCTGGTGGGCGCCCAGCAGCAACGGCAGTGCGGCGATCGGCAGATCGCGGGCCCGCCGTAGGCGTGCCACGCACACGACGCCGAGGGCGGTGATGGCCGCACCCGCCGTCAGGTCTGCCGTGGCGTTCCAGCACATGGCGCGCCGCCGGTCAGGGCTTCGCCGTCCTCGGGGGTTCGAGCGGCGGAGCGGTGGTCGCGCAGAAGGTGTGGCACTCCGGGTGGCACCCCGCCCCCGGTACGGGCTTGCGCACGGTGGTCCAGGCCACGACGGCGCCCACCACCAGCAGCCCCGCGCACCACAGCATGGCCCGCCCGAACGCGGCGTCGAACTCGGATGCCGAGCGGTAGGCGTCCGGTCCCATGCCGGCCAGCAGCGGCAGCGCCGCCACCGCCAGCAGCCCGGCCGCCCGCGCGGCCGCGTTGTTGATGCCGCTGGCCAGGCCCGCCCGGCCGGGGTCCACCGAGGACAGCACGGTCGCCGTCAGCGGAGCCACCAGGGCCACCATGCCCATGCCCATCACGATCAGCGCCGGCAGCACGTCCCGTACGTACGAGGCGTCCGGCCCCACCCGCAGCATCAGCAGCAGCGCCGCCGCGCACAGCAGCGGCCCCACCGTGAGCGGGATCCGCGGACCGATCTTCTCCCCGAGCGCCCCCGACCGGGCCGACAGCAGCAGCATCAGTGCGGTCGTCGGCAGCAGCGCCGCCCCCGCGCCCAGGGCCGAGTAGCCGGAGACCACCTGGAGCTGGAGCACGAAGAGGAAGAAGAACCCGCTGAAGGCCGCGTACACGAACAGCGTGACCACGTTGACGGCCGTGAACTGGCGGGAGGCGAAGATGTCGGGCGGCAGCATCGGATCGGCCCGGTGCCGCTCGACGTACACGAACACGGCGGACAGCAGCACGCCCGCGACGGCCGAGGCGATCACCAGCGGGGACCCGGACCGGGCCTCGATCAGCGCGTACGTCACCAGGGCGAGTGCGGCGGCCCCCAGGGCGGCGCCGAGCACGTCGAACCGCCCGTGCGCCTGCGGATCGCGCGATTCCGGTACGTGCCGCAGGGCGATCGGCACACACACCGCGGCCACCGGCACGTTCAGCAGGAACACCCAGCGCCAGCCGGGCCCGTCCACCAGCCAGCCGCCGAGGAACGGCCCCACGGCCGCGCCCACCCCGCCGAACCCCGACCACAGCCCGACGGCCCGGGCCCGGTCCTCGGCGGCGATCGAGCCCTGGATCAGCGCGAGGGAGCCGGGGGTCAGCAGGGCGCCGCCGGCGCCCTGAAGGGCTCGCGCGGCGATCAGGACCCCGGCGTTCGGCGCGATCCCGCACAGCAGCGAGGCGCCCGCGAACCACACCACCCCGAGGACGAAGATCCGGCGCCGCCCGAAGCGGTCGCCGAGCGCTCCGCCGACGAGGATCAGTCCGGCCAGCGTGAGCATGTAGGCGTTGGCGGTCCACTGGAGCACGGCCATGTCGGCGTCGAGGTCCACCCCGATGGTGGGGAGGGCGACGTTGACGACGGTCGAGTCGAGCAGGGCCATGGTCGACCCGAGCACGGTGGTCAGTACGATCCACCGGCCCCGGGCGGAGGCGAGCGGCACACCGGGCCCGGCCGGAACGCGTTCTTCCGTGCCCGGCGCTGGATCGGTCATGTCTTCAGGCTGGCCCGCCGGGGCCGCGATGGCCACCCCAGGCGCGCAGCGTACGGCTCATTAGGCCCTCTTGTAATGTCCATGACCCTTCCTTCACCATGACCGCGCACGTCGCGCACGCCCTTCCCGCACAACCTGCACACGGCGTCCGAGGAGGACCACACGTGGCCCAACGCAACAGGCGACGATCATTACGCGCGGCGCTCGCCGCTCTCACCGCGGCCCTGCTCCTGCCCGTAGGAGCGGGCGTGGCGGCGGCCGCGCCGGAACCCGGCCCCACCCCCGCGGCGGCCGAGCGCAAGATCGAGCCGAAACTCCGCACCCAGCTCGAGGACGCCGGCAAGGCCGTCTTCTGGGTGTATCTGAACAGCGCCGCCGACCTCACGGCGGCGGGGCGGCAGAAGACCCGTGCCGCCAAAGCTGAAACGGTTCTGCACGCCAAACAGGAGCACGCCGCGCGCAGCCAGGCCGAGGTGATCAAGGCCCTCGACGGCGCCAAGGCCGAATACACCTCCTACTGGATCGTGAACGCCGTGCGCGTCGTCGGCAGCCAGAAACTCGCCGGCACCCTCGCCCAGCGCCCCGAGGTCTCCCGGATCGACGCCGACGACAAGGTCACCCTCCCCAAGCCCGCCGAGGGCAAACGGGAGAAGGCCGCCGCCGACGCCGTCGAGTGGAACATCGACCGCATCAAGGCCCCGCAGGTCTGGGACCAGCTCGGCGTGCGCGGCGAGGGCATCGTCGTCGCCAACATCGACAGCGGCGTCGACTACACGCACCCGGCCGTGAACGGCCAGTACCGCGGCAAGAACGCGGACGGGTCCTACGACCACAACTACAACTGGTTCGATCCGGCCGGCGTCTGCCCCACCGCGGCCCCCTGCGACAACAACGACCACGGCACCCACACCATGGGCACCATGGTCGGCGACGACGGCGGCGCCAACAAGATCGGCGTGGCCCCCGGGGCCAAGTGGATCGCCGCCAAGGGCTGCGAGACCAACTCCTGCTCCGAGGCCTCCCTCCTCGCCGCCGGCCAGTGGATCGTCGCCCCGACCGACCTCGGCGGCCACAACCCGCGCCCCGACCTCGCCCCGCACGTCGTCAACAACTCCTGGGGCAGCGCGACGCACGACGACTGGTACCAGCAGATCGTCGACGCCTGGCGCGCCGCCGGCATCTTCCCCGCCTTCTCCAACGGCAACTCCGGCCCCGGCTGCGCCACCAGCGGCTCGCCCGGTGACTACGCGAGCTCCTACAGCTCCGGCGCCTTCGACATCAACGGCGCCATCGCGTCGTTCTCCTCGCGCGGCGCGGGCCCCGGCGGCATCGTCAAGCCGAACATCGCGGCCCCCGGCGTGAACGTGCGCTCCTCCGTCCCCGGCGGCGGGTACGAGGCCTTCTCCGGCACCTCCATGGCCTCGCCGCACACCGCGGCCACCGTGGCCCTGCTCTGGTCGGCCGCCCCCGCCCTCGAAGGCGACGTCGCGCAGACCGAGCAGCTGCTGAACGGCACCGCCCAGGACACCGACAACGGCCAGTGCGGCGGCAACGCCGCCGACAACAACGTGTTCGGCGAGGGCAAGCTCGACGCCCTCGCCGCCGTCTCGGGCGCCCCGCGCGGCGCCATCGGCGCCGTCTCCGGCACCGTCCGCTCGGCCGGCGCGCCGGTCGCCGGAGCCAAGGTCACCGCCACCGGCCCGATCGGCCGTACGACGACCACCGCGGCCGACGGCACCTACACCTTCCGCTCCCTGTCCGTCGGCGACTACACGCTGACGGTCTCCAAATTCGGCTACGGCCAGCAGACCTCGACGGCGACGGTGACCGAGAACGCCACGGCCACCGGCGACTTCACCCTCACCCAGGCCCCCTCCGGCAAGCTCACCGGCACCGTCACCTCGGCCGCCGGACCCGCCGCGGGCGCCACCGTCACCGTCACGGACACCCCGGTGACCGCGACCGCCGACGAGCAGGGCCGCTTCGAGGTCACCCTGCCGCACGGCACGTACGAGGTACGGGCCGCGCACTCCTCCCGCTGCGTCACCGGCGGCAGCGCCCAGACCACCGTCGCGGGCGACACGACGCTCGCGCTCACGCTGCCCGAGCGCACCGACACCTACGGCTACGCCTGCTCCACCCCGGGCGGCCGCCCGTACGCGGCCGGCGACCGGCAGCTCGCGCTGACCGGCGACAACACCACCGAGCGCGTCGACCTCCCCTTCCCGGTCCCGATGTACGGCAAGACGTACGGCCAGGCCTGGATCGGGACCAACGGCACGGTCAGCTTCGGCGGCAACAACACCGGTGACATCAACGGGGACCTCCCGAGCACGGCCACGCCCAACGCGGCGCTGTACCCGTTCTGGGACGACCTGGTCGTCGGCGCGGCCGGCAGCGGCTCGGGCGTCTTCACCGGCGTCACCGGAACCGCCCCGCACCGGACGTACGTGATCGAGTGGCGCGAGGTGTCCCACTGGTCCGCCCAGACCGACAAGTTCTCCTTCTCGGCGGCCATCAGCGAGGACGGCACCGTCGTCTACACGTACAAGGGGACGGGCGGCACCGGCATCAAGGGCGGCTCCACGGCCACGGTCGGCGTGGAGAACGCCACGGGCACCGACGCCTTCAAGTACTCCTTCAACCAGGCCGGCATCACCGACGGGCTGGCCATCGCCTTCAGGACGACCAAGAGCGGCGTGGTCGCGGGCCGGATCCTCGACGCGAACGACGGCAAGGGTGTCGCGGGAGCCACGGTGACCGTCGGCTTCGGCGCCGAAGCCGTCACGGCCACCACCGCGGCGGACGGCGGCTACCTCCTGCAGGCCGGCGCCGGCAAGAACTCCTACACGATCCTGGCCGACTGGTACACGGGGGTGACCAACGCCTTCACCGTGGAACAGGGCGGAGTCACCGCCGTCAACCAGTCCCTGTCGACGGCGCGGGTCACCGCGTCCCAGCCCTCCCTGGAGCTCGCCCTCCCGGCCGGCCAGAAGCGCACCCGCACCCTTGAACTGAGCAACACGGGCACCCTCGACTCGCGGTTCACCGTGGCCGAGGACGCGGCCTGGCTGACGGCCACCCCCGACTCCGGGAACCTGGTGATCGGGGGCAAGGCCACCGTGAACCTGGCCGTCGACACCACGGGCCTGGCCGCCGGCTCCGTCCTCACGGCGAACCTGCGGATCAGCTCGGTGAGCGGCCGCAGCCCGGTCCTCACCGTCCCGGTCAAGGTCGTGGTCCCGCGCTACCAGGTGGCCCTGGACGCGGGCTCCGACTCCGGGGCCACGGACACGCTCGGGGACAGCTGGTCCCCGGACCGCAAGTACACGGCCGGCTCGTACGGCTACCAGGGCAGCTCCTCGACGCACTCCACCGGGCGAACGATCGCGGGTACGGCCGAGCAGAAGCTGTTCCGCAACGCCCGTGAGGGCATGTACGAGTACCGCTTCGACAACGTCCCGAACGGCACGTACACCGTGGAGCTCGGTTTCGCGGAGCTGTCGTCGACGAAGCCGAACAAGCGGGTCTTCGACGTGATGGCCGAGGGCACGCAGGTGCTGCCCTCGCTGGACATCGCGCTGGAGGCGGGCACGTACACGGCCCTGACCCGGACCTACACGGTCACGGTCACGGACGGCGTGCTCAACGTCCGCTTCGTCGCGCACGGGGGGTACGGCAAGCCGCTGCTGAACTCCCTGCGGGTGACGGACCGCCCCGACAAGAGCTGACGGGCACCGGCGGATGACGGGGGCGGGGCGCCGCAGGGCGCTCCGCCCCTCGCGCGTCCACTCCTAGGGGGTGTCCGCAAAGTCCCGCCTGCCCCGCGGCGCCCGGCACGTGCTCTCGGCGCACCGGGCGAAATCCCGAGTACGCCCAGTACACCGGCTTCCGCCCGGCACACCGAGAGCACGCACCGGACGCCGCGGGAGCGCCCTGCGGGCGCACGGCGCTACTTTGCGGACACCCCCTAGGGGGTGTCGAGGCGGGGCGGCGCGCACCGCGGGTCCTCGGGGCCCTGCGGGCCGTCAGCAGCGGTCCATGCCGGAGAGCTTGAAGACCGTCGTGACGGTCTGCCGGTCCATGAGGCGCGAGAGCCGCCGCACCGGGGCCGAGCCTTCCGTCAGGGTGCCGAGGGACAGGCTCACGCCGACGCCCTGGTGGAACAGGTGCCACAGCGCGGGGTTCGCCGCGAAG
This sequence comes from Streptomyces sp. NPDC001903, assembly GCF_042891345.1. Lineage (NCBI taxonomy): Bacteria > Bacillati > Actinomycetota > Actinomycetes > Kitasatosporales > Streptomycetaceae > Streptomyces > Streptomyces sp. NPDC001903. Next base: position 387,509 of record NZ_JBIASZ010000003.1, read on the forward strand.
ACCCTCGGGTCGACCTCCAGCCGGTTGCCGTCGAGGTCCTCCAGGACCAGGCGCTGCGCGACGCCGTCGTGCCAGGCGACCGAGACGAGCCGGTCGGTGCGGACCCGGCGGCGGCGCAGCAGCCCCCGGGTCATGAGCGTGCCCGGGGTGGCGCGGACCCGGGTGGGCCAGAGGACGGCGAGCAGCGTCAGGCCGAGGGCCGTCCAGAGCAGGACGCGCTGCCATTGGGTGCAGCCGGCCGCCGCGTCGACGGCGAGGAGCAGTCCCGGGAACAGCACGGCGATGCCGGCTGCGGCCCGGGCGTCCCCCGCCCAGTTGCGGTCCTCCACGAGATTCGGTCCGGGCATGCGTTCCATGGAACGGCCGCGGGCGGGCATCGGCCCGCTTCACTGACGCCCTCCTGACAGCGCGGGCGCGAACCCTGACGTCCTGCTGACGCGCACGAACGGAAACCGTATGCAACGCATCAAAAGGCCGTTGCCGTCCGATACGCCGGCCGGCCGCGCGGGCACTGTGGAGGTGGCGGAGCACCGCCCCCACCAGGAGAATCGGAGACGGGATCCATGGACGCTGAGAACGTGGTCGGGCTGGTCATCGCCCTCGCTCTGCTCGGCTATCTCATCACGGCCCTGATCAAGCCCGAGAAGTTCTGACCCTGACCCGGAGGGCGTCTGACCCGGAGGGTTCCGGCCCGGAGGGTTCCGGCCCGTAGGGTTCCGGCCCGGAGGGCATCTGGCCCGGAGCGGCTCCGACGAGGTCCGACGCCACCGGGACCGGCGTGTCCGGACGGGAGGCAGCACATGTCCGGGTATCGACTCCACGACGGCCTCGCCCTGATCGCGGCCCTCGCGGCCCCCTTCCTCGTGGCGCTCGCCCTCGTGCCCTTCCGTACGGGTCTCTCGTCGGCGAACGCCGCCCTGGTCATGGTCGTCGCCGTGGTCGCCGTCGCCGCGCTCGGCACCCGCGCGGCCGGGGCCCTCGCGGCGCTGTCGGCCGCCTCATGGTTCGACTTCTTCCTGACCCGGCCGTACGGTCGCTTCACGATCACCGGCGGTGACGACGTCCAGACGGCCGCCCTCCTCCTGATCGTCGGCCTGATCGTCTCCCAGCTGGCCGTCCGCGCCCGCCGCCTCCAGGGCGCCGTGACCGCCGACGCCTCGCACCTGTCCCGGCTGGAGGGCACGGCCCGGCTCGCGGAGGGCGGCGACTGCCCCGAGGCCGTCGTCGAGCACGTGCGCCACGAGCTCATCGGCCTGCTGAACCTGCGCGACTGCCGCTTCGAGTACGGATCCCTCATCGGGCACCTCCCCCGGATGGAGCACGACGGCACCCCGTGGCTCGGCCACGGCACCGGGGAGACCGAGGCCACCTACTGGCCCGACCGGTGGCCGGAGGGCGAGACCGAGCTGCGCGCCGTCGGAGGCGGGCACTACTACGGCCGCTTCGTCCTCGACCCGGTCCCGGGACCGCTGCCCTCGGAGCAGGCCCGGCGCGTCGCCGTCGCCCTCGCCGCACAGGCGGGCGCCGCCCTGGACACGGCCGGCCTGGCCCGCTGAGGGCCGCGTCCGGGGCTCTTGAGCCCCTGCCGCACCGTGCGGCCGACCCCCCGGGACGTTTCCGCGTCAGGGCGGCATCAAGAGATCCGGCCTGCCCGTATGGAGCCCGTCAAAAGGTCTTAACGCGGGCCTGAGCTCGCGGTTTGCTCTAGATCGGCCGTCTGGCCGAAAACCATTTCATCACTTCATCCAGGAGCTCACGATGGCCGATCTGGCCTTCGTCGTCACCGCGGTCGCGACCTTCGCACTGGTGGCTCTCATCGCCCGAGGGGTGGCCAAGCTGTGACCGCCGAGAACATCGTCGGCCTGCTCGTGGCCGTCTCCCTGCTGGGCTACCTCGTCCTCGCCCTCGTGTACCCGGAGAGGTTCTGAGCACCGATATGAGCCCCGTAACCGCTGGTGTGCTGCAGCTGCTCGCGCTCGTCGCCGCGCTCGCCCTCGCATACCGTCCGCTCGGCGACTACATGGCCCGCGTCTACTCCTCCGAGAAGCACTCCCGCCCGGAGAAGTGGATCTACAAGGCCATCGGCGCCAATCCCTCGGCCGAGATGCGCTGGCCCGCCTACCTGCGCGGCGTCCTGGCCTTCTCCGCAGTGAGCGTCCTCTTCCTCTACGCCCTGCAGCGCCTGCAGGGCAGCCTGCCCGGCTCGCTCGGCTTCCAGTCGATCGACCCCGACCAGGCGTTCAACACCGCCGCGTCCTTCGTGGCGAACACCAACTGGCAGTCGTACGCGGGCGAGCAGGCCATGGGCCACGTCGTGCAGACCGGCGGCCTCGCGGTGCAGAACTTCGTCTCGGCCGCGGTCGGCATGGCCGTCGCCGTGGCCCTCGTACGGGGCTTCGCCCGCTCGCGCACCGGCGAACTGGGCAACTTCTGGTCCGACCTGGTGCGCGGCACCGTCCGGATCCTGCTGCCGATCTCCGTGATCGGCGCGCTGGTCCTGGTCGCGTGCGGTGTCATCCAGAACTTCGCCGGGATCCACGAGGTCGGCCAATTCTTGAATCAGCACGGCACGAGCGGCTCGCAGCAGTGGAACGGCGGGGCGGTGGCCTCGCAGGAGGTCATCAAGGAGCTGGGAACGAACGGCGGCGGCTACTTCAACGCCAACTCGGCCCACCCCTTCGAGAACCCGACCCCCTTCTCGAACCTCTTCGAGATCTTCCTGATCCTGGTCATCCCGTTCGCGCTGACCCGCACCTTCGGCCGCATGGTCGGCAGCCTTCGCCAGGGGTACGCGCTCCTGGCGACGATGGCGACGATCTGGCTCGGTTTCACCGCGCTGATGATGTGGACCGAATTCGCCCACCACGGCCCGGCCTTCGAGGTCGCCGGCGGGGCGATGGAGGGCAAGGAGACCCGCTTCGGCATCGGCGCCTCCGCGATCTTCTCGGTCGCCACCACGCTGACCTCGACCGGTGCGGTCAACTCCTTCCACTCCTCCTTCACCGGCCTCGGCGGCGGCATCCAGCTGCTGGGCATGCAGCTCGGCGAGATCGCGCCCGGCGGCGTCGGTTCCGGTCTCTACGGCATGCTGATCATGGCGATCATCGCGGTGTTCATCGCGGGTCTGATGGTCGGGCGGACGCCGGAGTACCTGGGCAAGAAGATCGGCACCCGCCAGATCAAGCTGGCCGCCTGCTACATCCTCATCACCCCGGCGCTGGTGCTCTGCTTCACCGCCGCCGCCATGGCGCTGCCGACCCCGGGCAACTCGATGGCCAACCCCGGGGCGCACGGCTTCTCCGAGATCCTGTACGCCTACACCTCCGGCGCCAACAACAACGGCTCCGCGTTCGCGGGCCTGAACGCCGATACGCAGTGGTTCAACAGCACCATCGGCATCGCGATGCTGCTCGGCCGCTTCCTGCCGATCGTCTTCGTCCTCGCGCTGGCCGGCTCGCTCGCCGAACAGCAGCCCGTACCGGAGACGGCGGGCACCCTGCGCACCGACAAGCCGCTCTACGCGGGCCTGCTCGTCGGCACGATCCTCATCATCACCGGTCTGACCTATTTCCCCGCCCTCGCGCTGGGTCCGCTCGCTGAAGGGCTCGCCTCATGAGCACCATCACCCCCACCCGTGCTCCGCACGAAGACCTGCCCACCGGGCACAAGCCCCCGGCGGGGCGCGTCGGCGGCGGTCTGTTCGATCCCAAGGCGCTGCTCAAGTCCTTCCCCGACGCGGTGAAGAAGCTCGACCCGCGCGTCATGATCAAGTCGCCGGTCATGTTCGTGGTCCTCGTGGGGTCGGTGGTCACCACCGTCCTCGCCATCAAGGACCCGACCGACTGGTTCGGCTGGGCGATCACCGCCTGGCTGTGGCTGACCACCATCTTCGCCAACCTGGCGGAGGCCGTGGCGGAGGGCCGCGGCAAGGCCCAGGCCGACACCCTGCGCAAGGCGAAGACGGACACCGTCGCCCGCCGTCTGACCGGCTCCGGCGAGGAGCAGGTCCCGGGTACGGAGCTGCGCATCGGCGACCTGGTGGTCTGCGAGGCCGGCGACATCATCCCCGGCGACGGTGACGTCGTCGAAGGCGTCGCTTCGGTCGACGAGTCCGCGATCACGGGTGAATCGGCGCCGGTGATCCGCGAGTCGGGCGGTGACCGCAGTGCGGTGACCGGCGGGACGAAGGTCCTCTCGGACCGGATCGTCGTCAAGATCACGACGAAGCCCGGCGAGACCTTCATCGACCGCATGATCGCCCTCGTCGAAGGCGCGGCCCGGCAGAAGACGCCGAACGAGATCGCCCTCAACATCCTGCTGGCGTCCCTCACCATCGTCTTCCTCCTCGCCGTGGTCACCCTGCAGCCGTTCGCGATCTACGCGGACGCCAAGCAGTCGATGATCGTGCTGACCGCGCTCCTGGTCTGCCTGATCCCGACCACCATCGGGGCGCTGCTCTCGGCCATCGGCATCGCCGGCATGGACCGGCTGGTCCAGCGCAACGTCCTGGCCATGTCGGGTCGTGCGGTCGAGGCCGCCGGCGACGTGTCGACCCTGCTGCTCGACAAGACGGGCACGATCACCCTCGGCAACCGCCAGGCCGCCGCGTTCGTACCCGTCAAGGGCACGACGGAGGCCGAACTGGCCGACGCCGCCCAGCTGTCCTCGCTGGCCGACGAGACCCCCGAGGGCCGTTCGATCGTGGTCCTCGCGAAGGAGAAGTACGGGCTGCGCGAGCGCCACCAGGGCGAGCTCGCCCAGGCCGAGTGGATCGCCTTCACCGCACAGACCCGCATGTCGGGTGTGGACGTCGACGGCCGGAAGACCCGCAAGGGCGCTGCCGGTTCGGTCATCACCTGGGTCGAGGAGCGGGGCGGCCACGTCGCCGACGACGCCGACCTCCTCGCGAGCCGCATCTCCGAGGCGGGCGGCACCCCGCTCCTCGTGGCGGTCGAGGACGAGAAGGGTGCCCGGATCCTCGGTGTCATCCACCTCAAGGACGTCGTCAAGGAGGGCATGCGCGAGCGGTTCGACGAGCTGCGCCGCATGGGCATCAAGACGATCATGATCACGGGTGACAACCCGCTGACCGCGAAGGCCATCGCCGAGGAGGCCGGCGTCGACGACTTCCTCGCCGAGGCCACCCCCGAGGACAAGATGGCCCTCATCAAGCGGGAGCAGGCGGGCGGCAAGCTGGTCGCGATGACCGGCGACGGCACCAACGACGCCCCGGCCCTCGCCCAGGCCGATGTCGGCGTGGCGATGAACACGGGCACCTCGGCCGCCAAGGAGGCCGGGAACATGGTGGACCTGGACTCCAACCCCACCAAGCTCATCGAGATCGTCGAGATCGGCAAGCAGCTCCTCATCACGCGCGGCGCGCTCACCACGTTCTCCATCGCCAACGACGTCGCGAAGTACTTCGCGATCATCCCGGCCATGTTCGCCGTGGTCTACCCGGGCCTGGACAAGCTCAACGTCATGGGCCTGCACTCGCCGAACTCGGCGATCCTGTCCGCGGTCATCTTCAACGCGCTGATCATCATCGCCCTGGTCCCGCTCGCCCTGAAGGGCGTGCAGTACAAGCCGACCAGCGCCGACAAGATGCTCCGCCGCAATCTGGGGATCTACGGACTCGGCGGCCTGATCGCCCCGTTCATCGGCATCAAGCTCATCGACATGCTCATCACCCTCATCCCCGGAATCGGCTGATCCCATGAACAACTCTGTAGGCAACACGGCACGGTTGCTCGGGGCGGGCCTGCGGGCCCTGCTGGTCCTCACGATCGTCTGCGGCGTGCTCTACCCGCTCGCCGTCACCGGCATCGCCCAGGTCGCCTTCGGCGACAAGGCCAACGGTTCCGAGATCAAGGACGAGAGCGGCCGGGTCGTCGGCTCCTCCCTCATCGGCCAGACCTACAACCTGCCCAAGCAGAACCCCGACGACCCGGAAGAGGCCGCCAAGCCGGACCTGAAGTGGTTCCAGCCGCGCCCCTCCAACGGCCTCGGCTCCAACAGCATCAACACCCGGTACTCGCTGATCCTCTCCGGCGCCACCAACAAGGCGGGCGACAACCCGGACCTGGTCAAGCTGGTCACCGACGCCAAGGACGCGGTGATCGCGGACAACTCGACGGCGACGTACAAGGTCAGGCCCTCGGACGTGCCGGCCGACGCCGTCACCTCCTCCGGCTCCGGCCTCGACCCGAACATCTCCCCGGAGTACGCGGACATCCAGGTCCACCGGGTCGCGGAGCGGAACGGCCTCGACGTCAAGCAGGTGGAGAAGCTCGTCGAGGACAACACCACCGGCCGCACCCTCGGCTTCATGGGCGAGCCGCGCGTCAACGTCCTGGAGCTGAACACCGCGCTCAAGGCGCTGACCAAGAGCTGATGGCCGTCCTGCCCGCACGGACGGGAATCCGGTGGGGCGCGGAGGCTCCGCGCCCCACCGGTTCCTTGTCCGCCCGCAACGAAGAAAGGCTGTAGGCCCCATGACCCGGGTGCTCGTGGTGGAGGACGATCCGCAGCTCGTACGCGCCTTGAAGATCAATCTACAAGCGCGCAAGTTCGAGGTGGCCGAGGCAGGTGACGGCCGCGCCGCCATCCGGCTCGCCGCCGACCGCACACCGGACGTCATCCTCCTGGACCTCGGCCTGCCCGACATGGACGGCGTCGACGTGATCAGGAGCGTCCGCGGCTGGAGCCGGGTACCGATCCTCGTCCTGTCCGCGCGCCACACCTCCGAGGAGAAGATCCGCGCCTTGGACGCCGGGGCGGACGACTACGTGACCAAGCCCTTCAGCATGGACGAGCTGCTGGCCCGGCTGCGGGCCGCCACCCGGCGGCAGGAGGACCCCGCCTCCCCGGCCGGGCCCTCCGGGATCACGACCGACGAGTTCACCGTCGATCTCGCGGCCCGGAAGGTGGTGCGCGGGGAACGCACGGTCCGTCTCACGCCGACCGAATGGCACCTGCTGGAGCTGCTGATCGCCCACCCCGGCCATCTCGTCTCCCAGCGCAGGCTGCTGCTGGAGGTGTGGGGGCCGACGTACGCGGAGCACACCAACTACCTGCGCGTGTACATGGCGCAGTTGCGGCGCAAACTCGAAGCGGACCCCTCGCACCCCCGGTACCTGATCACCGAGCCGGGCATGGGCTACCGCTTCGAACCCTGACGGACACGGCACATCGAGTGGAACGAGAAGTCGGCACCAGATGAGACGCGGAAAGCTCCGGATCTACCTCGGCTCGGCACCGGGCGTCGGCAAGACGTACGCCATGCTGTCCGAGGCACACCGCAGGATCGAGCGCGGCACCGACTGCGTCGTCGGCTTCGTCGAGCACCACGGCCGGCCGCGTACGGAGGTGATGCTGCACGGCCTGGAGATGACCCCGCGACGGGAACTCGCCTACCGTGACAGCACGTTCACTGAGATGGACGTGGCCGCCCTGCTGGCGCGCCGGCCGGCGGTCGCGCTCGTGGACGAGCTCGCGCACACCAACGTCCCCGGCTCGCGCAACGCCAAGCGCTGGCAGGACGTCGAGGAGCTGCTGCGGGCGGGGATCGACGTCGTCACCACGGTCAACATCCAGCACCTGGAGTCCCTGGGCGACGTGGTGGAGTCCATCACCGGCGTGCGGCAGCGCGAGACCGTGCCCGACGAGGTGGTGCGGCGCGCGGACCAGATCGAGCTCGTCGACATGTCCCCGCAGGCGCTGCGCCGGCGGATGGCCCACGGCAACGTCTACCAGCCCGACCGCGTCGACGCCGCGCTGTCGAACTACTTCCGGCCCGGAAACCTCACCGCGCTGCGCGAGCTGGCGCTGCTGTGGGTCGCCGACCGGGTGGACGAGTACCTCCAGCAGTACCGGGGCGAGCACGACATCCGCTCGACCTGGCAGGCGCGCGAGCGCATCGTCGTGGGCCTCACCGGCGGGCCGGAGGGGCGCACGCTGATCCGGCGCGCCGCCCGGCTCGCGGAGAAGGGCGCGGGCGGCGAGGTGCTCGCCGTCTACATCGCGGCCGGCGACGGACTGTCCTCGGCCTCCCCCAGGGAACTGGCCGCGCAGCGCACGCTGGTCGAGGACCTCGGCGGGACCTTCCACCACGTCATAGGAGACGACGTGGCGCACGCCCTGCTGGAGTTCGCGCGCGGCGTCAACGCCACGCAGATCGTCCTCGGCGTCAGCCGCCGGCGGCCCTGGCAGTACGCGTTCGGCCCGGGGGTCAGCGCCACGGTGGCGGTGGAGTCGGGCCCCGACCTCGACGTGCACCTGGTCACGCACGACGCCGCGGCCCGGGGGCGGCGCAGCCTGCCGGCCGCGCGCGGCGCCAGGCTGGGCCGCTCGCGCCTCATCTGGGGCTGGCTGACCGGCCTCGTCGGCCCGGCGCTGCTGACGCTGCTGCTGCACGAGGTCGTGCCCGAGCTCGGGCTCGCGAACGACATGCTGCTCTTCCTCACGTTCACCGTGGCGGCCGCGCTGCTCGGCGGGCTGCTCCCGGCCCTCGCCTCGGCCGCGTTCGGCTCCCTGCTGCTGAACTACTTCTTCACGCCGCCGCTCTACCGGCTCACGATCTCCGACCCGCGCAACATCGTCGCGATCTCGATCTTCGTCGGTGTGGCCGTGTCCGTGGCCTCCGTGGTGGACCTGGCCGCGCGCCGCACCCACCAGGCGGCCCGACTGCGCGCCGAGTCCGAGATCCTGTCCTTCCTCGCCGGGAGCATCCTGCGCGGCGAGGACTCGCTCGAGGCCCTGCTGGAGCGGTTGCGCGAGACGTTCTCGATGCGGTCGGTGGCCCTGCTGGAGCGCGCCGGCGAGGTCGAGCCGTGGACCACGGCCGCCTTCGTCGGCACCGATCCGGTCGGCCGCCCCGAGGACGCGGACGTGGACATGCCGATCGGGGAGAACATGGCGCTGGCCCTGTCCGGGCGCGTCCTGCCGGCCGAGGACCGCCGCGTGCTCGGCGCGTTCGCCGCGCAGGCGGCCGTCGTACTCGACCGCCAGCGCCTGGTCGACGAAGCGGGCAGGGCCCGTGAACTCGCCGAGGGCAACCGGATCCGTACCGCCCTGCTGGCGGCCGTCAGCCACGATCTGCGCACCCCGCTCGCCGGGATCAAGGCGTCCGTCACCTCGCTCCGCTCCGACGACGTCGAATGGTCCGAGGAGGACCGGGGCGAGCTGCTGGAGGGGATCGAGGAGGGCGCCGACCGGCTCGCCGCGCTGATCGGCAATCTGCTCGACATGTCCCGCCTGAACACGGGTTCCGTCGTTCCGCTGATCCGGGAGACCGACCTCGACGAGGTCGTTCCGATGGCGCTGGGCGGCGTACCCGACGACAGTGTCGAGCTGGACATCCCCGAGACCCTGCCCATGGTCGCCGTCGACCGCGGACTGCTCGAGCGGGTCGTGGCCAACGTCGTCGAGAACGCCGTCAAGTACAGCCCGCACGGCCGGCCCGTCCACGTGTCCGCCAGTTCGCTGCTCGACCGGGTCGAGCTGCGGGTCGTGGACCGCGGGCCGGGTGTGCCCGACGAGGCCAAGGACCGGATCTTCGAGCCGTTCCAGCGGCACGGGGACGCCCCGCGCGGCGCCGGGGTCGGCCTCGGGCTCGCGGTCGCCCGCGGTTTCACGGAGGCGATCGGCGGAACGCTGACCGCCGAGGACACCCCGGGCGGCGGGCTCACCATGGTGCTCACCCTGCCGACGGCCGGGGACACCCCGAGGGCCGCGGCGGAACTGCCGGCTTCGGCGGTCACGTAGACGTCCGTACGGCGGGGACGGACCACGCGGGCCGTCCGGCCGCAGCACCCCCCACGGGGCTGCGGGCCGGACGGCCCTCGTGTCGTGCGACGGCGCGGAACGGGAGCACGGTCCGTCGCTTTCCGGCCCCCACGGTCCGGTCCGGCCGGCGTCGTCCCGGCAGTGTCAGGTCACCGCCGATCGGCCGCCGCCCGGTCGCCCGCGCACCCGTACCGCGCTGCCGTCGCGAGATCATCCTGCGCGCCCGTCCCCCCGTCACCGACACGCCTTGACGCACCCCTTCCGCCCAACCCCCCACCCTTGACGCCCTCCTGACGCCCCCTGCGGGTGAGGCTAACCTGCGCCCATGGATCTGGATTCCGAACTGGACGCGCTGGCACGCCAGGACGACCTCCCCGTCGACCTGGTACGGCGCCTGCTCCACCAGCCGGCGGCCCGGCGCACGGTGGCGCTGCTGCGCCGGGACCTCACCGGGGAGCTGATCGAGGAGATCATCGCGCTCGGCTCCGCGCGCTCCCTCGCCGCCAACACCTCCGTACCCGCGGAGGTCAGGGCCCGGCTGGCCCGGCACCCGGAAGCGTCGGTCCGATGCGCGGTCGCCGCGAGCGTCCGGGACCAGCCACCGGGACTCCTGGTCCGCCTGGCGGACGACCCCGATCCCTCCGTACGGTCCTTCCTCGCGATGAACGACCACCTGCCGCCGGAGCTGCTGGCCCGCCTGGCCGCCGACCCGGAGCCCGGCGTGCGGTCGTCCGTCGTCCAGCACTGCCGGGATGTCCCGGACTCCGTGTGCCGGGCCCTGCTCACGGATGTCGATCCCGGCGTCCGCGACGCGGCGCTCCACGCGTACTCCCCGCCGCCGGACCTGCTCCCCGGCCTGCTGGCCGATCCGGCGACCCGTGCCGCCGCCGTCCCGTACGCGGCTGCGACCCCGGAACTCGCCGCCGATGCGGATCCGCACGTACGCGAGGCGGCCGCCGCGTTGCCGGATCTTCCCACCACGCTGCGCGACCTGTTGGCACAGGATCCGGAGCTCTTCGTCCGTGCCGCCGTCGCGGACCGCCCCGACACTCCGCCGGCTCTGCGCGAGCGGCTCGAGGGCACGCTGGAGGCCGATGGCCCCATCGCCGAATGGTTCCTGTCGAACCGCCGCAGCCCCCACACGTGTCCCCCGCCGCTCCCCACTCCGCCACCGCTCACCCGGGCGCAGGCCGAGGCCCTGCTGGTGCGGGCCGGGTTGTAGGGGTCAGCGGCGGCGGGAGGAGAGGACGCAGAATTCGTTGTTCTCGGGGTCGGTCAGGACGACCCATGTGGCGTCCTCGCCCTGGCCCACGTCGGCGGGGCGGGCGCCGTGGGCGAGGAGGCGGGCGACCTCCGCCGCCTGGTCGTCCGGGCGGAAGTCCAGGTGCAGGCGGTTCTGCGACCGCTTCGGCTCCGGCACCGGTACGAAGAGCAGGCCCGGCAGCCGGTCCGGCTCGGGGCGGATCTCGTACTCCTCCGGGGAGTCGTTCACGACCACCCACCCCAGCGCCCGCGCCCACCAACGGCCCAGCGCGACCGGGTCCCGGGCGTCCACGACGGTCTGCTCCCACTCCAGCGGCATGCGCCGAGCCTATGCCCGGCGCGGCCGGATGCGGGCTGCGAGTACGGCGACGTCGTCCTCGGCGTGGCGGGCGTCCAGGGCCGCCACCACCGCGTCCACCATCTCCTCCACCGTCTCCCCCACCGGCAGCCGCAGCCCCGCCAGCCGGGCCAGCGAGACGTCGATGTCCTCGCCGCGCCGCTCGACCAGCCCGTCGGTGAACATCAGCAGGGTCTCCTCGCCGGTGATCCGCCGGGTCACACCCTCGTAGCCGCCCACCCCGGTGCCCAGCGGCGGGCCCACCGGCACGTCGACCAGGACCGCGGTGCTGTCCGCCCCGAAGATCGCGGGCGGCAGATGGCCCGCGCTGGCGAAGTCCGCGACCCCGCGCGCGGGGTCGACCCGTACGAGCAGACAGGTTGCGGGCCGCCTGGCCGGATCCTCGGCCACCAGAGCGTCCAGCTGACGCAGCACGCGGTGCGGGGCCAGGTCCGTCGAGGCCACGTCGCGCAGCGTGGAGCGGTAGGCGTTCATGTCGACGGCGGCATCGAGGCCATGCCCCATCACGTCCCCGACCACCAGCAGCGTGCGGCCGAAGTGCAGCCGGACCGTCTCGAACCAGTCCCCGCCGACCAGGGATCGGGAGCCGACCGGCAGGTAGCGGCTGGCCATCTCCAGATTGGGGTGCGGCCGGCCCGGCTCCGACACCAGCGCCCGCTGCAGGTGCAGCGCCGTGTCCTCGGTGGCGGCCAGCTCCCTGGCGTGGCCCAGGTGCACCGCGGCCAGCCGGGCCGTGAAGTGGACCGTCGCCGCCTCGTGGTCGCTGAAGCCGCCGTGGGCCCGTACGGCCAGCACCGCGCCGAGGACGCGGTCGCGGGCCAGCAGCGGAACCGACACGAGGTGGACCCGGCTGCCGCCGGAGACCGCCGCCCACTCGGAGAGCGGGTGCCCTCCGTCGATGGCGCGCACGGACGGCGACCCGTCGCTCCGCGCGGTCAGCAGCCCGACGGCACCGGCCACCGCGACCCGGTTCAGCACGCCGTCCTCGGTCCGCAGGTCCACCGCCACGGCGTCGCACAGGTTGCGGAACAGGAATCCGGCCAGCTCCTCGCACGTGGCGTTCTCGTCGAGCCGCGTCCCGATCTGCTCGGCCGCGGCTTCCATCGCGCGCAGTCGCGCGCGCAGCGCCTCGTACTCCCCCGGTGGCCCGGCGGACCTCCCGTCATGCTCCGACAAGACACCTCCCCGGCCCCTGGCAGCCGAAGAGGCCATTCCACCAGCCCCGCACGCCGCCCGCACGCACGCCGCGCGCCGCGCGGCCACGTCCCGGCGGATCACCTCGTCCGCCCCGCCGCCCAGTAGAGTCAGCCGACTCGACGATCACGGGGGAATCCATGCCCAAGCCCAAGTCCATATCCATGTCGACGCTGCGGGGCACCGCGGTACTCGCCGCGGTCCTGGCGGCGTTCAGCGTCTCCTGCGGGACGAGCCCGAAGGAGAGCGCGCCGCCCGCCGCCTCGTCCTCCGCACCCGCGGCGACCCCGGGCACGGCGGGCTCCGCGGCGCCCCCGGCGTCCGCCACGCCCGGCGCTTCCGCGCCCGCGTCGCCCGCGGCCGCGACCGGTACGCCTTCGCCGCAGGGATCCGAGCCGGTGAGCCTGGTCCGGGACGCCTTCGCCGGGCTCCAGGCCACGCTGGGCGAATCCTGCACCCCGGGCAACTGCGCCTACTTCCTCGGCCGGGTCTACGACGAACTGCACCGCATGGACGCGGCGATGAAGGCCGACGCGAAGGGCCCCGGCCACTTCCCCGAGCCGATCGCCCTGATCAAGAAGCTCGACGCGGAGCTCGCCGGGGACCGGTCCTTCGAGAACCTGAAGAAGCACCAGACCACGCTGATCGGCACCCGGGACAAGATCAACACCTGGATGCAGGGCCACCCCGACGACTACCGCTGACGCGTGACGTCCGACGCATGACGCAGGACGCCTTGCGCAATTGACGTTCGGCGGGTGGGGTGGGCCGGAGCCGGGCTCCGTACGGGAGAGCCCCCCGGGGTGCACCTGGGCGGCCCACAGCAGTGCGGCCCTCGGCCGGCTCCTGCGGATGGGACTGCGTAACGGCCGGCTCCAGCCGGCTCCAGCCGGCTCCAGCCGGGTCCGGTCGCAGCCGAGCGACAGCGGCCGTCTACCCGTCGGCGAGCTGTGCCACCCAGCCGTACGGGAGCTCCGCGCCGTCGAGCGTCACCGCCTCGACGGTGCGCGTCCGGGGGTCGATGTCGGCCTGTACCCCCTCGCCCGCGTACCGCGGATAGCCGGAGGCCCCGAATTCACCGGTGGCCTCGACGACGGCGGTGCGCAGCACGCCGCGCCGGGCGGAATCACCGGGCTCGGCCAGCCCGGGACGCACGACGACGGTGTAGCTGGCGGGGTGGGACGCGGGGGTGGATTCCATGCGTCCCAGGCTAGCCACCGACCGGCCGCCGGGCCGGTATCCCGGCCCCGTGGCCCACCCGCGTCCTGCGGGCCCCGCAGCGAGCCCGGCCTGATCGGCGAGACGCCCCCTAGTGGCGGGGGTCCACCTGGCGCAGCTCGGCCAGGAGTTCGCTCTGGCCCGCCAGCAGTTCGGTCAGGATGCGGCGGGCCGCGCGCAGCAGCTCGGCCACGTCGCCCCCGGCCAGGGCGTAGGTGACGGTCCCTCCGTCGCGCGTGGAGACGACGATGCCGGAGCGGCGCAGGACCGCCAGTTGCTGGGACAGGTTGGACGGCTCGATGTCGATCTCGGCGAGCAGCTCGCGGACGGGCCTCGGACCGTTCTGCAGGAGCTCCAGAACACGGATCCTGACGGGGTGTCCGAGCATGCGGAAGAACTCGGCTTTCGCCTGGTACAGGGGTACCTGCATGCTCACGAACGCTCCCGCCTCCATTTGGACCCGTACTCGCGGCCCCATCATTCCGTCCTCCTGGCCCACGCACGCCCCTGCTTGACCAATTTCGGATGTGCCGGATTGAAGATTTCTTCAATTCATGGGCGTGCGTGGGCCCGAGGGAGTGGACACTCCCTAGATCTCCAAAGCGGATTCGATGCGCTTGAGCTGGTGTCGGGCCATGGCCAGATTGGAGTTCGACTTGTTCAGCACGACGTACAGGAACAGCCCGCTGGTGCCCCGTCCCCGGAGCAGCCGGATCAGGTGGTACTGGTTCCCGAGGGTGATGAGAAGGTCTTCGATCTCGTCGTCCAGACCGAGCATTTCCATGGTGCGGACCTTGGCCCGGATCACATCGGTGTTCCCCGCCGCGGCGACGGCCAGGTCGAGGTCCTTCCCGCCACCGAGCGTACCCAGTGCCATTCCGCTGCCGTAGTCGACCAGGGCCACCCCCAGGGTGCCCTCGATCGAGGTCATCGTCTCCTTCAACGAGACTTCCACATTCGCCATCGGCGCCCGCTCCCTCATCTCCGCGTTCACGGCCCGGCGCCCCTGCTTCCGCGGGGACGCCTGACCTCTCGTGAGACCGACGCTACTGAGCGTGCGCGAGAACGTAGGGAGAACGGGAGATTTGACGGAAAACCTCCCGTCCTCCGTCTAAGATCCGCCCGGCACGCGCGCGATCGCGCCGGCCTCCAGTGCCACGTACAGGGCGCCGTCGGGGCCGAGGGCCAGGCCGTGGGGCTCGCTCCCCGGCGGGTCGAGCGGGTACGAGTCGACCCGGCCCGCCGGGGTGATGCGGCCGATCCGGCCCGAGCCCCACTCGGTGAACCAGAGGCATCCGTCCGGGCCGGAGGTGATCGCGTGGGGGCGGCAGGCCGCGTCGGCGAGCGGGAACTCGGTGATCTCGCCGAGGAGCGTGATCCGGCCGATCCGGCCGGCCCCGATCTCGGTGAACCACAGCGCCCCGTCGGCGCCCGCGCAGATCCCCACGGGTGCGGCCCGCTCCGTGGGCAGCGGATGGAGGGTGACATCGCCGTTCGTGGTGATCCGCCCCACCGCGTTCGCCTGGTTGAGGGTGAACCAGAGCGCGCCGTCCGCCCCCGCCGTGATCATGGAGGCGAACCCGTCGGCCACGGGCAGCGGGAACTGTGCGACCTCGCCGTCCGTGGTGATCCGGCCGATCCGGTCGGCGTGGAGCTGGGTGAACCAGAGCGCGCCGTCGGGGCCCGCCGCGATGCCGTACGGGCCGGCGCCGGGGTCCGGGAGGGCGTACGAGCAGGCCTCGCCACCGGTGGTGATGCGGCCGATCCGGTGGTCCCGGGTGCGGGTGAACCAGAGGGCGCCGTCCGACCCGGCGGCGATCAGGGACGGGCCGCAGGAGGACGAGTCCAGTGCGTACGAGGCCAGTTGCCCGTCAGGGGTCAGGCGGGCGACGGCGCCCGCGTGGACCAGGGTGCACCACAGGGCGCCGTCGGGGCCGGCGGTGAGCGCGTACGGGCCCGAGGCCGGATCCGGCACGGGGAACGCCTCGGGCGCGCCGAGCCCTGCGGACTCGGGGGAGGTCGGAGCGGGTAAGGACACGGGTGCCTCTTTCCGGACGGCGGCGGGACGTGAACGACCGTACCCGCGAAGGCGGCGAGGGCGGCGGGGCGCCTTCCGGCATCAGACATCCGACATCCGGACCGGAGCGCCGGAGCGGCGGTCGCCCGGCCCGTCGGGCGACGGCGCACCGGCCGGACCGCGACGGCCGTCCTCCACCCGGGCGGGTGGGACGTGCCGCCGCGGACCGGCCCGGACTAGGGGGTGTCCGCAAAGTCCCGCCTGCCCCGCGGCGCCCCGCGGGCGCACGGCGCTACTTTGCGGACACCCCCTAGCGCCTGCGGTCCACGACCGCCAGCAGCTTCCCGCTGGTCGCCGTGCGGTCCAGCCCGGCTCCGTCCACCGCCTCGACCGTGAAGTCGAGCAGCTGCTCCGCCACCGCCGACCGCACCTCCGGGTACGCGGCCAGGAAGGCCTCCCGCGCACGCTCCGGATCCGGGGCGTGCGCGCTCTCCAGCCGTACGGTGAGGCCCTCGCGGGCCGCCCCGGCCGTCAGGACGGCCTGGAGCTCGCCCCGGTACCCCAGCCGCTCCCCCGCGATGGCCACGAAGCGGCGGTAGTTGAGGAAGTACGTCGCCACCCGCATCACCTCGCCCAGCCGGCCCAGCAGTTCGAAGCGCGGGGCGTGGCTGCCGCAGGGGCAGCGCCCCGGCAGCGCGCGACCGAGGTCGCCGATCACGTACC
The DNA here is from genome assembly GCF_042891345.1 of Streptomyces sp. NPDC001903. NCBI lineage: Bacteria > Bacillati > Actinomycetota > Actinomycetes > Kitasatosporales > Streptomycetaceae > Streptomyces > Streptomyces sp. NPDC001903. The sequence continues at coordinate 404,068 of NZ_JBIASZ010000003.1, forward strand.
GGTCGAGGTGCTGGCCGCGCCGGGCCCGGGTGGTGAAGACGAGCCTGCCCGTCTCCCCCGGTGCCACGGGCCGGTCCTCGGCGACGTCGACGATCTCCAGGGTGTGCAGGTCGGCGTGGAGGTGGTGGACGCTGCCGCCGCTCTGCGTGCACTGGTAGCCGAGCGGACCGAGGTCGGTGCTGCCGTAGGTGACGGAGTGGACGACCTCGATGCCGAACGTCTCGGCCAGCGTCCTGCGCTGCTCCTCGGTGAAGTGCTCGCCGCCGTAGTAGATCTTGCGCAGGCCGCCGTACGAGCGCAGCAGGTCCGCCTCCTCGTGCAGGAGCTGCCACAGGTACGACGGCATGCCGAAGAGCGTGTCCACCTCGTACGCGACGATCATCTCGGCCGTGGCCCGGTGGTCGGTTCCGGCGGCCATCGGCATCTGGACGCCGCCGAGCCGCTCCAGGATGGAGAAGAAGCTGATGAACCCGCCGTACATGCCGCCGCAGTAGAAGAGGTTGGCCGTACGGTCGCGGGCCGGGTCGTAGCCGGCGGCGAGCAGGCCGCGGGCGGCGGCGTGCATCTGCGTGTCGTAGTCCTCGTACGTGAACAGCGACAGGGCCGGCGCACCGGTACTGCCCCCGCTGCGGAAGTACAGCTCGGCGTCGCTCCGGTCCACCCCGCGGTTGAGGTCCTGGACGGCCGCCTTGTCCAGCAGCGGCCCCGTGGGCGGCGGGAAGACGGCCGGACGGGCGAGGTCGTCGAGGCAGGCGGTGGCGGCGAAGCGCGCGTCGGCCTGGACGGCGACGCGACGGCTGTAGCGCTGGAGGGCGTAGACCCCGTCGTGCGGTTCGCCGGCGTAGCCGGCCGTCATGGCCCCGACGGGGGTGACGCGGGTGGCGCCCGCGGCCAGCACCAGGGCGGAGAGCTCGGCGATGTCGGTGCGGCTGCCCGCGATGCCGGCCGTCTGGAGGTAGCGGCGCATGGGCCGCAGGGTGGCGATGAGGTCCTTGCGGGGCAGTGGCTTGACCCAGACGCTGCGGTGCAGCGGCGAGGCGGTGAGGGCGGCGCGGGTGTCGGCCATGACGCGCCAGGTGCCGTCGGGGGCGGCCAGGACACGGGTGAGGCCGAGGTGCTCCTCGAGGCGGGCGAGGTGCTCGGTCGTGGTCAGTTCGGCGTATTCGGCCGGGTCGAGGTCGCGACCCGCGGCGGGCGCCGGCTGCGCGGCCAGGGCGGCGCCGAGGCGCTCGGCGAAGGCGTGCAGGACCTCGGTGTTCCCGGCATCGGTGTCGAGGTAGACGACCTGGGGGCTGGAACAGGCCTGCTGCTCGAAGAGGCAGACGTCCTGGGCCAGGGCGGTCGGCGTCGCCTCGTCGGCCCAGGCGTCCCGGGTGACGTAGGCGAAGGAGATCTTGTGTCCCCACTCCACCAGGCGGCAGCCGGCCGGGACATGGGCGGCGACGCCCTCGACGGCGCTCTCGCCGCCCCAGACCGCGACGGCGTCGGCGGGCGCGCACATCAGGCGCAGCCACTCCTGGCGGGAGGAGGGGAAGCGGAGCACGATGATGCGCTCGGCGAGCGCGCCCGTCGGGTCCTGCGCGGCGAGTTCGGCGAGCAGGTGCTGGGCGAGGAGCGTGTCGGCGCTGCTGGTCTTGAGGACGTTGACGTTCCCGGCGAGGAGTCCCTCGATCAGGCTGAGCGGGGCGACGGTGGCGGCGTTGCCCGGGGCTATGTGGGCGACCAGGCCGACCGGTGCCCAGGCCTCGTAGACGGTCTCCTTGGCGTCGGGGCGCTTCAGCCGCTGGGGGGCGGTGCCTCCCAGCTCGCGGCGGAGCTTGCGGGTGAGGGCGGGACGGCCGAGGAACTCGGCGAGTTCGGCGAGGAGTTCCTCCCGCTCCGCGGCACCGTCCCCGGGCAGGTGCGGGGCCAGCCGCTCCCGTACGCGGTGGCCGGGGTCGCGCAGGGCGCGGGACAGCGCGTCGCACGCGGCCAGCACCGTCTCGGTGTCCAGCGGCGCGGCGAGCGCGGACTCGACGGCGGCGGGCAGGGTGGCCAGCCGGCGCTCGGCCTCCTCGTCACCGATGAAGGCGCCCTGCCAGTAGTGGTGGTCGAGGTTGATGGTGTCGGTCACGACATTCCCTTCATCAGTTCGGCGGCGGCCACGGCGCAGCTGCGGTTGCGGCTGACCCCGGCGCGGCCGTGGATCGTGAACCACGGGGTGTCCAGCTCGCAGCCGCACTCCTCGCCCGGGTGGAGCGAGGCGAGGTCGCCCATGAGCACGCTCTGCGCCGGTACGGAGGTGATGTACGGGGACACCAGGTGCAGGTAGCCGCGCTCGCCGTACGGAAGCGGTTCGAGGGTGCGGGTGGAGCGGATGAAGACGCGGGACCAGACGGGCGCGTGGAGGTTGTGGTGCGTGCACTCGATGTACGGGATGCAGTGCTCGACCGAGCCGAAGGTGTCCCGGATCCGCTCCGAGGGGACGCCCAGCTGCTCCGTGACGCGGGCGTACAGCTCGTGTTTGCCGATCTGCCGGTCGGTGTGGCCCTTCCAGCCGCCGCCGAGGATGATCAGCGAGCCCGCGGGCAGCTCCAGCGGCGGGAGGCCCATGGCCCGCATCCGCTCCAGCGTGAACCAGAGGAAGGCCGGGAAGCCGAGGATGCGGACGGGTACGTCTTCCTCGGCGAAGCGGCGCAGCGCGGCGACGCAGCCGAAGGGGTCGAACTCGTGGCCGTTGCCGGTGCCCCGCAGGGCGTACTCGACCTGCCGGGCCGGGGCGAAGTCGCACAGGTAGTTGTCGGTGAACGAGGTGCCCAGGTTGAGGTCGCGGGCGGGCTCGTAGCTGTAGAGCAGGTAGTTGACCGGCTGGTCGGGGGTGATCCAGCCGTTGTGGTCGAAGATGCGGGCGACCATGCGCTGGGCGGAGCGGATGGTCCACTCGTCGAAGAACATCTGCGACTTCTGTCCGGTGGTGCCGGAGGAGGTCAGGTGGAGGTGGACCTCGTCCTCGGGTATGGACAGGACCTCGTGGCGCTTGAAGAAGTTCGCGTGCACCAACGGCGCCCGGTAGGGGGTGTCCGGCCGCGCGCCGTCGTCGTACAGGCTGCGGAAGAACGGGGAGCGGTCGCGGTGCCAGGCGTTGATCTCCGCCATGGCGGCGGTGAACAGCTCGTCCTCGGCGGGGCCGCAGGCGTAGGGATCGGTCAGGTCGCACAGCTGCTGCACCCGGCCGAGGGCGGCGGCGTCCGGGACGTCGACGGGGGCGAGATGGGGTGTGGAGGGGGTGGTGGACGGGGTCACGGAAGGGGCCGTGGAAGGGGTCATGGAGCAACCTCACGTACGGGCAGATGCGTCGACGCCCAGGCCGACACATAGGAATCGAGGAAGGGCCGCAGCGGCGGGTCGACGACCAGCCCGCGGAAATCGATGTGCTCGGCGGTCCGGGACATCACCACGTAGTCGTGGAAGCCGTCCCCGTCCCGCCGCATGGCCGGATACAGCGCCCCGGCGATGAAGCCCTGGGCGGCGAAGGCGGAGAGGGCCGCGTGGTGTTCCAGCGGTACGAGCGCCTCCACGTAGCCCGCGCCGGCGCGGGTCAGGGTCCGGGTGACCGGCTCCAGCCAGCCGGCGGCGGCCGCCGGGTCGGGGTGGGCGGTGACCAGGGCGCAGTAGCCGCCGGTGCGGTTGAGGTAGGCGTACACCTCGAACCCGCCGTCGTCGGGGGTGAGCAGGATGTTGGGGGTGTGCAGCGGGTAGAACCAGCGGCCGGTGTCGGGGAAGTGCTCCCGGAAGCGGCGGCGGACGAAGGCCGGCGCCTCGATCATCTCCAGCCGGCGGGGGGCGGGCCCGGCGGGCACCGGCAGCGGCGGGGTCGGCCGGACCTCCGCGTAGCTGATGCCGAGGCCGTCCTCGGCGGTCCGCAGCAGCGGCAGCAGGGAGGCGGGCACTTCGGCCACGGGTACCCGGCGGTCCAGCACCCCCGGCGAGTGACGCGCGTAGAGTGCGAGGCTTTCGCGGCTGCTGAGATCCACGGCGTTGGGCAGGATGCCGAGCGGGCGGAATCCGTTGCGGGCCACGACGCGCTGGGGTCCGGCGCTGACCGTGCGGACGGTGGCGTACACCGAGTCGAGCTTCCCGGCGTCGAGGGTGCCCGCGCACACGGCCTCGGTCAGCTGCCCGGCGAGCCCGGATCCGCGCTGGTCGGGGTGGACGGCGAGGCCTTCGAGCCGGCCGATGCGGCTGCCGGGTTCGCCGTGGACCGCGGCCGAGCCGGCGAGGGCGCCGGTGCGGGGGCAGCGGGCGACGAGCCAGAGGGTGTGCGGGTCCTGGATCAGCCGGGACATCTCGGCGGGGTCGGTGCCGAGGGCGGTGGGGTAGTGCGGGCCGTAGACGGCGTAGTAGAGCTGGCGGAGATCGGCGATGTCGGCCGGGGTGGCCTGCTCGATCGCGGCGGTCATCGCATGCCTCCTGCGGGGGTGGGCTCGGGGGCGGGGGCCGGGGCGGGTGCGCCGGCCGGACGGGCGTGGCCGGGCAGCAGGGCCAGGGCGAGGGCGGCGGGCACGAGTCCGGCCGCCTGGATCAGGCACAGGGTCTGCGCGCCGAGGTGGTCTCCGAGGAATCCGAAGAGCAGCGAGGCGACCGGGAAGGTCGCGCCGAGGACGGCCTGCATGACGGCGAAGAACGCGGGCTTGTCGGCGGCCGGGACCAGCCGCTGGAACAGGGCCACGAAGCGGACCCCGATCACCCCGACGCACCAGCCGGTCAGCAGCAGGGAGCCGGCGATGGCCGGCCGTGCGGCGATCAGGCCGGGGACGGCGAGGGCGGCGGCCATCGTGCCCAGGCACGCGGTGCCGACCACGGCGGGCCGGCCGGGCACCCGGGCGCCGGTGAAGGAGCCGACGAGCGTGCCCACTCCGAGGGAGGCCTCCAGGAGGGCGACGGTGCCGCCGTCGCCGTGCAGTACGGAGGCGGTGTACAGCGGCATGACGACGAAGACGGCCGTGGTGAAGAGGTTGGCCGCGGTGAAGCAGAGCAGGATGCCGCGGACGTACGGCATGGAGCCCAGCAGCTGACGCAGGGTCCGGCGCGGCGCCTCCCGCGCACCGACGGCGTCGGGGTCGGCGTCGGCGGGGTCGTCTGAGGCGGCGTCTGCGGCGGGCCGGTCCGCGGTCCGGAACCGTACGGTCGCGATGAGCAGGGCGGCCGCGGCGTAGGCGGCGGCGCAGCCGACGGCGAGGCCGGCCACCCCGGCGGCGTCCACGACGACGGCGCCGAGCAGGGCTCCGCCGAGGCTCGCCAGCGACTGGGTGGACAGTTCGAAGCCGGTGGCGGCCTCGATGTCCTCGTCGTCGACGAGCTCGGGCACGGAGGTGGTCAGGCAGGGGTCGAAGAAGGCCTGGCAGGTCGCCAGGGCGAGGGCGGCGGCGTAGGCCGCGGCGACCGGGAGGTCGCTCGCGCAGGCCCAGACGGCCAGCGCCGCGGCGGCCGCTCCCGCTCCCCCGGCGGCGCCGCGCAGCAGCGAGCGGTGGGCGAAGCGGGCGATGGCACGGGCGACGAGCGGGGCCAGGACCACGGCGGGCAGCGTGCTGACGGCCATGAACAGGCCGGCCGCGAAGCCGCCGTCGCCGGATGCGGCCTCGCTGATGAGCCACCAGGAGATGCCCACCTGGAACATCCGCACGCCGGCCTGGGTGAGGACCTGGCCGAGCCATACGGTGCCGAAGGCGCGGTTGCGCAGGACGAGGGGCAGGCGGCGGGCGGACACGGTCGGCGCCGTCATGCCGTCGGCCTCTCGTCGAGGACGCGGACCAGCTTGCCGGTGCGGGAGTTGACGACCAGGTCGCGGTGGCGGGCCCACTCCACGCGCAGCGGGTGCACGAACCCGGTGGCGACGCTGTCCGGATAGAGGGGCCGGGCGGTGTTCAGCCCGGTCACGACCTCCTCGGCGAGGGCCTCCAGGGCGGCCGGGTCCTGGCCGGGGGCGCTGGCCAGGCGCAGTACGAGGCCGTCGCGGCCCTCCCAGCGGCGTACGACGAGCTGCATGCCGGTGGCCCGGCAGGCGGTGTCGGCCTCGGCGACGGCGTTCGTGACGTCCTGCCAGTACAGCGAGACGGGGCCGACCCTGACCCCTTCCTCGGCGCGGCCGAGGATGCGGAAGGCGCCGCCCTCGGTGTCGGTCCACTCCGCGCGGTCGCCCGCGGGGTAGCGGATGACGGGCATGAGGCGGCGGTAGAGCTGGGTGACGACGACCCGTCCGGGGCGGCCCGGCTCGCGGACGGGTTCGCCGGTCGTCTCGTCGAGGATCTCGACGAGGGTCTGCGGGGCGAACGGGCGGTGCGTACGGGTGTCTTCGCCCGCGCCGGCCGCCGGTCGCCCGAGGAGGCCGCCGTCGACGCTGGCGTAGCCGAGCGAACGGGGTGTGGCGCGGGGGAAGGCGGCGGCGAGGAGGCGGCGCTGGTCCTCGAAGAGGGCTTCCCCGCCGAAGAACAGGAATTCCACGCCGGGCAGTTGGCGGCCGGCGCAGATCAGGTGGTCGGCGAGGCGGCACAGGGTGGTCGGCGTGCCGGCGAGGACGTCGGCGGCGAAGTCCTCGATCGTGGCGAGCGTCGAGTCGAGCGGTGCGCCGCCGCCGATGGGCAGGCGGACGTTGGCGACGGGGGCGTGCGCGAGGGAGTCCAGGATGAACAGGAAGCTGGCGTAGAGCTCACCGGCGTAGAAGAGGTCGGCGACCCGGTGCCCGGGCCGCAGGCCCGCGTCGACCATGCCGGAGCCGAAGGTGGTGACGAACTCCCGCCATTCCTCGCGGGTGTAGCAGGAGAACCGCGGCGTGCCCGTGGTGCCGCCCGTCTTGAACACGACCGCCTCCCCGAGGGGAGCGGTCAGGACGCGGTTGTCGCGCAGGGTGTTGGCGGCCCAGAAGGCGTCCTGGTCCACGACGGGCACGTCCGTGACCCGGCTCACGTCCGGCGGCAGGTCCGCGTAGAGCTCTGCATAGAAAGGGGAACGGTCGCGGGCGAAACGCACGAGGTCTGAAAACTGCTGGACGGGCATGCTGCCTTTACCTCGAAAGATGAAGATGAAAGTTGGAATAGGCGGAGGACAGGCGGCGCGCACGTCGGGGAGTGGTGGAACTCACACCACTCTCATCCGTTGATCAGTCAACAATGCGTACGTTGCGCACAGTTGGCGAGCGCGGCGGCGACCTGATGTCTGTTCACATGATGAGACAAGAGGAACGGACCGCCAAATCGATCGGTGGCAGCACCATGGAGTTCCGGCCCGCGGGGCCGAAACCGCTCAGCCCGGGGTTTCCCTATCGGCGGGGATTCGGCCCGCCCTTGCGAATGCGCCGGACCGGCCATAATGAACGGAAAGACATCTCCACCGAACAGGACGAAGACCTCGTGGGAACAACACCCCTGCCTCCGGGCCAGCGCCTCGCCAAGGGCTGGCCCGTCTCCCACTACGGCCCTGTCCCGAAGTTCCGTCCCGAGCGCTGGTCCCTCCAGGTCTTCGGCGCCACCGCCACGGGCGACAAGTACGCCTGGTCGTTCGAGGAGCTCTCGGCGCTGCCCTGCGTCACCATCGAGACCGACCTGCACTGCGCCTCGGGCACGACCTCCACGGACCACGAGTTCTTCGGAGTCCCCGCCCGGGCGATCCTGGAGCTCGCTCCGCCGGCCCCGCAGGTCACGCACGTCATGGCCTGGGCGGAGTACGGGTACAGCGCCAACCTGCGCCTCGGCGACTTCGACTCCGGGCGGACCGTCCTGGCCACCCACCACGACGGCGAGCCGCTCACCGTGGAACACGGGTTCCCGCTGCGCCTGGTCGTCCCGCACCTCTACGGCTACAAGGGGCCGAAGTGGCTGCGCGCGATCGAGTACATGACGGCCGACCGGCGCGGCTTCTGGGAGGAGCGCGGGTACCACAACATCGCCGACCCCTGGACGGAGCAACGCCACTCCTACCAGGAGGAATAGGCGGGCCGGCCAGGCGCTGCGCCCCGGCGCGGCGTCATGCGTGTCCCCGCCGCCCGGCAAATCGTTTGCCCGGGCATGACGACGACGCGCTCCACGCTCACCACCACGGCGCGACACCGGGCCGCTGCGGATGACGGCGGCCGCCCCCTGTACGTCCCCGCTCCCCGGCAGCCGGCCCATGCGGCCGCGTCCGCCCCGCTGTTCGAGCAGCTGGCCCGGGAGTGGGCGGCGCGGGGGGCGACCGTGCCGGGACGGCCGGATCCCGCCTGGCGGCGGCTGGTCTCCTGGGAGCACTTCGAACGGGAGACCGCGGCGACCGTCCGCGACCTGCACCTGCGCGGCCCGGAACCCCTGCCGGTGCCCGCGCCCGCCTCCCCCGCGAACCCGCCCCGGTGGATGCGGGCCTGAGCCCGCGGCCGGCGGCCGGGGCGCTCACCGACCGGCGCGGATCCGGCCCGCCACCAGGCGGATGGCGGCGATCGTCAGGTCCGGGTCGTGCAGCTGCACGTAGTGGTCGCTGCCGGTGGCCAGGAGGTGCGGGGTCTGCACCCCCAGCTCCACCAGGGCCTGCTGGACCGCGGGCCAGGCGCGCTCCAGTGGTTCGAGGAGGTCCTTCGGGCTCCCGGCCGGGACTGCGAAGGGCTCCGTCTTGCTGAGTACGGCCATCGGTACCTTCGGCAGCGGCTTCGCCGCCCGCACCGCGCCGACCGCGCCGTCGACGTCGGCCTTCTCGAAGCCCGGGTCGGCGTCGAAGGGCGTACCGGGGTGGTTGAGCAGCCTCAGGTACGCGGGCCACCGGGCGCCGAAGTAGGGCCGCATGTTGGTCCCGAACGCGTCGACGAAGACGAGGCCGGCCGTCTTGTCCGGATGCCGCTGGGCGTACAGCCGGGTGATCATTCCGCCGAAGGAGTGGCCGACCAGCAGGTACGGTCCGGGCACGCGCCCCGCCGTCAGCACCCGGTCGAGGTCGTCGGCCATCGCGGCGAGGGAGCGCGTGCCGGTCAGCGGCGTGCTGCGGGTGGTGAGCGCCGGCGGGTTCGCGTAGCGGATGGTCCCGGGCCGGTCGTACGTGCACACCCGCGCGAAGGCCGCGACGCCCGGGAAGACCGCCGGTGACCCGGGGACGGGCGGGCGGGTTCGGGTGAGGTTCCAGGTGTCGGACGAATCGTGCAGCCCGGACTCCAGGACGACCGTGGGGCTCCCGCTCCCCCGGCAGCTCAGCCAGATCTTCCGGCCGCCGCCCACGTCCACCCGGCGGGAGGAGTCCTGGCGGGCGAAGTCCCGGGGGGAGCGGCTCGGGCCGGTGGCGGAGACGGCCGGGGCGCCCCGGAGGGGCGGGGGGCCGCCGCACCCGGGCAGAGCGGCCAGTGCCGTCGCCACCAGGGCGGTGGTCAGGAGCGGAACCCGCTGTCGCACCGGCACCGTCCGCCTCCGCCCGCCCGTCCCGCACCGCTCCGTCGGTCCGATCATCCGGTACGAGCGGGCCGGGCCACGGGAGCGCCGCACGGGCCGGCCCCGCTCAGCTCTTCCCCGTACGCCGGCCGCCGCCCAGGCCGAGGCCGAGACCCACCAGGACCGCCGCCGCGACCACGATCACCGCGTCGATCACCAGGACCGTGCGGACCCCTCCGAACAGCGAGGCCTGCGTGGTGGCGAGGACACCGAGCAGCGGGATCCCGATCGTCAGGCCCACCTGCTGCGTGGTGGTGACCAGGCCGGTCGCCAGCCCCTGCTCCGCGTCCGGCACACCGCTCGTCACGGTCAGCCCGTACGAGATGATCGCGCCGAGGTGGAACATGCTGGCCACCGACACGGCGACGGTCGCCACCAGTGCGCCCGAGTCCGCGCCCACGGCGAGCAGCGCGGCGGTGAACAGCCCCTGGCCGAGCAGGGAGCCGGTCAGCGTGCGGCGGGCGCCGAAGCGGCCGATGACCTTCGGTGCGAAGGAGCCGGCGAAGGCGGAGGCGACGCCCTGGACGCCGAAGACCAGACCGGTCCGGAAGGAGGACAGCCCCAGCGTCTCCTGCAGGTACAGGGTCAGGACGAAGACGACCGTCGACATCATCGAGAAGGTCACGAGACCGGCGACGTTGCCCCAGGCGATCGTGCGCCGCTTCAGCATCGGCAGCGAGACCAGCGGGGCCGGGCTCTTCGTCTCCACCACGGCGAAGGCGGCGAGCAGGGCCAGGCCGGCGAGCAGGGTGCCCCACACGTCCACGCCGCCGAAGCCGCGCTGGGCCGCCGTGGACAGGGAGTAGATCAGCGCGAGCAGACCGCCGGTGACGGTGACGGCGCCGGGTACGTCCAGGCGCGGCCGGTCGGGAGTGCGCGACTCGGGCAGCAGCCCGGGGGCGAGGGCGAGCACGAGCACGGCGGTGACCGAGAGCAGCCCCATCGTCGAGCGCCAGCCCAGCGTGTCGGTCATGACGCCGCCCAGGACCATGCCGATGGTGAAGCCGAGGGAGAGCAGGGTGCCGGAGATGCCCACGGCCTTGTCGCGCAGCGGGCCCTCGGGGAACGTCGTGGTCAGCAGGGACATGCCGGTCGGCACGATGACCGCCGCGCCGAGGCCCTGGAGGGCGCGCCCGGCCAGGAAGGACGCCGGGTCCCAGGCCAGGGTGGCCAGCAGCGAGGCGGCGCCGAAGAGGGTGAGGCCGAGCAGGAACAGCTTCTTCCTGCCGTACAGATCGGCGATCCGGCCGAAGAGGAGCAGGAAGCCGCCGGAGGGGAGCGCGAAGGCGGTGACCGCCCACTGGAGGGCCGACTGGCTCAGGCCCAGGTCCTTGCCGAGCACCGGCAGGGCCACGTTCAGCACGGAGAAGTCGAGCGCCACCATGAACTGGGCGGCGCAGAGGACGAAGAGGACCAGCTTGGCCCGGCCGCTGAGCCGTGCGGGGGTCCCCGGGTCCGCCGCCCTTGCCGTGGTCTTCGCCGCTGTCGCCGCTGTCGCCGCTGTCGTTGTCGTCGTTGTGGTTGTCGTCGTTGTCTGGGAATCGATCGCCATGGCCACACCCTCGCGGCCCGGGAATGCCCGTGGAGAGTGGGAACTTATCCTGTTGGTGGCACCACCAGGCAGCCGACAGGGGGAGTGAGTGGCTACACCGATCGACAAGCACCGCCGTTCCGAGCTGCGCGAGTTCCTGATGAGCAGACGGGCGCGGGTGACCCCCACCGAGGCGGGCCTGCCCGACGGCGGGGCCCGGCGCCGCACCCCGGGGCTGCGCCGCGAGGAGGTCGCCGTGCTCGCGGGGGTCGGGGTGTCGTGGTACCAGTGGCTGGAACAGGGGCGCGACATCACGGTGTCCCCGCACGTCCTCGACTCGGTGGGACGGGTCCTCAAGATGTCCAGCGCCGAGCGCCGGCACCTGTACGTACTGGCGGGGCTCAACCCGCCGGCGCTCGAAGTGGCGCCCGCCGACCGGGACATGTGCCAGGGGCTGAAGCGGCTGATCGACGCCTGGATGCCGTTCCCCGCGCACATCATGGACGTGTACTGGAACACCGTGCTCTACAACGACGCGGCCGCGCTGGTGCTCGGCATGCGCCCCGAGATCGTGCAGAACTGCCTCATCGCGTTCTTCACCGACCCCATCTACAAGGCCCGTTCCCGGCACTGGGAGGAGAACGCCTGCAACGTGGTCGCCCAGTACCGGGCCGCGAGCTCGGAGTGGCCCGAGGACGAGGGGTTCCGGGCGGTCATCGAGGAGGCCCGGGAGCTCAGCCCCGAGTTCGCCGTGCTGTGGGACCAGCGCGACATCCGGCCCGGCGGCCAGATGCGCAAGGAGATCGAGCACCCGGTCGTGGGGACCCTGTTCGTGGAGTCGACGCAGCTGCGCGTACCGGCCCGGCCCGACCTCTCGATCGTGCTGCACACCCCGCTCCCGGCCACCGACACGGCGGAGAAGCTGGAGTGGCTGACCTCGGCGGAGGGGCGCCGGGGAACCATGTACCCGATCGCCGGCTGACGCCGTACGGGCCGGCCGCAACGTCCGGGCCGGCCGGGCGACGCCCCCCGTACGCGGTGCCGGGACGGCCGTGCGGCCGTCCCGGCACCGCGGCGGCCGGCGGCTACCGCTCCTCGGACACCGCGCGCGCGAGCTCCTCCTCCACCGCGCGCAGCTCTTCCTGCCGGTCCATGAGGATCAACAGCTCCCGGTGGTTGGTCAGTGCGGTGACGAGGAGATCGTCCCAGCCCGGTTCCAGCGCGCACATGCGCCGCGCGGCGTCGACGGATTCGGCGCGCAGGGCCAGCGCGATCTCCGGCTGGTGGGCGAACTCGTAACGGCTGTACTTCCACAGTGCGGCGGACAGCAGGGGCAGGTAGGCCAGCGGGCTCACCCGGGCCAGGACGCGGTAGGCCGCGACCCGCTCACGGACCGGCGGCTTCGCCGATCCGAGGAGGGCGACCCGGGCTCGCAGGACTGCGTCGTGATTGATGTTCGCCGAGTGATTCATGACGGTGATTCTCAAAGCCGCACAGGGGCCCGAACAAGGGCAAACGGCTGTGCCTTCGGTCCTACGAAAACCGCCTCTGACCTGTCATGATTGGTACGTCTTCACCCCTGCGCCCCCGGACGGCCCGCGGCCTCCGCGACGGGATGCCGCCCCTCACCCCTCCCCCGCTCTCCGCCGTCGTGCTCTTTTTCGCGAGCGTGCGAGCCACTCAGAGGATCACCCAATCACAAATGGGACAGATCACCTCAAAAACCCTCTCAGGCGGTACCCCTTGAGTGCCCAAAACGGCGTGGGGTTAGCATGTGAGCGCCGCCTAGCTCGAAAGATAAACCTGTGACTGTCAATGACGACTCGTTCACCAACTGGAAGAACCGCGAGGAGATCGCGGAGTCGATGATCCCGATCATCGGGAAGCTGCACCGCGAGCAGGACGTGACGATCCTGCTGCACAGCCGCTCCTTGGTGAACAAGTCGGTGGTCAGCATCCTGAAGACCCACCGATTCGCCCGTCAGATAGCCGGCGAGGAGCTCTCCGTCACGGAGACCCTGCCGTTCCTGCAGGCGCTCACCACCCTGGACCTGGGCCCCTCCCAGATCGACATCGGCATGCTCGCCGCCACCTACAAGGCCGACGACCGCGGCCTGTCCGTGGAGCGCTTCACCGCCGAGGCCGTCGCCGGGGCCACCGGCGCCAACAAGATCGAGCGCGGCGAGGGCCGCGACGTCGTCCTGTACGGCTTCGGCCGCATCGGCCGCCTCGTCGCCCGCCTGCTGATCGAGAAGGCCGGCTCCGGCAACGGGCTGCGCCTGCGCGCCGTCGTCGTCCGCGGGGGCGGCGAGGCCGACCTGGTCAAGCGCGCCTCCCTGCTGCGCCGGGACTCCATCCACGGCCAGTTCCAGGGCACGATCACGGTCGACGAGGCGAGCAGCACGATCATCGCCAACGGCAACGCGATCAAGGTGATCTACGCCAACGACCCGAGCGAGGTCGACTACACGGCGTACGGCATCAAGGACGCCATCCTCATCGACAACACCGGCAAGTGGCGCGACCGCGAGGGCCTCTCCAAGCACCTGCGCCCCGGTATCGACAAGGTCGTCCTGACCGCTCCGGGCAAGGGCGACGTCCCGAACATCGTGCACGGCGTCAACCACGACACGATCAAGCCGGACGAGCAGATCCTGTCCTGCGCCTCCTGCACCACGAACGCGATCGTCCCCCCGCTCAAGGCCATGGACGACGAGTACGGCGTGCTGCGCGGCCACGTGGAGACCGTCCACTCGTTCACGAACGACCAGAACCTGCTGGACAACTACCACAAGGCCGACCGCCGCGGCCGCTCCGCGCCGCTGAACATGGTCATCACCGAGACCGGTGCCGCCTCGGCCGTCGCCAAGGCGCTCCCGGACCTCAAGGCCCCGATCACCGGCAGCTCGATCCGCGTCCCCGTCCCGGACGTCTCGATCGCGATCCTGAGCCTGCGCCTGGGCCGCGAGACGACCCGCGAGGAGGTCCTCGACCACCTCCGCGACGTCTCGCTGAACTCCCCGCTGAAGCGCCAGATCGACTTCACCACCGCGCCCGACGCCGTGTCGATGGACTTCGTCGGCTCGCGCCACTCCTCGATCGTCGACGCCGGCGCCACCAAGGTCGACGGCGACAACGCGATCCTGTACCTCTGGTACGACAACGAGTTCGGCTACTCCTGCCAGGTCATCCGGGTCGTCCAGCACGTCTCCGGCGTCGAGTACCCGACGTACCCGTCCCCGGCGGTCTGATCTCCTCGCACCCGCCGCACCCACGGCCCGTCCCACCGCCCGCTCCCGGGCGGCGGGGCGGGCCGCGTGCGTTGCCGGGGCGGGCGCGCTGCACCGAAACCCAGGTGTGCGGTGGACTGTTGTGCTGTTACGTTCCTCGTGTGCCGAAGTTGAATCAGATCATCGCAGTGGAGAAGGGCGTCAAGTCCAAGTCTCTCCAGGAACTCACCCAAGCCCATCAGGACGTCCAGAAGCCCGCGTTGCTCGCCGGCATCTCGCGGACGTACCAGCCCAAGGACGAGGAGGGCGAGCAGCTGCCGCCCGAGTCCACGCGGGTGCAGATCAAGGCGGAGGACGTGCTGCGCGCGACGGCGGGGACGCTGACGCGACTGTTCGACGTGACGGCGACGAAGGACTGGGCGAACCGCACGGCGGCCGCGGACGTCGTCGTCGACGGAACGGTCCTGCTGCCCCAAGTGCCGGTCCCGTACCTGCTGTTCCTCGAGAAGCAGCTCACCGACCTGCACACGTTCGTACGCAAGCTCCCGGTGCTGGACGCGTCCGAGGCCTGGAACCTCGACCCGTCCACGGACGCGTGGAAGACCGACCCGGTCCGCACGATCCGCACCAAGAAGGTGCCCCGCAACCACGTGAAGGCCGAGGCCACGGAGAAGCACCCGGCGCAGGTCGAGGTGTACTACGAGGACGTGCCGGTCGGTTACTGGACGACCGTGAAGTTCTCCGGCGCGCTGCCCGCCCGCCGGGTCAACGAGCTCCTCGACCGGGTCGAAAGGCTCCAGCAGGCGGTCAAGTTCGCCCGCGAGGAGGCCAACGGCACCGAGGTCACCGACCAGCGCGTCGGGGACGCGGTGTTCGGCTACCTGTTCCGGTAGCCTCAAGATCGCCCCTTGTGCGAGCGAGGGGGTGCGCGCACAGCGCGCAAAGCTGAAACTGATGTTGAAGCTGACCAAGGGGTGTCAGTTGGGGGTTCGAATCCCTCCCCCGGCACACGTGCCGGGGTGGCCCAAGCCGGAAGAGGCGGCCCCGTGAAACTCAGATTCTCGCTCCAGTCTCAGCATTCGCCGCCGAACGCCGGATCGACCGAGCGCGGACGATCATCGACGGATGGGGGTTCAAGTCCCCTCTGCGCCTCTCTCGTGGCGCGGTAGTTCAAAGGCAGAACACGTCGATCTCAGAATGATCCGCGACTCTTAAACGCCGCCGGTGTGCGCAAATGGGTGGCAAGCTGGAGCCCGGGAGCTGGATATGCTCCCGGGCTCCGTCACGTTCCGGCGGGTGGGTAGCGGGCGTTACGCGTAGGGGTCGAAGGGGATCGGGGGCTTCGAGGCGTTCAGGGCGTCGTTGAAGCGGCTGTCGGAGATCTTGATCGTGGCCGAGCCGAAATCGGCGTTCATGAGCTTGTCGCGCAGGCCCGCCGGGTAGCCGTTCCAACCGACCAGGCGCGGGTAGAACCAGTTGCCGGTGTGGTTCTCGGCGGGCTCGTCGTTGCCGTTGGCCAGGCGGTAGAAGTGCGTCGAGACGCCGTCCTTGTGGTAGACGACCTTGGCGTGGGTCCCGTCGAAGCGGACCTGCGAGCGCGGGTACCACTTCCAGCCGCTGTGCTGCGAAGTCGACACGTACTGGACCGTGTTGTCCTTGATCCAGACCACCACGTGCTCGAAGTCGTGCCGGTGCCCGATGGCCGCGGGGCCGAGCGTGGCCTGGTCCTTCTCGAAGTAGCCCGCGTACATGACGGCGCACCAGCCGTTGTTGCACTTCGCGCGGGAGTACGTGTTGGAGTTCTGCAGCTGTACGAGGTCCCGGCAGTGGCCGTTCACCGCTCCGCCCGGCTTGAGACCGGGATTGAGCACGCCGCTGCCGCTGATGGCGGCGGTGGCGTAGCAGCCGTCCCCGTCGTAGTCGAAGGCGGGCGAGAAGGTCTGTTCGAGGCCGTCCGCGTTCTGCGGCAGGGCCGGTATCACGTCCGCGACGGCGACGGCCGGAAGGGCCATCACGAGTGCCGCGGCCCCGAGCCCCGCGGTGGTCGCGGTCCGGCGCAGTCCCGCCCACCGCCGCCCCGGGCGGGCGGGCTCGGTCGCGGCCCCTTCGTTCATCGTCCTCGTCCGTGACAGCAGGCTGCGCACATCATCTCCTGACCTGTACATGTCGATCCGGGCATCGAGGGGAACGCTAGCGGGGCAGCGTTCAAGTCCGGGTCGAGTCAGGCGAATTCCAGATGTACGTCCCTCCCCCTCAGCCGCCGGTGCGCTCCAGCATCGAGCGCCGCCAGCGCTCCGTCTCGGCGATCTGGTTGAACGTGAACAGGTGCAGACCGGCCACCGCCGCCTCGGGCGCGCCGAGCGCGGGGGCGGCGCGGCGCAGCAGCCGCTGCGGGGAGTAGCCGCCGGGCGCCGCGAAGCGCAGGAACCACGAGGGGTGCCGGGTCAGGAACTTGGCCGACTCCCCCACGCCGATCTTCGTCGCCATGGACAGCAGCTTCGCGCGCTCGACGGGACCGGCTATCCCGACGTGCAGGGGCAGCACGATCTGCCGGCTCCGTACCCGCCCGACCCACTGCCGCAGGGTCGCCGGGTCGAAGCAGAGGTTGCTGACGATGTACGTCGCGTGCGGCTGCTTGTCCGACATCGCCCGCACGGTCACCTCGTCGGAGATGAGGGGATGGCTCTCCGGGTACCCGGTGATGCCGACGTGCGCGAAGGGGCTGCCCAGCTCGCCGAGCCCGCGCAGCACGGGCAGGGCCGCGTCGTACACCCCGGCCGGCGGGTCGGCGTCGCCCGCCGGTACGAAGACGTCCTCGATGCCCGCGGCCACCAGCCGGTCCACGATGTCCGCGAGGTGGTCGGCGTCGACGATCTGCCGCGCCGGCAGGTGCGGGACGACCCGGTAGCCGTGCCCCGCGAGGCGGGTGGCGAGGTCCAGGGTCGGACCGATGCCCTTGGCGGGGGAGGCGGTCACGGTGACCGGCACGTCGGCCGGGACGTGCGCCAGGACCTTGTCCTCGGTGGCCTTCGCCGGCAGGACCTCGTAGCGGACCCTGCGCAGGAGCTCCGCGAGGCCGCCCCCGATGACCGGGGCCTGCGCGGGGCGTTCGGGATACGGCGTGGGCCGGGCGGACATGCCGCTCCTCCTGGGGTGGCGGGTGGTGCCGCACGGGCGGCTTCTCGGCCACCATCATGCCGGGTGCGGAAATATCACCGTTCGCCGCCTCCGGAAAGGCCGCAGGCTTGGCCCATGGAACACGTCGCCGCACTGACCGCGGAGCTCCTCGAAACGGACCGTACGGCGGGGGCGCGCCGCGCCGCCCCGGCGGCCCTGCGCGCCGTGGCGTCCGCCGGGGCCCGCGCGGCCGGGCGGCCCGCGCTCATGGAGCTCTTGCAGGTCGCCGCCTGGATCCTCTTCGACGCCGAGCAGCACGGGATCTCGCGGCGGCTCAGCCGCCGCGCGCTCGCCCTGGCCCGCACCCTCCCCGAGGAGGCCCGCTCGCTCGAGCTGCTCGTCCTGTCCGTGCTGGCCCTGCAGGAAGAGCACCTCGGGCGGCCCGCCGAGTCGCTGCGCATCTCCTCGTCCGTCCTGGCCGGCCGGGACCTCCCGGCGCGGGTGGCGGCCATCTTCCACGTACGGGAAGCACGCGCCCGCGCCCGGCTCCGGCAGGACCGCCGGGCGCTGCGCTCCCTGGCCACGGCCCGGGAACTCCTCGCGGACGGGCCTTGCGACCGCGATCCGTCCTGGAGCTGGTGGTTCGACCGGCCGGAACTCGACGGTCACCACGGGCTCGCCCTCGCCGACCTCGGGGACCTGGACGGGGCCGCGGCCCTGCTCCACGAGGCGACGGCGGCGGGTGACGCGCCCGCCTACCGGTCGCTCTTCTCCACCGAGCTGGCCTCCGTGCTCGCCCGGGCCGGCGCCTGGCGCGAGACGGACGCCCTGCTGTCCGGCCTGGTCGACTCCGTCCCGGACATCGGCTCCGTCCGCGCCCTGAACGCCCTGGCGCGCACGGCCCGCACCCTCGGGCACGGCCCCCGCGTCCCCCGCGCCCTGCGCGATACGAGCGGGCACCTCGCCGCGGCCCTCCACAAGGAGGCCGGCCCCCCTGCGCACCCCGCCTTCCGGGCGGTCCGGCGGCCGTGAGAGGGTCGCCCATGCCTCCGCGACGGGGCCGTGCGCGAGGAGGGCAGTGTGACCGGCATCGGCCGAGCAACCGGCAGTACGTCCACCGGACGCGTCCTGGTGGCGGACGACGACGCCGCCATCCGCCGCTCCCTGGAGCGCGGGCTGCGGCTGAGCGGCTTCACCGTACTGCTCGCCGAGGACGGCCCCGGCGCACTCGCCCTGCTCGCCGACCGGGCCCCGGACGTCCTCGTACTGGACGTGTCGATGCCCGGCCTGACCGGCACGGAGGTCTGCCGCGTCCTGCGCTCCCGCGGAGACGAGACTCCCGTCCTGATGCTGTCGGCCCTCGACGAGGTCGCGGACCGGATCGCCGGACTGCAGGCCGGGGCCGACGACTACCTTGTCAAGCCCTTCGCCCTGGAGGAGCTGGTCCTGCGCCTGCACGCCCTCCTGCGCCGCCGGCCGGCCCCCGACCCCGCCTCCGACGTCCTGCGCGCGGGCCCCCTCGTGATCGACGAGGCCCGCCGCCAGGTGCACCACGAGGAGGCCGAACTCCACCTGACGCGGCGCGAGTTCGAGCTCCTCCTCCAGCTGGTGCGCAACGCCGGGATCGTCCTCACCCGGGACCAGCTGCTGGACCGGGTGTGGGGCTACGACTTCGAGGTCCGCAGCGACGCCGTCGACACCTTCGTCAGCTATCTGCGCCGCAAGCTGGAGGAGGGCGGGCGCCCGCGCCTGATCCACACCGTCCGGGGCGTCGGGTTCGTCCTGCGCGTCCCCGGGGCCCGGGAGGGCGGGTCGTGAAACTCGCCACCCGCATCGCCCTGTCGGTGACGGTGGTGGTGCCCCTGCTGGTGCTCGCCGCGGGCCTGCTGGTGCTCGGACTGGTCAGCCGCGATCTGCACCAGCAGCAGGACACCCGGCTCCAGGACCGGGCCTCGGCCGTCCTCCCGGACGTCAAGACGCTGCTCACGGCCGACCGCAACGGGAAGCCGAAGGTGGAGCAGAACCAGCACCGCAAGGTGCTCGGCGACGTGCTCGACGCCGGCATCCGCGTCCGTACCGCGGACGGATCCGTCGTCCTCCAGGGCGGACCGCAGCCCGCCGACCCGGTGCGGCTGCCCGAGCAGACCCCGGACGGTCCGGTCACCATCCGGGCCAAGGGCCGCGCCTGGCGGGTGCTGACCGTCCCGGTGGCAGGTTCCGCACCGGGCACGCTGTGGCTGTTCACCCCGGTCTCGGCCGCCGACCCGCAGGTCGTCGCCGTACGCCGCCGGGTCCTGCTGGTGGCCCTGCTGGCGGCGCCGGTCTCCGGGCTGCTCGCGTACGCGCTGGCCGGACGCGCCACCGCCTCCGTCCGCAGGCTGAGCCGCCGGGCCGCCGCCCTCGACCCGGGCGCGGGCGCGGCCGCCTTCGCCAGCGCACCCGCGAACATCGCCGAGGTGGACGAACTCTCCTCCGCCATCGGCCAGTTGCTGGCCCGCTACGAGGAGCAGGCCGCCCGCACGGCGCAGGCCCTGGACACCGCCCGCTCCTTCTCCTCCGCCGCCTCGCACGAGCTGCGCACCCCGCTGATGAGCATGCGGACCGACCTGGACGTGCTGGCCGCCCACCCCGACCTCTCCCCCGCCGAACGGACCGAGATCGTACGGGACCTCCAGCGCGACCACGCCCGGCTGCTGGACCTGCTGACGGCCCTGCGGATGCTCGCCCGGGGCGATCTGGTGGAGGTGTCCGCCTTCGCTTCGCTGGACCTGTCCGAGCTGGTGGACACCGTGGTCGCGGAGAGCGCCCGCCGCCATCCCGAGGCGCGTCTCGACGTGGAACTCCCGTCAGATCTACGGGTGTTCGGGTGGGACGCCGGGCTGACCATCCTGCTGGCGAACCTGCTGGGCAACGCGGTGGTGCACGGCCGGCTGCCGGAGGAACCGGCCAGGATCGCGGTACGGCTGCGCGCGGAGGGCGGGTACGCGGTGCTCACCGTGGACGACGCGGGGCCCGGCATCCCGCCCGGCGAACGGGAGGCCGTCTTCCGGCGCTTCCACCACCGCCCCGGCAGCCCCGGCTCCGGGCTCGGGCTGACGCTGGTGGCCCAGCAGGCCGCACTGCACCGGGGATCCGTCGCCATCGGGACGCCGCCCCGCGGCACGGGCACCCGCTTCGAGGTGCGCCTGCCGCTGTCCGCGGCGGACGCCCCGACCCTGCGGCTGCCGAAGCGGCGCGACTGGATCTCCCGGGGCGACTGAGGGCGCCGGCCGGCCGCCCCCGCGGACTCACAAAGTTTCCACAAAGACGCCCCCTACCGTCCTGATCGGCCGGCCGCCCGTGAGCCGGCCCGTTCGCACCGAAGGGGAAACAGCCATGCTCCCGAACCGTAGGACCGCCGCCGCCGCGATCGGCGCCCTCGCGCTGGCCGGCGCCCTGATCTCCGCCGCCCCCGCGCAGGCCGACTCGGCAAGCCCGGCCCCCACCGCGCCGAAGACGGCCAAGTCCGCGCCGAAGGGCGACGGCGCGAAGGCGATCTGCAGGCGCCTGCCCAAGACGGAGACCCGCGTGAGCGCCGCCATCACCCGGCTCAAGGGCGATCCCGCCGTCCTCGGCTCCGTCG
Organism: Streptomyces sp. NPDC001903; assembly: GCF_042891345.1. NCBI lineage: Bacteria > Bacillati > Actinomycetota > Actinomycetes > Kitasatosporales > Streptomycetaceae > Streptomyces > Streptomyces sp. NPDC001903. The sequence goes on from NZ_JBIASZ010000003.1 coordinate 424,984, forward strand.
CGCGGCTGGAGCAGCGCGTCGCCAAGGCCCAGGCCGCCGGGCACACCGAGGTGCAGGCCTACCTGAACGACCGGCTCACCTTCCGCAAGAACCTGCTGCCCACCCTGCAGAAGCGCCAGGACGACCTGAAGGCCGTCAGCACCTGGTGCGCGTCGGAGGAGTCCAAGTGACCCGGGCGGCCGTGCCCCGCCGCGCCGCCGCGGCGCTCGCCACCCTGGCGACCGCAACGGTTCTGCTGCTCACGGGCTGCACGCCCGGCGCGAGCGCCGAGCCCGGCGGCGCCCGGTCCGTGAGCGGCTCCGACGAGGCCACGGTCAAGGACATGCAGCAGAAGCTGGACGACGCGGAGAGCGCGGCCGCCCAGGCCGATTCGGACGCCACGCAGAACAACTGACCCACCCGCCCCGCGCACACCCGGCCCGCCCCCTCCACGGGGGCGGGCCGGATCCGTTTTCAGGCCCCCGGCCCGGACCCGTCCCGGTGCAGGGCGCGCAGCCCCTGGAGCAGGAGCCCGAGGCCGAACTCGAACTGGGCCGTGAAATCGGTGCTGGTCAGTACCGGCAGGGCCGCGGTGAGGTGCGGCAGGCCCGCCCCCGCCACCGCCTCCCGGAGCCGCTCGGGGTCCGCGGGCCCCTGGTCTGCACCCTGGAGGGCGGCCTGCTCCTCCAGGGTGTGGCCGACGGTGTAGTGGACGACGGTCAGCGCGGTGCGCGCGGCCTCCTGCGGGCCGAAACCCGCCTCCCTCAGGACCCCGATGAGGGTCTCGGCGAAGCCGAGGGTGTTCGCGCCGGTCGAGTGCGTTCCGGCGTAGACCCGTGCCCCGTCGCGATGGGCGAGGAGCGCGGTACGCAGGCGACGGGCCAGCGCGGTCAGGCGTCCGCTCCAGTCGGGGTCCCGCGGCGGGGTGGAGCAGTCCGCCAGCATCCGTTCGGCCATCGCGGTGAGCAGGTCCTGCTTGGTGGCGAAGTGCCGGTAGAGCGCGCCCGCCTGGACTCCGACCGCGTCGGCCAGCCGCCGCATGGTGAGCGCGTCGAGTCCGGATGCGTCCAGCAGCACCAGGGCGGCCTCGACGGTACGGGCCTGGTCCAGCCGCGGGGGCCTGCCCCGGGCCGGCGGGCGGGCGGCGTCGGCGGCGGGCGGGGTTGACGGTGAGCTCATGCACCCCACTATAGTGAACATCGTTCACGTGAACGATGTTCACTAAATAGGGGAGATCCCGGGAAGAGGCAGCCGATGGACACCGATGTGATCGTCGTGGGCGCCGGGCCGACCGGCCTGATGCTCGCCTGCGAGCTCGCACTGGCCGGCGTACGGACGCGGATCGTGGAGCGGCGGGAGGCTCCGCAGCCCGATTCGCGGGCGCTGACCCTGCACCCGCGCAGCGTCGAGCTGATGGACCAGCGCGGGCTGGCCGACCGGTTCCTCGCCCTCGGCCGGACCGTTCCCGGCTGGCACTTCGCCGGCCTCGACACCCCGCTGGACTTCGCAGCCCTGGACAGCCGCCACGGGTACACCCTGTTCCTGGCCCAGGCCCGTACGGAGGCCCTGCTGGAGGAGCGGGCGCGTGAGCTCGGCGTGGAGATCCACCGCGGGCGCGAGACCACCGGGCTGCGCCAGGACCCGGACGGCGTGGAGGTCGACGTACGCGGTCGCGGCGGGGTCGAGACCCTACGCGCCTCGTACGCGGCCGGCTGCGACGGCGGGCGCAGCATCGTGCGGAAGGAGGCAGGCATCGCCTTCCCGGGAACGGACGTGACGCTGACCGGCGTCCTCGGCGACTTCGAGGTGGCCGACCCCCGAAGCCTCGGGCTGCTCCGGGCCGCGGGCGCACTGGCCGTCCCGCTGGAGGGCGGCCTGACCCGGTTCGTCCTCATCGACCCGGAGCGGATGCGGACGCCGGCCGGCGAGCCCGTCACCATGGAGGAGTTCCGCGAGTCCCTGATCCGGATCTGCGGGAGCGACTGCGGGGTGGACCGGCCCCGCTGGCTGTCCCGGTTCGGCAACGCCACCCGGCTCGCCGAACGCTACCGGTCCGGCCGCGTACTGCTCGCCGGGGACGCGGCGCACCTCCACTTCCCCGCGGCCGGCCAGGGGCTCAACACCGGGCTCCAGGACGCGATGAACCTCGGCTGGAAGCTGGCCGCCGAGATCCGCGGGTGGGCGCCGCCCGGGCTGCTCGACACCTACCACGGGGAGCGGCACCCGGTGGGGGCGTCGGTCACCGAGAACACCGAGGTGCAGACCCTGCTGGCGGAGCTGACGCTCGTCCCCTCGTACCGGCGGCCCGCCACCGCCCTGCGCAGGCTGTTCGACGAACTGCTCGGCATCGAGGAGGTCAACCGCCGCCTCGCCGGGCGGGTCTCGGCGCTCGGCGTCGGCTATCCGGCCACCGCCCCCGGCGCCGATCCGCTGGTGGGCGCGCGGATGCCGGACATCGAGCTGAGCATCGCCGGCTCCGCCGCTTCGCGGGTGTACGAGCTGCTCCACGAGGGCCGCTTCGTCCTGCTGAACCTCGCGCAGGAGCAGGGCTTCGACGCCGGGGAGGGGCGGGCCGACCGGGTCACGGCGGTCACCTCCCGGGCCACCGGCCACGCCGGCCTCGAGGGGGTGGCCGAGGTCCTCGTCCGTCCCGACGGGCACATCGCCTGGGCCACCCGGACCGCCCTCGCCGCGGCCCGCCGCGCCGAGCGGTACGAGGCGCTCGCCGCCTGGACCGGCAAGCCCTGAAGGAGGTCGAGGGAGGTCAGGCCCGCTTGCCTTCCAGGAACCGGCGCAGCCGGGTCCACGGCCAGGCGTTGATGACGTCGTCCTTCGTCAGCCAGCCGCGCTGCGCGGTCCCCACCCCGTAGCGCAGGTACGGCAGGTGCGTGGTGGCGTGCGCGTCCGAGTCCACCGCGAACTTCACCCCGTGGCGTTTCGCCCGCAGGACGTCCTCGTCGCCCAGGTCCAGCCGCTCCGGATGCGCGTTGATCTCCAGGGCGGTGCCGGTCCGCGCGCAGGCTTCGAAGACGGCGTCGAAATCGGCGTCCACGCCCGGCCGCCGGCCGATCCGCCGGGTGGTGGGGTGCCCGATGACGGAGACGTACGGGTTCTCGCAGGCCCGGATGAAGCGCCGGGTCATGGCGGCCCGGCTCTGGCCGAAGTGGGAGTGCACGGAGGCCACGCACAGGTCGAAGCCGGCGAGGAACTCCCCGGGCCAGTCGACGCCGCCGTCCGGGCCGATGTTGAGTTCGGTCCCGTGCAGCAGCCGCATTCCGCGCACCGTGCGGTCGAGCGCCCGCAACTGCTCGCGCTGGGCCAGGATCTTCTCCTCGGTCATGCGCTGCATGGCGAGGTCCGGAGCGTGGTCGGTGACCGCGTAGTAGGCGTAGCCGCGCGCCGCGGCGGTGGCCACCATGTCCTCCAGGGAGGCGAGGCCGTCGGTGAGATCGGTGTGGGTGTGCAGGTCGCCCCGGATGTCGTCCTCCGTCACCAGGGCGGGCAGTTCGCCCCGCAGCCCTGCCGCGACCTCTCCGCGGTCCTCGCGCAGCGTCGGCGGGATCCAGGGCAGGCCGAGCCGGGCGTAGACCTCCTCCTCCGTCTCCGAGGCGAGGCTCTTGCCGCTCTCCGCGTCGAAGAGCCCGTACTCGGAGAGCTTGAGCCCTTGGCGCACGGCCAGGGCGCGGGTGCGGATGTTGTGCGCCTTGGATCCCGTGAAGTACTGCAGTCCGGCTCCCGAGGAGGCGGGCGGCAGGACGCGCAGGTCGACCTGGAGGCCGGCGGCGGTGCGGACGGAGGTCTTCTTCGCGCCGTGCGCGATGACGTCGGCCACGAGCGGGAGCTCGGCGAGGGCCGTCATGAAGGGCGCGGACTCCTCGGCCGCGACCAGGATGTCGACGTCGCCGATGGTCTCGCGCATCCGGCGCAGCGAGCCCGCGTACGTGCACCGTACGCACCCGGGGATCCGCTCCATCTCGGCGACGATCTGCTCGGCGATGTCCATCGCGGCGCCGAGCAGGATCCGGCCGTCGGCGTTCCGGAGCACGGAGATGCCGTGCAGGATGTTCTGCTCGGTCTGCTCGCCGAAGCCCTTCAGGTCGCGCAGCCGCTCCTCGCGGATGGCCTCCTCCAGCTGTTCGACGGAGGAGACGCCCAGCTCCTCGTACAGGACGAGGGCCTTGCGGGGTCCGAGCCCGGGGATCTCGGTCAGTGCCCGCACCCCGGCCGGGACGGCGGCCCGGCGCGCCTCGATGTCCGGGACGTGCCCGGTGGCCAGGTACTCGACGACCTTCTCGGCGATCGACCTGCCCACGTTCGGGATCTCGCGCAGTCCCTTGACGTCCAGCCGGGCGACATCGCCCGGGTGGCCGCCGATGGCGCGGGCGGCCTTCTCGTACGCGCGCGCCTTGAAGGAGTCGCCGCCGCTGATCGAGATCAGGTCGGCGTACTCCTGCAGCAGTGCCGCGACCTTCTCGTTGGCCCTGGCCATGCCTCCAGGGTGCCTCGCGCACCGGGGCCCGGCTCGGCGTACGGGGGCCGGGCCCGGGCGCCGCCCGGGGAGAGAAGTTGAGGATTGTTCACTTTCCATTGACAGGGCGGGCGCCGCGGGCCAACAGTGTGCCGTCAGCGCCCTCGCCCGCCTCGACCGAAGTGAGCCCGTATGACTGCGTCCGTACCCGCGTTCCCCGCCGATTTCCTCTGGGGCGTCTCCGCCTCGGCGTTCCAGATCGAGGGCTCGCCCACCGCCGACGGCCGGGGCCCCTCCTCCTGGGACGCCTTCACCAAGGAGCCCGGGCGCATCAAGGACGGCTCGCACGCCGACGTGGCCACCGACCACTACCGCCGCTACCGCGAGGACGTGGCCCTGATGGCCGGACTCGGCGTGGGCGCCTACCGGTTCTCGGTGTCCTGGTCCCGGGTCCTGCCGGAGGGCGGCGGGGAGGTCAACCGCAAGGGGCTGGACTTCTACGACCGCCTGGTCGACGCTCTGTGCACGGCCGGCATCGCCCCGGTGCCGACCCTGTTCCACTGGGACACCCCGCTCGCCCTGGAGGAGAAGGGCGGCTGGCTCAGCCGGGACACCGCCGAGCGGTTCGCGGAGTACGCCTCGGTGGTCGCGCAGCGGCTCGCCGACCGCGTCCCGATGTGGATCACCATCAACGAGCCCGCCGAGGTGACCCTCCTGGGGTACGGCATCGGGGAGCACGCCCCCGGCAAGGGGCTCGTCTTCGACGCCCTGCCCGCGGCGCACCACCAGTTGCTGGCCCACGGCCTGGGCGTCCAGGCCCTGCGGGCCGCGGGCGCCCGGCGGATCGGCATCGCCGCCTCGCACAGCCCGGTGTGGCCGGCGAGCCGGAGCGCGGAGGACCGCGGCGCGGCCGAGCTGTACGACCTGCTCACGAACCGGCTCTTCGCCGACCCGATCCTGACCGGCGCCTATCCGGACGAGGGCCTGGCCTCGCTGCTGCCCGGACCGGTGGCCGATGACCTGAAGGCGATCTCGGCCCCGCTGGACTGGTACGGCATCAACTACTACAACCCGATGCTCGTCGGCGCCCCGCAACCGACGGCCGCCCCAGGCGAGTTCGGCGGCATCGAGATACCCGCGGACCTCCCGTTCTCGCTCCGGCAGGTCGAGGGGTACGAACACACCGACTTCGGCTGGCCGGTGGTCCCGGACGGGCTGCGCGAACTGCTCGTCTCCCTGCGCGAGCGCTACGGCGACCGGCTGCCGCCGCTGTACATCACCGAGAACGGCTGTTCGTACGCGGACGCCCCCGATCCCGCCACCGGGCGGATCGCCGACGCCCGCCGGATCTCGTACCATGCGGGCCATTTGGCCGCCCTGCACCGGGCGATGGCGCAGGGGGTCGACGTCCGCGGCTACTTCATCTGGTCGATCCTCGACAACTTCGAGTGGGCGGAGGGGTACCGGCAGCGGTTCGGGCTGGTCCACGTGGACTACGGGACGCTGGAGCGGACCCCAAAGGATTCGTACGCCTGGTACCGCGACGTGATCAAGGGCGGCAGATGACCGTCGGGGGGACGGCCGCGAAGGCCGTCGGTCCCGCCGATCCCGCGGGCCCGGTCGGCGGGCGGTGGGTGGGCGCGCTCTCCCTCGCCAACCTCGGGGTCTGGGTCGGCTGGTTCGGCCCGCTCCAACTGCTCCTGGCCCGCCAGGCGCAGCAGCTCGCCCCGGATCACAAGGCGGCCACGCTGGCCCTGGTGACGGGGGTGGGGGCGGCCGTGTCGATGGTCGCGAACCCGGTCTTCGGGGCCCTGTCGGACCGTACGACGGCTTTGGTGGGCCGGCGGATCCCCTGGGTGGTGGCGGGGGTCCTGGGCGGGGCGGCCGGGCTGCTCGTCCTCGCGCGGGCCTCGAGCGTCGCCGTGGTGATCGCGGGCTGGTGCCTGGTCCAACTGGCCCTCAACGCGGCCTTCGCCGCGCTGACCGCCGCCGTGCCCGACCAGGTCCCGCCGCGTCAGCGCGGGCTGGTCGGCGGCTGGCTAGGGGTCTCGCAGGTCGGCGGCATCCTGGCCGGCACGGCGCTGGCCACGGCCGCGGGCGGCATCGGCGCCGGGTACCTCGCGTGCGCGGCGTTCTCGGTGCTCGCGGCCGTCCCGTACGTGGTGATGCGGCGCGACACCCGGCTGCGGCCCGACGCCCGGCCCGCGTTCCGGTGGCGGACCTTCCTCACGGGCTTCTGGATCGACCCGCGCCGCCATCCCGACTTCGGCTGGGCCTGGTTGACGCGCTTCCTGATGAACCTGTCGTACTCCGTCAGCACCATGTACCTGCTGTACTACCTGACCGACGCCGTGCACTACGAGGACGACGCCGACACCGGCGTCCTGGTCCTGACGGCGCTCAACGCGCTCACCCTGCTGGCCACGGTGGTGGTCGCCGGCGTCCGCTCGGACCGCACGGGCCGCCGGAAGGTCTACGTGATCGGGTCGGGACTGGTCATCACGGTGGCCACCCTGCTGCTCGCCGTCTGGCAGACCTGGACCGGGGCGGTCGTCGCCTCGCTGGTCCTCGGGGTCGGCTTCGGCGTCTACACGTCGGTGGACTTCGCCCTGCTGACGGACGTGCTGCCGACGGCGCAGGACCGGGGCCGGGACCTCGGCGTCATCAACATCGCCAACGCGCTGCCGCAGGTGCTGGCTCCGGTGATCGCCGCGCCGGTGGTCACCCACTTCGGCGGGTACACGGCGCTGTACGCGCTCGCGGGCGCCCTGGCGCTGGCGGGATCGGTGCTGGTCCGGCGTATCCGCGGGGTCCCGTAGGCCCTGGAGGGGTGGCGGGACGCGCCGTGGGACCAAGCGTGCCCGCGATGCCGCCGGACGGACCGGTGACACCGCGGGCACGGTGGATCAGGAGTTGACGCAGACGTTGCCGGCGGCCGGGTTCAGCAGGCCGATGAGGTTGATGCTGTTGCCGCAGGCGTTGAGCTGGAGGTGGATCGGGATCTGGACCACGTTGCCCGAGAGGATGCCCGGCGAGCCGATGGCGTAGCCCTCGGCCCCGGCGTCGGCGGAGGCGCTGCCGATGCCGCCCAGCGTCGCACCGACGACCAGAGCGGCTCCGGCGACCAGGGTGCGGATCTTCATGTGGGTCTCCCATCGCAATGAGTGATGTGCGTGGGCCATCCCATACCAGTCCGGCCCGAACCCGTCCGATTCACCCGGTCGTGGGCCCCGTCCGCGGGGCGCCGCCGCCGTTCGCACGACGCTCCCGCGGGCTTCCGGAAATGCGTGGAAGGTGAATTTTTCCGGAAAGGGCAATCTCCCGAGCCCTCTGGAGCGTATGCCCCTGTGGAAGCCTCTCCGATGAGACAGCTCATGGAGGAAAACTCATGGCGATCTTCACTCACCTCGTTCCCGCGAAGCACCGCCGCCGCGGAAAGAGGGACATGACCTCGGGACATAACGACACCACCGGGAGGCGCCGCCACCGTCGCCGTCACTGCACCAACAACAACGGCCACCACGGCCACCATGGGAACAACTGGTAAGCACCATGGGACGGGTCGCGCGGCATGCCCTGCGGCGGCTGTTGTCGGTGGCGGAAGACCCCGACGCGGTCGTCGCCGCCGCGCCGCCCGTCACACCGCGCGAGGCGTTCCGCCGGTTCTGGCCCTACACCCGGGGCGGCAGGCGCTGGTTCGTCCCGATCCTGCTCTTCAGCGTGATCGGCCCGCTGCTCGACGCGGCCGAGATCTGGCTCTTCAAGGTCGTGGTGGACGAGGTCCTCGTTCCCCGCGATCTGCGCCCGTTCCTGTGGATCGCCCTCGCCTACCTGGGGCTGGTCCTCGCCTCGGGCGTTCTCGCGTTCGCCGACGACGTGCTGTCCACGTGGGTCGGCGAGCGCTTTCTGCTGGCCCTGCGGTCGGACGTCTACCGGCACGTCCAGGGGCTCTCCCTCGGGTTCTTCGAGCGGCGGCGGCTGGGTGACGTACTGTCACGCATCACCGGCGACGTCGACGCGATCGAGACGTTCCTCCTCTCCGGTGTGGCCAACGCCCTCTACTACGTGGTCCAGTTGGGCGTCTTCCTCGGCCTCCTCTTCTACCTGAGCTGGGACCTGACCCTGCTCGCGCTCGTGATCGTGCCGCTCTTCTGGGGCGCGGCGCGGCGCTTCTCCCGCCTGATCAAGGCCGCCTCGCGCGAACGCCGGCGGCGCAGCGGCTCGATCAGCGCGATAGCCGAGGAGTCCCTCGGCAACATCGCGCTCGTGCAGGCCTACAACCGGCAGGGGACGGAGGAGGGCCGCTTCGAGCGCGAGAGCGTGGGCCGCTTCCGCGCCGCGATGGTCTCGGCCCGCATCCGCTCCGTGTACGGCCCGATCGTCGAGGTCATCGAACTGACCGGCGCGCTGGCCGTGATGGGCCTCGGTACGTGGAAGCTGGCGCAGGGGCAGCTCACCCTGGGCGGCCTGCTCGTCTTCGTCGCCCTGCTGGGCCGGCTCTACAGCCCGATCCGCGACCTGTCCCAGCTCACGACCACCTTCTACGCGGCGTCCGCGTCGGCCGAGCGGATCATCGAGCTGCTCGACCAGCACCCCCAGGTCGCCGAGGTCGAAGCCGCCCGTGCCCGGAGGATCGGGCGCGCCCGGGGCAATGTCGAGTTCCGCGGCGTCTCGTTCCGCTATCCGGGCACGGCGCGATGGGCCCTGCACCAGGTGTCGTTCAGCGTGCGGCCCGGTACGACGCTGGCGCTGGTCGGGGCGAGCGGCGCCGGCAAGTCCACGGTCGGGAAGCTGCAACTGCGCTTCTACGACCCGGACGAGGGGGCGGTCCTGCTCGACGGCAGCGATCTGCGGGAGCTGCGCCTGTCCGAACTGCGGGAGAACGTCGCGGTGGTGCTGCAGGAGACGCTCGTCTTCCACGGCACGGTACGGGAGAACATCGCGTACGGGCGGCCCGGCGCGACGGAGGCGGACGTCGTCGCGGCGGCCCGCGCGGCCGACGCCGACGGGTTCATCCGGCTCCTCCCCGAGGGCTACGACACCGTCGTCGGCCAGCGGGGCCGGACGCTGTCGGGCGGCCAGGCCCAGCGCCTGGCGATCGCCCGCGCGATGGTCAGGGACGCACCCGTACTGCTCCTGGACGAACCGACCACCGGCCTGGACTCCGAGTCGGCCCGCCGGATCATGGAGCCGCTGCGCCGGCTGATGGCCGGGCGGACCACGGTCGTGATCTCGCACAACCTGCTGACCGTCCGCGACGCCACGACCACGGTGGTGCTGGACGGGGGCCGGGTCGTGGAGTGCGGCACGCACGAGGAACTGCTCGTACGGGGCGGGGCCTACGCCCGTCTGCACCGGACGAACGGCGGCGTGCCCGGCGCCGGTCCCGATTCCGCCTCCCCGCTGAAGGTCCTGTCATGAGCCTCGCGACCACCGCTCGCGCCGCGGGCCCGCCCCTCGCGCCGGGGGCGAGGCCCGCGCCCGGGTACGAGCTCCTGGCACACCTGGCCCGGACCGGCTGGCTCGACCTCTACGACGCCTGGAGCGAGGAGCGGGACTGCCGGTGCGTCGTGAAGGTGCTGCGCCCCGACCGCCGCGGGGAGGCGCGGCTGGCCGAACGGCTGGTCCGCGAGGGCCGCTGGCTGCGGCGCTTCACGCATCCGCACCTGGTCCGGGCGTACGAGACCTTCGAGTCCCCCGAGCCGCTCGTCGTGCTCGAAACGCTGGCGGGCGAGACGCTGTCCCACCTCATCGACCGGCTGCCCCGGCGGGCGGCCGCCGAAGACGTGGCCGTCCTGGGCGGGCAGTTGTGCTCCGCGGCGCACTACCTGCACGGTCAGGGCCTGCTGCACCTGGACCTGAAGCCGGCCAACGTCGTGGTGGAGTGCGGTCGCGCGAAGGTGCTCGACCTCAGCGTCGCCCACGCGCCCGGCATCGCCCCCGCGGGCGTGGGCACGTTCGGCTACATGTCCCCGGAACAGGCGCGCGGCGGAGCCCTGTCGGCGGCGGCCGACGTCTGGGGCATCGGCATCACCTTGTACGAACTCGCCACGGGGGACGTCCCGTTCGACATCGGCGAGACCGCGGACGGGACCCTCGACGGGACTCTCTCCGGGCCCGCGGACACCGGAACCGCGGACTGGTACCCGCAGCTCGAAGAGCCGGCCCCGCCCGTCTCCGGGCGCCGCCGCCTGCCCGCGGCCCTGGCGGCCGCCATCGACGGCTGCCTGCGCGCCGATCCGGCGGACAGGCCGTCGGTTCCCGAGCTGTCCGCCGCGCTCGACGCGACCCTGCGCCGGCGGCGCCGCGACACCCCCTGAGGCGGGTGACGGGAACCGGCCAGAGCGAGGGAAGAGCGTCTGGTGGGGCGTGACTCCTGCTGTGTAATGTCACATAGCATGATGTTCTTACGGCGCACCGCCTCGCTCGCGGTCCTTCTCGCCACCGTCCTCCCCCTGACCGCCACCGCGCCCGCACACGCGGACGAAGCCTCCGCCGCCTCCGCCTGCCGTACGAGGCCCTCCGCGCCCCTCGACGCCGAGCAGGCCCGGCTCGCGGACGCGCGGACCACCGCACTCGTCGAGCGCGCCGGGTTCGGTGACTTCGTACGGCGCTTCCCCGCCGCCCTGTGCACCGTCCGCGACCCCGCCGAGGCCGGGCGGCTGCTCGACGGCTGGGGCGAGGCGCTCTGGCAGTCCGCCGTGCGCCGCGCCCAGGGGCAGCGGCCCGGCGGCGACCTCCCGGCCGGGGACGACCGCCCGCTGTACTGGACCCGACTGGCCATGACCACCGCGCTCGCCCGCTGGGAGCCGGGATTCGCCGTGGACCGCGCCGCGCTGCGCACCCGCTTCGAGGACGCCTCCCGCGGTCTCGCCGACAACGCCTTCCAGACCCCGGCGGGCGTACGGCGCGTCTTCATCAGCGGCTTCGACCCCTTCGGGCTCGACGCCGAGCTGCGCCGCGCCAACCCCTCCGGTTCCGCCGCCCTCCAGCTCAACGGGCGCCGCGTCACCCTCGCCGACGGCAGCCGCGCCGAGATCCGGGCCGTCGTCCTGCCCGTGCGGTACGCCGACTTCGACGCCGGCATCGTGGAGCGGGCCTTCGCCCCGCGCCTGGCGGGCGGCCCCGGCGCGGCGGACGTCATCACCACGATCAGCCAGGGCTACCCCGGCATCTTCACCCTGGAGGCCTGGGCGGGCCGCTCCCGGTCTGCGGATCCGTACCCCGACAACACCGGCTCCCTCTCCGGCGGCACCCGCGAGCACCCGGTGACCGCTCCCGGTCTCGGTCCGGGGGCGGAGTTCATCCGGACCACGCTCCCGACCGAGGCCGCGACCGGCTCCGTGCAGAACCCGTACCCGGTGCTGCTGAACACGGCCGTCACCGAGATCCCGGCGGGGGCCACCGAGCCGGTGGACCGCGAGGACGGCCCGACGCCCGGTTCGCGGGCGGTGGAGGGCGGCGGGGGCGGCTACCTGTCCAACGAGGTGGCCTACCGCTCCAACCGCCTGCGCGGCGAACTCGCCCCGCAGCTGCCCGGCGGCCACCTGCACACCCCGGTCCTCACCGGCCTCCCGGCGGACCCGAGCCTGCTCACCGGCCCCGAGTTCGAGCGGAACGAGACCGCGATCACCACGGAGGTCCGCACCATCCTGGAACACACCGCCACCCGCCCCTGAACCCTGCCTACAGGGAGCCGAGTTCACTGCTCAGATCCGTCAGGCCGAGCGAGCCGAGCGAGAGCGCGGCCATGTGCCAGCGCTTGAGGTCGAAGTCCGGGCCCTGCTTGGCCCGGGCCCGCTCCCGCCCCTCCAGCCAGGCCCGTTCGCCCAGCTTGTACGAGATCGACTGGGCGGGCCGGCCCAGATAGCGGACGACCTCGCTGTCGAGGTAGGCGGCGGGGCGGCTGGAGTAGCGGCCGAGGAACTCCCGCGCCAGCGCGGGAGTCCACCGCTCCCCCGGCCGGAACGGCGAGTGCGCCGGGATGGCCAGCCGCAGGTGCATGCCGATGTCGATCACCACGCGGACGGCCCGCATCATCTGGGCGTCGAGGTGGCCCAGCCGGTGCGCGGGGTCGGTGAGGAAACCCAGCTCGTCCATGAGGCGTTCGGCGTACAGCGCCCAGCCCTCCGTGGTGGCGCTGACCTTGGCGACCTTCGTCTGGTAGCGGGAGAGGCCGGCCGCGACGAACGTCCAGTGGCCCAGCTGGAGATGGTGCCCGGGAAAGCCCTCGTGGTACCAGGTGGAGACGAGGTTGTGGGTGGGGAACCGGGTCCGGCCCAGCGTGGGCAGCCAGGTCCGGCCCGGGCGGGTGAAGTCCAGGGACGGCTGCGAGTAGTACGGGGCCGCGGCGCCACCGGGCGGCGCGATGCGGGACTCGACGCGCCGTACCGGCTCGGCGATGTCGAAGTGCCGCCCGTCCAGGGCCGCCACGGCCTCGTCCATCAGGCGCTGGAGCCAGACCCTGGTCTCCTCCACTCCGTGGACGCTCTCGCCGTGGTCGCCCAGCCAGGCCAGCACGACCCAGGGGTCCTGCCCGCCGGGCAGGACGCGCTGCGCCTCGGCGCGCATCTCGGGGAGCAGCCGGTGGAACTCCTCCCAGCCGTAGGCGTACGCCTCGTCGAGGTCGAGGTCCGCGCCGGTGTAATGGCGGGCGAAGCGGCCGTAGCGCTCGCGCCCGACGGCGTCCTCCGCCCCGGCGCCGGTGGCCTGCGCCTCGTAGGCGCGCCGGAACCACTCCCCGAGCTCCGCGAACGCCTCCGTAGCCACCCGCGCCGCCGCCTCGACCTCGGCGCGCAGCCGCGGCGGAGCGCCGGTGGCCAGGGGGCCGAAGCCGCCGCCGCCGGAAACCCCGGAGCCCTCGGAGCCCTTGGAGCCCTTGGAGCCCCCGGAGCCCTCGGAGCCCAGCCATTCCTCCAGTTGGGCCACGTTGGCCCGTACCTGGCGCGGCGCCGCGGCCAGTCCGCGTCCCACGCCCTCGGCGAGCGAAGCCCGGTAGCCGCCCAGGCAGTCGGGCACGGCTCGCAGCCGCTGCGCGATCGCCGCCCAGTCCTCGGGCGTACGGGCCGGCATCACCGAGAAGACCTTGCGGATCCGGTGCAGCGGCGAGGAGATGTTGTTCACCGCCCGCAGGTGCTCTCCCGCTTCGTACTGGGCGAGTTCCGCGTCGAGCCGCTCGCGCAGCAGTCGCGCGCACCGCCGCTCGACGTCGGCGTCGGCGTCGGCTCCGGCTCCGACTCCGGCTCCGGCATCGGTTTCGCGGCCGGCCAGCCGCACGAGCGTCTCGCGCGCGAGCTCCGCCTCGGCGGCGGCCCCGTCGGGCGAGAAGTCCGGCAGTCTGCCGGCGCCGACGGAGGTGCCGAGGTACGTACCGGTGATCGGGTCGAGTCCGAGGAGGGCGTCGACGTACGCGTCGGAGATCTGGCGGGGCAGCTCGCGCTGGGGCCTCAACATGCCCGGACCCCTGCCCAGCCCCTCCCCCGGACAAGCCCGGGGCCCGTGTCTTTGGCCGGTATCCGAGCGCCCTGCCGCCCGCCCGCTCACGCTCCGGCGGCAGGGCGGTCACGCCCCGACGTGCGCCCGGGGCCACGGGTACGCACGATGGATGGCGGGACCGACGTGTCACGCAGACCCGGGTCCCGCACCCGAGAGAGAGGCGGCGCGATGAGCAGCACGCCGAGTGGAACGACTGGAAGCGGCACGCCGACCGGCACCGGCAGCGCCTGGGCCGCGGGCGGCACGATGTTCGCGGGCGTCCTGATGATCGTCAGCGGCATCTTCGCCGTCATCGAGGGCATCGCCGCCCTCGCCAACGACGAGGTGTACACGCACATCGGCGACTACACGTTCAAGTTCGACCTCACGGCCTGGGGCTGGATCCATCTCATCGTGGGCATCCTGGTCCTGGTCGCCGGCGCGGCGATCCTCAAGGGCTCGGAGGCCGGCCGCATCGCCGGTATCGCCCTGACCTGCCTGTACGTGATCGTGCACTTCCTGTGGCTGCCGTACCAGCCACTCTGGTCGATCGTCGCCATCCTCGTCGGCGTGTTCGTCATCTGGGCCCTGTGCACCGACACGTCCCGGCCGGCGCGGCACTGACGGTCCGCCGGCAGCCGCGCCGACTGCCGCCGGACACCGCCGGATACCCTCGTGCCGGTACGCCTACGTCACCGGCACGAGGAGCAGGGACAGCATGACGATTCACCGGCCGGGCCGGCCCGAAGACCTGCCCGCGGCGGAACTGCTCTGGGCCCGGTGGGCGTTGGTCGCCGTTCTGGAGGCGACCACCGCGGCGGAGAGCCGCGGCATCCACCGCACCGGCCACTGGATCGCCGGTTCGGCGCTCCGTCTGGACGACTGCGGCTGTACGTGGTGGGCCCTGGCCCGGATGGGCCCGGGCCGCTTCGTGCTGTACGGAGAGGACGAGTCGAGCGGGGTCAAGTGGCACGAGCCCGCCGTCGACATGCTGGCGCAGGGCCCGGACTGGCTGCCGTACGAGAAGCTGCGCGACCTGCTCGAAGGCTGGGAGCTGGGCTGCGTCTACTGGTACGAGAACGGCACGTGGGCCCGCGCCCCCTACCCGGAGGACCTCGGGGACGACGGTCTGGACTGCGGTATGAGCCGCTTCACGGACCGGCGGGAGGTCCTCGACCTGCTGGCCGGGCACGGCCCGGCCGCGAAGGAGCTCCTGGAGGCCGCCGAGGAGTACCGGCTGGCGCCGCGGGCGCTGGACTCCCTGGTGGCGGGCACCGGCAACGACGGCCGGGACGAGGACTGGGACCTGCCCGCCATGCACCGCGCGCTGGCCCTGACCGGCCTCGCGGGGGAGCCCGTCACCACGTAGTGCACGGGCTCCCGAAGTGTTCTAGCGTCGTATGAGATGCCCGCGTGGAGGTGAGGACGTGGAGGTGAGCAGGGTGGCAACTCCGACTCCGGCCCAGTTCCGGGCCGTCCACGGCGACATGGGGCGGTGGCAGGCCGTCGACTTCGAGGTGTACGAGCACCTCGTCGAGAACCAGTACGTCGTCCGCCCGCTCCCCCGGCCGGAAGCCGGCGACCGCCTGCCGCCCCGCCGCACTCCGGCCCCGGCGGCCCGCCCCGCATCGCCGCAGGACAAGGCCTAGGCGGTGTCCCCGGGACACGGGGACACCCCCTAGGGGGTGTCCGCAAAGTAGCGCCGTGCGCCCGAAGGGCGGTCTCGCGGCGTTCGGTGCGTGCTCTCGGTGTGCCGGGCGGGAGCCCGTGTACTGGACGTACTCGGGATTTCGCCCGGTGCGCCGAGAGCGCGTGCCGGGCGCCGCGGGGCAGGCGGGACTTTGCGGACACCCCCTAGGGGTGGAGCATCTCCGTCATGGGCGACTGCGGCGGGATCAGGCCCGGCAGCAGCCAGGGCTGGAAGAGGCTCAGTACCGCGAGTACGAGGAAGACGGCCCCGACGACCTGGGAGAAGACGGGGCCCAGCCGCCAGAGCTTCTCCACGAAGATCACAACGGCCACCGCGGCCATCGCCAGGACGTTCATGACGCCCAGCGGGACGAGCACGACCATCAGCCCCCAGCAGCAGCCCACGCAGTACGCCCCGTGGTGCGCCCCGACCCGCAGATCGCGGGCCCGGGGCCGGAAGCCCGCGTAGCGCACGAGCTGGCCCATCGGGCTCCGGCAGTGCCGCAGGCAGAGGTCCTTCCACGGGCCGAACTGGTACAGCCCGGCGACCAGGAAGGCCCCTGCGCCGATCCAGCGCCCGGCGCCCGGGTGCTCGTCCACCAGGGCCCCGGTCCCGGCGAGGAGCCCGTAGGCGATCAGGCCGAAGGCCGTCCAGGACAGCAGGTACCCCCCGGCGAACTGGGCGGTACGAGACACCCGCACGACTCCCGTGGGCGACTGGCGCCCGATGGCCCGCGCCCAGGTGAGGGCCACCGGGGCCACCGACGGGAACATCATGGCGATCATCATGACCAGCCACAGCAGCAGGAACAGCGGGACGCCCATGCCCATGGTTCCCGGCTCGACCCCCATGTCACGGGCCTGGTCGACCACCAGCACCCAG
The DNA here is from genome assembly GCF_042891345.1 of Streptomyces sp. NPDC001903. Lineage (NCBI taxonomy): Bacteria > Bacillati > Actinomycetota > Actinomycetes > Kitasatosporales > Streptomycetaceae > Streptomyces > Streptomyces sp. NPDC001903. The sequence continues at coordinate 441,477 of NZ_JBIASZ010000003.1, forward strand.
GCGAGGAGGGCGATCGACGCCATCACCGACCAGGCGAACGCGAGCTGCCGGGCCGGCAGCAGATTCGCCGGACGCAGAGGGGGTGACAGGGCCTTCCGGTCGAGGCGCACACCTCCAGCACATCACGGCGGACCCGCGCGTGCGCGCGGGAACGCGTGTACGTGGAAAGCACCTCCTCCGGGCGACCCCTGCGGTGGGACAATCGGGGTGGACACCCGTACGACCCGGGCGTGGGCCGGCGATGGTTCCCGGGGGCTGCGCCGTCCTCCCGAGACCGACGTCCCGGCACGGTCACGAGGAGGCAGGGACATGTCCGAGACGACGGCGACCGTTCCCCGGTGGCACGCGGCGGGCGACTGGTTCGACACCTGCAAGTGCAACGTGCCCTGCCCCTGCTCGTTCGCACAGCTGCCCACCCACGGCGATTGCGACGGCATCCTGGCCTGGCACATCCGCGAGGGCCGTTACGGCGACGTACGGCTGGACGGCCTGAACGTGCTGATGGTGGCCTCGTTCGTCGGCAACATCTGGGCCGAGCACTCGGACACGTACGCCGCGGTCTTCGTCGACGAGCGCGCCGACGGCCCCCAGCGCGAGGCGCTTGCGATGATCTTCGGTGGGCAGGCGGGCAGCTGGCCTGCCCAGATGGTCACCATGATGGGCGCCGAGATGCGCGGCATGGAGTTCGCCCCCATCGAGGTCGAGGTCGCCGACGACCTCGCGAGCTGGCGGGCGGTGGTGCCGGGCCGGGTCGAGGCGAGCGCGGTCGCGCTCACCGGACCCACGACCCCGGAGGGTGCGCGCGTCCAGTCGACCAACCTGCCGGGTGCGGAGACCGGACCGGGCCAGGTCGCGACCTGGGGCCGTTCGACGGTGGACCGCGCCGATGCCCACGGCTTCCTCTGGAGTCGCGAAGGCCGGTCCAGCAAGCACATCACCTTCGACTGGACCGGGCCCGACTAGGACGACGTCACGGGGCGGGCGTGGGGAACGGCTCCGTCTCCGCCGCGGCGCGGGCCTTCTCGGCTCGGGCCTTCTCGGCTCGGCGCCGCAGCGCGTCCTCGTCCGTGTCCGCGTCGTACGTGACCAGCTTGGGCAGCGCCACGGCGAGGGCCCCCACCGCCGCCACGCACATCAGGCCGCCGCTCCAGAACGCCGACCGCGTGCCCGTCCAGCCGGCGACCGTGCCCGCGCGGACCTGGCCCAGCTGCGGGCCCACGCTGTACGAGAGCACCTCGATGCCCGCCAGCCGCCCGCGCAGTTCCTCGGGAATGGTCTGGTTCCAGATCGTCGCCCGGCCCAGGCCGCTCAGCATGTCACCGGCTCCCGCGACCGCCAGGCACGCCAGCACCACCCAAATGTCGGTGAACCAGCCGGTCGCCGCGATCGCCACGCCCCAGACCGCGGCCCCGCACACCACGAACAGGCCGTGCCGCCGCACCCGGGAGGTCCAGCCGCTGGTCATCCCGAGGACCAGGGAGCCCACGGCACCCGCCGAGTACATGAGGCCCAGTGCCCACACCGCGTCGAGTTCGTCCGCCAGGAAGGGGAAGATCGTGTTCGGGAAGGCGAAGAACATGGCCGCCAGGTCCACCGCGTACGTGCCCAGCAGCACCGGCCGGCTCCACGCGTAGCGCGCGCCCTCGGCGATCCCGTGCAGCGAGGGCCGCTCCGCGTCGGGCGAGGGCGGCGCCGGGGCCAGCCGGGTGCACAGGATCACGGACAGCACGAAGCCGCCGAGGGTGATGCCGTAGGCGGCCGGGTAGCCGGCGTAGGCGACGACCAGGCCGGCCAGCGCCGGTCCGGCGATCGCGCCGATCTGGTAGCGCAGCGCGTTGAGCGCGGCGGCCGCGGTCATCTGCTCGTGCGGCACGATCCGCGCCATCATCGAGTCCAGGGCCGGGCGCTGCAGACCGGCCAGCGCCGAGACGCCGGCCGCGACCACGTACAGGGGCCACAGCAGCGGGTTCGGCAGCAGGGAGTTCACGAGCAGGACGAGGGCGAGCACCCCGAGCCCCGCCTCGCTCAGCATGATCATCCGCCGCCGGTCGATCGCGTCGGCCAGGGCCCCGCCGTAGAGGCCGAAGACGACGAGCGGGACGAGTTCCACCGCACCCATCGCACCGACCGCGAGCGGCGAGTCCGTCAGGTGCTTGATCTGCAGCGGGAGGGCGATCATCGCCATGAAGGACGTGAAGAACGTGACGGCGCCCTGGAAGAAGAGCAGCCGGAAGTCGCGGCTGGACCGCCACGGGGACAGGTCGGGAAGCAAACTGGACAAACGGGTGGTACTCACAACGGGTCATCGTGAGGGAACCGCCCGCGCCCGGGCAACGCATTTTCGCCGCCGGGCACGGGCACGGGCGCGCGGGCCGCTCAGCCCGCTTCGCCTCCCAGGTGCCGCCACAGGAAGGTGTACGCGAGCGCGTGGTTGACGGCGGCCTGTTCGTTGTCGCTGGCTCCGCCGTGGCCGCCGCCGGTGTTCTCGTGGAAGAGCACCCGGTGCCCCAGTTCCCGCAGCCGGGCGGCCGCCTTGCGGGCGTGGCCGGGGTGGACGCGGTCGTCGCGGGTGGAGGTCATCAGCAGCAGGGGCGGGTACGGCCGGTCCGCCTCGAGGTTGTGGTACGGGGAGAGGGCTTCGAGGTGGGGCCGGTCGGCCTCGCTGTCGGGATCCCCGTACTCGGCGACCCAGGAGGCACCGGCGAGCAGGCGGTGGTAGCGGAGCATGTCCAGGAGCGGCACCTTCGCGACGACCGCGCCGAACAGCTCCGGGTGACGCACCAGCATGGCGCCCATCAGCAGGCCGCCGTTGCTGGCTCCGGTGATGCCGAGCCGGTCGGGGGTGGTGATGCCGCGGGCGGTGAGGTCGGCCGCGACGGCGGCGAAGTCCTCGAAAGCCCGTACCCGGTTCGCGCCGAGGGCGGCCTGGTGCCAGGCGGGGCCGTACTCGGAGCCGCCCCGGATGTTGGCGACCGCGTACGTACCCCCGCGGGCGAGCCAGGCGCGGCCGGTCAGCGGGCTGTAGCCGGGGGTCTGCTGGTCCCGGAAGCCGCCGTACCCGTACAGGAGCGCGGGCCCGGGCCCGTCCTGGCCGGCGGGGCCGACGACGAAGTACGGGACCCGCGTGCCGTCCGCGGAGGTCGCGAAGAACTGCCGGACCGACAGCCCGCGGGCGTCGAAGCGGGCGGGGGCCTGCTTGAGGGGCTCGGAGCCGGCGCCGATGTGCCCGTACGCGAGCGTGGAGGGCTGCAGGAAGCCGTCGACGTTGAGGAAGTACTCGTCGCTGACGTCCGGGTCGGTGTCGGTGACGGTCGCCGAGGACAGCGCCGGCACGTCCGCGAGCGGCCGGCGGCTCCAGCCGTCCGGGCCCGGGGTGAGGACCTCGATGCGGGTGGCGACGTCGGCCAGCGTCTCCAGGATCAGGTGGTGGCGGGTCCAGCTGTGCCCGGCCAGCGCGGTGCGCTCGTCGGGCGCGAACAGCACGTGCGCGGTGCGGTCCCCGGCCAGGAAGGCGTCGAAGTCGAAGGCGAGGAGCGAGCCGGCCGGGTGGCCGAGCCAGGGGGTCTTCGGGGTGACGATCAGCCACTGGCGGTGCGCGTACTTCCCGGCGTCGTCCGGGACCTCGATCTTCACGAGCCGGTCGCCGTCGGCGAGCAGGTACAGCTCGTCGTGGAAGAAGTCGGTGTGGCGGGAGACGAAGTCGCGCTCGTGGCCGGGGGTCGGGTCGTGCCAGCCGGCGGCGGACACGTCTCCCGGCTCGGCCTCGAAGACGACCGCGGCCTCCGTCACGGGGGTGCCCCGGCGCCAGCGCCGGACCGTGCGGGGATAGCCGGAGGCGGTCAGCGAACCCGGTCCGGAGTCGGTGCCGAGGAAGACGGTGTCCTCGTCGATCCAGCCGATCCGGGTCTTCGCCTCCTCGACCCGGAAGCCGCCGTCCCCGGCGGGGACGAAGGCCAGGTCGTCGAGGTCGAACTCGCGGACCACGACGGCGTCGGAGCCGTCCCGGGAGAGCTGGACCAGGGCGCGGCGGTGGTCGGGGTGGCGCACCCGGGCGCCGGCCCACACCCACTCCTCGCCCTCCCGCGCGGCGAGGGCGTCGATGTCGAGGAGCACCTCCCAGGCCGGGTCGTCCTTGCGGTACTGCTCCGGCGTCGTCCGCCGCCACACGCCCTTCGGGCGTTCCGCGTCCCGCCAGAAGTTGTAGAGGTGCGCGCCGCGGCGGGCGGTGTACGGGATGCGGTCGGCGTCGTCGAGGACCTCGCGCAGTTCGTCGCGCAGCACCTCGAAGCGCGGGTCGGCGGCGAGCGCGGCGGCGGTCTCGGCGTTCCGCTCCGCCACCCAGGCCAGCGCGCTCTCGCCCTCGACGTCTTCCAGCCACAGGAAAGGATCTTCAGCAGTCACCCCACGATTGTGCAGCCCCGCCGGGCGCCCCGGCGCCGCATCGGTGGAGCAGGTGCGGCTCCGGGCCGCCCGGATCGGGCGGTGGAGGTCAGGCCGACAGCGGCCGGTCGTGGGCGCCGACGGGCGCGGGCAGGGCCGTGGAGCCGGTGAGGTAGCGGTCCACGGCGGCGGCCGTCGCCCGGCCCTCCGCGATGGCCCACACCACGAGGGACTGGCCGCGCCCGGCGTCGCCCGCCACGAAGACCCCGTCGGGCCCGTGGCGGGGGGCCCGCCGCTCCACGCGACGGCCCCAGGCCGGCGGCACGCCCGCCGCGGGGGCCTCGGCCCAGGGCGGCGCCTTGGCGGCCCCGGGACGGCCCGCCGGTGCGGAGGAGGATCCGCGCCCGTCGGACCCGCCGGGGGCGTCGGAGGCGCCGAGGGCCGCGTAGCCCGCGTCCCGGGCGAAGTTGCCCCGCTCGTCCCGGGTGAGCCCGAGCTGTTCGCCGAGCCGGCAGGCCCGCTCCGGGCCGGAGAATCCGAGCGCCAGCAGGACCAGCTCCGCCTCGATGACCCGCTCGGTGCCCGGCCTGGGCGTGCGCCCCACGGCCTCGACCGCCGTCAGGTGCAGGGCCCTGACCCGGCCGTCCGCATCGCCCTCGAAGTGCACGGTCGCGCTGGAGAAGAGGCGGGGGTCGGTGCCGTGGCGCCCGCGCGCCTCCTCGTGGGCGTGGGAGATCCGGTACACCTGCGGGTGCACCAGCGGCCACGGCTCCCCTTCGGGCCGCTCGGGGCCCGGCTCCGGGCGGATGTCGAGCTGGACCACCGACAGCGCGCCCTGCCGCAGGGCGGTGCCCAGGCAGTCCGAGCCCGTGTCCCCGCCGCCGACGATCACCACGTGCCGGCCCTCGGCGGTGAGGGCGGGCGCCGCGAAGTCGCCCTCACCGACCCGGTTGGCGCAGGTCAGGTACTCCATGGCCTGGTGTATGCCGTGCAGTTCGCGGCCCGGCGCGGCCAGTTCCCGGCGCTCCTCGGCCCCGACGGCCACGACGACGGCGTCATGGCGGCGGCGCAGTTCGGCCGCGTCCACGCGGCCGCCGATGTCGGCGTCCGTACGGAACACCGTGCCCTCCGCCCGCATCTGGGCGATCCGCAGCTCCAGGTGGGTCTTCTCCATCTTGAAGGCGGGGATGCCGTAGCGGAGCAGGCCGCCGATGCGGTCGGCCCGCTCGTAGACGACGACGGTGTGCCCGGCCCGGGTCAGCTGCTGGGCCGTGGCGAGCCCGGCCGGACCGGAGCCGATGACGGCGACGGTCTGCCCGCTGAGTCGGCCGGGCGGCACGGGCGGGGCGTACCCGAGCGCCCAGGCCTGGTCGGCGATGGTCTGCTCGACGTTCTTGATGGTCACCGGGTCGGCGTTGATCGCCAGTACGCAGGAGTCCTCGCACGGGGCCGGGCAGAGCCGGCCGGTGAACTCGGGGAAGTTGTTGGTGGCGTGCAGCCGCTCGGCCGCGGACCGCCAGTCGCCGTGCGCGGCGTAGGCGTTCCACTCGGGGATGAGGTTGCCGAGCGGGCAGCCGCCGTGGCAGAAGGGGACCCCGCAGTCCATGCAGCGGTTCGCCTGCTCGGACACCAGGGGCAGCAGCGTCTGCCCGGCGTGCACTTCGCGCCAGTCGCCGAGCCGCTGGTCCGCGGGGCGCGACGGGACGGGGTTCCGGGGGGTCCGGAGGAAGCCGTACGGGTCGGTCATACGCCGCCTCCCTGGTCACAGGCGGATACGGCGGTCAGACCAGGTTACGCCGGGTCCGGGGCTCCCGTATCGGCCAGGAAGGCGGCGGTGGCCCCGGTGAACCGCTCGGGGTCGTCGAGCCACGGGGCGTGGCCGGCTCCGGGCTGGACGAGGAGCCGGGCGTGCGGGAACAGAGCGGCGTACGCGACGGCGGCCGGCCGCGGCAGCGATACGTCGCACTCGCCCGCGAGGACGAGCACGGGGGCGTCGAGCCCCGCGAGTGCCTTGCGGGTGGTGTCGGGGTCGAAGGCGCCTTCGCCGGCGTAGGCGGCCGTGGCCTCGGCGTTCTTCTGGGGCTCGTCGGCGGCGTCGTAGGCGCGGGCCGCGTCGTCCCAGCGGCCGTGGAGGAAGGGGGCGATCGCCTGCCGGCTGTCGGCGGTGCCCCGGCCCGCGACGACGGCTTCCAGGGCGGCGTACGCGGCCGGGTACCAGGGCTCGCCCCGGCGCAGCCGGGCGGTCTCGAGCCGGGATTCGCCGGTGATCGTGATGCCGACGGCCATGACGCTCGGGGTGAGCAGCAGGAGCTTGCCGACGCGCTCCGGGTGGCGGCCGGCGTACAGGGCGGCCAGGTTCGCGCCGGCCGAGTGCGCGAGCAGGTCGATCCGGCCGAGGCCGAGGTGCGCGCGCAGGGCCTCGACGTCCTCGACCTGCCGGTCGCAGCGGTAGGAGCCGGTGTCGGCGGGCGCCTCCGAGCGGCCGGTGCCGCGCAGATCGAGCATGATCAGCTGCCGGTGGGCGCCGAGCCCGCCCAGTTCGCCGAGGTAGACGGAGTCACGCATCGGCCCCCCGGGCAGGCAGACGAGCGGCGGCCCGTCCCCGCCGAGGACGCGGTAGGCGAGCGTGGTCCCGTCGGGAGCGGCGAAAGTAGGCATGGCGCAGACCCTGCCAGCGGCTTCGGCTCCGGGCAACCGCGTTTCCCCGGGCTCCCGGACGCCGGGGCGGTCCTCCCCCGGTGCGGGGCGGTCAGCAGCGTGCGCGGGTCGCCGCGACCAGGGTGCGGGCCTCGGCGACGGTGGCGGTCAGCTCCTCGGCGGTGGTGCCGGGTGCTCCCAGCAGGCGGCGGACGCGGCGGCCGAAGCCGGCGGGGGCGCCGGGCAGCGTCTCGGCGACGGCCAGGGCGCCCTTCTCGTTGAGGCACCAGCGGCGGTCCGCGGCGAACAGTGCCTGCACCAGCACGCCCACCGCCCGGGACAGGCACAGTGACACGTACAGGGCGTCGGCCCGGGCGGCGCCCTTCGCCGCGCCCTCGACCAGGAACTCCGCCTCCCAGGCCGCCGCGGTCAGTGCCTCCCGCAGCGGCTCGGGGTAGTCGGCGGTCCGCCGCCGCAGGTCCGCCAGCTCGCCCGTCGGATCGGCGAGCACCTGCCCGAGCGCCACCTCGCCCGCGTAGCAGGGCGACCAGAACCCGAGCGGGTGCCCCGCCTGTACGCCTACCTCGTACCGGCCCTCGCGGCACTGCTCCCACACCTGTCCGACCCGGTCCAGATCCCGCAGGATCCAGTCCACGGCGGTCCCCTCGACGCGCAGCCACGCACCGCCGTTGACCCAGGGGCCCCACTCGCCGGGTGCGGCCACGTCCACGCCGGGCCCGGCCAGCGCGCGCAGCGCCTCGAGATCGGGGGCGCCGCGGTAGTAGACGCCGAGGTCCCAGTCCGAGCCGGGCCGGTGCTCCCCGCGGGCCCGGCTGCCGCCGAGCATCACGCCCACCACACCGGGTACCCGGGCCAGGCGCTCCGCCATGTCCTTGATGATCGTTTCCACGGCGCGAGTCTCGCACCGCCCGCCCGCGCCCGGCCAGCGGATTCCGGCCGGTCCGCCCTACGCGCCCGCGTCCACCCCGCCGCCGGCGGTACCCGCGTCGCCGGCGGCGTCCAGTGCGGCGGTCAAGTAGCGCCGTACGACGTCCAGTTCACCGGGGGTGAAGTCTTCGGCGGCCTCGACCAGGCCGCCGATCAGCGGGCCGAAGAAGGACCAGCCCAGCTCGACGGCCTTCGGCTCCACCACGAGCAGGATCCGGCGCCGGTCCCGCTCGTCGCGGCTGCGGCGGACCAGGCCCAGCCGCTCCAGCCGGTCGAGGAGCCCGGTGGTGCCCGCCGAGTTGAGCCGCAGGGCCTCGCCGAGCCGCCCCGGGGTGACCGCCTCCCCCGCCCGGTCGGCGTCGAGCAGCCGGATCAGGGCTCGCAGATCGGTCGGATGCAGGCCGTTGCGCGCCGCGAACTCGGCGCCGCGCAGATGGAGTTCCACCGTGACGGCGCGCAGGAGGTGGACCAGCCGCATCGCGGGGGTTTCGTCATCGCTCACTCGACTATTCTCTCGCCGAACGAGATAATCGGTCAACGAGACGATATCCGGAGGCTGCCGTGCCCGCGTCCACACCCGCATCCGCATCCGCATCCGCATCGCGAGAGTTCTTCGCCGCCTACGAGGCGCTGCTCACGCGCTGGCCGGCCGGCACCGCCGAGATCGACGTCCTGACCCCGTACGGGACGACCCGCGTCCACGCGTACGGGCCGGCCGGGGCGCCCGCGGTGCTGCTCCTGCACGGCGGCGGCTCCACCGGCGCCGTCTGGTTCGCCAACGCCGCGGCGCTCGGCGCGCACCACCGGGTACTCGCCGTCGACATACTCGGCGACGCCGGCCGCAGCGTCCGCACGGGCGTCCCGCTGCGCACCACCGCCGACCTGATGGGGTGGCTGGACGCGCTCCTCGACGGGCTCGGCGTCCGGCGGGCCGCACTGCTGGGGCATTCGTACGGTGCATGGATCGCCCTGACGTACGCCCTGCACGCGGCCGAGCGGGTCGACCGGCTGGTGCTCCTCGACCCGACCCGGTGCTTCGCGGGCTTCCGCCCCGGGTTCCTGCTGCGCTCACTGCCCGTGCTGGTGCGCCCGAGGACGGCCCGCGCACTCGCGCACCTCGACCGGGAGACGGCGGGCACGGACACCGACCCGGACTGGAAGCGGCTGTTCGCGCTGGCGGCCTCGGACTTCCCGCACCGGAAGCTGATCGTCGGCCGCCGCCCGGACGCCAGGGCGCTGAAGGCCCCGCTGCTCGTCCTGCTCGCGGGCCGCAGCGGCGCCCACGATCCGGAGGAGGTCGCGGCCCGCGCCCGCGAGGCCGTACCGCACGCCCGGATCCGGACGCTCCCGCGGCTCACCCACTACGCGCTGCCCACGGCGGCGTCCGCTGAGACGAACCGCCTGGTCGGCGCGTTCCTCGGGGCCGACCCGGCAGATCCGGCAGATCCGGCCGGCCCGACCCACCGGGAAGGTCAGTCCAGGTCGAGGTGGTAGGCCCCGGCGGCGGCGTCGGCGAACAGCGTGAACTGGACGCGATGCCCCGGCTCGCCGTCGTGGTCGCCCTCGCCGTCGCAGTCGACGTCCACCTCGACGGGCTCGGCGTCCACGAGGACGTACTCCCCGTAGCCCTCGAAGTCCCCGGGGCCGTCCGCGACACCGATGTGGATCGGGGTCTCGTCGGGCAGCCCTGCCAGCACCTCGCGGAGCCGTCCAGCGGTCCACACCTGCGGATTGTGATCGAACATGTCAGCCATGCGGCGACATTAGAGGGCGAAGGGTGCACCACGGCCACGGCGCGCCGGTCGGTTTCGCGCATCCGCGACGACCGTCACCCGGAGTGCGTCCGAAGGCGGCACAGGTGCGCGTGGAGCACCTCCTGCGCCTCGGAAGGGGCGAGGTGGCCGATGAGGACCTGCGCGGTGAGCCCGTCCGCGAGGGCGAGGAGGGTGCGGGCCTCACGGTGCGCGTCGAGGGGCTCCGCGCGTCCGTCGCCCGGCCCCGCCTCCGCGATGAGCTGCGCGAACGACTCCTGCAGGGCCGCGTAGTTCGCCCGCAGCGCGGCGGCCAGCGACTCGCTGACCGCGGCCTGCGCGACGAAGGCCAGCCAGACCCTGGCCTCGGCCCGGTGCTCCTCCCTCAACAGCGCGACCTCGGTGGCCGCGTACCCCAGGGCGGTGCCGGCCGACTGGGCCGGGCTCCTGACCAGCCGGGCCCGGACGCGCTCGCCGATGCGCTCGCCCACGTACCCGAGGGCGAAGACGAGCATCTCCTCCTTGGTGCGGAAGCAGCGCTGCACGGCGCCCATCGAGACCTGCGCGCGGGCGGCGACGTCGCGCAGGGTCACGCCTTCGAGCCCGCGCTCGTCGGCCAGTCGGCAGACGGACTCGGCGATGAGGCGGCGCCGGCCCTCGTGATCCACCTGCTTGGGCATGCCCGATCCCCTCCCACTCTTATTCGATGCAACTGCATCGGTTCTCAGGTTACTGTTCCGATGCAAGTGCATCGGAACGTGGAGGGAGAGGTTCGCACGATGATGGATCCCTTGTGGAAGATGTCGGCCGCCGCGCAGGCGGAGGCCGTGCGCCGGGCCGACGTGTCGGCCGCGGAGCTGGTCGAGAACCACCTGGAGCGCATCGCCGAGGTCAACCCGCAGGTGAACGCGGTCACTCAGGTGATGGCGGAGCGCGCCCGTGCGGCCGCGGCGCGCACCGACCGGCTGCGGGCCGGGGGCGGGGCGCTGGGGCCGCTGGCGGGCGTGCCGTTCACCGTGAAGGAGACCACCGCCGTCGAAGGGGTGCCGACCACCTTCGGCACCCCGCGCTTCCGCGATCTGGTGGCACCGGCCGATGCGCTCCCGGTGGCCCGGCTGCGCGCGGCGGGAGCCGTGCCGATCGGGCACGCGAACGTACCCACCCTGGTCCTGGCCGGGATGCACACCCGCAGCGAGCTGTTCGGCGACACCGTCAACCCGTGGGACCGCGGCCGGACCCCGGGCGGCAGCAGCGGGGGCGACGCGGTGGCCGTCGCGACGGGCATGGCGGCGCTGGGACTGGGCAACGACTCGGGCGGATCGGTGCGCATCCCGGCCCAGTTCTGCGGGGTGGCGGGGCTGAAGCCGTCCACGGGCCGGTTCCCGGCGGACCTCCGCGTCCTCGGCCCGGACGACCCGGGCCCGGCGTCCCAGATGCTCGTCACCGACGGGCCGTTGGCGCGGTCGGTGGGCGACCTCCGGCTGGCGTACGAGGTGCTCGCCGGGACCGATCCGCGCGATCCGCGGGCCGTGCCGGCGCCGCTCCACGGAGAACCGCTGCCGCCGGCGGCCCTGAAGGTCGCCGTGGTGGCGGACCCGGGCGGACAGGGCGTCCACCCCTCGGTGCGCGCGGCCGTGGCGGCCGCGGCCGGCGCGCTGCGGGACGCCGGGTACGACGTACGCGAGGTGGCGGACGTACCGCGCATGGCCGAGGCCCTCGACGCGTACGGCCGGATCACCGTGACCGAGTTCGCCCCGAGCTGGCCCGTGGTGCGCACGCTGCTCGGCGCGGGCGGCGACCGGTACATCGCGATGGCCATGGAGCGCACCCCGCCCGCGAGCGCGGCCGAACTCGTCGCACTGACGGGCAGTTGGCTGGGCATCCGCCGCTCATGGGCCGAATTCCTGGACGAGTACCCGCTGTTGCTCGGCCCCGTGTTCACCGAGCCGCCGGTGGAGCCGGGGCTGGAATCGCGTGACGTGCCGGGCCGGGAGCGCGTCGCGGCGGGCATGCGCCTGTGCACCGTGACCAGCTTCGTGGGCGTCCCGGCCGTGGCCGTGCCGACGGGTCTGGCCGACGGCCTCCCGTGCGGGGTGCAGATCGTCGGACGCGCGTTCCGGGAGGACCTGTGCCTGGACGCCGCCCAGGCGATCGAGAACCGCCTCGGCGTCCTCACCCCGCTGGACCCCCGCGGGTGACGCCTCCCCCGCCGCCGGGCGCGCGTCAGCCGTTCAGGGACTTCATCAGCTCCGGGGCGTAGCGGTCGCCCGAGACCACTCCGTGCGGGGCCACCGCGTCGATGGCGGCCAGCTCGGCGTCCGTGATCGTCACCGCGGTGGCGGCGATGTTCTCCTCCAGGTACCGGCGGCGCTTGGTGCCCGGGATCGGCACGGCGCCCTGGCGCAGGGTCCAGGCCAGGGCCAGCTGCGAGGGGGTGACGCCCTTCTCCGCGGCGAGGCGGCGGACCTGGTCGACCACGGCCAGGTTGCGGTCGAAGTTCTCGCCCTGGAAGCGGGGGTCCGTACGGCGGAAGTCGTCCGCCGCGAAGTCGTCCGGGGTGGTGATCGCGCCGGACAGGAAGCCCCGGCCGAGCGGCGAGTACGCGACGAGCCCGATGCCGAGCTCGCGCAGGGTGTCGAGGACGCCGTCGTACTCGATGCCGCGCTCGAAGAGGCTGTACTCGGTCTGCACGGCGGCGAGCGGGTGCACGGCGTGGGCGCGGGCGATCGTGGCGGGCGCGGCCTCGCACAGGCCGATGTGGCGGACCTTGCCGGCGGCGACGAGCTCGGCCAGGGCGCCGACGCTCTCCTCGATCGGGACGTTCGGGTCGACGCGGTGCAGGTAGTACAGGTCGATGTGGTCCGTGCCGAGGTGGCGCAGGGAGCGGTCGGCCGAGCGGCGGATGTACTCGGGGGTCGCGTTGTGGCCGCGGAAGGCGCCCTCGTCGGTGAACTCCACACCCGTCTTGGTGGCGACGACGGCGGCGTCCCGGCGGCCGGCGAGGGCCTTGCCGAGGAGCTGCTCGTTGAGGAAGGGGCCGTACCCCTCGGCGGTGTCGAGCAGGGTGACGCCGAGCTCCAGGGCGCGGTCGATGGTGGCGAGGGACTCGGTCTCGTCGGTGGCTCCGTAGTGGGCGCTCATGCCCATCAGGCCGAGGCCTTCGGCGCCGACCTCAAGGCCCTGACCACCCAGTGCGCGGATCTCCATGGCGTGTGCTCCTCCGTAAGTAACTAACTGGATAGTTCGACTATGCACTCGGCTCGCGTCGCATGTCAATAACCAGATAGTTACTTGCTAGGCTGCGGGCATGGCACGGGATTCCAGCGCGACCAAGGCACGCCTGCTCGACGCGGCGTTCTCCGAGTTCGCCGCGTACGGCATCGCCGGCGCGCGCGTCGACCGCATCGCCGAGGCCGCGCAGGCGAACAAGCGGCTCATCTACGTCTACTACGGCAACAAGGAACAGCTCTTCGACGCCGTGCTCCAGCGGGCGCTGGAGACGGGTGCGGAGTCGGTCCCCTTCGACGCCGAGGACCTGCCGGGCTACGCGGGCGCCGTCTTCGACCACCTCGTGGCACAGCCGGCCCTGATTCGGCTGATGCTGTGGAAGCAGCTGGAGCGGCCCGGCGCCACGGACACGGAGTCGGCGGCGTACCGCGGCAAGATCGCGGCGGTGGAGGCGGCACAGAAGGCGGGGCACGTCGACGCCGCGATGGACCCGGCGGACGTCCTCACCCTGGTGATCGGCCTGTCCCAGGCCTGGTTCGGCGCGGTGGGCGGCCCGGCGGCGGGCGAGTCGGGCACCGGCTGGGAGCCCGAGCGGCTCGCACACCACCGCACGGCGGTGACGGAGGCCGTCCGCCGCGCGACGGCTCCCCCGCGCGGCGGGGCCTGACGCCCCTCGGCGGCGGCGCCCCCACTCCGCCCCCGGCGGCCTACGCGGGCGGGGGCACGGGCCCGGGCGTCCTCGGCGGCGGCGGCGGGGTCAGGATCATGGTGACGAGGTGGTCGAGTGCCGCCTCGGCACCCGGCCCCCGCGGCAGCACCTCGGGGGCCGTGTCGGGGGCGGTCCTGCGCAGTTCCAGCCAGCCCAGGTAGGCGGCGTACCCGGCCAGGGCGCGGTGGCGGGCCTCCCCCGGCCCGAAGCCCAGTCCGCCGAAGATCTCCGCGAGGAAGTCCAGCCGGGTCCGGGTGACCCGGGCGACGACCTCGGCGACCGCCGGATGGGCGGTGTGCGCGACCAGCGCCGGCTCCAGGCCGGCGATCTCCTCGGAGCCCAGCGCGACGGCGAACAGCATCCGCGCCCGGGTCCACGGATCGTCCTCGTCCCGGACGGCGGTGATGACCTCGGCCGTGGCGTGCCGCTCCCACGCCTCCAGGGCGGCCACGAGCAGGGCTTCCCGGTTCTCGAAGTGCCAGTAGAAACTGCCGCGCGAGACAGCGAGTTCACGGGCGAGCACGTCCACCGCAACCGCCGCGAGTCCGCCCCGGGCCAGGGCGCGGAGCGCCGCCGCCGTCCACTCGTCCTTGGTCACTCTCCCCTTGGCCATGTTCCGTACAGTACTGTACGGAACAATCCATACAGCGGTGTATGGAACCGGGGAGAGGGTGACGGCATGAGCGCCATGACCAGTGGAGTCGGTGCGGAGCACGCGGGCGCCGGGGTGCGGGGTGCCGCGGTGGCGGCGGCCGGGGGGCTGCTCGCGGCGGGGGCCCTGCACGTGGTGTGGGTGTTCTCCCCGTGGCCGCTGCGTTCGCGGGCCGAATTCGCGGCCGTGGTGGTCGGGGTGGAGGAGGCGCGGCTGCCGTCCGGGCCGCTGACGCTCGCGGTGGCGGGCGCGCTCGGCGCCGCCGCCGGGCTGGTGGCGACCGCGGCCCGGCCGCCCGGCCGGTTCGGCGCCGGCCGGCCGGTACGCGCCGGTCTGTGGGCGGTGTCCGGAACCCTGGCGGCGCGGGGGCTCGGCGGGCTGGCTGCCTCCGGGCTCGCACTGGGGTCCAAGCCGGCCGAGTTCCGCCGCTGGGACCTGCGGCTCTACTCGCCGCTGTGCGTCGCGCTGGGCGGGCTCAGCGGATACGTGGCCCTGCGCACCCGGCGCCGCCGCGCCTGACCGGCGGCGACCCCGCGGCGGGCGCGGCCGTACGCGGCTCGGCCCGGCCGCCGAACCCGGCCGCGAGGCCGCCGGGCCACGAGGCCGCCGGGCCACCAGCGCGCTGCGAGCAGAGCCGCGTACGGCCCGCGGGCCCGGCGCCGGTCGGCGCGGTTGCGTCAGGCGGTCGTCGTCTCGGCTGCGGTCCGGGCCCGGTCCAGGATGGTTTCCGTGTCCACGCCCGTCGGGAGCGTCCCGTACGCGCCGCCGTGCTCGCCGCCCAGGCGCGAGGCGCAGAAGGCCTCCGCCACCGCGCCCGGGGCGTGGCGCAGCAGCAGCGACGCCTGGAAGGCCAGGGCCATCGTCTCGGTGAGCTGCCGGGCCCGGTACTCGGCCTCGGCCGGATCGGCCAGCTGCTTGTGGAGCCCGGCCACCGCCGCGTCCAGGTGCCGGTCGGCCCCCGCCGCCAGCCCGACCTCCTCGAAGAAGGCCTCGACGGTCTCCGGCTGCCGGGCCATGGCCCGCAGCGAGTCCAGGGCGGCGACGTTGCCGGAGCCCTCCCAGATCGACGACAGCGGGGCCTCCCGGTAGAGGCGCGGCATGCCGGAGTCCTCGATGTAGCCGTTGCCGCCCAGGCATTCGAGGGCTTCGGCGGCATGCCCGGGGGCGCGCTTGCAGACCCAGTACTTGGTGACGGCCAGCCCCAGCCGGCGCAGCAGC
The DNA here is from genome assembly GCF_042891345.1 of Streptomyces sp. NPDC001903. NCBI lineage: Bacteria > Bacillati > Actinomycetota > Actinomycetes > Kitasatosporales > Streptomycetaceae > Streptomyces > Streptomyces sp. NPDC001903. The sequence goes on from NZ_JBIASZ010000003.1 coordinate 457,000, forward strand.
GCCTCGTCCTGGCTGCCCTGGGAGACCCGGTCCGTGGCGCCCGCCAGGCGCAGGGCGACGGCGGTCGCCGCCTCGGATTCGAGGGCGAGGTCGGCGAGGACGTTGCGCATCAGGGGCTGGTCGACGAGCGCCTTCCCGAACGCCCGCCGGTGCGTGGCGTGGTGGACGGCGCGGATGGTGCCGAGGCGCATGCCGGACGCCCCGCCGAGCACGCAGTCGAGCCGGGTCATGTTGACCATCTCGATGATGGTCGCGACGCCGCGCCCCTCCTCCCCCACCAGCCAGCCGAAGGCATCGTCGTACTCGATCTCGGCGGAGGCGTTGGACCGGTTGCCGAGCTTGTCCTTGAGGCGCTGGAGCAGCAGCCGGTTGCGGCTCCCGTCCGGCAGCACCCGCGGCAGCAGGAAGCAGGAGAGCCCGCCCGGGGCCTGGGCCAGCGTGAGGAAGACGTCCGACATGGGCGCGGAGGTGAACCACTTGTGCCCGGTCAGCCGGTAGGTGCCGTCCGCGGCCGGGACGGCGGTCGTGGTGTTGGCGCGTACGTCGGAACCGCCCTGCTTCTCGGTCATCGACATGCCCGCGATCAGGCCCTGCTTGGTGTCCGGCCGGCGCAGTCCGTAGTCGTACGTGCGGGAGGCGAGCAGCGGCTCCAGCCATGCGGCGAGCTCCGGGGTGGCGCGCAGCGCCGGTACGGCGGCGTACGTCATGGAGACCGGGCAGGAGTGGCCCGCCTCGACCTGGCCCCAGACGAGGAACTTCGCGGCCCGTGCGACGTGCGCCCCGGCCCGGTCGTCGGCCCAGGGCGCGGCGTGCATCCCGTGGGAGACGGCGGTGCGCATCAGCTCGTGCCAGTACGGGTGGAACTCCACCTCGTCGACGCGGTGGCCGTAGCGGTCGTGGGTGCGCAGCACGGGCGGGTTCTCGTTGACCACGCGGCCCCATTCCGCGGCCTGTTCGGAGCCGGCGAGGGCGCCGAGCCGGTGGAGCTCGGGTATCGCCCACGCGGCGCCCTCGCGGGCGACCGCCTCCAGCAGGGCCGGGTCGGCGGCCGCGTCGTAACCGTGGTGCGGGGGCACCTGGTTGGTGACCTCATGCGTCTGCGGCATCGTGTCCTCCAAGGGCACGCAGGGTGAAGGTGATCAGGCCGGGGATGACGTCCCCCGGGGCCGCGTCCCCGTCGGCCAGGGGACCGACGAGCGCTTCGGCGATCGCGCCGACGAGCGCGGCGGCCGTCAGCTCGGGCGACTGCGCGGGCAGTTCTCCGGCGGCCACGCCCGCCGCGATCTGCTGCGCGTACACGTCGCGGAACGCCCGCCGGAAGACGAGGCGTTCGGTGTCGACGGCGGGATCGGCCGGCTCCGCCAGCAGGGCGAAGGCCCGGCGCGGCGCTTGCAGCGCCCGGTACGCGAAGGTCTCGACGGCGGCGGCCACCCGCTGCGCGGCGCCGCCCGGCCGCTCCGCCGCGGCGGTCACCGCCTCCAGCTCCCGGGCCACGAGCGCGCGGAAGAGCGCGGCGGCCAGCTCGGACTTCCCGGAGAACGACTGGTACACGCTGCCGGTGGAGATCCCGGCCTCGGCGGCGATGGCCGCCACCGAGCAGCCGCCGTACCCCTCCCGGGACAGCAGGCGGACGGCGGCTTCGAGCACCCGCTCGCGCCGGGCGTCGAGGCGGGCCTGTACGGAGGGCGGGCGACGGTAGGGCATGGAAGGATTGAAGCACCGATTCACTGCTTCACACCAGCCCCGGGCCGGGTCCCGGCCGCGATCCGGCCCGATCGGCGAGACACCCCCTAGCCGAGGGTCGCCGGGGTGGGGCCGTCGGGGCGGACGGTGATGCTGTAGGCGGCCTTGGCCGGGACGGAGCGGAAGACCGGGACGTGCGCGGGCAGCAGGTGTTCGAGGAGGACGGTCGACTCGCGGAGCGCGAACCGGAGGCCCAGGCAGGCGCGGGGGCCGATGCCGAAGGGGAGGTAGGCGCCGGGGTGGGTGGGGCGGCCGTCCGGGGAGGTGAAGCGGCGGGGGTCGAACCGCTCGGGGTCCGGCCACAGTTCGGGGTCGCGGTGCGTGAGGTACGGGCAGACCACCACGTCGAAGCCCGCTTCGACGGCGTGGCCGGCCAGCTCGTCGGCCTCGACGGCGTGCCGGGGCAGGATCCACGCCGACGGGTAGAGCCGGAGGGTCTCGTGGACCAGGGCCTGGACGGCTCGGCGGCGGTCCGCCGAACCGGGAGCGCCTGCGGCGAGGGCCTCCTCGCGGGCCGCAGGGTGTTGGTCGAGCAGCAGGTAGAGCCAGGTCAGGGTGGTGGCGGTGGTCTCGTGGCCGGCGACGAGCAGCGTGATCAGCTCGTCGCGGATCAGCCGGTCGGTGTACTCGGGGTGTTCGGCCGCCGCGCCGGTCAGGAGGTGCAGGAGGCCCGGGCCGTCGGGCCCGGCCTCGCCGCCGCGGGCGGCCGCGATGGCGTGGTGCGCGACGGCGTCGATCCTGGCGAGGTCGGCGGCGACGGCGTCCCGGGCTCCGGCGGTGTCGGCCGGCAGGGTCGGCATCGCGGCCACCACGGCGGCGACGGCGCCCAGTTCGCGCTCGGTTCCGTCGTCGAGGGGATGTCCGGTGAGGGAGCGCCAGATGGTGTCCAGCGCGAAGCGGCGCATCTCCAGGCCGACGTCGAACGGCTGCCCGGTACGGGCGTACGCGGCCCAGCGCTCGGCGGTGACGCGGGCCGCCTCCGCGATCCGCCGCTCGTAGCGGCGCATGCCGGTGCCGGTGAACTGGGACTGCAGCAGCCGCCGCTGGCTCTTCCAGGCCTCGCCGGTGGCGGCGAGTACGCCGTCGCCGATCAACAGGCGGGCGCGGTGGGAGCGTTTGACGTACCGGTCGGGGTGGAGGGCCAGCACGTGCCGGACCGCCGGGGGGTCGGTGACCAGGACCGTGGGGCGCGGGCCCAGGCGGAACGCCGCGACCCCGCCGAGCCGTTGGCGTACCAGGGCCAGCAGATCCACCAGTTCGGCGCCGTCGGAGCGCCACCGCTCCACGAGGGCGGGGTCCAGCTCCGGGACCGGCCGCCCCGTGGGGGCGGCGGGCGGACGCGGGTCAAAGCCGGCTTCGGTCGCCACGGGTCTTCTCCTCTTCGGCCGCTGTTCCCGGCCCCTGACGGAGCCCGGGCATCACGGACTGTACGGGAGCGGGCGCGACCCGTGACACCACGCCTGACCCGTGGCACCACGCCCCTGGACCCGGCCGCGGGCCTGCGCCGCGGCCGGGTCCAAAAGACACCCCTAGCGCACCATCCTCGGCAGGCGCAGGCTCAGGAGCACCGTCAGGGCGATCATGGCGAGCTGGACGAGCAGCGTGACGGTGAGCGCGTCCCGCATGCCCGCCGACGGGACCAGGGCGAGGAACAGGCTGCCCAGGGTGGCGACGCCGAGGGCGAGGGCGGACTGCTGGGTGGTGATCATGACCCCGCCGCCCACGCCCGCCCGGTCGGCCGGTACGTCGGACAGCATCAGCCGCATCAGGACGGGCAGTTGGAGCCCCTGGCCGAGACCGGCGACCGCGACGCCCGGGGCGAGCGAGAGCAGGCCGAGGTCCGGCCAGCCGTGCAGGACCTCGAGGATGAGCAGGGTGACGCCGACGCCTTGGAGGACGCCGCCCGCGGTGACGACGCGGCTGCCGAACCGGCCGACCAGCCTCGGACCGGCGAGCGAGGCCCCGAAGAAGGCCACCGCCATCGGCACGAGTGCGAGCCCCGCCTCCACCGGCCCCATCCGCAGGCCCTGCTGCAGGACCACCGCGATGACGAACATGAAGCCGCTGAAGCCGATGGAGAACGGCACCAGCAGGGCCAGCCCGCGCCGCAGCGACTGCAGCCGCAGCAGGCTCGGCGGCACCAGCGGGGTGCGGCCGAGCCGGTCGGCGCGGCGCTCGGTCCGGTGGAAGGCCGTGGCGGCCACGGGGAAGACCGCGAGCGAGACCCACGTCCACAGCGGCCAGCCCGCGGCCCGCCCCTCGGTCAGCGGCAGCAGCAGGGACACGAGGGACAGGGCGAGCAGCAGCGTCCCCGGTACGTCGACCGAGGCCGGCCGGTCCGAGCGGGTCTCCGGCACGGCGCGGGTGGCGAGCACCAGCCCGAGGACCACCACCGGCACGTTGACCAGGAACACCGAGCGCCAGCCGAAGCCGGCGACGTCGGCGGCGACCAGGACACCGCCCAGGATCTGCCCGGCGACCATGGACAGCCCGGCGGTGGCCCCGTACAGGCTCATCGCGCGGGCCCGGCGCGGCCCCCGGGTGGTCGCCTGGATGGTGGCGAGCACCTGCGGCAGCATCAGCGCGGCCGCGGCGCCCTGCGCCACCCGCGCCCCGACCAGGGTCCAGGCGGTGGGCGCCAGCCCGCACAGCAGCGAGGTGACGCCGAAGGCGGCCATGCCGATCAGGAAGAGCCGGCGCCGTCCGGCCATGTCGCCGAGGCGGCCGCCGAGGACGAGGAGCACGGCGTACGCGACGCCGTAGCCGCCGACGATCAGCTCCAGCGTGGCCGGTCCGGCCGCGAGGTCGCTGTCGATGGCGGGCAGCGCCACGTTGACGATGAAGAAGTCGATCAGGGGCAGGGCCGCGCCCAGCAGCACGGTGAACAGCCCGAGCGGGCCGATCACGGCCGGGGCGGGACCGGGATGCGCGGCCGCGGCGGGGGCCGGCCCGGAGGCCGGGCGGCCCGCCGGGGCGGACGGGGAGGGACGGGTGGTGCGTACGGTTGCTTCGCTCACAACGGAAACGATCGCCCCGGGCTCAGCCTGGTACCAGAGTCTTCTTATCCTGGTACAAGGAATACCTGGCAACGGGATGAGCGGTGCGGCACCCTGGTTCCATGACCACTGTTGCGCCCGACAGCGACGTACGCCGGCACGAGCTGGCCGAATTCCTGCGCAGCCGCCGGGAGCGGATCACGCCCGAGCAGGTGGGGCTGGTGCGCGGCCGCCGCCGGCGCACCCCGGGGCTGCGGCGCGAGGAGGTCGCCCAGCTCTCCGCCGTCGGCGTCACCTGGTACACCTGGCTGGAGCAGGCCCGCGAGATCCAGGTCTCCCCGCAGGTCCTGGACGCCCTGGCACGCGCGCTGCTGCTGGACGCGAGCGAGCGCACGCACCTCTTCGCGCTGGCCGGCAGCCTCGATCCGGCCCCGCACGCGCCGTGTCCGAGCGTGACCCCGGCGCTGCGGGCGATGCTCGACCAGCTCGGGCCGATCCCGGCCTGCATCCAGAACAGCCGGTACGACATCCTCGCGTACAACGCCACCTACGGGCGGCTGCTGTGCGACCTGGACGCGGTGCCGCGCGAGGACCGCAACTGCCTGTGGCTGGCGTTCACCAACGCGGACTGGCGGGCGTCGATGGCCGACGTCGCCGAGGTGAACCGCACGATCGTCGCCAAGTTCCGGGCGGCGATGGCGGAGCACCTCGCCGAGCCGGCCTGGAAGGCCCTGCTGGCGCGGCTGGAGGCGCGCTCGCCCGAGTTCCGGGAGCTGTGGGCGCGGCACGAGGTGCTCGGCCTGGGTGCCAAGACGAAGTACGTCCGCAACGCGCACGTCGGCCTGCTGCACCTGGAGCACACCAACCTGTGGCTCGGGCCGGCGGCGGGCCCGCGCCTGGTGACGATGGTGCCGGTGGACGAGGCGAGCCGGGCGGGCCTGGAGCGGCTGGCGGGGCTGGAGCTCCCGGCCCGCCGAGGACGGCCGGAGCGGCCGGAGCCGCCGCAGCTCCTCGCGCCGACCGCGGTCTGAGGCCCCCCGCCTGCCCGCCGCCCCCCTTTACGGGTTCTCGGCTTTACGGGTGCTCGGCCAGCCCCTGCGGCAGCCGGCCCGTGTGCACCACCCCGAGGGTCTGCGTGGCCCGGGTCAGGGCGACGTACAGATCGCTCGGCTCGTGGTCCGCGGGCTCCACGACGATCACCGAGTCGAACTCCAGCCCCTTGGCCTGGCGCGGGTCCAGCAGCACGACCGGATGGGTGAGGTCCGGCTCCTCCCCCGCCCGTACGCCGGGCAGTGCGGCCGCCAGCGCCCCGTGCAGCGGGCGCGGCGCGATCACCGCCAGCCGGCCGCCCCGCCCCCCGGCCTCCGCCGGGGCGCCTTCGCGCACCGCCTGCGCGACCGCCGCGGCCAGGTCGTCCGTCTCCCGCACCCAGGGCCGCCGCCCCGTGGACCGCACCGAGCTCGGCGGCTCGAACCCGGGGTGGCGGGCCCGGAGCACGGCGGCCGCGAGGTCCATGATCTCGGCGGGCGTACGGTAGTTGACGCCGAGGCGCACCAGCTCGAAGCGGTCGCCGACGTACGGGTCCAGGATCCGCTTCCACGATCCGCAGCCCGCCTCGTCGCCGGTCTGGGCCGGATCGCCCACCAGCGTCATGGACCGGGTGGGACAGCGCCGCATGAGCAACCGCCAGGCCATCTCGGACAGTTCCTGCGCCTCGTCGACGATGACGTGCCCGAAGGCCCAGGTGCGGTCGGCGGCGGCCCGCTCGGCGGCGCTGCGGTGGTCGGCCTCCTCCTGCCGCTCCGCCATCCGCTCGGCGTCGATGATGTCGTGCGCGGCGAGGAACTCGTTCTCCATGTCCTCGAACTCGTAGCTCTCGGACCCCTGTGACAGGTCGAGGACTCCCTGCGCGTACGCGATGCGCTCCTGCCGTTCGCGCTCCTCGGCGGCGCGCTGCGCGCTGTCGTCGAAGCCGAGCAGCTCGGCGGCCTCGTCGAGCAGCGGGATGTCGGCGGGGGTCCAGTCGTCGGTGGTGCGCCGGATCAACTCGGCTTCGTGGGCCGGGAGGTGGGTGGGGTCGGCGAGGAAGTCGGCGATGAGCTGCCGGGGTGTGAGGGGTGGCCAGAGGCTGTCGATCGCGGCGTGCACCTCGGCGCTGGTCGCGATCTCCTTGCCGAGCTGCGCGATGTCGTCGGCGCCCAGCAGGTTGGGGCCGCCGTACGGGTCGGCGCCGAGCCGGTCGGCGAGCTGCTGCGTGAGGGAGTCGATGACGCGGAAGGCGAAGTAGGGACGGGCCAGGTTGTGCGGCAGCCCGGTGGCGCGGGCCCGGTCCCTGGCCTCGTACGCCATGGTCCGGTCCAGCCGCAGGGTGCCGTAGTCGTCGTGGTCGATCTCCAGGGCCGGCTCGGGCAGCACGGCGCTGTCCTCGCCGCTGTCCGCGGGGACGGTCTCCGGCAGCGCCTGCCGGTCGCCTACGACGAGGGCGAGCACGTCGGCCATCTCGGCGCGGCCCTTCACCGCGGCGGCGCCGGGCCGGTCGGTGCCGGTCGCGCGCACGCCGGGGAACAGCTCGCCGAGGGTGGAGAGCAGGACGCCGGTCTCGCCGAGGGAGGGGAGGACCTCGCCGATGTAGCCGAGGAACGCCGGGTTGGGGCCGACGATCAGCACGCCGCGCTTGGCGAGCAGCTCGCGGTGGGCGTAGAGGAGGTAGGCGGCCCGGTGCAGGGCGACGGCCGTCTTCCCGGTTCCCGGACCGCCCTCCACCACCAGTACGCCGCGGTGGGGCGAGCGGATGATGCGGTCCTGCTCGGCCTGGATGGTCTGGACGATGTCGTGCATGCGGCCGGTGCGGGCGGCGTCGAGCGCGGCGAGCAGCACGGCGTCGGCGTCGGCCCCCTCGTGGCCGGTGCGCTCGGTGTCGGCGAGGTCGAGGATCTCGTCGTGCAGGGCGGTGACCTCGCGGCCGCGGGTGGTGATGTGGCGGCGCCGGCGCAGGCCCATCGGGAAATGCCCCGTGGCGAGGTAGAACGGGCGTGCCACGTCGGCCCGCCAGTCGAGGACCAGGGGGGTGCGGTCCGCGTCGTCCTGCCTGATTCCGATACGGCCGATGTGGTGGTCCTGTCCGTCGGAGAACTCGAGGCGGCCGAAACACAGGCCGTTCTCTCCGGCGTTCAGCGCGGAAAGCAGACCGGACTGCTCGGCGACGACCACGTCCCGCTCCAGCCGCGCCTGAAACCCGGTGCCGCCCCCGGACAGCGCCTGCTGCACGGCCTGTTCGGCCTGGTCGCGCAGGTCGTCCAGGCGCGCATAGAGCGCGTCGATGAATTGCTGCTCATTACGGAATTCCACAGTTGACAATTCCACTCCCGACCCGATACGATGTCCTCGTAAAGCTTCTTCACGCCCTGCCGTCATCAAGGCGTGAAACATCAAATATACGCAGACGAATACCCCGGCCGTCAATTGATCCGGGGTATTTCTGTATCGCGGCGCACGACCCGCGCATATCGCACAGATGACCGACTCCGGCGGGCCGATGTCACCCGGACGGCTCACCCGTCAGGCTTTCGGCGCCATGCACTGCTTTGGTGGAGACACAGAGCTGTCCACCACATGGAGCACTCTCATGTATGAAATGCAGGTCGGTGAGGCGGCCACAGGGCCAGGCCTCGTATGGCACGTCGTCGCCCGTGACCGCCGGGCCACCCTGTGCGGCCGCCCCCTCCAGCCGGGAGGCAACGCCGAAACGGACCACCACTGCATGCCCTGCATGACGGCCTTCCAGGACGTCATGCGGGAGGGCTCCGCGGAGTCCTGACAGTGGGGGTGACCAACCGTCGAACCACGAGCCGCCGCCGGCACCGGGACCTCCCGGCGCCGGCGGCGAGTGGTTCACCGCCCGACAGTAGATCAAAGTAATCCTTATGACTTTTCCGGCTGTTATCGTATCCACTTATGAAAACGATCGGACTGCTCGGAGGAATGAGCTGGGAGTCGACCGCCGAGTACTACCGGCTGTTGAACCGACTCACGCGCGACCGGCTCGGGGGGCTGCATTCGGCCCGGTGCGTGCTGTACTCCGTGGACTTCGCGGAGATCGAGCGGCTCCAGGCCGCGGGCCGGTGGGCCGAGGCCGGTGAGGTGCTGGCGGACGCCGCCCGCCGCCTCGAAGCGGCCGGCGCGGATCTCGTCCTCATCTGCACCAACACCATGCACAAGGTCGCCGACCGGGTCCAGGCGGGGATCACGGTGCCGCTGCTGCACCTCGCCGATGCGACCGCGGACGCCGTACGGGCGGCGGGGCTGACACGCGTCGGCCTGCTGGGTACCGCGTTCACGATGGAGCAGGAGTTCTACCGCGGCCGACTCGCCGCGAGCGGGCTGGAGGTGTGCGTCCCCGACGCCGAGGGGCGGGCCCTCGTGCACCGGGTGATCTACGAGGAGCTGTGCCTGGGCATCGTCCGCGACGAGTCCCGCGCCGCCTACCAGCACGTCATCGAGGGGCTCGTGGCCGCCGGAGCCCAGGGGATCGTCCTCGGCTGCACCGAGATCGAGCTGCTGATCGGCGCCGGGGACAGCCCCGTACCCGTCTTCCCCACCGCCCGGATCCACGCCGAGGCCGCCGTCGAGGCGGCGCTGTCGACCGGTCCGCACATGGCTTGATTCCATCGCTGCTCGGAATCGAGCGGTCCGCTGCATGCCATCATTCGGCGCTATCAAGCCAACCGAGGGGGGTGGGCGTGGTCATCGAGAACTGGCAGCAGGCCGCCGTGGCCGCAGTCGTCGTGGTGGTGCTGGGCCTCGTCCTGTGGTCCATGCGACACCGGATCAAGAAGCTCCGGATCCGCCTGTGGGGCCTCGCCGTCGAGGCCGCCCCGGAGGGTGACCCGGCCGAGCAGGCCGTGCACACGAAGCGCTCCAAGATCCTCAAATCCCTGGTCAGCACGGTCAAGGGAGGCAAAGTCGGGATCGTGGACACCAAGGTCAAGGACAGCTGGATCGTCGTACGCAAGGACGACGACCCCGAGCCCGACCCCGGAACGGGTCCCGGGAACGGCCCCGGGACCGGACCTGGTACCGGCACCGGCACCGGGCAGCCCGCCAACTGATCCGGTCGGCAGCGCTCAGGGAACTTCCGGGGGGAAGACAGCGTGCACGTGGACCGCGTCGAGCAACTGGCGCACGCCGCCCGTCTGATCAGCGACGGCGCCTCGCACCGGGCCCTGTTCTTCGAGGGCGACGAGGGAATCGGCAAGACCGCACTGCTCGTCGAGGTCCACCGCCGGCACGGCGACAGCACGGTCTGCTACGTCGACCTCGCCACCACGTGGGCGGCCTTCGACGTCCTGAACCACATATACCGGCAGGCATCAGGGCAGGGCATCCGCATGGACTCCTTCCGCGCGCTGAAGCAGCGCTACGGCGAGGTGCCGACGGTGAACTTCCAGGGGATGTCGATGAACCGCTCGCACCTCGACATCGCCCTGAGCGTCAACGCCGACCGCGAGACGCAGAACTCGGCGATGAGCGACGAACTCGTCGCGCGTCTCGCGGAGTCGGCGACCGGGCCCGGCTCCGGCCCGATCGTGGTCCTGGACGGCTTCGACCGCTGCGAGCCCCCGCTGCAGAGCTGGATCAGCACCGGCTTCCTGCCGGACCTGCTCGCCACCCGCCGCATCACCGTCTTCCTCGCCGGGCGCACCGTCCCCGGCCTCTCGCACCCCTACGCCGGCGCCGTCCGGAACCTGATCCTGCCGCCGTTCGACGCCGCGACCGTCCAGGAGTGGATCGACCTGGCCGGCATCGAAGAGCTCAAGGGCTCCGCCGAGGAGCTGTGCAGCCGACTGGACGGGCTGCCCTCGGCGATCTCGGAGTTCCTGTCCCACTTCACCCGGGAGGGCTGACCCCTGGACACGGATCCCGTCCTGCGCCGCATCCGCGGTGCGTTCGCCGCGCTGCCGCCCGCCCGCCGCTCGCTGCTCGAACACCTCTGCGTGTACGACTGGTTCGATCCGGACATCGTCGCGTACACCGCCGATGCGCTCGGGGTCCCGGCCGACAGCGGGCCGCTGCTACGGCTCCCCGTGATCGAGCCCCGCCCGATGGCCGCGACCGAGGAGTTCCGGCTGCGGCCCCTGCTGCGCAAGGACCTCCTCGACCGGCTCGGCGAGGAGGAGACCGCGACGCTCGGACGCGCGCACCGGCTGGCCGCCGCGTACTACCACCAGCCGCTCGAGCCGTTCAACACCGACAGGATCGGCTGGTACGTCGAACAGGTCCACCACCTGGCCTGTTCCCGTCCGGACCGGGCCCTGAGCCGACTGGCGGCCTTCTCCCACACGGCCCTGCTCGCCGGCCATCCGGAGGCGGCGAGCCGGGCGGCGGCCGCCGCGCTGAAGTCCGGGGCGGACACCCGCGAGCTGACCCTCCTGGCGGAGGTCGTGCGGTCCGTCGCGCTGATCCTGGCCGCGCAGGCGGAGGTCGACGGCCGGGCGATCGTACGGCTGGACGGGCTGCTGGCCGGTTCCCGGCCCCCGCGCGACCTGGCCGCCGCGCGGATCGGCCGGCTCGCCCGCGACCTGGTCACCTACTACAGCGAACGCCAGGCCCCCGCCCCCACCCTGACGGCGGCGCTGGCCCTGGAGGCCGGGCGGCGCCCGGACCGGCGGGGCATGCCGCAGGTGTCCGCGAGCCTGTCCGTCGCGGAGGAGTTCGCGCACTTCCCGCACACCGTCATGCTCCGCGACCACGTGGTGGAGGTGGTGGGCCGGCGCAAGGCGTACCACTCCATCACCTCGACCCTGTACGCCTCCGGCACCCGGGACACCCACGCGGTCATCGACATCTTCCCGTGGGTCTACGGCGAGACGCTGGACAAGCTCGACATCCGGGACGCGAACGGCGGAGTCGTGCCCTCGCTGAAGCGGGTCGAGGTGCAGTCGTACATCGCGAACGCGGTCTCGTACTGGCTCGCCGACGAGGGAGGGGAGGAGGGCGACTCCGGCCCCGCCCGCACCGGCGGCGACGCCGGCCGGGGCCGCGGCCTAGAGGTGCGCGCCTCGCAGCGGGAGATCTCCGCCGCCCTCGGCTCCGCCGTGCAGGGCCGCCAGCACGATGCCGTCGCGACGCTGCTGGAGAGGGCGATCGAGGTCACGGGCGGCGACCTGGGCGCCCGGATCCGTGCGGCCACCCGCTACCTGCCGCTGGTCGCCGAGTTGGACACCGCGTACGGCACCTCGCCGCGGCTGCGCTACGGCTACGACGGCAAATGCGTCCTGCACCGCCACGGGCTGCTGGGCGTATCGGCGGAGCTGGACCTCTGCCTGCCGACCGAGGCCCGCAACCAGCTGACCGTCCCCACCCCCGAAGGGGCCGAGCTGGCCGGCATCGGGACCTCCGACCCGCGGTGGGCCGTCGAACCGGTCTTCGCCCCGTCCGACTGGGACGAGGGCGTCCCCCAAGGCCTGCCGGAGCAGTTCGACGTCAGCTTCCGGGAGTCCCCGGAGAGCGAGGGACCCGCCGGGGAGGGGCCCCACCGGGTGGGACTCACCAAGCTCCGGCTGTACTACGTGCCGCGCCGCAAGGACGTCCGCCGCGTCACCTGGGTCAACCTGCTCTGCCTGCTCGTCTGCCTGGCCGCGACGATCGTGGAGCTCTTCGTGGAGTACGCCGAGTGGTCCCGTGTGATCCCCGTCGCCGTGTTCATGGCCGGCATCCTGGAACAGCTCCAGAACCGGCGTCAGCATGCCTCCGGCAGCGCCGAGGTGCTGCACGTCTACGCGAACCGCCGGCTCAACCTGATCAACGGCATGGGCATGGTCGCCGCCCTGCTGGCGACCTCCGCCCTCTCGGTGGGCACTCCGGTGGTGTCCCTGTCGATCACGGTGTCCTCCTTGGCCGTGTGCCTGGCCACCGCCTGCGTACTGCTGGCCGCGGCCGCCGGACGGCGGCGGGCCCTGCAGGCCCGTGCCGCGTCACGCGTCCTCGCCTAGGCACACCGTGATGTCATACGGGCAAGCAGGCCGCGAGGGCGGCGGCACGGACCCGGGCGGACCCATGGGCACACCTCAGTCGGGAGCCGGCGCGGAGCCGGACGGCGGCGGCCACCAGCAGGAGGGGCGGCACGCCGACTGGTTGGAACTCTTCTTCGACCTCGTCTTCGTGGCGCTCGCCGCCCAGCTTTCGCACCGGCTGCACGGCGATCCGAGCCCGCGCGACTTCGCCGTGTTCCTGGGGCTCTACTTCCCGCCCTGGTGGCTGTGGATCAACCTCATGGTCTCGGCGAACCTCTTCGTCGACGACAGGCCCCGCCGCCGGCTGCTCATGCTGTCCGCCATGCTCTGCATCGCCGTCATGGCCTGCGCCGTGCCCGAGGCCGACACGGACCGCGGCTCCGTCTACGCCCTCGGGTACGCCGGCACCCGGCTGGTGCTGCTCGGGCTGTGGTGGCCTGCCACCAAGTACCCCGAACCGGTGCGCGTCCCGCGCTGGCGCCCGCTGAGCTACTGCCTGGCCTCGGGCCTGCTGTGGGCCGCCTCGGCCGCGGTGCCCGCGCCCTGGCAGTACGTCGTGTGGGCGGTGCTCATCGCCGCCGAGATGGCGCTGCTGCTCACCGCGCGCGGCCGCGGGCTGCCCGCCCGGCTCGACACCGGGCACATCGTCGAGCGGGTCGGCCTCTTCGTCATCATCGTGCTCGGCGAGTCCGTGATCGCGCTGGTGACCTCGGCCGACCACACCTGGACCCCGCGGGCCGCGGTCGTCGGCGTCCTCGGCTTCGTCCTCCTCGCCGCGCTCTGGTGGTCGTACTTCGACTTCGGCTCGACGTCGGCCGAGCTGATGCTCGCCGGGGCGGACGACCGCCAGGCCTACCTGCTCGCCCGCGACGTGGCCGGCTTCCTGCACTTCTTCGTGACCGCGGGCGTCCTGTGCATGGCGGCCGGGCTGGCCACCGCCGTCGAGGAGGCCGACCACGCGAACCTGCCGACCGGCGCGGTGTGGGTGCTGGCCGGCGGACTGGCCCTCTACCACGCGGCCCACGCGGCCATCGCGCTGCGGTACGGCCGCTCGCCCGCCGCCGTCGCCGTATGGGCCGTTCCCGGCATCGGAATCCCGTTGCTCGTCGTCTGGGCCGCCGGCCACCTCGCGCCCTGGCTGGTCGTCCTGCTGCTGGCCGCCGAGGCCATCGCGCACCTCTTCTACGCGCGCAAGCTGCAGCGCCGCCGCCTTGCGGCGGCGGCCACCGCCTGACCCCTCACGGCAGCACCGGGAGCAGCTGCGGGCGTTTGGCCGTGCGGGCGTCGCCCGAGGAGCGGCCGCGCAGGCGCCTGCCCAGCCAGGGGCCCAGGAAGGCTGCGGCCCAGCGCAGTTCGGCGGCGATCGTGGGCCGGGCCGGCCGGGCCTCGGGCAGCGGGTGCGTCCACGAGTCGTCGCTGCCCGGCAGCCCGAGGGCGTCCGCCAGCGAGGCGGCGATCCGCTCGTGGCCGAGCGGACCGGCGTGCAGCCGGTCCGCGCTCCACAGCCGGGGGTCGGTGACCACCGGATGGTGTCCCGTCTCCACGACGGTCACGCCGTGGCGGGCCGCGGCCGTGCGGATCCGGTCGTTGAGGGCGTTCACGCGCGGGGTGAGCGGCCGGGCGAGCGGGGTGATCCGCGCGAGGTCCGGGAAGGTCATGGTGAGGACCCGGGCGCCCTGGGCGGTGAGCGCGGCGAACATCGCCTCCAGGTGGCCGGCGACCTCGTCGGCGTCGAAACGCGGCCGCAGGATGTCGTTGACCCCGGCGACCACGGTGGCGAGGTCGGGGCGCAGCGCGAGGGCCGGTGCGAGCTGCTCGGCTCGGACCTGCCCGGCGAGCCGGCCGCGGACGGCCAGGTTGGCGTACCGCACACCGGGTTTGTGGAGCGCGAGGTGCTCGGCGAGCCGGTCGGCCAGCCCCCGCAGGCCGGTGCTGTCGTCGCCGTCCCCGAGGCCCTCGGTCTGGCTGTCGCCGAGGGCCACGTACCGCAGGTAGGGGTGCTCAGCGCGCGGCACGGGCCGCCTCCCGCTCCCGCAGGACCGCGATCGTGCGCTCGCACCAGTCGCGGTTGCCCTGCTCGAAGGCGAGACCGCGCAGGCAGGTCAGGTACGGGCCGATGCGCTCGCCGACGCGCAGGAACTCCTCTTCGCCGCGCTCGCCGCGCATGGTGCGCAGCAGGCCGCCGAACAGGTCGACCTTGGCCCGGGCGAAGGCGGCGCGCTCGGTGAGCTGCGCGATGAGCGTCGCGGTGTCGACGTGGTCGGCGGCCTGGACCTTGACGATGAGGTCGTCGCGGATGGAGGAGGGCTTGGTGGCGGCGGCGGTGAACCGGTCCAGCTCGGCCAGCCCGGCGCCGGTGACGGCGAACAGGCGCTTGTTGGGCCGGGTGTCCTGGACGATTTCCCGGCCGGCGATCAGCCCGTCCTGCTCCAGCCGGGCCAGCTCGGCGTAGAGCTGCTGCGGGAGGGCGTGCCAGAAGTTCGCGACGCCGAGGTCGAAGGCCTTCGCCAACTGGTACCCGCTCAGCTCCTCGTCCAGCAGCGCCGCCAGTACGGCGTGGCGCAAAGCCATCGGATCGCCTCCTTCTCGCCTCTGTGCACGGACACTGCCCGCATGATACTCAAGAAACTGACTAATCACATTGATGAGTAGATGACCTCTCAGGGAGAAGCCGTGACCGCAGCAGACCGCTTCCGCGCCGCCGTCGACAGCCGTGACCTCGCGGCGCTGGAGGCCCTGTTCACCGAGGACGTGCGCCTGTACAGCCCCGTGAAGTTCACGCCGTTCGAGGGGCGGCCGATGGTGCTGG
Organism: Streptomyces sp. NPDC001903; assembly: GCF_042891345.1. Classification (NCBI taxonomy): domain Bacteria; kingdom Bacillati; phylum Actinomycetota; class Actinomycetes; order Kitasatosporales; family Streptomycetaceae; genus Streptomyces; species Streptomyces sp. NPDC001903. Next base: position 472,560 of record NZ_JBIASZ010000003.1, read on the forward strand.
GGCTCTTCGGGGTGCTCCTGCGCACCTTCGAGGACTTCCGCTACATCGGCCAGTACACCGGCAGCGCCGAGACCGGCGTCGACGGCTCCGTGGCCCCCTCGGAGGTCCTGCTGTTCCGGGCCACGGTGGGCGGCAAGGCGATCCACGGCATCGACCTGGTCCACTTCGCCGAGGACGGCCGGATCAAGGAGTTCACCGTGATGGTCCGGCCGCAGTCCGCGGTGCACGCCCTGGGCGAGGCGGTCCTCGCGGGCCTGGTCGCCGACGGCCTGGCCCCGGCCGCGGGGCCCGCCGGTCGTTAGGCTGCCGGGGCAGCAAGCGATCGTACGCACGCCCGGAGGAAACCGGTGGACATCCGCTCGGCCCAGCAGCCCGCCTGGGACAACAAGCTCGCGAAGGGCTTCAACACCACCGACGCGCCGCTGGAGTTCGGACTGCCGGCGGCCGAGGGGAGCCACTGATGGCCGGCACCGCACGGATCGCCCTGGCCACCTCGGAGCCGGGCCTGGCCTGGGACGCCGACCTGCCGCTGATGATCGAGGCGCTGCGCGCCCGCGGGGTCGACGCCGTGGCCGCGCCCTGGGACGCCCGGGACTTCGACTGGTCGGGGTGCGCCGCCGTGGTCATCAGGTCCACCTGGGACTACGCCGCGCGGCGGCCGGAGTACCTGGCCTGGGCCGACGCGGTGCAGGGTGCGACGCGGCTCGACAATCCGGCCGCTCTGGTGCGCTGGAACACCGACAAGCGCTACCTCCGGGAGCTCGCCGACAGCGGGGTCCCCGTGGTGCCGACCCGTTTCATCGCCCCCGGCGAGGCCCTCGTCCTGCCCGGGGAGGGCCAGTTCGTCGTCAAGCCGACCGTCTCGGCCGGCGCCCGCGACACCGCGCGCTACGCGCAGAAGCACCACGAGGCGGCGGCCGGGCACGTCGCGGCACTCCACGCGGCCGGAGCGACCGCGATGGTGCAGCCGTACCTGTCGCGGATCGACGAGGGCGAACGGGCACTCGTCTTCCTCGGCGGGGCCTTCAGCCACGCGATACGCAAGGGGCCGGTGCTGACCGACGTCGGGACCGTCGACAACGACCGCGTGCCGCATCCGGATCTGGTGCCGTACCGGCCGTCGGCGGCAGAACTGGCCCTGGCCGGGGCCGCGCTGGCGGCCGTACCGGGATCGCGGGCCCTGCTGTACGCGCGCGTGGACATCGCGACCGCGGACGACGGGGCGCCGGTCGTGATGGAGCTCGAGCTCGTGGAACCCAACCTCTTCATGGGCCACGGCGAGCACGGGCTGCGGCGCTTCACCGACCTGGTCCTCGATCGCGCCGGCTGATGCGGGCGGCGACGGGCAGGTGGTCGCTGCCCGTCGCCGGCAAAGACCTGATCCGCGTGACGCTCGCCGAGCGGGTCAGTACCTGGTCGATCCGGGCCAGCGGCAGCGAAGCGGGCCAGCTGAACGCGAAGTCCCGGCTCGGCGGGTCCATGCGCGAGGTCACCGGGTCCAGCCCGCGGTCGTCCACGGTGCCGTTGAGGTCCCCGAGCAGGATCAGCGGCTCCGTCGGCTCGGCCGCGATCGCGGCGCCGAGCAGTACGGCGCTCTCGTCCCGGCGTGCGGATCCGAACCCGTGCGCCGGGCTGAGGCGCAGGGAGGGCAGGTGCGCCACGTACACGGCGACTTCGCCCCGCGGGGTGCGGGCGGTGGCGCGCAGTCCGCGGTCCCAGCCCTCCCCCACGCCGGTCGGCCTGATGTCCACCGGCCGCACGTCCGCGAGCGGGTGCTTCGACCAGAGTCCCACCGTCCCCACCACCGCGTGGTAGGGGTACCGCGGCGCCAGCACCGCGGCGTACGTCGGCAGGGCGGCGGGCGTCAGCTCCTCCAGCGCGAGGAGATCGGCGCCGGCGGCGGCCAGGGCGCGCGCGGTGCCCGCCGGATCGGGGTTCTCGTCGCTGACGTTGTGCTGGACGGCGAGGAGATCTGATGCCCCGTCCCCGCAGGGGAGCAGGTGGCCGCCGAAGAGGCCGAGCCAGGCGGCGGCGGGCAGCAGCGCCGCGAGCGCGGCCACGGCCGAGCGGCGCAGCAGCGCCAGGGCCGCGAGGACCGGGGCGGCCGGGCCCAGCCACGGCAGGAACGTTTCGAGCAGGCTGCCGGGACGGCCCGGCAGCCCGTCGGGCACCGCACCGTGGAAGGCCTGCAGGCAGGCGGCGAGGACCGCGAGCCCCGCGAGGACGCGCCCCCGCCCGCGCCACGACCACTGCTCAGGACGCCGCCAACGCCGGCGCCACCGGCCGGCCCCCCGCCCCGCCCCCTGCTCGCCCACGCGCCCCTGCCCCCGATCGGCCCCGCATCCCGCGCGGCGCTCTGCTTGCCGAGCCGCACGCTACGACGACGCCCGGGGCGGTGATCCGGTTCCCGGGCCCGGCGGGCGGCCGGGGACCGCGCCGACCCTGGCGAGGACCAGGACCGTGTCGTCGGTCGCCGTGTCGGGCAGCAGGTTGGCGAGGATCCGGTCGACCCCCTCCTCCAACGAGCCGAGCGGCGCGCGCAGCTGGGCGCGCAGTGCCTCGATGCCGGCGTCGATGTCCTGGCCCCGGGCCTCGACGAGGCCGTCGGTGTAGAGGGCCACGGTCGCGCCCTCGGGGATCTCGACCTCGACCGACCGGTACGGGACGCCGCCCACCCCGAGCGGGACGCCGAGCACGTCGCCGACGGTGTGCACGCTCCCGTCCCGGTGCCGCACCAGGGGCGGCGGGTGGCCGGCGTTGGCGATGGTGGCGCGGCCGGTGTGCGGGTCGTACAGGAGGTAGAGGAAGGTCGCCCACTCGATCCCGGCCTCCTGGGCGCAGGCGTCGAGTTCCTGGAGCAGGGCGGCGGGTTCGGCGGTGTGCCGGGCCAGCGTCTTCGCTGTGATCCGCAGCCGGCCCATGGCCGCGGCGGCGGGCACGCCGTGGCCCATCACGTCACCGACGACGAGGGCCACCCGGTCGTCGGCCAAGGTGATCGCGTCGTACCAGTCGCCGCCGACCTCGGTGCCGCGGCTGCCGGGCAGGTAGCGGTGGCTGATGTCCACGTACGGGCCCGCCGCGGGGGCGCTGGGCAGCAGGGCCCGCTGCAGCGTGAGCGCGATGTCCCGGACCTTGCCGTACAGCCGGGCGTTGTCCAGGCACAGCGCGGCCCGGGAGGCCAGTTCGCCGGCGAGGCCGAGGTCCGCCTCGGCGAAGGCCGGGCGGGCGGCGGAGCGGCCGAACATGGCGATGCCCTGCACCGTGCCGCGGGCGATGAGCGGTGCCATGAGGATGCAGGTCAGCCCGCTGTCCAGGAGCAGCTGGGCGCGCTGCTGGTGGACGACGGTGCGGGTCGCGAAGTCCTGGTCGACCGTGAAGCAGAGCGGACGGCCGGTGCTCAGCATCTGGTGCGTGTTGGAGCCCGGCGGGTACGTGACCTCCGCCAGGCCGCTCACGAGTTCCACGGCGGGCTCGGGGAGGGTGGTGCCGGAGGCGATCCGGCGGGTGTGCACCGGCAGCGCGGGGTCGAACGCCTCCGTCTCGTCCATCCACTCCACGAGTTCGACGACCGAGGCGTCGCAGAACTCCGGGACGACCGCCTCGACCAGCTCGCGCGCCGTGGTGTTCAGGTCCAGGGTGGTGCCGATGCCGGCCGCCGCCCGGTCGAGGAGGGCCAGGCGCTGCCGGGCTGCCGTGGCCTCCAGGATGGCCCGCTCGCGGTCGGTGACGTCCAGCAGCAGTCCGCCCACCCCGCGCCGGGTGTCGCCCGCGCCGGTGAGCGGGAAGAAGCTGACCGAGCGCACCTGGTCGCGGTCGGGGCGGCCCGGTGTGCGCAGGCCCACGAGGGTGCCGATCACGGTCCGGCCCTCCTCGAAGACGGACCGCAGCATGCGCTGGTACTCCCCGCCGTCCGCGGTGATCATGATGTCGGCCATGCGGCGGCCCAGGTGCTCCTCGAGCGGGACCCCGTCCATGTCGGCCAGGGCCTGGTTGAGGTGGACGTAGCGCAGCTCCTCGTCCAGCATGACCAGGCCGATCGGGCAGGTCTCGAAGAGGGAGTCGAGGAAGGACAGGTTGGTCTTGACCCGGTCCAGTTCGTCGCCCCGGCTCGCCAGCCCGATGACCACGGAGGCACCGGTGGCCCCGGTCATCGGGAAGACCCGGAAGCCGCAGTCGAAGACCGTGCCGTCCCGATGGAGCGCGGGCAGCCGTACGCGCCAGTAGCCGAGGGTCCGGGCGCGCTCGGCGAGCCGGGAGGCGGCTCCGGCACGGGGAGCATGGTCGGGGGCCTCGTCGGGGGCGGCGTCGAGGCCCTCGCCGGGGGCCGGATCGGGGAAGAGGAGGGCCGCGGGCCGGGTCAGCACCGATGCGGCCTCGTGGCCGAAGAGGTTCTGCGCGCCGGGGCCCCAGTAGCAGACCCGGTCCTCGTCGTCGATGCCGAAGACCGCCACCACCACGTGTTCCAGCAAGGACCCCGGTTCGGACCGGATCGGGCCGGGGTCGTCCGCGCCCCCCAGCCGGTCCCATGCCATCGGCAGGCCCCCTTCTGCGCGCGTCTCGCTCGCGCGCGTGGCTGACCGGCGCCCGCACGGCGGACACGGGCTGCCCCCTCAATTCTGCCCGCCATCGGGGAAGAGGACATCACGGCGCCGGACGGGAGCCGGCCGGTGACCACCCGTGACGGTTGCCCTCGCTCCGATGTCCGGGCAGGTCGGGAAGGGTTTCCCGGTCGGGCCCGGCGATGGGCGACGGGAAACCCGTCGACCCCCGCGGCCCACCGGGCAAGGCTGAAGGCGTCAGCACGCCGGGACGTCGGGACGACACGACGCCCCGCCTCCCGGCGTCAACACCGAGGCAACCCAACAGGGGGACATGATGCGCAAGATGATCCGCGCCACCGCCGCGCTCGCCACCGCCGCGGCGGCCGTCGTGGCACTGAGCGGCGCGGCCGACGCCAGGCCCGCCGACGACTGGGCCGGCTGTCCGTACGGGTCGGTCTGCATCTACCCGCAGGACCAGAACCCGGCCGTCAAGCCGAGCCACATCTTCACGAGCTACGGAGCCCACAACCTGAGCAACCAGTACGGCCGCCACTGGGTCCTCAACAACCAGTACGGCGGAGCCACCGCGAGCCTGTGCACCGGCTACGACGGCAAGGGCTGCGGATCCCCCATCGCCCAGGGCACGGGCGTCTACGCCGACCTCGGGCCCGTCAACTCCATCACCCTCAATCGCCCGTAACCGGGCACCCGTTCGTGGTCTTCCGGGTCCGCCGCTCCCCCGGCGGCCCCGGAAGGCCGCTGTACCGCGCGTATTCCGCCACGCCGAACCGACGCGCGTTCCACCGCCCGACCCCCGCGGTAGCCTGGGACGTTCCATCTCACGACCTGGGCGTGCTGTGCCATGGGGGATGCCGTGGGGGACCCGGACCGCGGACGCGACACCGATCACCACACCGATCACGAGCCCGATTCATCCGGCGCCGCCGGAGCCGGCGCCGGCGCAAGGGGCGCGGCCGCCGCGGCCTTTCCCGCCCAGTTGCGGCGGCTGCGGGTGCAGCGCGGTCTGTCCCTGGCCGACCTGGCCCGTCGTACGCACTACAGCAAGGGCTACCTGAGCAAGATCGAGACCGGCGCCAAGCGCGTCACCCAGGATGTCGCCCTCCGTTGCGACCAGGTGCTCCAGGCCGGGGGCGCCCTGCTCCAACTGGTCCCGGAGGCCGAGGTGCCGAAGCCCCGTACCGCCGCCCCGGCCGGGCAGTCGCAGTCGCAGTCGCAGTCGGCGGGCGAGTGCCCCTACCGCGGCCTCGCCGCGTTCACCTCGCGCGACGCGGGCTGGTTCTTCGGTCGCGACCGGGTGACCGCCGCCCTGGTCGAGCGGGTCTTCGACCGGATCGGCGGCGGCCCGCTGGTGCTCGTCGGGCGGTCGGGGGCGGGCAAGTCCTCCCTGCTCAGCGCCGGTCTCGTACCGGCCCTGCGGCGCACCGGCGGGTTCCCGATGGCGGGCGCCGACGAGTGGCCCGTCATCCGGTTCACCCCGACCGCGCACCCGCTCCAGGAGCTGCTGGACCGCACCGCGAAGGTGCTGGGCGGTGATCTCGGCATCACCGTACGGGAGCTGCGCGAGCACCCTCGGCTGCTGCTCGAAGCCGTCCGGGGGCCGGCGGACGCCGCCCCGGACGGATCCGGGGAGGGACGGCCGTCCTGCGTACGGCCGGTATTGCTCGTCGACCAGTTCGAGGAACTTTTCACCCTCTGCTCCGACGTGGACGAGTGGCGCGCCTTCGTCCACGTCCTGTGCACCCTGGCCACGGCCGAGGCGTCGCCGGGGGCCGGGCCGAGCGGGTACGACCCGGCCGTCGTGGTGCTCGGCGTCCGGGCCGACTTCACCGGCAGCTGCCTGGACCTGCCCGAACTGGCCGCGGCCTGCACCGAGGGGCTGTTCGTCCTCCCTCCGATGTCCCTGGCCGAGCTGCGCGAGTCGATCACGCGTCCGGCGGAGCTCGCGGGGCTCACCCTCGAACCGGGCCTGGTCCAACTGCTGCTGCGCGACGCCGGCTTGCGGGAGGAGCCCGCGGCGGCCGCCGCGGCCCCGGCAGCCGGGCCGGGTGACACGCCGTCGGGTGCGCTGCCGCTGGTGTCCCACGCGCTGATGGCCACCTGGCAGCGGCGTACCGGAACCACCTTGACCGTGGCCGGGTACGAGGACACGGGAGGCATCCAGGGCGCGGTCGCGCACACCGCCGAGAGCGTGTTCGCCCGGCTGTACCCGCAGGAGCAGCGGACGATCCGCCGCGTCCTCGTGGCCCTGGTCCACGTCGCCGACGGCGCGGGCACGACGCGCCGGCGCATGGCCCGCACCGAGCTGATGGAGCAGCTCGCCGAGGCCGACGGCGCGGCGGCCGCCCTCGACGCGTTCGTCCGGGCCCGGCTGATCACGATGGACAGCGACACCGTCGAGATCACCCACGAGGCCCTGCTGCACGCCTGGCCGCGGCTGCGCGGCTGGATCCACGCCGACCGGGACGGGCTGCTGGTCCACCGGCAACTGGCCCACGCCGCCGAGGAGTGGGAGCGCGAGGGCCGCGATCCATCCGTCCTGTACCGCGGGAGCCGGCTGGAGGCCGCCCGCGCCCGGGCCGAGGAACTCGACGGCCGCAGCCGGCTCGGCCCCCGGGAGGCGGCCTTCCTGAGCGCGAGCCGGGAGGCGGAGGAGGCCCGGCAGGCGCAGGCCCGGCGCCAGGTCCGGCTCCGGCAGCGGATGCTGGCCCTGCTCGGCGTCCTGCTGGTCCTGGCCCTGACCGCCGGGGCGGTGGCGTACCAGCAGCGGGCGGGCGCGCTCGGCCAGGAGCGCACCGCCCGGGCGCAGGCCCTCGCCGCCCGGTCCACCGCCCTCGCCGCCGGCCGGCCCGAGGCCTCGATGCGGCTCGCGCAGGAGGCGTACCGCACGGAGGCGAACCCCGAGTCGCGGGGTGCGCTGCTGAGCACGCAGTCCCAGCCGTTCCTCGCGCGGCTCGGCGGGCACGGCGGCCCGGTCAACGCGGTGGCGTTCGCCCCGGGGAGCGGGAACGGGCTGCTGGCGAGCGCCGGTTTTGACGGCAGGGTCCTGCTGCGGCGGGTCGCAGACCGGCGGACGACGCGCACCCTGACGATGCCGGGCCGGGTGCGCGCGATCGCGTTCGGGCCCGACGGGCGGATGCTCGCGGCGACGTCCACGGAAGGTCCGGTCCGGGTGTGGGACACGGACGGGCACGGTGTCGCGGTACTCCCCGCGCGGACGACGGACGCCAGGGCCGTGGCCTTCGCGCCCGACGGGCGCACGCTGGCCGTCGCGGGTGCCGACGGGACGGTCCGGCTGTGCGATCCCACGGGCGCCGGGTCGGCCGCCACCGAGCTGACCGGCCACACCGGGAGGGTCGACGCGCTGGCGTACGCGCCGGACGGCAGGACGCTGGTGTCGGCGGGCGCCGACCAGACCGTGCGGCTGTGGGATCCGGTGGCGGGCCGTCAGCTCGCCGTCCTCGCGGGGCACACCGCCGAGGTGCTGGGGGTGGCGTTCGCGCCCGACGGGCGGACGGTGGCCTCCGGGGGCGTCGACCGGACGCTGCGGCTGTGGGACGTGGCCGAACGCCGTGCGACGGCGGCGCTGACCGGGCACAACGACGACATCAACGCCGTCGCCTACACGCCCGACGGCGCCACGGTCGTCAGCGGGGGCGGCGACGGCACCACCCGGCTGTGGGACGTGCGCAGCGGCCGGCCGGTCGCGACGCTGGCCGGGCACACCGACTACGTGCTCGGGGTCGCGGTGGACCCCGGGGGCGCGTTGCTGGCGACCGCGGCCTTCGACCAGTCGGTGGTGCTCTGGGACCTGCGCGGACCGGTGCTGACCCCGCGTCCGTTCACGGAGGTCTGGCACGCCGCGTACAGCCCGGACGGGAAGCTGCTGGCCACCGCGGACGCCGATCACTCGGTGCTGCTGTGGGAGGTGGCCGGGCGGCGGGCGGTCGGAACGCTCGCGGGCCACGCCGGGACGGTGTTCTCGGTCGCGTTCTCCCCGGACGGGCGGCTGCTGGCCTCCGCCGGCTCGGACGGGACGGTGCGGCTCTGGGACGTGGCCTCCCGTACCGCCCTGACCACGCTCACCGGGCACGGCGGGATCGTGTACGCGGTCGCGTTCTCCCCGGACGGGCGGCTGCTGGCCTCGGCCGGTTCCGACGGGACGGTCCGGCTCTGGGACGTGGCCTCCCGTACCGCCCTGGCCACGCTCACCGGGCACACGGACTTCGCGAACGACGTGGCGTTCAGCCCGGACGGCCGCACGCTCGCGAGCGCCGGCGACGATCTGACCGTACGTCTGTGGGACGTCCCCGGGCGGCGGTCGCTGGCCACGCTGACCGGTCACGCGGGCGCGGTACGGGCCGTCGCCTTCAGTCCGGACGGGCGGACGCTGGCGAGCAGCGGCAACGACGGCACCGTACGCCTGTGGGACGCCCGGCGGTTCGGGGCCGGGGCCGAAGCCGTGCTGCCGGGCCACACCGGTTCCGTCCGGGCCATCGCCTTCTCGCCCGACGGGCGGTGGCTGGCCAGCAGCGGCAACGACCGTACGGTGCGGCTGTGGGAAGTGGCCGGCAGACGCCTGTGGGCCGCGCTGACGGGCCACACGAGCGCGGTGTGGGGCGTGGCGTTCTCCCCCGACGGGCGGACGGTGGCCAGCAGCAGCAACGACGGCACGGTGCGGCTGTGGAACCCGGATCCGGGCGCGCGGCTGGCGGAGACCTGCCGGCTGCGCGCGGGCACCGAGTGGCTGAAAAGCGCCCCTGCCTGCACCTTCTGACGCGCCGGGTGCGCCGGCGGCGCCCGGTGGCCACGTACGATCACAGCCCGCGGACTTGACCGCCCCGCGGCGGCGAGTTCGCGACTGCGACAGCGAAACCCTTTCCGTCATCCCGTAGTTGAGGAACACCGTGCGCCTGCCTTCCGACCGACGCCTGACTCTCAGTGCCGCCCTGCTCGCCGTCGTGGCCGGCGTGGTGCCGGCGACCGCCGCCCACGCGGTCGCGAACCCGCTCTCCGCCCCGGCGGCGGCGCAGAGCACCGCCGCGCCCGCGCCGAAGCCCGACATGGAGGCCGTGACGCAGGCGTTGAAGAACACCACCGCGGTCGGGGCGCCCGGTGCCATGGTCCGCATCACCGGTTCCGGTGCGCCGCTGACCAGCGCGGTCGGCGTCCAGGACCGGACCACGGGCGCGGCCATGGACGTCAACGGCCGCTTCCGGATCGGCAGCGTCACCAAGACGTTCTCCAGCGTCGTCCTGCTCCAGCTGGTGGACGAGGGCAAGATCAGCCTGGACGCCCCGGTCAACCAGTACCTGCCCGGCCTGCTGCCCGACGACCGGATCACGGTCCGTCACCTGATGACCCACCGCAGCGGGCTGTCGGACTACACGAACGCGATGTTCGACAAGACCGTGCCCGGCTTCGAGGCCGTCCGCAACAAGGTCTTCACCTACCAGGAGCTGGTCGCCCTCTCGCTGCGCGAGCCGCGCACGACCGAGCCGGGCGTCTCGTACCAGTACTCCAACACCAACTTCGTGGTCGTCGGCATGCTCATCGAGAAGGCCACCGGGCACGGCGTGGCCAAGGAGTACGAGCGCCGCATCATCAAGCCGCTGAAGCTGAAGAACACCTCGTACGTCCACCCCTCGACGGAGATCAAGGGAGCGCACCTGCACGGCTACCTGCACCCGGACGAGGCGGGGGCGCCTCTGGTCGACTCCACCGAGCAGACGGTGTCCTGGGCGCAGTCGGCGGGTGCGATGATCTCGAACGCGGCCGACCTGAACACCTTCATGTCCGCGCTGCTCGGCGGCAAGCTGCTGAAGCCGGCCATGCTGGACGCCATGCTCACCATGACCCCGACGGACACCGCGAACTCCCGCTTCTACGGGCTCGGCCTGCGCCGCTACGACCTGTCGTGCGGTACCTCGGTGTACGGGCACACCGGCACGGTGCAGGGCTTCTACACGTACGCCTTCGCCACCCGTGACGGGAAGCGCAGCCTGGCCGCGGTGGCGAACACCTCGAACAAGGGCGCGGCGAACACGGCCCTGGGCGGCACGCTCGAAGGCGCGTTCTGCGGGAAGAAGGCCCCGGCGGGGGCCCCCGCGGCGGCCCCCGCCCAGCGCGGCTTCGCACTGCTCCCGGCGCTGACCGCGGCCCCGGCCGAGCAGGACCTGCCGGAGCACGGCTCGCGCTGATGCCCACGGCCGGTGCCGCCCGGTGGAGAACCACCGGGCGGCACCGGCCGTGACCCGGGCGCTGCCGCGGTTCAGGCCGTGACGCGGATCTTGGACTGGCCGTGGCCGAAGCGCTCCCAGTCCTCCATGAACCGGGCCTTCAGTCCGTGCCGGGCCGCGAGGTCGACGAGGGTCTGGGTGCGGTAGTAGAAGTCCTCCCGCAGGACCTGGTGCTCGGTTCCCTCGGTGCGGTCGAAGGTGAAGTCGAAGTGGCCGCCCGGCGCGAGGATGCGTCCGACGTGGGCGAAGCACTCCTCGATGATCTCGATCGGCGAGTGGGAGAACACGCTGTGGGCGTGCACGACGTCGAAGTACGCGTCGGGCAGGAAGTCCAGTGTGAGGTCCTGGGTGAGCGTGAGGTGGGGCAGCTTGCCCTGGAGCTCCTGGCGGGCCAGCGTCTGCTTGGCGGATATGAGGATGTCGGGCGAGATGTCGATCCCGTAGTAGTGGCCGGGGTCGAGGTGCTCGATGAACCGCCACCCGGCGCGCAGGTTGCCGCAGCCGATGTCCAGCATCGTGTGGTGCGGGGCGAGGCCGTGCTCCACGAGGTAGTCGAACTGCATCTTGCCGAGGGCCAGCCACCGGTCGTGGGTCTGGCTGCCGACGGCGGCCTCCGGGTTGCGGGCGGTGTCGGAGGCCATGACCGCCCGGTAGTAGCCCACGTGGTCGGGGTGCTTGAGCCGCAGCCAGCTGTCGCGGGCGGCCCGGCGGACGTACGGGCCGATGCGCGCGGGGTTGCGTGCCGCGTAGCGGACCTTGTGGGTGAGGGTGGTGCGGTTGGCGACGAGGTTCTTCTTGGTTGCCATGGGAGGTTCCTCCGGAAGGAGCGGTCGAAAGGGCCGGGCTGCCGCGCTCAGCCGAGGCGGCGGCCGCGCAGCCGGATGGCCGTCAGCGTGACGAGTGCCAGGGCGAGGAGCAGGTAGACCGTGGTGTCGATCCCCTGGAAGGTCCAGAAGTCGGAGCTGGGGTACACCTTGTGGACCCGGCCCACGAAGCCGTGCTCGTCCATGCACTGGCGCAGCCGCTCGCCGGAGAACAGACAGTTCTCCAGCGGGTGCTGGGCCCCGTCGGGGGTGAGGTAGCGGTATCCCGCCGACCAGGCGCTGCCGATGAGCTGCTTGGGCTGCATCCCGGGGGTGATCCGGTCGACCGGGGTGACGAAGTCCCGGCGGAAGAAGGTCAGTACGGCGGCGGCGCCGAGCACCACGGCGAGGGTCGCGCCCATCGCGGGGAGCGTACGGCGGACCAGCAGGCCGATCGCGGTGCCTGCCGCCAGGGCGAACAGGGCGCCCGCCACGGCCGAGGGGCCGGACGCGTTGAGGATGTACGGGTCGTGCCAGTACACCCCGTCGTACATGTTGGAGATCGGCGCCCACCACCAGGCGATGAGGCCGGCGACGGCGGTGGACAGGGCGACGGCGCAGAGCGCCGCGAGGCCGAAGCGGGCCGTGAACCAGCCGCGCACGCCTGCGTCCTGGGTGAGGACGACCTTGATCGTGCCGCTCTCCAGCTCGCGGCCGATGAGCGGGGCTCCCCAGAACATGCCGATGGCCGCGGGGAGGACGAGGCCGATGGCCCCCAGGGTGCGGATGCCCGCGTTGCTCTCGGACATGGCCTCGTAGGTCTCGGGCGGGCATTCGCCGTTCCAGCCCTTGCACTGCGAGAGGTCGTAGCCGCTGATGGCCTCGATCAGATCCGCCCGCCGCAGGGCGACCCAGAGCGCGAGGGCGGTGACGAGCAGGGCTCCGGTGATGATGAGCAGGCGCTGCTGGCGCCAGGCGAGCCACAGGGTGCCCGTCATGCCGCGGCCTCCGTCGTGGGTGCGGCGCTCCGGGGATCGGAGCGCAGGTGGGCGAGCAGGAGTTCTTCGAGGGAGGGAGCCCTGGTGATCCAGCGCTCGTCGACCCCCGACGGGAGGGCGGCGCCGGGGGCGTTGCGCACGAGCGCGGACAACTGGCGGCCGGTCGTGGTGGCGTGGACGACGGCTGCGCGGTCGGCGCCGCGCGGCAGGCCGTCCGGGGTGCCGGGTTCGGCGCGGCCGGTGAGCAGGGTGTATTCCTCCCGCAGGTCCTGGGTGTCGCCGGCGAGGCGGATCAGGCCGGCCTGCAGGAGCAGGACGTGGTCGCAGACGTTCTCCAGCTCGGGGAGGACGTGCGAGGAGATCACGACGGTGGTCCCGCGGTCGGCGACCTCGGCCATGAGCAGGCCCGTCATCTCGTGGCGCACCAGCGGGTCGAGGTCGGCGAGCGGCTCGTCCAGCAGGAGCAGGTCGGCCTGCTTGCCGAGGGCCAGGGCGAGGGCGACGCGGGTGCGCTTGCCTCCGGAGAGGGTGCCGATCCTGGTCTTCGGTGGGATGCCGCCCTCGCCGACGATGCGCTCGGCCTTCGCCTGGTTCCAGCGGCGCGGGCTGAGCCTGCGGCCCACGGCCAGCATCTCCGCGACGGTGAACTGCGGGTAGAGCGGCTTGTCCTGGCTGACGAAGGCCGTCCGGGTGCGGGCGTCCCGGGTGCCGGGGAGGGCGCCGAAGACCCGTATCTCACCGGTGGTGGGCCGCAACAGGCCGGTCGCGAGGTGGAACAGCGTGCTCTTTCCGGCCCCGTTGGGGCCGACGAGCGCGGAGATCCGGCCCGCCGGCAGTTCGAAATCGCAGTCGTGCAGGGCGCGGTTCCCCCGGAACCGCTGCCCCATCGCGGTTGCCCGGAGCGCCGGTTCGGCGGTCGGGTCGTTCACGTGGTGTCCTCTCGTGACGGTCGTTGCGTGCCGGCCCGTGTGGACCGCTCCGCTCCCCCTGGCCTCGCCGCTCCCCGCGGCCGCGCCGCCGCCTCGGCGAGCGCCGCCTCGACGAGCGCCAGGACGTCCTCGCGGCCCAGCCCGGCGGCATGTGCGCGGGTCACCCAGTCGACGAGGTCCGCGCGCAGCGGTGAATCGGCCGCCGCCTCGGGGCGGGAGAGCGAGCGGGTGACGAACGTGCCCTGTCCCGGGCGCGGTTCGACGAGTCCCTCGCGCTCCAGCTCGCGATAGGCCTTGAGCACGGTGTTGGGGTTGATCGCGGTGGCTTCCACCACGGCCCTGGCGGTCGGCAGCCGGTCCCCCGGTTCCAGTACGCCCAGTCGGAGCGCCTGCTTCACCTGGTTCACGAGCTGCAGGTACGTGGCGACACCGCTGTGCCGGTCCACCTGAAACTCGATCATGCGCCTGCCTCATTCCACTAATGCCTTAGTGGAATGATGTGACGCGGGATCACGGTCCGTCAAATCCTTCTCCCGCGCCGCGGCGTCGGCCGCGCCCGGTCAGGTGGTCCGCAGCCGGGCCGGGAGCGTGGGCGGAGTGCGGGGGCCCGGCTTCTGGGCGCGGGTGGGCGCGGCGGTGAGGTCGCGGATGCGGTCGGTGAAGTCCGGGTCGGGAAGCGGGAGTTCGAGGTCGTCGTCGACGTAGCTGACGGCGGCCGAGACGTACTCCATGACGGCCTTGACGGTGCCGGCGCCGCGCTTGGCCCCCGCGCCGCCGGGCCGCAGCGCCCGCAGCACGCGCAGGGTGGTGGGCAGGCTCGCGTCGGCGGCGAGGTCGCGCTCCGCGCCGTCGAAGACCACCGTGGCCGCGTCGGTCGCCTCCGGTGCGTGCACCGCCTGGGCGGTGGCGGCCGGCGCCGTCTGGCGGCGCCACCAGACGGCCTCGTGGTTCTCCCCGAGCGCGAGGTGGTGGAGGTACAGGCAGTACGAGGCGATCGAGTCCCCGGCGCCGGCGGCGTACTGCCACCAGAAGCGGGCGGAGTCCTCGGCGTCGGTGAGCAGCAGGATGCAGCCCAGGACGCGGGCCCCGGAGGGCTGGGGCAGCTTGTGGGTGAGGAAGTCGCCGAGCGCGGTGACGGCGGTGCCCGCGACGGCCGTCTCGCACAGGGCACGGAGGTCGCGGGCGGCTCCCCGCATGTCCTTCTGCGGTTGACCCGCCGCGCCGGGTGGCCGGGGGCCCGCCCGGTGGTGCGGTGCGCCGCCGCCGTCCGCGATGTCGGCGGGCGCCTCCGAGGTGGCGTGGAGGCGTGCTCGGGCCAGCAGTTGGTCAATAGTCGAGGTCACCGGAGACCTCCTCCTCGGTGGTGGTGTCCGGGTACAGGGCGGCGTGCAGGTTGCGTTTGGCGTGCCGCGCGGTGGACCGTACGGAGGCCGGGGAGACGCCCAGCTCGTCCGCCGCCCGGGCGTCCTCGAGCCCGCACAGGTACAGCAGGACGATGACGTCCCGCTGCATCGGCGCGAGCTCCCCGATGGCCCGGAACAGGGCCATCGACTCCGCGACCTGCCCGATCTGGTCGGGGGCGAGGTCGAGGGCGACCGTGTCGAAGGCGGCCTCGACGAGGGAGGGCCGGCCGTTCTCCTTCGGGGCGCGTTCGAGCACGGTCTGGCGCAGCATCGGCCACGCGAACCGCTCGGGGTTCTCGCTGGCGAGCGCGTCGTGCCACAGCATCAGCAGGAGCGTGAAGACGTCGTCGACCGCCTTCTCGACCAGGCCGGCCCGGCGCAGGAAGGCCGAGGCGTAGCTGGTGTAGTGCGGCCGGTGCATCTGCTGGAAGGCCCGGAAGTCCAGCGGGGCCGAGGCGCTCGCGGTGCGGTGGCGGGCGCCGCCCTCGTGGAGGCAGTCCTTGATCCAGGAGGTGCGCTTGCCGAGGTCCTGGGCGGCGATCACCCAGCGCAGCCGCATCGTGTCGTACGGCAGGCCGGGCCGCTCGAGCGCGAGGAGCACCGTACGGACGAAGACCCAGCGGGGGTAGCGTCCGACGGCCCGCAGCAGCTCGGAGATGTGCCCCTTGTCCCGGCCGGTGCGGGCCTGGAGCTCGTCCAGGGTCACTCCCCTGCCGTGGATGGCGTCGCGCAGCGGCTCCAGCCAGGCGCGGTGCGCCGGTCCGGTGCCTTCGGCGATGGGTCCCAGCGGCCGGCCGGGCTTGCCTCGCCGGCCCCGGGGGAGGTCCTGGGGTGCCGAGTGGAGGTTCATCCCCGCGGCTCCTCGTCCCGGTCGGGCAGCTGTGCGGCGGCCCGCTCGCGGCGGCTCTCGGCCACCCCGGTGCCCGCCTGCACGATCTGCTGCACGCCCAGTGCGATCGACGGGATCAGGGCGGTGACGGCCGCGACGGGCTGTCCCGCCACCACCATCACCACGCTGAAGGCGAAGATCGCTAAGAGCGCCACCACGGTGACGATCATCCGGTTGTTCTTCATCGCGCCGTCCTCTGGCTGCTTTTGCGCCCTGGTTGGTGTCTGTTCGCGTTGCGGCTCATGGCGTTGCCACGCCCCCCTTCAGGAGCCGAAGCAAGCATGGAGTGAACAGAGTTGGACAGGTGCGAAAAAAGCAGAACGGGGAACATTCAGAACCCGGTGTCCGCCCCTCTTCAGTCAAGTCCCAGGGGCAGCCTGGCCACCAGCCGGGCACCGGCCGGGGCGTCCTCGACCGTGAGGGATCCGCCCAGGCGGGTGGCGATGTCTCGGGCTATCGCCAGACCCAGGCCGGTGCCTCCCTCGTCCCGGCTGCGGGCGTCGTCGAGGCGGGTGAACCGCTCGAAGACCCGCTCCCGGTCGGCGGCCGCGATGCCCGGCCCGTCGTCGCGGACCTCCAGCACGGCGGTGCGCCGGGGTCCGTCGACCCGCAGGACGAGCCGGACCCGCCGGTCCGCGTGGCGTTGGGCGTTGTCCAGCAGGTTGGTGACGAGCCGGGAGAGCCACAGCGTGCTGCCGCGCACGACGGCCTCCGGTGCGATCTCCATGTCGACGGGGATCCGGTCCCGGCGGCGCGAACGGGCCGCCTCCCGGGCCACGTCCGCCAGGTCGACCGCGGCGTCCGGCGGCGCCTCCCCGGTGTCCAGGCGGGCCAGCAGGAGCAGGTCGGCGGCGAGGTCCTGCAGTCGTACGGTGTCCTCCAGGGCCCCGCTGACCAGCTCGCCCCAGAGCGCCGGGTCGGGGTGGGCCTGGGCCACCTCGAGCTGGGTGCGGAGCACGGTGATCGGGCTGCGCAGCTCGTGCGAGGCGTCGGCGATGAACCGGCGCTGGCGGATCCCGGCCGCTTCCAGCCGGTCCAGGGTGGCGTTCATGGTGACGGCGAGCCGGGCGATCTCGTCCCGGCTCCGGGGCACCGGGACCCGCCGGTGCAGATCGCGGTCGCCGATCGCGGCGACCTCGGCGCGGATCGCCTCCACGGGCCGCAGCGCCCAGCCGGTCACCCGCCAGGTCACCAGGGCCACGGTGAGCACGAGCAGCGGGACCACGACGGCGAGCACGCCGGTGATGACGTCGTCGGCGGTGTCGGCCTCCCGCAGGGAGGTCCCCGCGTACACGGTGACCAGCCCGTCCGCGGTGACGGTGGTGACCTGGACGACGCGGTGGCGGCGGTCGCCGCGCGCCGGACCCTCCTTCCAGGTGTCGCGGACCGTGCCGGGCCTGCCCGGGCGGGCCGGGGTGAGGGCGGGACGGCCGGCCAGGTTGGGGCTCGCCGCCAGCACCCGGCCCCGGGCGTCGACGACCTGGACGAAATCGGTTCCGCGCCCGGGGGTCACGACGGTGTCGAACCGGCCCGCGGCCACCAGCCCGGCCGTGGAGAGGGCTTGGCGTTCGGCGGCGGCCTGGGCGTCCCGCATCAGGTTGCCGTCCAGGATCCCGACCAGGGCGAAGGACGCGGCGCCGAGGGCCAGGGCCACCACCAGGGAGGCGCCGAGCGTGGCCCGGGCGCGGACGGAGCCGGGGCGCAGACGGCGCGCCTGCTCGCGTGCGGTCTTCGGGCGAGGGCTCCGCGCGAGGTCGCGGATCCGGCCGCGCACGCGTCGGGCGAGGCGGCCGGGGAGACGGCCGGGGAGGGGGGCCGCGGCGCTGCCGGTGCTCCGTTCAGCCACCGTCGGCCGCCAGCCGGTAGCCCGCCCCGCGGACGGTCTCCACGGCGGCCCGGCCGAAGGGTGCGTCGATCTTCCGGCGCAGGGCGCTGACATGGACCTCGACGACGTTGAGGTCGCCCTCGTAGGCCGCGTCCCAGACGTGCTCCAGTATCTCCCGCTTGGGGACGACCTCCCCGGCCCGCCTGGCCAGGTACACCAGGACCGCGAACTCTCGCGAGGTCAGACGGGCCTCGGTGCCGCCCCGCGTGCACCGGAGCCCGGCCGGGTCGATCACCAGGTCGCCGAACTCCATGATCTGCGGGCTGCGGCGGCCGGTGCGCCGGACGAGGGCCCGCAGCCGGGCGACGAGGACCACGTAGGAGAACGGCTTGGAGAGGAAGTCGTCCGCGCCGGTGTCGAGGGCCTCGGCCTCGTCGTACTCCCCGTCCTTGGCGGTGAGCATCAGGATGCCCGACTCGCAGCCGCTGGCGCGCAGCCGGGCGCAGACCCGGTAGCCGTTGAGTCCGGGCAGCATGATGTCGAGCACGATGGCGTCGTAGTCGTGCTCGCCGGCCAGCCACAGGCCTTGCGGGCCGTCGTGGGCGACGTCCACGGTGAAGCCCTCCGCCTGCAGACCCCGCTGGAGGGCAGCGGCGAGCCGCCGTTCGTCCTCGACCACCAGTACGCGCATGGGGACAGGTTCTCAGGTCGCGTCGGCCGCTTGCTGAAGAGGTCTTCAGCCGGCTTCAGCAGAGCTTCAGCATCCGGCGCGCACGATCTGCCCAGCCGGGCAGCGAGCCCGGAGAACGCGAGGAGCATGTCGATGACTCAGTCCAGTCCCCAGCCCGCCGAGCCGCCCGCCGAGCCGGGCGAGGCCAAGACCGCGGCCGACGCGGGCGGTGCGGCGGCGGGACGCCGCGGCCGGCTGGTCCGGCTGGCCCGTGAGGGGCGTACGAGATGGGTGGCCCTCGGGGCGGTCGTCGTGATCGGCGGCGGGCTGGCCGCGGTGGCGGTGGCCGAGCACGACCACCACGAGCACGTGCGGGGCGGTTTCGCCGCCAAGGTCCGCGCGCACGGCCCCGGCGAGGGGCCGATGGAGGGCCGGCCGGGCCCGATGGCGCGCAAGGGCGGCGAGCCCGAGGTCGTCGACGGCGACCGGGACTTCCCCGGCGGCAAGTCGGCGGTGGGCCGCGGTCCGGGCGGCGGCCGGGCGGGCGGCTCCGCCAAGGGTGCCCCGGCGCCGCTGCCCGCCCTGTCGGCGGCCCAGGCCGTGGAGAAGGCGACGGCCGCCGTGGAGGGCGGCAAGCTCGAATCGCTGCGGACCGTGGCCCAGCAGGGCGGCGGCAGCGCCTGGCTGGCCGTCGTCCTCGGCACGGACGGGGTCCGGCACGCCGTGACGCTGGCCGGCGCCGACGGCGCGATCACCGGCAACACCGTCGTCGGGAAGGGGCCGGCCGGTCCCCGCTGACCGCGCACCCCGGCCGTCAGGCGGTCCCGCCGACCGAGCCCAGGAGGGCGAGGTCCTCGGCGGACAGGCGCAGGGAGCCCGCGGCCACGTTGGCGGTGAGGTGGTCCGGGTTCCCGGTGCCGGGGATGGCCAGGACGTGCGGCTCCTGGTGCAGGGTCCAGGCCAGCCGGATCTCCGCGGCGCCCACCCCGTGGGCGCGGGCCACGGCGAGCACGTCCGGGTGCTCGGCGCCGCCCGTGCCCGCCTCGCGTCCCGTGCCCGCGATCGAGTAGAACGGCACGTACGCGATCCCCTGCTCCCCGCAGGTGTGGAGGAAGGCGGCCTCCCACTCGGCGCCGGCGCCGAGCCCGTACATGTTCTGTACGCAGACCACCGGCGCGATGGCCCGGGCTTCGGCGAGATGGTGGGGCCTGATGTTGGACAGGCCGAGGTGGCGGATCAGTCCGGCCTCGCGCAGCTCGGCCAGGGCTCCGAAGCGCTCGGCGATCGAATCGGTCCCGACGATGCGCAGGTTCACCACGTCGAGGTGGTCGCGGCCGAGCTGGCGCAGGTTCTCCTCGACCTGTCCGCGCAGCTGCCCGGGGGTGGCGTGCGGCAGGAACTCCCCCGAAAGGGACCGGCCGGGGCCGACCTTGGTGGTGATGACGAGGTCGTCCGGGTAGGGGGCCAGCGCCGTGTTGATCAGCTCGTTCGCCGAGCGCAGCGGGGAGAAGTAGAAGGCGGCGGTGTCGATGTGGTTCACGCCGAGTTCGACGGCGCGGCGCAGGACGCCGATCGCCCGGCCGCGCTCGCCGGGGGCCGCGCCCGGGGCGAAGGCCGGACCGTCCTGGGTCAGGCGCATCGCGCCGAAGCCGAGGCGGTTCACTTCGAGGTCGCCGAGCTGCCAGGTGCCGGATGCCGCGGCGGTGACGGCCCGCGAGGTCACGGGGGTCGTGGAGGTCACGGGGGCGGTGGAGGTCACAGGGGTGGTGGAGGTCATGCCGGAATGATCTGCGCGCGATAGGGTCGGGGCCATTGATTCGGATATGGCTGAATCCAAGGGGTGGTCCTGCTGGCGGAGTTGGCATTCTCGGCGGGTGATCTGGCACAGATGCGGTTCGCCGTCTCGCCGCTCTGGGAGGTGGTGACCAGCTTCCGGCGGCTGCTGAACGACGGCGCCGTTTCCCCCGTGTACCGGCCCTGGGCGGAGCAGGTGCGGCCGCGGCTGGCGGCCGCCGGACTGGACCGGGGCTGGCTCGCCGAGCTGATCCCGTCCTCGAAGTACGTGCCGCATTTCCTGAACCCCGCTCCCGCCGGACCGGCGCCCGTCCTCGCGGCGGAGCTGGCGGGGCTCGTGGCGGCGCCCGCGGAAACGGTGCGCCGCAATCTCGACCACCTGCGCCACCACCAGGACGCGCTCGGCCCGCGCGCCCGCGCCCTGTACGCGGACCCTCCGGCCCGCCTGCCGCGGCTGGCTCAGGAGGTCGAGGCGTACTGGAAGCTGGCGCTCGCCCCGTACTGGGCGCGGATCCGCGCCGTGCTGGAGGCCGACGTCTTCCACCGGGCCCGGCAGGCCGCCGAGCAGGGCGCGGGCCAGGTCATCAACGAGCTGCACAGCGCGGTGCGCTGGGACGAGAACGCGCTGAGCCTGGTGCGCCGCACCCGGCCGCTGACCCGGGAGATGGCGGGCCGGGGGCTGCTGCTGGTGCCCTCGGCCTTCCTCGGGCCGGGCCTGCTGACCCGGATGACCCCGCCGGATCCGCCGCAGATCGCGTACCCGGCACGCGGGGTGGGCGCGTTGTGGGCGTCGCGGCCGCCGACCGCGAAGGCGGAGGCCGTCGCCGCGGTGCTCGGCCGTTCGCGGACCCTGCTGCTGACGGAGCTGGAGGCCCCGGCCTCCACCACCGAACTGGCCCGGCGTACGGGGCTGTCGGCGGCCGGGGTGTCCCAGAACCTGACGGCGCTGCGCGACGCGGGCCTGGTCAGCGCGCACCGGGCGGGCCGCTCGGTGCTGTACGCCCGCACCGCGGTCGCCGAGACGCTGCTCGGCGCCCCCTAGGGGGTGTCCGCAAAGTCCGCCTGCCCCGCGGCGCACGGCGCTCCTTTGCGGACACCCCCTAGGACCCGCCACCGTGTGCCGCGCCCGCCCATACGGGGGGCTTGCGGGCCGCCCAGGGCGCGGCCTTCTCCAGTTGCGCGGCGAGCCGGAACAGCACGTCCTCGCGTCCGTAGCCCGCGGCGAACTGGACGCCGATCGGCATGGCGGTGGCCGGGTCGAACCCGAGCGGCACCGACATCGCGGGCGTGCCGGCGACGTTGAAGGCGGCGGTGAACGGCGAGCGGTGAAACAGGTGCTCCAGCCAGCCCAGCCCGTCGGTGTTCCGCGCGCCCCGGCCGTAGGTGCCCAGGGGCACCGGCACCTCGGGGAGGGTGGGTGTCAGCACCAGGTCCTGGGTCTCGAAGTGGGCTCCGATCGAGCGGGCGACCCGGTTGCGCACGCCGAGGGCGTGCACGAACTCCGCTCCGCTCACCTTGAGTCCCCACGCGTGGCTCGCCAGCATCTCGGGCTCGACGGTGGACTCGTCCACGGGGCGGCCGGACGCCGCGGCGAAGCCGTCGATCCACTGCACGAGGTTCGCGGACCACAGCCGGGCGTTGGCGAGGACGAACTCCTCCCAGCTCACGCCGAGGTCCACGGTGGTGACGTCGACCCGGTGGCCGAGTGATTCCAGCAGCCGGGCGGCGGCCAGGGCGGCCTCGGCGACGGCCGGTTCCACGGCGCGCCCGCTCCAGGGGGCGGTGACCAGCCCGATGTGCAGGCGGCCGGGTTCCTTCGTGATCTCTTCGCTGTACGGGCGGCGCGGGCGCTCCGCGAAGTAGGGGTCGCCGGTCTCCGGGCCGTGGATCAGGTCGAGCAGGGCTGCGCTGTCCCGCACGGTTCGGCTGAGCCCGCCGTGCACCGCGAGGCCGTTGAACACCTCGTCGGCCTCCGGGCCCAGGGAGACCCGGCCCCGGGTGGGCTTGAGCCCGAACAGCCCGGTGCTCGCGGCCGGCACCCGGATCGATCCCGCCGCATCCGTGGCGTGCGCGAGGGGAGTCATGCCGGCGGCGACGGCCGCGGCGGCCCCGCCGCTGGAGCCGCCCGGTGTCCGGGTGAGGTCCCAGGGGTTGCGGGTGGCGCCGTACAGGACCGGCTCCGTGGTGGTGCTGTACGCGAATTCGGGCGTGGCGGTGCGGCCCAGCGTCACCAGACCCGCCCGGCGGAACCTCCGCATCAGGAAGGAGTCCTCCCCTGCCACGTTGCCCGCGGCGAGGCGGCTGCCCGACTCGACGCGCTTGCCCTTCATGGACACGGCCAGGTCCTTGATGAGGAACGGCACACCCGCGAGCGGGGTGCTGCCCGGGACGGGGGCGTCTTCGGCGGGCCAGCTCTCCACGACGGCGTTGATCCGCGGGTTCACGGCCGCCATCGCCTCCCGCGCCGCCCGGGCGAGCTCCGCCCCGGTCACCTCTCCCCCGGCCACGAGCCCGGCCAGTCCCACCGCGTCGTACCGGGTGTATTCGTGCAGCTCCACGGAGCTCCCCTCCTGCGTTACCGATAGGTCCCAGCCGATACCGAGCGGTATCGCCTGGGGGTGATCGGTAACGTAACATGGCTCCGGACCCCGGCCAACGCGACCGAAGCGAGGCGCACCATGACGAGCAGCCCCCCGCGGCCGGGCCGGGACTCGAGGGTCGCCCTCCTCCCGCCGCGCGAGCGCATCCTCGACGCGGCCGAGGAACTCTTCCTGCGGGACGGCGTCCGGGCCGTCGGAGTCCAGGCGATCGCCGAGCGGGCGAAGACCACGAAGATGGCCCTCTACCGTCATTTCGCCACCAAGGACGCGCTGATCGAGGAGTGGCTGAGGATCGTCGCGGCGGGGTACTCGACCGCTTTCGACCGGGTGGAGGCGGAACATCCGGACGACGGCCGGGCCCAGGTGCTCGCCGTGGCGCGTTTCATCGCCGAAGGGCTGCCGGACATCGTCCGGAGGGGCTGCCCGTTCGTGAACTCCATCGCCGGCCTGGGCGACCCCGGCCATCCGGCCCGCCGACTGATCGAGAACCACAAGGCCGACCAGCGGCGCCGCCTCACCGCCATGTGCGAGCGGGCGGGCGCGCACGCACCCGACGACCTCTCCGCGGAGATCACCTTCCTCCTGGAAGGCGCCCAGGTCAGCGCGCAGAACGGCAGCGTCGACCGCGCGGGCGACCGGCTCGTGGCGGCGGTCACCGCGGCTCTGGACCGAGCGACGTCGACGATCAACGACGGGGCGGCCCGCTGAGGCCGGCCCATCACCCGTGAACGGCCGACTCAGAAGGGCTTGGTCGGCAGGTACTTGCCGTCGAGGGTGATGACGGCGCGCTCTCCGCCGTCGGGGTCGGCGACCTTCTTGACGTCCAGCTTGAAGTTGATCGCGCTGATGATGCCGTCCCCCAACTGCTCGTGGACCAGAGCCTTGAGGGTGGTTCCGTACACCTGGAGCATCTCGTGGAAGCGGTAGATGGTGGGGTCGGTCGGGATGCCGCCGGGGATCGAGCCGCGGGTCGGGATGGTCTGGAGGAGCCGCGCGGCGTCGGCGTCGAGGCCGAGGAGTCCGGCGACGGCCTCGGCGGAGGCGGCCGGCAGGGGGTGCTGGCCGAGCACCGCGGCGGTGACGAAGGCGACGGACAGGCCGGCCGCGTCGGCGATCTGCTGCCAGGAGAGGTCCTTGCGGGCCTTGGCGTCGACGGCGGCGATGGCCAGGGCCTGGCGGGCGGAGGGGTCGAACTGGGCGTGGATCACGGGAGGTTCCTTTTCGGGGTCGGGTGGTTGGGGCGGTGGTTGCCGACTTCAGGCCGCGAGGGCGGCGGACCGGCCGTCGGCCGGGGCGACCCGCTCGACCGTGCCGGTGGGGATGTCGTAGACCCAGCCGTGCAGGGTGACGGTCCCGGCCGCCCGGGCGCGGGCCACCGCGGGATGCGTGGCGAGGTTCGCGAGCTGCGCGGCGACGTTGCCGCGGATCAGGGCCGCCGGCTCGCCCCGCGGCGCCTCGGCGGGGGCCGCGTGGCGCAGCCAGCGGGCGACGGCGGGCAGCTCCCCGAGGTCCTGGCCGGAGGCGAGTGCCGTCATGGCGCCGCAGGCGGAGTGCCCGCAGACCACGATGTCGCTCACGCCGAGGACGGCGACCGCGTACTCGATGCTGGCGGCGACGCCGTCTCCGCCGCCCCCGCCCTCCGTGTGCGCCGGTACGAGGTTGCCGGCGGTCCGGATCACGAACAGCTCGCCCGGCTCCCGCTGGGTGATCAGCTCCGGGACGACGCGGGCATCGGAGCAGCCGATGAAGAGCGTCGGCGGCCGGTGGGTCGTCGCCAGGCGGGCGAAGAGCTCCGCCTTCGCCGGGAAGACGTCCTGCTGAAAGTGCGCGAGGCCCTCGGTGAGGTCTTGCACGGTCACTCCCTTCGGTGGGGCCGGCCCTGGTCGGGCTGACGAGATCCACCATGCATGACCTGTATCTATAGTGTCCAAGACGCACTAGGCATGATCGCTATTGCTGCCATCTATACTTGCTGCCATGTCCCTGGAACTGCGCCATCTGCGCTATCTGCTGGCCGTGGCCGAGCAAGGCAGCTTCACTCGCGCCGCCGAGGAGCTGCACATCTCGCAGCCCACGCTCTCGCAGCAGATCAAACAGCTGGAGCGGACCGTGGGCGTCCGGCTGCTGGACCGTTCGGGGCGCGCCGTACGCCTGACCGACGCGGGCACGGCCTTCGTCCCGTACGCGCGCCGCGCACTCCAGGACCTGGCCGCCGCCGAGCGGGCCGTGCTGGACGTGGCGGACCTGTCCCGCGGCGGCCTGCGCCTCGCGATGACCCCGACCTTCACCGCGTACCTGCTGGGCCCGCTCGCCGCCCGGCTCCACGCCCTCCATCCCGGAATCACCCTGAACGTCAAGGAGATGACCCAGGGCGGGCTGGAGGCGGCGCTGCTGGCCGACGCCGTCGACCTGGGCATCGCCTTCCAGGGCGCGCACCTGCCCGGCATCGGCTCCGCCGACCTGTTCACCGAGACCCTCGGCCTGGTCGTGGGCCCCGGCCATCCGCACGCCGGCCGCACCGAGCCCCTGCCCGTGGCCGAACTCCCCGACTGCCCGCTCGCGTTGCTCAGCGGCGACTTCGCCACGCGGGCCCACATCGACGCCTACTTCCGCCGGCACCGCGTCGAACCGCGGATCGCCGTGGAAGCCAACTCCATCAGCGCCCTCACCGAGATCGTCCGGCGCACCGGGCTGGCCACCGTGCTCCCCGACGCCCTCACTCGCGAGGACACCCCGCTGCACCCCGTCCCGCTGGATCCCGCCCTGCCCGCGCGGACCGTGGTCCTGCTGCGCCGCGAGAGCGCGTACGAGAGCGCCGCCGTCCGCGCCTTCGCCGCGCTCGCCCGGGAGTGGGCGGGCTCCTGAATTCGGCCGGTCAGCCCGCGAACACCGCCGACGCCTCGGCCGCGTACGCCCGCAGCTGCGGTTCCAGCACGGCCGGGGCGCCCGCACCGGCGGGCAGCAGGCGGCGGGCCTCGTCCTCGGTGGCGTGGCTGAGCAGCCAGGCGCGCGACCAGGCCGGGTCCGCGGACCGGTCGGCCGTACGGATGCGGGCCTGCGCCGCGGCGTAGGCGGATCCGGGCACCTGGCGGGCGATGACCGGGAGGACGTGCCTCGCCTCGGCTTCGAGGTGCGCGGCCAGCAGGTCCCGCTGGGCGGCGAGGAGCCCGGCCAGCCGGCCCGCGTGGCGCCCGGGTTCGGCGGCGAAGCGGGCCGCCACGGCGTCGCACTCGGCCCGGAGCGCGTCGAGTGCCTCGTGGTCGGCGACGAAGCGGACGATGCCGGCCACCGCCTCGGCGGCGTCGGGCACGGCGTCCAGGACGACCGGCCACAGGATCTCGTCCTCGCGGTGGTGGCCGCGCACGACGTCGTTGTAGCGGCGCACGTACCCGGCGATGGCCTCGGCCCGCGCGGGCCCGGCCGGTTCGGCGGCCTCGGCGAGAGCGGCGAGCAGCCCCGCGAGGCGCTCGATGTCGGCCAGGATCGCGCGGTGGGCGACCCGGACGCCGGTGAGGTCGGCAGCCGCCGGGCCGTACGGCCGCGCGGCGGCGACGTGTTCGCTGTCCATGAGGAGACTGTGCGCGCCCCGTGTCAGCGTCGGGTCAACGTCCGATGAACGCCGCCCGTCCGCCGCGTCATAGGCTCGGGGTACGCCCGCCCCGCTTCCCTGGAGATCCTCGCCATGCCGCCCACCGGTCCGCAGTCCGTCGACCGCGCGCTCGCGGTCCTCGACGCCGTCGCCGACGCGCCGGGACCGGTCGGCGCCAAGGCCCTGGCCCGCCGGCTGGAGTGCTCGCTGTCCACCGCCTACCACCTCCTGGCCCCGCTCACCGCACGCGGGTACCTCGTCCGCACGGCGCAGGGGTACGTGCTGGGACCGCGGATCCCCCAGCTGCACCGGAGCCTGCTCCGCCACCTCGAGCCCGCGCCGCGCATGGCCGATCTGCTGACCCGGCTGCGCCGCAGCACCGGCGCCGAGGCGTACTACACCGCCTACCGGGGCGGTCTGATCACGGTCGTCGACACCACGGCGCCGGTCACGGACGCGGGACACCCGTTCACCCCCGGCCGGGAGACCCGGGCGCACGCCACCGCGCACGGCAAGGCGCTGCTCGCCGAGCTGCCCCGGCCGCTGCGCCGGCGGTACCTGGCCGAGCACGGGATGGCCCGCCTGACCGGCGCCACCATCACCAGCGCCGAGCTGCTGGAGGCGGAGCTCTCCCGGGTCCGCGGGCAGGGCTTCGCCGTGTCGATCGGCGAGGCCGACCCCGCGTACACCTGCCTGGCCGTCGCCCTGCCGCGCGGCCGGGACCGGGACGGGGACGGGGACGGGGACGCGGTGCACGCCCTGTCGGTGTCGCTGCCGACCGAGGAGTTCCGGCGGCGCCCGCGGGAGATCCGTACCGCGCTGGCCCGGGCCGCGGCGGACTGCGCCTGAGGCCGGCTGCCCGGAGGACCGTGTTTCCGGCCCTGCCGGAAACACGGCGTGATGGGGATGCGCGGGCCGCCGCGGGGTGCCAGGCTGGTCGCCATGATCTTCATCGCCGTCAGGTTCGACGTCCGTCCGGAGCACAGCGACAACTGGCTCACGCTCGTCGACGACTTCACCCGCGCCACCCGCAACGAGCCGGGCAACCTCTTCTACGACTGGTCGCGCAGCGTCGACGACCCCACCAAGTACACCCTCCTGGAAGCCTTCACCGACGCCGAGGCGGGCGCCGCGCACGTCGCGTCCGACCACTTCAAGGCCGGTATGGAGACTCTCGCGGGCGCCATCGCGAGCACCCCGGAGATCATCCACGTCGAGGTGCCCGGCCAGGGCTGGAGCGCCATGGCCGAGCTGTCCCCCCGTAGCTGACCGCCCGGCCCGGCGCTGCCGCTGCCGCTACGAGGAGAGCCCCAGCAGCCGGGCCGCCGCCTCGCGCATCTCGACCTTGCGGACCTTGCCGGTCACGGTCATCGGGAACTCCTCCACGACGTGCACGTACCGCGGGATCTTGAAGTGGGCCAGCCGTCCGTCGCAGTACGCGCGGACGGCCTCCGCGGTCAGCGGCCGCGCCCCCTCGCGCATCCGGACCCATGCCATCAGCTCCTCCCCGTACTTGCTGTCGGGAACGCCGATGACCTGCACGTCCAGGACGTCCGGGTGGCCGTGGAGGAACTCCTCGATCTCGCGCGGGTACACGTTCTCCCCGCCCCGGATCACCATGTCCTTGATGCGGCCCGTGATGCTCAGGTAGCCGTCCTCGTCCATCACCGCCAGGTCGCCGGTGTGCATCCAACGCGCGGCGTCCACGGCCTCGGCGGTGCGCTCCGGCTCGCCCCAGTAGCCCAGCATCACCGAGTAGCCGCGCGTGCAGAGCTCCCCCGGTTCCCCGCGCCGTACGGTCCGCCCCGACTGCGGATCGACCACCTTGACCTCCAGGTGCGGTCCGACGCGGCCCACCGTGGACACCCGGCGCTCGACCGAGTCGTCGGAGCGGGTCTGCGTGGACACCGGCGAGGTCTCCGTCATCCCGTAGCAGATCGACACCTCGCGCATCCCCATCCGGTCGATGACCTCCTTCATCACCTCGACCGGGCAGGGCGAGCCCGCCATGATCCCCGTACGCAGGCTGGACAGGTCGTACGAGTCGAAGCCGGGCGCGGCCAGTTCGGCGATGAACATCGTGGGGACCCCGTACAGCGAGGTGCACGACTCCGCCTCCACCGCGGCGAGGGTGGCCGCCGGGTCGAAGGCCGGCGCGGGGATGACCATGGCCGCACCGTGGCTGGTGCAGGCGAGGTTGCCCATCACCATGCCGAAGCAGTGGTAGAAGGGCACCGGGATGCAGACCCGGTCCTGCTCGGTGTAGTGGCACAACTCCCCGACGAAGAAGCCGTTGTTGAGGATGTTGTGGTGGGAGAGGGTCGCCCCCTTGGGGAAGCCCGTGGTCCCCGAGGTGTACTGGATGTTGACCGGGTCGTCCGGGCTCAGCTCCGCCGCCGCCCGTACCAGGTCGGCCGGATCGCCGCCGCGGCCCCGCTCCAGGAGGGCGGCCCACCGGGGGGCCTCCAGCAGGACGGTGAACTCCAGGTCCGGGCAGCGCGGCGCGACCTCCTCGATCATCCCGGCGTAGTCGGAGGACTTGAAGCGCTCCGCCGCGAAGAGCAGCCGGATCCCGGCCTGGCGCAGGACGTACTCCACCTCGTGCGAGCGGTACGCCGGGTTGACGGTGACGAGGATCGCCCCGATCTTGGCCGTGGCGTACTGCACCAGCGTCCACTCGGCGCGGTTGGGCGCCCAGATCCCGACCCGGTCCCCCTTGGCGATGCCCAGGTCCAGCAGGCCCAGCGCGAGGGCGTCGACATCGGCGGCGAGCTCCGCGTACGTCCACCGGCGCCCGGCGGCGAGGTCGACGAGGGCGTCGCGGTCGGGGAACCGGCGGACGGTTCGGTCCAGGTTCTCGCCGATCGTGTCGCCCAGCAGCGGTACTTCGAAGACCCCGGATGCATAGCTCGACGCGGCAGACACACGTACCTCCTGGACTCGGTGGCGGGGCGGGGCCCGGCGGGCCGGCGCCTCCCTCATGATCCTCTTCGTCCCGGGCCCCGGCCACCCCGTCAGCGGATGCAGCCGACGATTCTGACCGAGATCTCCGCGCTGCCGGTGAGTCCGGCCGCCGGATCGGTCGCGCTGAACACCAGCTTGTACGTCCCGTCCGGGAGCAGCGGGACCAGGAAGCGGCCCGACGCGCCCGCGCCCAGCGTCACCGGCCCGTTCGGGCCCGTGATCCGCCAGCTCGTGTACTGCGGGTCGGTGAGGGGCCGGTCGTCAGGGCGGGTCCGGGCCGTTCCGGCGAAGGACTCCTCGCAGCCGCGCCGCAACTGGCCGCCGCCGGACGGCTGCTGGATGCCCACCGCCGGGGGCTGCGGCTGCTGCCGGGTCGGCGAGCCGCTCTGCGACGGGGTGCCCGGCCGGCTCGGGCCGCTCTTGGTCGGGGTCCCCGGGCTGTTGGGGCCGCCGGGCGTGGGCGTCGTACCGGGCTGGGCGGACGGGCTGGCCGACGGCGAAGCGCCGGGGGCCGGGGCGGAGGGTGAGGGCGACGCGGGGACCGTACCGTCCGTCGTACCCGGCCCCGGATCGAGCGCGTGCGGCAGTTCCGGTCGGGAGACGGAGGGCGGGGCGGGGGCCTTGGCCGGCTCGGTGGGCTTGGCGTCGATCTTCGCGCAGACCGCGCTGGCGACCAGCGACTGACCGTCCGGCACCGGTGCGACCCGCAGTTCCTGGTCGTCCGGACCGCGGCGGTGCGTGTCGAAGTAGCCGTTGCCGGTGAGCGTCTCGCGGTCGCTGTGCTCGATCCAGACCGAGTCGTGGTAGTCGAGACCGGCCTTCTGCTGGTTCCTTCCGGTGACGTGCCAGGCCTTCACCTTGGCGCCCGAGGGCTCACCGCCCGCCGCCGGTGCGTCCGTCGGCGCGTACAGCCACCCGTCGCCGAAGAAGCGCGCCGGGGCCTCCGCGGCTCCCGTCTCGTTCTCGGCGGGGAACTGGAAGCCGCCTCCGACCACCAGCTTCCCCTTCGGGCAGGACACGGCCGCGTCGGCGCTGCCGCCCGCCGCCACCGTCACCTTCGCGGTGGCCACGGACACGTCCTTCAGCCGGACACAGATCGGACGCAGCGCCACCGCGTAGTTCGCCTCCGGCGGCTGCGGGTCCTCGATCCGGGTCTGGCGCACGATGTTCTCGGACGAGTGGAGCGGAAACACCCCGGGGCTGAGCCGGGTGCCCGGGTTGAGGGCGGCGTACGGCACGGCCTTGGCCTCGCCGGCGAACACCGACTTCGTGGTCAGGGTGTCGAGCGGGACCGGTGCGACGCCCCGGCCCGTCACCGTACGGCCCGCACGGAACTCGGTGCCCAGCGAGGTGAAGTCCCCGGGGCAGGAGGGCGAGGCGGAGGCGTGGCGGGCCGCCTCCGCGAACGGCCCCTCGGTCGTGAGGTCGTGGATGAACCCGCCGCCGGTGGCCGTCACCTTGTTGCCCCGGTCGTGGAACGCGTGCGCCTGCTCGGACCAGGTGACACCGCCCAGGAACTCCGGTTTCGCGTTGACGCACAGCGCGTACGAGGTGAGGGTGGCGGGCGCGGCGTCCGGGTTGTACGCGGCCGCCAGCCAGGCATCGCCGACGAAGAGGCTGTTCGTGGCGAAGCCGCCGCCGGTGATCGCGTACCCGCCGCCGAGCGCCTTCTCGTGCGCCTGGCAGGCGGCGACGGCGGATTGCTCACCGCCCGCCGCGACCTGGACGGAGACGCTGCGCTGGACGACCGCCAGCCGCGGGCCGTCCCCCAGCGCCCATACGCCGGCCCCCACCGCGCCGGACACCACCAGGGCGCCCGCGGCGGCCACGGCGGCCGTTTTGGCCGTGATCGCGCTCCCCAGCTTCGCGAAGACTCCAGAGCCCATCGTCGATGCCCCTCCCCCGGCCGTACGGCCCGCACCTCCCCGCAGCCGCGGGGCGTGGGCAATGTAGCGCTGCGTGCGATACACGTCACCGAGGCTTGAAGTATCGGTTCTGCTACGGACTCCCCGCCCCCGGGCAAAGCCGCCGCACCGCCGCACGGTGGCACTGGCACCACCCCGGACACGGATGGCAGGGATATCGAGCGCGCGGCGGCCCGCGCGGGACGATCAAGGGGACCAGCCGTATCCCAGGGGGAGTTCAGAGATGCACGTGTTCAAGAAGCCCGGGCGTTGGCTCGCAGCCGCCGCCTGCACCCTGCTCGCCGCGGCCGCCCTGCCCGTCGTCCCTGCGGGCGCCGCGAGCGCCGCGGCGGCCGGGGCCGCGACCCCGCCGGTGCCGGGCCGGTACCGGCAGCAGCAGCTCGACTGGCGGCCCTGCGCGGAGGGTCCGCTGGAATGCGCCTCGATGTCCGTGCCGCGGGACTGGTACCACCCGGACTCCGGCCCCGACCTGACGATCGCGGTCTCCCGCCACCGCGCACCGGATCCGGCGAAGCGCCGGGGCGTGCTCATGATGGCGGCCGGCGGTCCCGGGGCCTCGGGGCTCCCCCGGCCGGCCCGGCTCGCCTCGTACAGCCCGAAGCTGGCGGCCGCGTACGACATCGTCGGCTTCGACCAGCGCGGGGTGGGCGCCAGCACGAAGGTCGTCTGCTCGGACCAGGACGAGGTCGACGCCATGTTCGGCGGCGGCGACCTGCGCGACCGCTCGGCGGCCGCCGTCCGGCGGACCCTCGACCGGGCGCGGGAGTTCGTACGGGACTGCGAGCGCCGTTCGGGCGCCCTGCTGCCGTACATCACCACCGATCAGGCCGTCCACGACATGGACCTGTACCGGGAGCTGCTCGGCGCGGAGAGGATCTCCTACTACGGGCCCTCGTACGCCACCTTCCTCGGGGCGTACTACGCGACCGGGTTCCCCCGCCGCGTGGAGCGGGTCGTCCTCGACAGCAACATCGACTTCACCGGGGACTGGCAGTCCTTCCTGACCGGGCAGCCGATGAGTTTCCAGCGCCGCTTCGAGCAGGACTTCCTGCCGTGGCTGGCGGCCAACGACGCCACGTACCACCAGGGGCGCACCGCCGAGGAGGCGCGGGCCTCGTACGAGCGGGTGCGCGCCGCCCTGCACGACCGGCCGCTGGACGTCGAGGGGACGGTCATCACGCCGAACCACCTGGACGCGGCGGCCACCAACGCCCTGTACAACGCGGACCAGTTCGCGGACCTCGCCGCGCTCCTCGGCTTCCTGGCCCATCCCGAGCAGGCTCCGGCGCAGACGCGCAAGGCGGTCGCCGACAGGCTGAGGCACCTCATGGGCGCGGAGTTCGTCGCCGACTTCTTCTCGGTCACCTGCGGCGACACCCCGTGGAACCGCGACCTCCGGTACTGGGTGAAGGAGAGCGCCGAGGCCACGCGCACCCATCCGCTGGCCGGGGCGCGGGAGTTGACGTTCGCCTCGGTCTGCGCGAACTGGCCGCGTTCCAAGGCGCCGCGCGTCAAGGTGACCGGCGAGGGGCTGCCGCCGGTGCTGATGCTCAACTCGAAGAACGACCCGGCGACCTACTACGAGGCGGCCGTGCGCGCCCACCGCGGGCTGGCCGGGTCGCGGCTGGTCACCGTCGAGGGCGGCGACCACGGCCAGTTCCAGAACGGCAACGCGTGCGTGGACGCGTACGTCGAGGGCTACCTGCTGGACGGCGCCCTGCCGGCCGGGGACACGGCGTGCCCGGCGGCGTGATCCGGATGGCGGGCGCCGTCACTCCTCGACGGCGCCACCCATCCGGCGCAGGTGCCGGCGGAAGGTGTAGGAGGGGTCGGCGTCGCGCAGGACCAGGTAGTCGGCGAAGGCCGTCTGGCTGCGCAGGGTCTCGCCCGAGCGGATCCGGCGGGCCTGTTCGCGCTCGGTCTCGCGGATCGTGAGCGCGATGTCCAGCACCTCCTCGACCCGGTCGGCGGGCACGAACAGCACCCCGTCGGCGTCGCCGAAGACGAAGTCCCAGCCGCCGACGAGATGCGGCCCGAACCGGGCGGTGACCAGCGCCTCCGGCTCGCGCTCGTCCAGCCGCAGCGGCCCGGAGGGGTGGCTTCCGTAGCTGAAGACGGGCAGGCCGATCTCGGCCAGCTCGGCCGTGTCGCGGTGCAGCCCCCAGACGACGAGACCGCTCACGCCGGCGGCTTCCGCCTCGAGCGCGGAGAGGTCGCCGACGCAGGCCTCGTCCGTCCGGCCGCCGTTGTCGATGACCAGGACGTCCTCCGGCTCGGCGGATCCGTACGCCTCCAGGAACACGTCGACGCTGCCGTAGTGGCGCACCGGCAGCGCACGGCCCGCGACCCGGTGGCCGGGCAGGACGGTGCGGATCCCGGGCGGCGCCACGCGCAGCGGCACCCCGCTCCGGACGCAGGCATCGGCCACGAGCGGCGTGGACAGGTCGGCGAAGGCCTTCAGCATGCCGTCTCCCCTTCTTCTCCCGAACGGACGGCTTGGGTCAGCCACCGCCCCCCATGGTGCCTTCCCGGCCGCCCGGGCGCGGGGGTTCGGGACGGAGAGTCACGGGATGTCGGTGTCGGAGGGCTGCGCCGCGTAGGTGTGGGGTTCGTCGCCCTGCCATTCGACGAGCTCCGAGTCGCCGAGGACCACGTCGTCGGGGTCGGGTACGCCGGCCCGGCGCAGGAACTCGATCACGTCGGCGTCGTTGAAGGCCAGACCGAGGACGGTGTCCCGGCCCTCGGCCCGCAGGGAGACGCGGCGGCCGCCGGCCGGGGCGATCGGGTGGACGAGGATCGGCGCGTGGTGCATGGCCCCAGCCTCCGCCCGGACGGCCGGGGCCGCATCCGGGCGCAGGCCCGCGCGGGTCGGCGGGGCGGGGCGGCGGGCTGCTCCGGGCGGGTGAGCGCGGCTCACCCACCCGGCCGGGGCCGGCTCACTCCGCGGAGATGCGGCCGCCGAGCCATTCCAGGGCGGGCGGGATCTCCCGGCGCCACGTGTTGAAGCCGTGGCCGCCGCTGTCGAGCGTGATCGACGAGACGCGCGCCGGCGCCTTCACCTTCGCCACGAACTTCTGCGTGTCCTTGTAGTTC
Organism: Streptomyces sp. NPDC001903; assembly: GCF_042891345.1. Taxonomy (NCBI): domain Bacteria; kingdom Bacillati; phylum Actinomycetota; class Actinomycetes; order Kitasatosporales; family Streptomycetaceae; genus Streptomyces; species Streptomyces sp. NPDC001903. The sequence goes on from NZ_JBIASZ010000003.1 coordinate 506,840, forward strand.
GGCTCGCCCTGCTTGGAGGTCGCCACCAGGAAGGAGGACTTGCCCTGCGGCAGGTTGTCCAGGCTCCACAGCAGGTCGGATCGTTTCTCCTCGGCGGTGTTCCCGTGGAAGAGATCACCGGAGTCCTGGTCCAGCTCCGGCTTGTAGTCCGTCGACAGGCCCACTCCGGCCGCGTAGTGCTCCGGGTGCTCCAGCGCGACCTTCAGCGCGCAGTAACCCCCGGTGGAGTCCCCCATGATGGCCCAGTTCGAGGGTGAGGTGCCGACGCGGTAGGCGCCGGAGACGGCCTTGGGCAGGTCCGTGCCGAAGAAGGTCTCGCTGAGCGGGCCGCCCGGCACGTCGACGCACTGGGTGTTGCGGGTCGGTATGACCGAGGGCTGCATCATCACCAGGACCATCGGCGGCATCTTCTTCTGCTTGGCGAGCCTCCACGCCGTCTTCGGGTAGTCCAGTCCCTTGAGCAGGTTCTCGGCCATCCCCGGGAAGCCGGTGAGCACCACCGTGGCGGGGAACCTCACGTTCTCGTTCCCCTTCTGGAAGTACTCGGGCGGCAGGTACACGTACGCCTGGACCACGGCCTTGGAGCCTTCGCCCCGCAGGCTGATCTTCTCGATCCTCCCGCCGATGTGGGGCGTTCCGCCGCCGGGGACGTCGGTCGGCTGGTGGCCGAGGACGCGCACCGCGGCGCCCGCGGAGGCGTCCTGGCCCAGGGAGGGCATCGGCCGCTCCGCGCCGGCGAGGTCCGCCCAGGAACCGTAGAGCAGGAAGGTCCGGTTGGCGGTGAGGCCGACTGAGGCGAGGAGCAGCACCTGGAGCGTCAGGACGACACCGACCCGGCCGAGCACCGGCCGCCCGCCGCGGCGGCCGAGGCGTGGCCACAGCCGTACGGCGGCGGCGAAGGCCAGCACCGTGGTGAGGACGACGAGGATCAGGAGCGTACTGCTGGTGAGACTCACGGATCAGGGGAACTCTCTGCGCTGGCCTGGTCGGCACGGACCCTCGGTCCGGCGGCGCCGCACGTGCGGTCGCACAGGGCTAGACCGCAACGGGGCCCGATCCGTTCCACACCGTGCACAGGGAAGAGGAAGTCGCCCGCCTGCGCGCGCACCGCGTGCTCCGCCCGGCCTGGGGCGAACTCCAGCCAATAGCTTGACATGGTCCTGACATTTCAAGGTCCCTGTGGGACGTTCCCTGGCGTGTCTCGAAAGCTCTCTCCCCGCGCCGGTACGGAAACCGCCTCCGTCAGGCCGGGCGCACGCCGGCGGGGCCCCTCAGGGCCCCGCTTCACACCCCACGAGGACGTGGCGAAGAGGAGCGACAGCATGAGGATCTCGACATGGCCGGGCGCGGCCGTACTGGCAGCAGCGGTGATCGTCGGCGCGGCGACGTCGGCGACGGCCCTGGGCCCCACCGCGGATCAGCGGCTCGACGGCGTCATCGTCGTCGCCGGCAACACCTGTACCTGGACCAACGCACGCACCAGCGCCAATCCCCCGAGCGCGCTGACCGTCGACCGCACCACCATCAACGCACCCGGCGGCAACCTCGGATGCAACGGCGGCATCACCGCCTCCCTCAACAACAACCCCGCGTTCGCCTTCGACGACGCCGCGGGCCTCGCCAAGACGGACGCCATCGACATCACGGGCAAGCAGAGCTTCATCTCCTGCCGCTACAAGGCCACGAACATCACGTGGAACCGTGACGGAGCCACCCGCAAGTACGTCAACCAGGCCTTCACCGCGACCAAGACCTCGGGCAGCTTCCTGTGCCCCGGCTCGGTCACGACGCCGGCCGGTGACGCCTCGATGCTGTTCCACTGACCCCGCATCCGCGCATCCGCACCCGCCGTGTGCCGCGACCCCGCCCGGGGCCGCGGCACACCGGCAGGACGGGGAAGGGTCAGGGCCGGATCTCCAGGGTGCAGCACTTGACGCTGCCGCCGCCCTTGAGCAGTTCGGACAGGTCCATGCCGATGGGGTGGAAGCCGCGCTCGCGCAGCTGCCCGGCCAGCCCTTCGGCGGCCTCGGGGAGCACCACGTTCAGCCCGTCGCTCACGGCGTTCAGCCCGAACACGGCGGCGTCCTGCGCGGATACGAGCAGCGCGTCGGGGAAGAGCGTCTCCAGCAGGGCGCGGGCGGCGGGGGCGAAGGCCTCCGGGTGGTACATGATCTCGTCGCCGTCGAGTACGGCGAGCGCCGTGTCGAGGTGGTAGTAGCGCGGGTCGACCAGCTCCAGGCCGATGACGGGGCGGCCGAAGAAGGCCTCCGCCTCCCGGTGGCCGCGCTCGTCGCTGCGGAACCCGTACCCGGCCAGGACGTGGCCGTCGGTGACGAGGAAGTCGCCCTCGCCCTCGTTGACGTACTGCGGGTCGTGCAGCTCGGTGAAGCCGTTCTCCCGGAACCAGTCCAGGTACGCGGGCCCCTCGGCGACGCGCTCGGCGTTGCGGAAGCGGGCGCCGAGGACGCGGCCGCCGACGACGGTGGCCCCGTTGGCCGCGTACACCATGTCGGGCAGGCCGGGTACCGGCTCGATCAGCTCGACGGTGTGCCCGAGGTCGCGGTACAGCTCGCGCAGCCGCTCCCACTGGAGGACGGCGAGGCCGGCGTCGACCGGCTTCTCCGGATCCATCCAGGGGTTGATCGCGTACACCACGTCGAAGTGGGTGGGGCGGCACATCAGGTACCGGCGCGGGCGCTGTTCGCGCGGCCGGGCGGAGGGCGTCGGGGCAGAGGTCATGGTCGCTCCCGGGCGGCGGCCACGGTGGTGGCCGGGGTGAGGGGGGTCTTTCCCGGCCGAGCTTGTGCGCCCCCGGCGAACGGCGGATGAAGCCGACGCGGCCGCCGGGGGCGCACTGCACGAGCAGCTCGGTGGCGGCGCGACCGCGGCCCGGTTGCCCCGGCCCGATTGCCGCGGCCGCCCCCGGTGGTGGCTGCCGGGGGCGGCCGCGCGTGGCCGGCGGAGGGGTCAGGACTGGCAGAGGGCGCGTTCGTGGTCGATCGTGGCCGTCGCGCGGGAGTACTGCCACTGCGGGGCCAGGAGCTGCGTGTTCAGCTGGGCGGCGGCCGCCGGGCTCTCCACCACGTAGCCGAAGTCCTGGAGCCAGGCCGGGTAGAGGTTCTTGGAGCCGATGTAGAAGGCCGAGTCGTCGACGGAGACCACCTTGTGGTGCTGCGCGTACGGGTGGCCGTCGGCCCAGGTCGGGCTCTGGGAGCTGCGGAACGTGGCGAGCTGGAGGTTGGAGCACATCGTGGCCCTGGCCGCGCCCTGGTCGCCGGTCAGCAGGGCGAGGCGGTCGCGCAGGGTGTCGCTGATCTCCGAGAGCGACTTGATCTGGGAGTAGCCGCCGCTGCCCACGGCGCCGCGGTTGGCGGGGTCGCTGACGACGATGCGGACCTTGACCCCGGCCGCCATCCGCGCCGCGAGGGCGTCGTAGACGCGGATGTCGTAGCGGGGCAGGGGCGGGCAGGTCGCGTTGACGTCCTGCTGGGAGATCTCGATGTGCCGGTTCGCGCTGGAGATCAGCGTCCGCAGGGCGCTCTCCTCCGGGTTGACCGTGTCGTAGTCGCGGTCGGCGTTGGTGTTGTCGTGCAGGCCGACGACGCACTTGGTGTCCGGGGCACTGGGCAGTGCGGGCCGGAAGGCCGACGACGGATCGTTGCGCTTGATGCCGACGCCGAGTCCGCCGACGGCGACGGCCGGTACGTCGCCCGGGGCCGCCGGAGGCGTGGCGGGGGCGCTGTCCTTGGCCATGGTCGGCATGCAGGCGGCGCCGTTGGAGGAGGCGAACCAGACGCTGGCGATGTTGCTCTTGTTCTGGCAGGTCCAGGACCACAGCTCGTCCAGGTAGCGGCCAGCGGACGCGGCGGCCGGCCCGCGCAGGGCGAGGTCGACGTCGGCGACGGGGTGGGCCGTCTCCAGGTAGTCGTCCTTCCAGTCGTTGATGCCGCCGGTGATCACGGACTGGCCGTCGACCACGAGGAGCTTGGAGTGGTTCCAGGAGAACGCCGTCTTCGAGGTCGTCATCGAGGCGACGTTGAGGTCGACGTTGCGGGCGTCCGCGCCCAGCTTGGCGACGAGCTCGTCCCGGTACTTCGAGGGCAGCACGTTGAGGTGGTAGACCGGCGCGGCGCCGACCAGCACGCGCACCTTGAGCTTGTTGCCCCGCGCGGCCGAGGACTTGAGGCCCGAGACGATCGCGTCCTGGAAGGCTCCGTTGGGGAACGGCGCCAGGGTCGATATGTCGATGGTGCGCGTCGCCTGGGAGATGTTCCGGGTCATCTTCGCGAGCAGCTGCTCGGTCCCCGGGCGCGCGGTGCACGTGTCGTCGCCCCAGCAACCGGGGGTCTGCAGCAGCCAGTCGGCGCCGCCGGGCGTCGAGGCATCGAGGAGGTTGCCGCCGGTGCGCTCCCAGACCTGGCCTTCGAGGCCGGGGGAAACCTGGCGGAGGGTCTGCTCCACCGCGTCGAGGTGGGGCGCCGGGGCGGAGGGCCCGGGGCCGGCCGCCGGGGCGGCCGCGGCCGGGACGGCGGCGAACAGGGCCAGCAGGGCCGCCGGAACCGCCGCGCGGGCGGCGAGGGCTGACGGACGGTGAACGGACGGGCGGCGGAGCGGGGGGGTGTGGCGGTGCACGGTGACTTCCTTGCGAGAGGGATCGCCGTCGCCGCGAGGGGGCGACCGGCAAGATCAACTCGCGGAAGTTACCACCGGGTCACAAGGCCGGGGAATTCGCACTCATCGGATTCGGCCACCGCGGTGCGGCCGGCCGAACGCGAGGGCCGAAAAGGAGCCGTTCTGGCCGGATTGGACAAGTGGTCGATGGAGCGACCACGATGATGCGCGCTAGATCGCGGCAGCTCAGGGGGGCAAACCGGATACATGGTGATGTTCCTCCGATCCATCCGCTACGTCCCCGTTTCCGACACCGGAGAGTTTTCGCCATGAGCTTCGGCGACCCGAACAACCCGTACGGCCAGCAGCCCCCGCAGGGTCAGCCCGGCTACCCGCAGCAGGCCCCGCAGGGCGTGCCCCCGCAGTACGGCTACCCGCAGCAGCCTCCGCAGGGCGTCCCGCCGCAGTACGGCTACCCCCAGCAGGCCCCGCAGCAGACCCCTCCGCCGTACGGCGCCTACCCGCCGCCCGGCATGCCCGGCATGCCGGGTTCGGGCATGCCCCCGCTCGCGCACTGGGGCCAGCGCTTCGGTGCGTACCTGCTCGACGGACTCATCATCGCGGGCCCGATGTACGCCCTCGGCTTCATCGACCTGGCCGCCAGCAGCGACCCCGCGAACTCCGGCCCCGGCGTTTTCTTCATGATCGGGTGGCTGTACGCCCTGGGCATGGCCATCTTCCAGCTCTACAAGGAAGGCACCACCGGCCAGACGATCGGCAAGAAGGTCGTGGGCATCAGCCTGCGCCGCGAGGCCGACGGCGCCTTCCTCGGGTTCGGCATGGCCTTCGTCCGCAAGCTGGCCCACGCCCTCGACGGCATCCCCTGCTACATCGGCTTCCTGTGGCCGCTGTGGGACGACAAGAAGCAGACCTTCGCCGACAAGGTGTGCAACACCGTCGTCATCCAGGTCCCCAAGAGCTGAGTCCTCGAGGGCCGGCTCCTCACGGGCCGCGTCCTCAAGGGCCGCGCGCCCGAGGGGTGAGGCCGCTTCTCCCCCCTCCCCTCTCTCCCCACCGCCCACCCGGCAGCGGAGCTCCTCCGCCGCCGGGTGGGCGCGTTTGCGCGGCCGCCGCGGACGAGCGCCGTGCTCTTCCCGCCGGTGATGAAGGCGCCGACGGACCGGCCCGGGAGGAGGAGTCGGTTCGGCGGTACGGGCTGTGCGCATCCGTCGGCCCGTCACCTCCTCCTCCCGGTGGCGTTATCGGGCTGCCGCCCTGCGGGGACGCCGACCCGGGAGGACCCCCGATGCCACGATCCGACCGGCCCAGGCCGTCCCGCCGGTCCGGGCTCCCGGCCCTCCTCGCGCTGTTGGCCCTGGCGGCCGCCCCGGGCGGGGCCCCGGCCCTGCCCGTCCCCCGGCCTGCGGTCGCGGCCGCACCGGCCCCGGCCGTCCCCTCCGCCGGGTCGGCACGCTCCCGGCTGCCCGCCGCCCGGGCCGCGCTGCGCCGGCTGCTGCCGCCGCGGCACGCCCTCCAGTTCACCCTCCTGCCCGGCCCCCGCGGCGCCGACGGCCAGGACCGCTTCACCGTGTCCGGCCGGCCGGGAGCCGTCGTGGTCCGGGGCAGTACGCCCGCGACCGCGCTGACCGGGGTCGGCTGGTACCTGCGCAACGTGGCCCGGGTGGACATCGGCTGGCCGGGCGACAGCCTGGGCGCGCTCCCCGACGTCCTGCCCGGCCTCCCGCGGCCGGTCACCCGCACCGCCCTGGTCCGCCACCGGTACGCCCTCAACGACACCGACGACGGGTACGCGGGCGCGTACCGCACCTGGGAGGAGCGCCTGCGCCAGATCGACCTGCTCGCCCTGCACGGCATCAACGAGGTACTGGTCCAGGTCGGCGCCGAGTATCCGTACTACGCGGCCCTGCGGCGGCACGGGTACACGGCGGCGGAACTGCGCGCGTGGATCCCGGGCCCCGCCCACCAGGGCTGGTGGCTGCTGCAGAACCTGAGCGGGTTCGGCGGGCCGGTCGGCGAGCGGCTGGTCGAGGAGCGGGCGGCGCTCGGCGCGCGGGTCGCCGACGAGCTGCGCGCCCTCGGCATGACCCCGGTCCTGCCCGGCTACTTCGGCACCGTGCCGCCCGGCTTCGCCGACCGCAACCCCGGCGCCCGGGTCCACCCGCAGGGCACCTGGGACGGTTTCGCCCGGCCCGACTGGCTGGATCCCGCCGGTCCCGTCTTCGCCGATCTCGCCGCCGACTACTACGCCGCTCAGCGCGCCCGGTTCGGCGACAGCGCGATGTACCGGATGAGCCCGCTGCACGAGGGCGGGACGGCGGCCTCCGTCGACGTGCGGGCGGCCGCGGGCGCCGTGCAGCGGGCCCTCGACGCGGCGCACCCGGGCGCGATCTGGGCCGTACTGGGCTGGCAGGACGATCCGACCAGGGAACTGCTCTCCGGGGTGGACACCTCGCGGATGCTGATCGTGGACGGGATGTCCGAGCGCTACGAGAACCTGGACCGCGAGACCTCCTGGGCGCACACCCCGTACGCGCTGGGCACGATCCACAACTTCGGCGGGCACACGACGATCGGCGCCAACACGGGCGTCTGGCTGCGCCGGTTCGACGCGTGGCGGGCCAAGCCGGACAGCGCGCTGGCCGGCATCGCGTACATGCCGGAGGCGGGCGGGGTCGATCCGGCGGCCTTCGCGCTCTTCACCGATCTGGCCTGGGAGCCCGGTCCCCTCGACCGGAAGGAGTGGTTCGCCGCCTATGCGCGCCGCCGCTACGGCGGCGGGGACGGGTACGCGGCGGCCGCCTGGGAGGCCCTGCGCACCGGCCCCTACAGCACGGGGACGGACTCCGCCCAGCCGCAGGACGGCCTGTTCACGGCCCGCCCGAGCCTGACGGCGAACAGGTCGAGCGCCTGGACGCCCGGGGGCATGCGCTATCCGGCGGCCTCGGTGCGCACCGCGCTGGACGCGCTGCTGAAGGTCTCGCCCCGGCTGCGCGGTTCGAGCGCGTACCGCTACGACCTGGTGGACACGGCCCGCCAGGCCCTCGCCAACCACTCCCGGGTGCTGCTGCCGCGGATCAGGGCCGCCTACGGGGCCGAGGACCTGGGCCGGTTCCGGCTGCTGGTCGGGGAGTGGCAGCGCGACGAGCGGCTGCTGGCGGCCGTCACCGGCTCCGACCGGCACTTCCTGTTCGGGCGGTGGGCGGCCGCCGCCCGGTCCTGGGGCGCGGACGAGGCGGAGCGCGACCGCCTGGAATACGACGCCCGCTCCCTGCTGACCACGTGGGGCGCCCGTACCGCCAGCGAGCCGCCCTCCTCGCTGCACGACTACGCGAACCGCGAATGGGCCGGGCTGCTGGAGGAGTTCTACGCACCGCGCTGGGCGCGGTACTTCGACTCGCTGGACCGGGCCCTGGTCTCGGGAGCGGCGCCGCGGCCCGTCGACTGGTACGCCGTCGAGGACGCCTGGGCGCACCGTACGACCGGTCATCCGACCCGGCCGAGCGGGGATCCGTACGCCCTCGCGCGCGCCGTCGCGGACGCGCTGCCGCCCGCCGGCGCCCTCGCGTGAGCGGGGCCGGTCACTCCCCCGATCTGCCCGGGGCGAGCCGTTCGACGACCTCGGCCAGGTCCTCGCACACCCGCTCGATCTCCTCGCGGATGTTGTTCTGCTCGGTGACCAGTGCGGAGAGCAGCAGCGCGGTCAGGGCCGCCGAGCCGTTGAGCGCCTGGAGGTTGACCATGATCTCGAAGAGGGAGTGGCCGGCGAAGGGTCCGGCCTCGTCGGTCGCCGCCGAGATCGCCACGACGGACACGAGCAGCACGCAGGGCGCGCTGCCCGCCAGTTGGAAGCGTACGGCCGACCAGATGAGCAGCGGGAAGACGAGGAAGAGCAGCGACAGCGAGCTCCGGGTCGCCACGAGCACGACGATCCCGGCGGCGACGGCCAGCCCCACCCCCTCGGCGACCCGGTAGGCGTCCTGGGGCATCCGCACCCTGGGCACCACGAGCAGCAGCGGAGTCAGCACCAGCACGCCCATCGCGTCGCCGGCCCACCACGCCGACCACACCGGCCAGAAGCCGGAGGGATCCAGGTCACCGGTGGCCACCAGCACCGCGGTGCCGATGGAGGCGCTGAGCATCATCGGCACCAGCCCGCCCAGGAACACCAGGGCCAGGCCGTCCCGCAGCCGGTCGATCTCGACGCGGAAGCCCACGCGGCGCAGCAGCAGGTACGCGCACACCGGCGCGACGGTGTTCCCCACGATGATGCCCACGTCGGCGAGCTGGAAGCTGGCGAGGTGTTCGATGGCGAAGAAGGTGCCGAGGGCGATGCCCGGCCACATCCGCAGTCCGAACCAGAGCAGGGCGGCGACCGCGATGCCGGTGGGCAGCCACAGGGGCGTCACCACCGCGCCCTCGACCTCCACGCGCAGCAGGAGGCCGATCCGTCCTGAGGCGTAGTAGGCGGTGGCGACGACGAGGATCCCGAGAAGGGTTCCCCTGAAACGCCGCCATTCCTCGGTGCGCACCACAGCATCAGACAACAACCGCCGCCCCGGGCGGGCCGTGACACGCGCTAGGGGGTGTCTTGTCGATCGGGCCGGATCAGGGAGCGGCGGTGGGCGCCGTGGATCGCAAGGCGGACGAGGGAGGCGACGCGGTGGGGGCACCTCCCAGCGGTAGCTGGGGGACGTCGGCGACCGAGGACAACGCGGCGAGGCGCGGTGCCCACCGCCGCGAGCCCGGCATGATCGGCGAGACACCCCCTAGGGGGTGTCCGCAAAGTAGCGCCGTCCGCCCGAAGGGCGGTCTCGCGGCGTTCGGTGCGTGCTCTCGGTGTGCCGGGCGGAAGCCCGTGTACTGGACGTACTCGGGATTTCGTCCGGTGCGCCGAGAGCGCGTGCCGGGCGCCGCGGGGCAGGCGGGACTTTGCGGACGCCCCCTAGCGGCGCGCGGGTCCTGCCGCGTCGTGGCTGAGGACGAGCACCGCCGCGTCGTCCGCGTGGCCGGTGGAATCGGCCACCTTCATGATTTCGGCGGCGATCTCGTCGGGGTCGGCGCCCGCCGCCTCCCTGACCACGCGGGCCACCCGGTCCAGTCCCTCGTCGATGGGGAACGAGGGGCCCTCGACCACGCCGTCGGTGAGCAGGACGATGGAGCCCGCCTGGTCCAGCCTGCGCCGGGTCACCGCGTACCGCGCCCCGGGCTCCACCCCGAGCGGCAGGCCGCCCTCGTCGTCGGTGATGCCGTAGCGGCCGTCGACGGTGGCCCAGACGGCGGGCACGTGTCCGGCGCGGGCGCTTTCGAGCACCCGGGTCTCGGGGTCGAAGCGGAGCAGGGTGCAGGTGGCGAAGAGCTCGCAGTCCATCGACAGCAGGACGTCGTTGGCCCGGCTCAGCACCTCGCCGGGGTCCACGACGACGGTGGACACCGCGCGCACGCCGACGCGGACCTGGCCCATGAAGGCGGCCGCCTCCACATCGTGGCCCTGTACGTCGCCGATGGAGAAGGCCAGCCCGCCTCCGGACAGCCGGAATCCGTCGTACCAGTCACCGCCGATGTCCAGGCCGTGCCGGGCGGGCGCGTAGCGGGCCGCGCTGCGCAGCCCGGGCAGGGCGGGCAGGGAGCCCGGCAGCATCTCGCGCTGCAGGGCCTCGGCGAGCTCCACCCTGGCCAGTTGCAGTTCCGCCCCCGCGCGGGCCCGGGCGGTGAGCCGTCCCAGGGTGCTCAGGAGGTCGGCGGCGCTCACCGACTTCGGGGCTCGGCGCGGGGTCATGGACCGCTCCCGGGTGCATCCATAGGTCCCTGCTTATGTCCCTGCTCTCGGCACTCGGCTCCCGGCTTTCGCGGTGGGCGCTGCGCCGGGGAACCGACCACATCATATTTCCGCCATCCGGGGGTCGCGAGAGATGCGGACCATGCCCCCGGCACCGGCCCGGCCCGACCACAGGGCGTGAGCTATGTTTGAAGACGAGTGACATGAGAGGGAGGCCCATCGGTGTCATCGGGGCAGCAGGCACGCGCACAGGCGGCTGCGATCACGCCGAGTGGGCAGGCGCCGCCGGTCCATGAGCGGGCCCCCGGGGACCGGGTCCGCGCCCTCTTCGACGGCCACCGGCTGTCCCCGGGGCAGCGGCGGATCGCCCAGTACCTGGTCGACCACCTCACCGAGGCCGCGTTCCTCTCGATCACCGAGCTCGCGGAGCGGGTGGGCGTCAGCCAGCCGTCGGTGACACGTTTCGCCACCTCCCTCGGCTTCAGCGGCTATCCGGCGCTGCGCGACGCCCTGCAGCCGATGGCGCTGAGCGCGGTGGCGGGCTCCCCGGAGAGCCGCGAGCAGTTCCGCCGCAACGAGCTGCAGGCGGCCGTGGACGCCGAGATCGTGAACCTGGAGAACGTACGGCGCCTGCTCGCCGACACCGACCAGGTGCTCGACATCGGCCGCGAGCTGGCCCGCTCGGTGCCGCTGACGGTCCTGGGCCTGCGGATCTCGGTCTCGCTCGCGGAGTACTTCGCGTACGCGGCACGGCGCATCCACCCCGATGTCCGGCTGGTGACACGTGGAGGCAGCGTCGCCTACGACGCGCTGCTCCAGTCCCGGGAGGCCGGCGGGACCTGGGCGCTGGCCTTCGCGATGCCCCGGCACGCCAAGGAGACCCTGTCGGCGCTGCGGGCGGCCCGCAGCGCCGGGCTGAAGATCGCGCTGATCACCGACACCACTCTGGGTCCGCTGGTGGACGAGGCGGACGTGGCACTGACCGCGGGTACCGGTGCGCGGCTGGTCTTCGACTCGTACGCGGCCCCGGGAATGCTGTCCGCGGCCCTGCTGCAGGCGATGGCCGACGCGGACCCCGAGCGGACGCAGGCGCGGCTCGAGGGGTACGAGCAGGTCGCCGACCAGCACGGATTCTTCCTGTAAGGCCGATTTTCAACCGGTACGAGGCAGTCCACTTTCACGTCCCGTAGGCGTATGTAATTTTTCATTCTCTTGTCTACTCGACGGTATATATGTTTACTAAGCAGCGCGCCGGATCCACGGACGCCAAGGAGAGCGACCCCACGCCCTCCCAGAACGGACACCCGCGCGGGACGGCTCCTCCTCACGCCCCGCGCCGGGTGCCCGTTCCCGGCACCGACATCCACCAGAGCGCTTGTGGCGGCCTCGGTCAACCCCTGGGCCGAGGCCGCCCACCAACGTCTCGATCAGAGTTCGACACCATTCGGAAGCGACGAGAATGCGCCAGACGGCCTCCACCACGCTCAGCCCGGACTGGCCCTGCCAGGTCAAGGCCCCCGGTACCCACGACTGGGAACGCACGGCCATGCGCTGGCTGCGGGATCTGCTCCCGGCCCGCTACGGCAGCTACTCGACGCTGACCCGCAGCCCCGTCCTCCTCACCCGGCACGCCCAGCTCCAGCTGCAGCACGAGATGCGCGCGGTCCGGGTCGCCCTGGAGACCAGCCGGGCCGAACTGCCCTCGATGGGCGTGGCCGAGATCGTCATCGAGAGCTCCATCCGGATGTACGCCGTCGAACTCCAGCAGCTGGGCCGCCTCTCCCGCGCGGTACGCCTGGTCGGCGACGCGCTGCGCGTCACGCAGAGTTGACGCGGTTTCTCCTCGACGGGGACCGGCGGGACCGCATGGTCCCATGGCAGGCTGTCCCGCATGAGAATCCTGACAGTCGGCGCCGGCGCCGTGGGCGGCTGGTTCGGCGCCCGTCTCGCCCAGGCCGGGCAGGACGTCACCTTCCTGGTCCGCCCGGCGCGGGCCGCCGTCCTGCGCGAGCGCGGGCTGCGGGTGACGGGCCTCGGCGAAGACCTCACGCTCACCCCCGAGTTGGTGACCGCGGACGCGCTGACCGGCCCGTACGACCTCGTGCTGCTCTCGGTGAAGTCCACGGCCCTCGACCGCGCGGCGAAGGACCTGGCCCCGGCCGTCGGGCCGGGGACCGCGATCGTGCCGCTGCTGAACGGCATGGCCCACCTCGACCTGCTCACGGACCGCTTCGGCGGGGCGCCGGTCCTCGGCGGCGTCGCCAAGGTGGTGACCACCCTGAACGGGCACGGCGACATCGTGCGCATGGCCCCGCCGTCCGTCGTGGTCACCGGTGAACTCGACGGCCGCCCCTCCGCGCGCGTGGCCGCCGTGCGCGCCACGCTGACCGGGGCGGGCATCGACAGCCCCGGGACCTCGGACGTCGTCGGATCGATGTGGCACAAGTGGGTGTTCATCAGCACCCTGGCGGCCGTCACCTGCCTGGCGCGCGGCTCCGTCGGCGAGGTCGGCGCCGTGCCAGGGGGCGCCGCGCTCGGGGAGTCCGTACTCGCCGAGGCGGCGGCCGTCTCGGCAGCGGCCGGGCATCCCGTGCCGGACGCCGAGCTCGCGTTCACGGCCCGTACGGTGACCGCGCCCGGCTCCCCGCTCACCCCGTCGATGTACCGCGACCTGATCGCCGGCCTTCCCACGGAGGTCGAGCAGGTCTTCGGCGACCTGACCGCCCGGGCCCGCGCGCTCGGCGTGCCCACCCCGCTGCTGGACCTCGCCACCCTGCAGCTGCGGGTGCACCAGCGGCGCGTACTGCCGGCCGGCGGCGGCGCGTGATCCGCGGGGCGTGACCTCCGGGACCGCCCGTCGTTGAACACGGCGGTCAAGCGAAGTGCACCAGTGAAGTCCCGGGTCTCCCCGCGAGGCCCGGGATTTCGCTTGCGTGGACCCCGGGCCGATCCGGCCGGCGCGGCCGCCGCACCGGGCCCGGCCGGCGCCCCGCCCCCGCCCGGCCCGCGCCCCTGGAACGGAACTCGCTGGTCAGGGGGGACGGAGGGTGACAGACTGGGACGGCTTCAGGTCGACCCAGGAGGACACATGGCAGAAGAGTCGGACACCCCGCAGGACGAATCGCCGGCCGAGGAGGCCAAGCGCAAGTTCCGGGAGGCCCTCGACCGCAATGCCCGCAGTGCCCACGCACAGCAGGCCCACCAGAGCCGGGCGAAGATCCAGGGCGCCAGTGGTGGCGCGGGCGGCAAGAACAAGAAGACCCGCCGCAAGACGGGCTGACCGCCCGAGGTCGTCTCCACGGCGACGCCCTGAAGATGTCGGACGCAGGGGCCGTCTCCCGCTCACGGAGCAGGAGGGGGCCCCTTCGCGCACCCCGGGGCACGGCGGGCCCATTGGGCCACCCGGGTGACAGCCGATAACCAAGCGCGCGTATTGCAGTTGATCAGCTCGTCCCGCCGGGGGCAGCCATCCCATGCAACAGCGCTACAGAAGGAACCACCTCATGCTCAAGAAGCTCATGGCCACCACTGCGGTCACCGCCTCCGTGATGGGCCTCGGCGCCGCGGTTGCCGCCCCGGCGATGGCGATCGGCAACGACAACGGCGTCAACACGGTCAACGGCAACGACGCCGCGCAGATCTACGGCAACCAGGAGACCAAGGGCGCGATGAGCCCGCAGCTCAGCCTGGTCCAGGGCACCCTCAACAAGACCTGCATCGGCCTGCCGGCGAAGGTCAACGCCCAGTCCCTGCTGGCCCTCATCGCCAACGTCGGCGTCCAGGACATCAACGTCCTGCACAACCCGATGAACCAGCAGTGCACCGAGAACTCCACGCAGGCCAAGGGCGACGACTCCGCCTCGCACATCCTCAGCAACATCCCGGTCCTCTCCGGCAACCTCTCCGCCGGCAGCTGACCGCTTCCGAACGACCGGCAGGGCCCGTACGCGCCGTTGCGCGTACGGGCCCTGCCCGTTCGCGGGAGCGGGCGGCCCGGATGTTGTCCGAAACGGATGAATGCTGGTCTAGACCTTGACAGGTCCAGACCAGCTTCGCTTCAGTGGCGAGGAATGCCCCCCACGGCAATTCCCCCCATTGAAGGAGCAGTTACGTGATACGTGCGCTTCGCCGCCGAGCACTCGCCCTGGCCGTCGCCGCGGCCGCCACCGTCGGCCTCGCGGTCGCCCTCCCCGCCTCACCGGCCTCCGCGGCCGCGGCCTGCGCCTCCCCCTGGTCCTCCTCCGCCGTCTACACGGGCGGCATGAACGCCTCGTACAGCGGGCACAACTGGCAGGCCAAGTGGTGGACGCAGGGCGAGACTCCCGGCACCACCGGGCAGTGGGGCGTCTGGTCCGACCTCGGCACCTGCGGCGGTGGCGGCCAGGACCCGGACCCCGGCAACCCGTCCGGTTTCGTGGTATCGCAGGCCCAGTTCAACCAGATGTTCCCGAACCGGAACCCCTTCTACACGTACAACGGCCTGGTCGCGGCCCTGTCGGCGTACCCCGGCTTCGCCAACACCGGTGACGACACCGTCAAGCGGCGCGAGGCGGCGGCCTTCCTGGCGAACGTCTCGCACGAGACGGGCGGGCTCGTCTACATCGTCGAGCAGAACACCGCCAACTACCCCCACTACTGCGACGCGAGCCAGCCGTACGGCTGTCCCGCCGGGCAGGCCGCCTACTACGGCCGCGGCCCGATCCAGCTCAGCTGGAACTTCAACTACAAGGCGGCCGGCGACGCCCTCGGCATCAACCTGCTCGCCAACCCGTACCTCGTGGAGCAGGATCCGGCCGTCGCCATGAAGACCGCCCTGTGGTACTGGAACACCCAGAACGGGCCGGGCACCATGACCGCCCACGCCGCCATGGTCAACGGAGCCGGGTTCGGCGAGACGATCCGCTCCATCAACGGCTCCCTGGAGTGCAACGGCGGCAACCCGGCCCAGGTCCAGAGCCGGATCAACGCGTACCAGTCCTTCACGCAGATCCTGGGCGTGAGCCCGGGCGGCAACCTCGGCTGCTGACGCCCGCGCCCTGCGCTCCCGTCAGCGGGTGCGCAGGGTGGTGGCCAGCTGGGCGCGGGAGCGGACGTCCAGCTTCTGGTAGATCCGGGTCAGCCGGGCCTCGACCGTCTTGACGCTGACGAACAGCTTCGCGGCGGCCTCCTGGTTGCTGGCGCCCTCCGCGACGAGCAGGGCGAGCCGGGCCTCCGCCTCGGTCAGCGCCGCCAGGACCACGGCTCCGCCGCCCGGGGCGGGGGCAGGCTCCCGGTGCTCCGCGGCGAGTTCGGCCCACGGCTTCGCACCGGCCGCGGTGAACACCTCGGCGGCGGCGCGCAGCGCGGCGCGGGCGGGAGCGCGACGGCGCCGGCGCCGCTCCACCCGGGCCAGGGCGAGCAGCGTACGGCCGCGCTCCACGGGGAGCTCGAGCGCGGTGAAGCGCTCGGCCGTGGCCTCCAGCAGGTCCACGGCGGCGTCCGCCTCGCCGTGCGCCGACAGGCACAGCCCGCGGGCCCGGTCGAGCGCGGCGACCACGGCGGTGCGTCCGAGGCCGACGGCCACCGTGCGGACGGAACCGATCAGTTCGGCGGCCTCGTCGGGTGCATCGGCGGCCACCAGGGCCTCGGCCAGCTCCCCGTGCCAGCGCAGGATCGAGGGGTCGACGACCTGCTGGGCCTCCTCCAGTTCGGCGACGCGGCGCAGGGTCGCCACGGCTCTGGCGGCCTCCCCCGTCGCCAGCTCGGTCAGGCCGAGTGCGTACAGGCTGCGCGAGAGGAACACCTGGTCGTGTTCCTCCTCCGAGGCCTGGATGCCGCGCCGGGCGTATCCGGCGGCGCGGGCGAAGCTGCCGCCCATGGCCTCGGCCATCGCGGAGGCGTACCAGGCGGGGCCGGGCGAGAGGCCCGCCTCGATGGTGAGTTCGAGGGCGCGGCGGGCGTGCGCGGACGCGGACGTACAGCGGCCCCGGCGCAGCTCCACCTCGGTGAGGCTGCGCAGGACCTCGAAGACGTCCTCGGCGGATCCGGTGCGCCGCACGGCGGGGAGCAGGACGAGGAGCTGGCGCCGGGCGTCGTCGAGGCGGTCGTCGAACAGGGCGTGCCGTACGGCGAGGTACTGCGGCGCGTTGCGCATGCCGAGCGGCACCTCGGGGGCGGGCAGGGCCAGGGCCTCGGCCAGGATGTCCTCGGCGTCCGGGTCGCCGAGGATGCGGCCCATCCGGGCCCGTACGGTCAGGGCCATGGCCTCGGCGACCTGGTCGCCGCCGAGTGCGGCGAGCGCGCCGGCCTCGGCCGCGGCGTCGCGGGAGCGGACGGGGTCGCCGTCGCTGAGGTTGTACTTCGTGGCGATCCGCAGCTGTACGGCCGCTTGCAGGGCGGGGTCTCCGGCGGCGTCGTCCATGGCGTGGGCGAACGTCTCGTCGAGGGCGGCGAGGGCCTGTCCCGCGGCGTCGATCACGGCGAGCCGCGCCCGTACACGGTCGGCGGGCGAGGCGTCGCGGGCCAGCACGGCGCGGGTGGCGCGGCGGGCGAGGTCGGCGCGGCCGGCCCAGCCGGCGTCCTCGGCGGCGGCGACGAGCCGGGCCAGTTCGTCCCCGGGCCGGTTGGTGGGCGTACGCTCCGCCGCGAGCAGGCCGAGCTCGGCGGCCAGGGCCCGCTGGCCGCGTCTGCGGCAGGCGGCGGCGGCCTCGGTGATCTCGGCGGCGAGCCACTCGTCGGGGGTGTCCACGGCGAGGGCGCGGTGGCGTACGGCCTGGACGGGGTCGTCGACGGCGGCGGCGAGCGCGGAGTGTCCGGCGGCGCGTTCGGGCCAGCCGGCGTCGGCGGCCAGGGCCATGGGCAGGGCCCCGGCGGTGAAGGTGACCGCGCCGTCCTCCCCCACGGTGACCAGCGCGGCCCGTTCCGCCTCGGCGAGTTCGGCCTCGGCGTCCGGGCGGCCGGCCCGGCGCAGCAGGGCGGTGGTCGGGCGGGCCGCGAGGGCGGCGAGCAGCAGGGTGCGGCGGGCGGGGGCCGGGGCTTCGGCGAGGAGCCGGCGGGCGACCTCGCGGGCCTGGCCGGACAGGGGCAGGGGGTCGGCGTGGTGGGCGCTGGCGTCGCGGGCCTCGGCGGCTTCGGCGAGGGAGTGGCCGAGGGCGAGGGCCAGGCGCGGGTTTCCGCCGCTGGCCTGGTGGATGCGGCCGGCGAGGCGGGCGGGGAGGCCGTGGCGGGCGAGGAGTTCGGCGACCTCGTCGGCGCCGAGCGCCGGGACCCGGATCGCGGGGGTGCCGGGGCCGCACAGGGGGCCGCCGACGGGGGCGCCGCCCTGGACGCACTCGGCCACGAGGACCCGTACGCGGGGCGGGGTCAGCCGCAGGGCGAAACGGAGCAGATCGGTGCTTTCCGCGTCCAGCCACTGGGCGTTGTCGAGGACGAGCAGGACGGGGGTGCGGGCCGCGAGGGTGCGCAGGACCTCGACGATGGCGAGGCGCAGCGCGACGTGGTCGCGGCCGGCGCGGGGTGCGTCGGTCTCGCGGCGCAGGAGGGCGATGGCGGTGCGCTGGGGTCCGGAGAGCCGGTCGAGCGCGGCGCAGGGCACGGAGGCGAGGAGCGCGGCGGCCGAGGCCTCCGGTATCCACTGGTCGGCGGCTTCGGGGGCGAGGCGCAGCACGGTCTCGTGGCGGGCCTCGGCCGCGGCCGCGACGGCGCCCGCCACCTCGGTCTTGCCCGCGCCGGCGGGTCCGGTGAGGAGGGCCCTGCCGTGAGCGGTCAGCGCACGTTCGACCTCCTTGATCAGTTCACCGTGTCCGACGGTCGTGTCAGCGTTCCCCGTCGCCGCCACCACGCAACAGCCACCAGCCTCTCGTCCCCACTTCTGTGCATGTCCTGTGAGACGCGACAATACGAGGTCGGATGCCGGGTGGACCCGGATTGTGACGCAGAATTCAGTCAGCTGTCAGGAAACGGCTGCGGACCTGCCGATACGAGGTGTATCGGCAGGTCCGCGGGCTCATTGGTCCGTACTGCGCGGCCGGCCGGTGCTACCGGCCGGCGCGGCCGTCAGGTCCTCAGAAGCCGAGGCTCCAGGAGTCGATGAAGCCGGTGTCGCCGCCCGCGTTGTCGTTGACGCGGAGCTTCCAGGTGCCGTTGGCGACCTCGGAGGAGGCGTTCACGGTGTACTGCTGGTTGATGTTGGCGGTGCTGCCGCCCGCGCGGTTGTGCAGGGTGTAGACGGAGCCGTCCGGGGCGACCAGGTCGACCTTCAGGTCACCGATGTACGTGTGCACGATGTTCACGTTCACCTTGAGCGCGGCCGGGGCGTTGCCCGCGACTCCGCTGACGGTGATCGGGCTCTCGACGGTGGTGTTGTCGAGGATGTTCACGTTCGTACCGTTCTCGAAGCCCGGGGCGGGCGCCGAGGTGACGGCGGTGATGGTCGCGGCGGCGTCGGCGATGCCGGTGCCGCAGCCGCCGGTGCAGGTGCCGGGCAGCGGGCGGGCGTTGGCCTTGATGGCCGACTCGACCTGCGCCGGGGTCAGCGAGGGCTTGGCGGCGACGACGAGCGCGGCGAGGCCCGCGATGTGCGGGGCGGCCATGCTGGTGCCCTGGTAGGGCTTGTAGATCTCCGAGCCCGGGGTGGTGGCGCCGTTGTTCAGCGTGGAGAGGATGCCGTTCTCCGGGGTGGTGACGGTGCCGGGCGTGTCGGTGGCGCGGCGGGTCTCACCGCCCGGCGCGGAGACGTCGACGCGGCTGCCGTAGTTCGAGTAGAACGAGCGGTCGCCGGTGCGGTTGGTGGCGGCCACGGAGACCACGTTGTTGCAGCTGGCGGGCGAGAAGCCGGCCGCGTCCGCGTTGCTGTTGCCGGCGGCGACCACGACCGTGGTGCCGCGGGCGACGGCCGCGTTGATGGCGTTCTGGTAGCTGGAGGTGCAGGCGCCGGAGCCGCCGAGGCTCATGTTGATGACCTTGGCGGGGGTGGCGTTCGCCGGGATGCCCGCGACGGTGCCGCCGGAGGCCCAGGTGATGGCGTCGACGATGTCGGAGGTGGTGCCACCGCACTTGCCGAGCACGCGGACGGGCTGGATCTTCGCGTTGTACGCGATGCCCGCGACGCCCTTGGCGTTGTTGGTGGCGGCGGCGATGGTGCCCGCGACGTGGGTGCCGTGCCAGGAGGAGCCGCTGGCCGGGGAGCCGGTGCCGCACTCGCCGGCCGCGCTCCAGTCGCCCGCGTCGGCGGGGTTGTTGTCGCGGCCGTTGCCGTCACGGGCGCCGGCGGCGTCGGAGATGAAGTCGTAGCCCGCGACGATGTTCGGGGCGACGTCGGAGTGGGCCACGTAGCCGGTGTCGATCACGGCGACGGTGACGCCGGAGCCGGTGGTCTTGTCCCAGGCGGCAGGAACGTTCATGCCGCCGGTGGGCTCGAAGAGGTCCCACTGCTTGGAGTACTCGGTGTCGTTCGGGGTGGCCATCGCGTAGGCGCGGGAGTCCGCCTCGACGTACGCGACGTCCGGGTCGGCGCGGAACTGGGCCATCACGTCGGCCGCGGCGGCCGGGGCGACGGAGCCGCCCAGGTTGACGAGGGCGGCACCGGTGCCGAGGCGGCGGTCGAACTTCGCCTTCTTGCCGGCCTTCTTGCCCTTGGCGGCCGCGTCGTCCGCGGCGGCCTTGTTGGAGCTGGCCTCGGTGGCGGAGGACTTGTAGCCGACGATCAGGTTCTGCACCGGCGCGGCGTCCGGAGCGGCCGGCGCCCCCGCGGCCGGCAGGGTGGAGGCGGCGGCCGGGGCCGGCGCGGGCTCCGAGCCGGCGAGGGCCACGGAAGCGGTGGCGGAGCCGGCGAGCAGGGTGACGGACATCGCCACCACGGATATGAGCCTGCGTCGTCTCGTTGCGTGCACGGTGTTCCCTTTCGCGAGCCCTTTCCGGGCAGGCCGGAGCGGGCGGTTGGAGCTGTGTGGGAGGTGAACCGGCGGCTACGGGGCCGGGGACGGGTCGGTCAGTCCCGTCCCGGCCACCGCTGCTCGCCGCGTTGTCCCGGCCGCTTCGGCGGGGCTGGGGCAACGGCGGTGCGGGCGATCCGCCCGCCCGGACGGTTTCACACCATGTGGGGTTGGCGCGGGGTCCGTTCGGAGCGGGAGAGATCGCCGGTGGGCAGACAGTAGGCAACGCGGGGATGAACCCGATACAGGGAAAACCCTTGTCCGCACCCCTGCCGCCCCCCTACACCTCCCCCGGACCCTACCCCCCGCCCCCACGGCCCCGATCCCCAGGTCCCCCCGTGTCCCGCACCCCGCAACCGCGCCCCGAACCCCCCTCGGCCACCGGCCCGGCACAACCCGTGCCAGACCCCCTGAACCCGGACACGAACCTCGGCGCCGGGGGCCGCGTCCGGGCGCGTACGACCGCCCTCGGCGTCAGGGGCGGCCGTGGTGGGTGCGGAAGTAGGTCCAGCTCGTCTCGTTGGGCTCCGTCCACTTCTCCGGGGCGTGGGCGTACTCCGGGTGGCGGGCCGCGATGTAGGCGCGGGTGCGCTCCGGGACCTCGGCGTACGAGCCCAGCTTCCGGCCCCGGCAGTGGAAGGTGAGGCCGCCCGGGCGCCGGCCCTGCTCCATCCACGGCAGCCACGGGGACATCCGCGTCCAGGACATGGTGGACGGGACGCTCGGCTCGTCGGTCGTCAGCACCGTGGCCGGCGCGAAGAACTGGAAGAGCTCCAGCGCCCGGTACGTGTCGTCGGCGGAGTTCAGCGGGTAGTCGGCGACCGGCAGCGGCGACGGATAGGCGAGCGGGATCTCCAGGCTGAAGCAGACCTGGTCCCCGAGCTCGGTCAGCGGCACCGGGAAGGGCCGCAGCCGCAGATTGGCCGGATCGTTCCACACGTGGACGACGGGCTTGTCCTCCCAGGTCTCCAGGATCTCCCGGGTCTGCGGATCCAGGTAGAAGGCGGCCTCCCTGGTCAGCAGTTGGAAGCCGCCGCTGTCCGCGTCCGTGACGAGGCGGGCGACGTTGAGGCCTTCGAAGCCGAAGACGCGCCGGTACGGCTGGTCCGGGGCCCAGGACCAGATGTCCCCGGACCACCAGAAGGTCACCTCGCCGCCGTCGAGGCGGGCGCGGGCGCGGGCGAACGCGTGCAGGAGCTCAGCGGGTGTCATGCCGGTCACTGTGCGCGGTCCGCCGACGGCTCGGCAAGTTCGCAAGGTGCCCTGCGGCGGGCTCCGGCCGACATGCGGGACGCCAGGTTGACGCTGCGGCGCGCAGCGGCAACCGTGACCCGCATGGGGAACGAACGCCGACTGCTCACACTGCTCGTCTGCCTGGTGCTCGGCATCGGGCTGACGGCCGCCGTGCTGGGCGCCGCCAGGGTGGCGGGCCCCGACGGAACCTCGCATTCCGGGATGAACTCCCGCGACTACGTGGACATACGGGACGTTCCGCCCGGACCCCGCGATCCGGCGCCCGGACCCGACGCCTCGACGGGCACCGTGACGGTGGACTGCGGGCGCAACGAGGAGCGCCACTACAACGAGGACAACCTGGTGGTGTCGCCCGGGCTGCGCTCGGGCGCCCACCACACCCACGCGTACGTGGGGAACCTGACCACGGACGCGATGTCGACCGCCGCCTCCCTGGCGGCCGCCCCGACCAGTTGCCGCGGCGGTGACCGCTCCACGTACTACTGGCCCGTCCTGCGCCGGACCGACCGGGCCGGCAGCCGCCCCCACGAGGGCTCCGCCGGTCACGGCAACACGGGCGAGATCCTGCCCGAGGCGGCGGTCTCCGTGGAGTTCCGCGGCAACCCGGTGGGCAAGGTCGTGCCGATGCCGCGCTTCCTGCGCGCGATGACCGGCGACGCGGTGGCGTACACCGCGGCGAGCGACGCCGACGTGCGTGCCCGCTGGGGCTGTTCCGGCTCCCCGGACCGGTTCACCACCCGCTACCCGCGCTGCCCGGCCGGGGAGCGCCTCACCCGTACGCTCGTCTTCCCCAGCTGCTGGAACGGACTGGACACCGAGAGCCCGGGCCACCGCTCGCACCTCGGCTTCCCCGCGGCCAACGGGGTCTGCCCGCAGGGCACGTTCGCCGTGCCCCAGCTGCGCGTCTCCCTCGCGTACGACGTGCCGCAGGGGGCGCCGGTCGCCGTCGACTCCTTCCCCGAGCAGCGGCACAGCCCCAAGACGGACCACGCGATGTTCGTGGACGCCATGACGGACGCGCAGATGGCGGCCGTCGTCCGCTGCCTCAACGAGGGGCGTACCTGCCGCACCTGAGCGCCACCGCACGGGAGTGACGCGGGTCACATGAACCGGGTGCCGCCGGAGCGCGTGTTCTGACCGCACCAGATGGGCGAGGAAGACGGAGAGGGTGAGATGGCCGGACCACTGTGGCCCCGTACACGGCGGGGCTCGACCGATGAGGCACTGATCAGGTCGGTGTACGAGGAGCACGGCCACGCCCTGCTCGCGTACGCCACCCGGCTGACCGGAGACCGGGCCGCCGCCGAGGACGTCGTCCAGGAGACGCTCATCCGCGCCTGGCGGCATTCCGAGGTGCTGGTCAACGGGAAGGGTTCGGTGCGCGGCTGGCTGCTGACGGTGGCCCGCAACATCATCACCGACCGCTACCGGGCCAAGGCGGCACGCCCCGCCGAGGTTTCCGGGGAGGCGGCCGCTCCTCCGGTGGAGCTGGACCACGCGGACTCCATCGTGGACACGATGACCGTGCTGGGCGCCCTCGACCAGTTGTCCCCGGAACACCGGGACGTTCTCAAGGAGCTGTACTACCGCCAGCTGAGCGTGGCCGAGGCGGCCGACAGCCTCGGCATCCCGGCGGGCACGGTCAAATCAAGGGCGCACTACGCGCTGAAGGCACTGCGCGAGGTGTTCCGCCAAGGCGGGACCACGGAGGGCCGAGCGGGCAATCGAATGGGCAGGCCACCCCGGCAGGGCGCTGGACTGCGGGAGGTGGTGGCATGAACCGGCAGCGGCACGAGGAGGAGGAGCTGCTCGGCCCGTACGTTCTCGGCGTCCTGGCCGAGTGGGAGGTCCGCCGGGTCGAGGAGCACATGAGCGGCTGCGTGCAATGCCGTGAGGAGGTGAACGCGTTGCGCGAGATGGAAGCGGCGTTGGGCGAGGTGCCCGCGGAGGCCTTCCTCGACGGACCGCCGCAGGGCGGCGACCTGCTGCTGCAGCGCACGCTGCGGCAGGTGCGGGGAGAGGCGGCGAACGAGCGGCGCCGACGATGGGGCATCGCGGGACTGGCCGCGGCGGCCTCGCTGGCCGCCGTGTTCTGGGCCGGGGCGCAGTCGGGCTCGGCGGACGGCACGCCGGTGGCCCTGCCGCCGACGCCCTCGCCGTCGGTCTCGGCACAGCCTTCGCCGCCGCCGGCGGGTACGAAGGTGGCCTCGGCGACCGACGCGCGCACCAATGCGCGGATGACCGTACAGGTCACGCCGGCGGCCAAGTGGGTCCGGGTGCACGCGGCCGTGGCGGGGATCCCGCCGGGCGAGCGCTGCATGCTGATCGTGGTCGGGAAGGACGGCAAGCGCACCTCCGCCGGCAGCTGGGTGGTCGGGAGCCAGAACGGCGAGGGCAAGGGTGCTTCGCTGGACGGCTCGGCGGCGGTCGACCCGACCGACGTCAAGGAGGTCGTGGTCGAGAACGAGTCGGGCAAGCGGTTCGTGTCGGTGCCCATGCCGGTGTGACCGGCGGTCCGCCACGCGACGGGGCCCGGGCGGCCGTGAGGACGGCCGCCCGGGCCCCCTGCCGTGGGCGTCCGCCGGGAAACCCGCTTTCTCCCCGGCGGCGCCGCTGGGCACACTGGCCCCATGCAACAGTCTGTCGAACACCTGCTCGCCGAGCTCGATCCGCTCCCGCACGCCGCCCGGCTGCGGCTGCTCGCCACCACCGCCCGCGACCTCGCCCGCACCGGCGAACTGAGTGGCGTACTTGACGGATTGGCCGGCCGGGGCCGCTACGAGCGGCGGCTGGCCGCGCTGGCGGCCTTCGCGGGGCGGCAGACCGAGTACCTGGCGCGGCGGCTGGCCGACCCGGACCCGGTGGTCCGGTCCTTCGCCCACCGGGCCGTCCGTACGCTGCCCGTACCGGACGAGGCGATCGAGGCGGCGTACGACGACGCCTCCGCCGCGATCCGCTCGGAACTGACGTACGCCGTCTTCCGCGGCTCGCGCCGGGCGCTCGCACAGCGCTTGGCGCCCCTCGTGCGGGCCGAGTGGGGCGACCGCGAGGCGGCCGCCCTGCTCCCCGCCTGCGGCCCGGAGTTCGTCTCCCGGCTGCTGCCCGAGCTCGCCGACGCCGTCACGCACTGGGTCCGGCTGGGGCGCTGCCATCCCGGCCCGGTGCTGGACCAGGCGGCGGCCGAACTGGCGGAGCTGCCGGAGAACCTGCGCCCCGGCTGGTGGCTCCGCCGGGCGCCGGGAGTCGCCGCGGCCCTGCCCGCCGCGCCGGAGCGCGTGCTCGACCTGCTGGAGCGGTACGGGCCGGCCCGGCTGCCCCAGCCCCTGGAGGGCGGGATCCGCCACCTGATCGCCGCCGACGCGGAGCGGTTCGTACGCTGGCTGACCGCGCCCGAGCGGCCGACCGGGTACCAGGAGTACCTCCCGCCGTCCAACCGCCTGCACCAGCTCGTCCGGGCCGATCCGCCGTCCCTGCCCGCCCTCGGGCGCCGCTGGGCGGAGCGACCCGCGTACCTGGCCGCGCTGCTGAAGGCGCTGCCCCCGAGCGGGCGCGAGGCGTTCCACGACGCGGCCACCGCGCACACCCCCGCTCCGGGCGGGACCCCCTCCGACACCGTGCTGGCCCTGCTCCCGCACGAGCGCCGCCGGGCCGAGGCGCGGCGCGAAGTGGACCGCGCCCGCCGCAAGGCATTGCCGGACGAGCGGCTCCTCGCAGCCGTCTCGCGGCTTCCGGTCGCCGAGGCCCGGCCCGAACTCCTCGCCGCGACGCGGCGGTCCGACGCCGACGTCCGCCGGACGGCCTGGCCCCGGCTCGTCGAGAACGCGGTCCACGCGCGCGACGCCGAAGCGCTGGGCGAGGTGCTCGAGCTGGCGGCGGGGCGGCTGCGCAACGACCGCGACCCCGTCCGCGCCGCCGCGCTCACGGCGCTGGCCCGGGTGCCGGTGGCGCTGCTGGCCACCGAGGCGTCGGTCGCCTCCCTGGAGCGGATCGCCCTGGACGCCGTCGAGGCCCGCGACTGCTCCGCCGAGACCCGCGAGGCCGTGGAACGCCTGGTGTTCGCGGTACTGGAGAACCGGGCCCCCTCCGCCGTCCTGCTCGACTGGGCGCTGCGCACCCTCCACGGGCTCACCGTCCGCACGGGCCGTCTCGTGCACGGCGGTTACGGGGAGGGGCTCCCGCGCGGCCGGGAGCGGCAGGTCTTCGAGGCGCTGCGCCCCTGGCTCGACGTGCGCGCGGCCAAGGGCGAGTACGGGCCGCTGGTCACCTTCGCGTCCGCCCTCGGCGAGCGCGGCCACCGGCTGCCGGAGCTCCAGCGGATGCTCGACGAGGCCCGGACGCGCTGCTCCGACGGGCTGTTCACCCAGTTCGCCCGGGTCTGGCTGGCCGACCCGCGGACGCGCGGCGAGCGGGTGGCCGCGCTGCTGGAACAGGAGCCCTCGGCGGCGGCGCTGGCGCCCGTACTGGAGGTGCTGTCGGCGCACCGCACCGATCTGCTGGACCGCGTGCTCGCCGCGCGCCCGCCGTACGGCCGGTTCCTGCGCGAGGGGGCGGCGCGGCCGCTCCCCCGGTTCGACCGGGCGCCGCTGTGGTTGCCCCGGCAGCAGGAGGAGGCGGCGTGGCTGGCCGAGGTCGCCGTCGGCGACGAGTCCAGGGCGGTGTACGAGCGCTCGGAGATCCTGCGGGCCGCGGCGCACATCCCCGACCACGGGCTGGAGCTCGCACGTCGGCACGCGTCCTCGGCGGAGACGCGGCTCGCGGAGAGCGCGCTCGCCGCCTCGGCCCGGACGGTGGAGCCCGCCGCGGCCTTGGCCGACCTGCTCTCGCACGCGGGCGGCGACCAGGCCCGCGTCGCCGTGTACGCCGCCGGGCGGGCGGCGGCCGCGACCGCGCCGACGCGGCTCGCGGAGCTGCTGGACGGGCTGTTGGGGGCGTCCTCGGGGGTCAAGGTGACCAGCCGCAAGGAGGCGGTCCGGCTGACCGTGCGCTTCCTGCCGCCCCGGCGGGCCGTGGCGCTGCTGGCGCGCATCGCCGCCGACGACGACAGCCACCCCGATGTGGTGACCGCGGCGGTGAGCCTGGCGATCGGGCTCCTGTCGACCGGGGAGGTGTGGCCCCTGCTGGAGAGGGCCGCGGCGAGCGGAACGGCGGAGGCCGGGGCGGTGATCGCGCGTACCCCGGCGCTGTGGGTGGCGCGGCGGCACCGGCCGCGCTACGCCCGGCTGGTGGCGCTCCTGGCCGCGTCCTCCCACCGGTCCGTGGCCGCTCATGCGGTCACCGCGCTGCCGGACTGGGTCGCGTACGCGCCCGAGGTGGCGGACCCCGCACGGCGGGCCGTCTGCGATCTGGAGGACTCCCCCGGGTGGAAGAACGCAGCAGCGGCGCTGGAGAAGATCGCCGCTTCGGGGCTGGCGCACCCGGTCGGCGGCGGTGAGCCCGGGAGCCAGTTCCACCGTGCCGTGGAGGAGCTGTTGGCCACCGTGCGCTCCGGTGACGACCCGGAGGCCGAGGTCGAACGGGACCTGCCGGCTCTTCAGCGGGTGCGGTTCCTGAGCCGGATCGTCGCGGCGGAGCACCACGAGCTGCGTGCGGCCCTGGTGCGGCAGCTCGCAGGTGAACCGGCCCTGGCCACGGACCGCGTGGCGCTGCTGCGTCGCTCGGTGGACCTGCGCGCGGATCTCCCCGAGCTGCGTGCGGCCCTGGGCGCCCTGGTCGAGGCGCATGAGGGCCGGCCCGGGCTGGCCGCTTCGACGGCGGACTCGCTGCGCGAGGGGAACTGGCACGGCGACCTGGTCCGGGATCCCGCCGTGGTGCTGGAGGCCGTACGCGCACTCGCGCAGGACGGCGCTCCGGTGCCGGGGCTGTTCGCCGTCGCGCTCACCGCGGCCATGGGCCGGCGCTGCGACTGGCCGGCGCAGTGGCGTGAGGTGCTGCGGGAGCTGAGGCGCCACCCGGAGCAGGAGGTACGGGACGCGGCACTGGGGGCGTTCACGCACCGCGAGTGACCGGCGGCCGGCGGCAGGGCGGGCGCCCTCCCCATCCGGACTGATCATCACAATGCGGTCCATGACATCCTGTGACGTCACAACTCGCCGGACGGGATCGGCGGACGTCCGGGGAATATGGGGAAGGTCGATGAGGCTCTGCTTCCTGGTGGAGGAGCACTACCGCCACGACGGCATGCCGAACGAGGTGATCCGGCAGCTCACCGCATGGGGACACCAGGTGGACGTGGTGCGGCCGGGCGGCTCGCTGCTGCGCATGGACGAGGCCGTGGCCTCGGGCACGCACGACGCCTGGGTGCTCAAGACCGTGTCCGGCGGCCCGGGTCTGACCCTGCTCGAAGCCGCGGCCGCGGCCGGGATGACCACCGTCAACGACGCCCGCTCGATCCGGGGCGTACGGGACAAGGCGCTGGCCGCCGCCATCGGCCGGGCCGGAGGGCTGCCGATGCCGCCGACGTACGCCGTGGCGCGGCCGGACCTGCTGCGGGAGATATCCGCGGCGCAGTACCCGCTCGTGGTCAAGCCGGCGGACGGCAGCTCCGGGCGGGGCGTGCACCTGGTGTCCTCGCCCGGGGAGCTCGAAGCGCTGCTCCCGGAGCTGGCGGGCGAGCACATGCTCATCGCCCAGCCGTACGTGGCCAACTCGGGCACCGACATCAAGGTGTACGCGGTCGGCGGGGAGCTCTTCGCCACCGAGCGCTGCTCGCCCCTGCACCCGGATCCGGCGGTGCGGGAGCGGCGCGTGCCGCTGTCGGCCGAGGTGGCGGCGATCGCCGCACAGGTGGGGGCGGTGTACGGGCTCGACCTGTACGGGGTGGACGTGCTGCTGGGGCCGGACGGGCCGGTGGTGGTGGACGTGAACGACTTCCCGAGCTTCCGTCAGGTCCCGGACGCGGCGGCCCGGGTGGGGCGGGCCGTGCTGGGGCTGGCCCGGAAGGGCGGCCCGGCGGCAGCGGCAGCGGCCTGCCGTCCGCCGGCTCACGGACTGACGCCGCTGTCGATACCGGCGCAGGCGTCCGGGGTTGCCGTGGCACCGGCCTCGGCGCGGGCCGGCGAGGCCGCGCTGTGAGGGCGGTCAGGGTCTGCCTGGTCACGCCGGAGCCCGGCCATCCGCTGCTGGCCGCCGCGACGGCGCTGCTCGAAGCCGCCGGACACCGGGTGGAGTCGCTGGATCCGGGTGCGGCGGGCGCGGCCCCCGAGGACCTGGCCGACGTGTACCTGCTGAAGTCGAGGACACCGCGGGGGCTGGAGCTCGCGCGGGAGCTGGAGCGGCGCGGAGCCCCCGTGCTGAACTCCGCGGCGGCCACCGCGGCCTGCCAGGACCGCACCGGGATGGCGGAGCTCGCCCTGCGCGCCGGTCTGCCGTTCGCGGGCACCCGTACCTACGACTCCCTCGCGGCCTGGGCGGCCGGCGCACCGCTCGGCGGCCCGCCGCTGGTGGTCAAGAGCCGGCACAGCCGACGGCACGACCTGGTCGCCCGGGTCGACGACGTCGAGGGGCTGCGCGAGCTCGCGGACGCCTGGCCGCAGGAGCCCGTCGTGGTGCAGGAGTTCGCGCCCAACAGCGGCTGGGACCACAAGCTGTGGGCGATCGGCGACCGGGTCTTCGCCGCCCTGCGCCGCTCCGAGCTCGCTCCGGAGGGCCGGGGTCCGACCCGGTCGCTGCCCGTGGCCGAACTGCCGCACGGTTGGGCGGACCTGGTGCGCCGGACCGGCGAGGCGTTCTCGCTCGACGTCTACGGGGTGGACCTCATCGAGACCGGCGACGGCACCCCGCTCATCGTGGACGTCAACGCCTTCCCCGGCATCCGCGGCCAGGCCGGCGCCCCGGAGGCCCTGGCGGCCCTCGCCCTGGACCGGGCCGCCCGTCGCTGATCAGGGGTGAATCCGCGCCCCGGGGCGTGTCGGCGGGCCGGGCCGTCGCGGGCGCGTGAGGATCGGCGGATGGGCGTCGTACTGCCGGTCCTCTTCGCGCTGTTCGCGGCGCTCAGCAATGCGCTGGCCACCGTGCTCCAGCGGCGGGCCGCGCTCACCGTGCCGCAGAGCGAGGGCTTCCGGTTCGGGCTGGTCCTCGACCTGCTGCGCAGGCCCGTCTGGATCGCCGGGATCCTGGCGGTGATCGCGGCCGGGGTGGGGCAGGCCGCGGCGCTGGCGACCGGTGCGCTGGTCCTCGTACAGCCGCTGTTCGTACTGGAGCTGCCGCTGGCGCTGCTGATCGCCTCGCTGGTGACCCGGCGGCCGCTGCCCCGGGCGCTGTGGCTGGCCGTCGCGGGGGTGGTGGCCGGGCTGGGGGTGGCGCTGGCCGCGGCCTCCCCCGCCGGGAACCGGACGCACGTGCCGGTCGACCGGTGGATCCCGGCCCTCGTGGCGTGCGCGGGCGTCGTCGCGGTCTTGACGGTGGCCGGGCTGCGCCGCCCGCCGGGGCGCGCCCGGGCCGGCTGCCTCGGCGCGGCCACCGCCGTCTGCTACGCGATCACGGCCGCGCTGATGAAGCATTCCGTCTTCGTGCTGACCGAGCACGGCATCGTCGGGTTCCTGACCGCGTGGCAGACGTACGCCTTCGGCGCGACCGGCATCTGCGCCCTGCTGCTGCTCGAACACGCCATGCAGGGTGGGCCGCTGGTCGCCTCGCAGCCCGCGCTGACGCTGGGCGACGCGAGCGTGAGCGTCGCGCTGGGCGTGGTCCTGTACGAGGAGCACCTGCGGGCGGGCTGGTGGGTGCTGCCCCAGCTGCTGGGCGTGGCGCTGATCTGCGTGGGCGTCGTCGCCCTGGCCCGGGCCGGTGCGGGCGCCCCCTGACGCGGCGCCGCCCCCGGGGGTAGCGTGCGGGCAGTCGAGTGGAGGCGGTTTCCATGCGCGCGGTGGTGTTCGAGCGGTACGGGCGGCCGGCCGAGGTCCGTGAGGTGCCCGATCCGAGCCCGTCCCCCGGCGGGGTCGTGGTGCGCGTCGAGGCGACCGGGCTGTGCCGCAGCGACTGGCACGGGTGGATGGGGCACGATCCCGACATCGTGCTGCCGCACGTGCCCGGGCACGAACTCGCCGGTGTGGTGGAGGCGGTGGGCTCCGGGGTGACGGGCTGGCGGCCCGGGGACCGGGTCACGGTGCCGTTCGTGTGCGCCTGCGGGAGCTGCGCCGACTGCGCGGCCGGCGAGCAGCAGGTGTGCGCGCGGCAGACGCAGCCCGGGTTCACGCACTGGGGGTCGTTCGCCCGGTACGTGGCCCTGGAGCACGCGGACGTCAATCTCGTGGCCGTGCCGGAGGAGCTCTCGTACGCGACGGCCGCCGGGCTGGGCTGCCGGTTCGCGACGGCGTTCCGGGCCGTGGCCCAGCGGGGGCGGGTGGCGCCGGGCGAGTGGGTCGCCGTGCACGGGTGCGGCGGGGTGGGACTGTCGGCGGTGATGGTCGCCGTGGCGGCCGGGGCGCGGGTGGTCGCGGTGGACACGGCGCCGGGGGCGCTGGAGCTGGCGCGGGAGTTCGGGGCGGCGCACTGCGTGGACGCGCGGCCGGGCGGCACGGCCGAGGCCGTACGGGAGCTGACGGGTGGCGGCGCGCACCTCTCGCTCGACGCGCTGGGCTCGCCGGCGACCGCGGCGGCCTCGGTGGCGGGCCTGCGCCGGCGGGGCCGGCACGTACAGGTGGGGCTGCTGCCGGCAGCGGCGGGGGAAACGGTACTGCCGATGGACCGGGTCATCGGCTGGGAGTTGGAGGTCCTCGGCAGCCACGGGATGGCCGCGCACGCGTACCCGCCGATGATGGAGCTGGTCCGGTCCGGTGCCTTGCGTCCCGACCGGCTGGTCACCTCGACGATCCCGCTGGACGCGGCCCCCGCCGCCCTGGCCGCGATGGGCACGGCGCCCGGGCGCGGGGTCACGATCATCCTGCCGGGAGCCTCCGCGCGGGTCTGAGCTACGCTCTGCGCGCATCGACCGGATCGTGTTCCAGGAGGTGGCCGGTGGGCGTCAGCCCCCACGGCAGAGCGCCGATGTCCGTGACCGCCCTGCTGGCGGGCGCCCTGCTGCTCGGCGGGTGCGCCGAAGGCGCGTCGCCGGCGCCGGAGAAGTCCGGTTCGCCGACGCCCGGCACGAGCGCGAGCCCGAGCACGAGTCCGACGCCCTCGCCGGCCTCCGCGTCACCGACGCCCTCGCCCGCCTCCCCCGAGCCGGGCGGAACCCCGGACCCGGCGGACACTCCCGGCGCCCGGCCGCAGAAGCCCTCGCCGCCGCGCACCTCGCAGATCCCGCAGAACCCGAACCGCGGCCCCCACCCGCCGCCGGCTCCGCCGCGGCCCGGTCTGACGCCGGACTGGACGCCCAGCCCGAAGTACACGATCGCGCCGCTGCCTTAAGCCGTGTCTTGTCGACCAGGCCGGGGCGGGACCGGGCGGGGACGGTCTACGCCGTCTCCTCCAGGCCCGTGATCGTGCGGACGTGGCGCAGGCTCGGGTCCAGCAGGACCGCGTGGAGCTGCTGGAAGAGCTGGCGGGCCGCGACCGCGTTCCAGTCGGCCGGCAGGAGTTCGCTCGGCAGGCCCGGGTCGAGGTACGGGAGGCGGCGCCACTGCGTGAGCAGCGGCACGTAGTGGCGGAAGGCCTCGGCCGGGTCGGGCTCCCCCTCGGCCGCGAGGCGCGCGGCGACGGGGGCGTAGGTGTCCGTGAAGGCCGCGTACTGGGTCTGGATCGCCGGGAAGTCCCACCAGTCGCTGACCGTCTGCGCCAGGTCGCTGAAGGCGGCGTAGTCGGCGGCGAACAGGTGCACGTACTCGCTGAGGCCCAGCCGTACGAGCATCACGCGGGCGTCGTCGAGCAGCCGCCCGGGGGCCAGCCACACACCCGGCGCGATGTTGCCGAAGCCGAGCCAGGTCAGCCGGGTGCGCAACTGGTAGCGGTGGGAGCGCTCGGACTCCGGTACGGAGAACACCGCCATGGCCCAGCCGTCGGCCAGGTCCGCGGGTTCGAGGCTGGCGAAGATGCGGCGGTCGCCCTCGTCGAAGACGGGGTGCACGGCCGGGCTGAGCCGGTACCCGGTGGCGCCCCGGCGCTCCGGCTCCAGCACGCCGCGCTTCTTGAGCCGCGAGATGGCCGACCGCACCGCCGGGCCGTCCACGTCCAGCTCGCCCATCAGCGTGATCAGGTCCGCGATGGAGATCCAGCCGCCGAGGCGGCGCAGGAACGCTCCGTAGACCGTGTTGATCAACGAGCTGGGCCTGAGGGGGCTGTCCGACATGATCGCCTTCCGTAGTGCGCGGTCGCGATCATATCGAGCGCCTCCCCCCAGGGCCCCGGCCCCTACTGCGGAAGCGGCGTCCGTTCGTACGCGCCGGAGAGCAGGTGGCCCGCGCCCGGGGCCACCGCCGGCAGGTCGAGGGCGCGCAGCATCTGGTGGGCGGTGCAGACGGCCGCCGACACCACCGGCTTGCCCAGCAGCTGTTCCGCCTCCTCGATGGCGCCCAGGGAGGGCATCTGCACGCAGGCGGAGAGCACGACCGCGTCGGCGTCCGCGTACTCCAGCGCACGGGCGAGCCCGGGCAGCCTGGCCGGGTCGTGGGCGGCCACGTCGAGGTTGTCCGGGATTTCGAGGGCCTCGTAGTCGAGGACCTCGATGCCCTCGTGCGTGAGGTAGTCCACGACCGTCCGCGTGAGCGGGCGCATGTACGGGGCGAGCAGGGCGATCTTGCGCGCGCCCATGGTGTGCAGTCCGTGGACGAGGGCGCCCGCGCTGGTGACGACGGGTGCGGGGGCGCCGTTCTCGACCGTGCGGGAGTGCAGGCGCTGCTCCGAGGTGCGGTGGTAGCCGAGGCCCATGCTCATGATCGCGACCAGGCAGGCGTAGCCGAGCACGTCGACGCGGGCGTCGGACAGCTCCACCGCGCAGCGGTCGGAGTCGGCGTCCATGGCCTTGAGCTGTTCCGGGGTCACATGGGTCATGCGCATCCGGCTGGAGTGGAAGGTGAACCTCTCGTCGGGCAGGACCGCCTGGCGGGCGCGCAGGATGGCGGGGACCTCGGTCTCCATGGTCACGTTCGAGCTCGGCACGATCTGGCCGATGCGGTAGGTGCGGGGCGGCACGGGTGCTCCTCGGTGCTTGCTGGGCCTGCGGCGGTCAGCGGGCGTCGACGACGGGGTTGGCCAGGGTCCCGATGCGCTCGACGGTCGCCTCGACCGTGTCGCCCGGGACCAGGAACTCCGGCGGCACCATGCCCGCGCCGACCCCGGACGGCGATCCCGTCGCGATGACGTCGCCGGGCTCCAGGGTCACGCCGGAGCTGATGTCGGCGATGAGGCGGGCGATCGGGAACAGCATGTGCCGCGTGTTCGACTTCTGCTTGGTGACGCCGTTGACGCGCAGCGAGAGGTCCAGGCCCATCGGGTCGGGGATCTCGTCCGCCGTGACCACCACCGGGCCGAACGGCGCGTACGAGTCCTGCCCCTTGGAGAAGAACCACTGGCCGGAGCGGCGCTGGTCGCGGGCGCTGATGTCGTTGACGA
The DNA here is from genome assembly GCF_042891345.1 of Streptomyces sp. NPDC001903. NCBI lineage: Bacteria > Bacillati > Actinomycetota > Actinomycetes > Kitasatosporales > Streptomycetaceae > Streptomyces > Streptomyces sp. NPDC001903. The sequence goes on from NZ_JBIASZ010000003.1 coordinate 540,899, forward strand.
TGCTGAAGCCGAAGATGTGCTCGTACGCGTCCTCCTCGCTCACCCGGAAGGCGGTTCGGCCGATGACGACGGCCAGTTCGCACTCCCAGTCGAGCTGCTGCGTGAGGTCGCCGTTGTGCAGGATCGGCGCGCCGGGGCCGGTGACGGCGGTGGCGGGCTTGCTGAACAGGACCGGGCGGGGCGGGAGTTCCTTGTCGGTGTCCAGGCTGCGGCTGGACTCCTCGACGTGCTCCACGTAGTTGAGGCCGACGCCGATGATCTTTCCGGGGCGCAGCGGCGCGGCCAGGGTGACGTCTTCGAGCCGGTGGACGGACCCGGCCGGGCGGGCGGCGGGGTCGGCGTCGACGAGGCGCCGGGCGGCGTCCCGCGCGGCGGGGCCCGCCTGGACGAGGGCGAGCAGATCGCGCGGGAGGTCGACGCCGGCGTGGTCGGCCAGGACGCCGAGGTCGAGGACGAGGCCGTCGACGTCGGCTCCGAGGCGGGGTGCGCGGTCGCCGGCGGTGGTGGTGAAGGTCAGCAGTCGCATGGTGGGCTCCTCGGGGTCAGGCGGTGGCGGTCGGCGCGGCGGCCGGCATCGGCTGGTGGCCGTCGTTGTCCGGGTACGCCTCTTCGCGGTGGAAGCCGAGCGAGCGCATGACCGGGAAGTCGTTGAAGGAGAACAGGCAGGCGTCCTCGGACTGGTCGAGGTTGTGGTGTTCGTGCCAGGCCCAGGACGGGACGCAGAAGATGTCCCCCTGGCGCCATTCGAAGCGCTGTCCGGCGACGACCGAGACCCCGTGCCCCTTTGCGGCCGTGTAGATCACCGAGCCGGTGTGCCGGTGGGCGCGGGTGGCCTGCCCGGGGCGCAGCAGCTGCATGTGGGCGCCCATGGTGGGCATCACGGAGCCGCCCGTGACCGGGTTGGTGTACTCGGCGATGATCCCGTCGTACGGGGAGCCCTCGCTCGCCTTGGCGAGGCCGAGCAGGGCCTCGTACGTCGGCTCCCAGGGGTAGGCGAGCAGCGGCGAGTAGGGCCGGCTCCAGCGCTCGGAGCCGTACGGGAGGAGGTTCGCGGCGTACTCGAGCACGGAGGAGTTGACCACCTTGCCGGGTGTCTGGCGGAGCTCGGGGTGGACCTCGTAGAACCCGGCGTCCAGGGCGTTGACGAGCGGGATGTCGAGGCCGTCCTGCCAGATGACGGGCCCGTCCTCGCCGTCGTTGCCGTGCTCGTGCCAGGTGCCGTTGGGAGTGATCGCGAAGTCGCGCGGGCCGACCTTCAGCTTCTGGCCGTCGACGATGGTCCAGGCGCCGGTGCCCTCGTGGACGAAGCGCAGGGCGGCGGCCTGGTGGCGGTGGGCGGTCATGGCCTCGCCGGGGCCCATGATCTGGAGCCCGGTGTAGAGGAGGCCGGCCGCGGCGCTGACGTCCCTGCGGCCGGGGTTGACGAGCATCACGACGCGGCGCCCCGCGTCATCGGCCTTGACCATGCCGAGGGCCTTGTGGACGAGGGGCCGCAGCTCCTCGTAACGCCACAGCACGGGAACGGACTTGGGCTGCGGGTACCAGGGCTCGATGTCGTTGGCGACGGTCCACAGGGCGCCGGCGTCCAGGGCTTCGAGCTCGCCGTAGTAGGCGGTGAGCTCGGGGGTGTCGGTGACCCGGGCGCGGCCGAGCATGGTGTCGTCCTGCTCGATGGTCATACGTCCTCCTCAGGCGTGGTGGTCCGGGGGCCCGCGGGCGGCGCGGTGAAGGTCACCGGCAGGCGCGGGCGGTTGTCGACTTCGAGACGGAAGATGTCGAAGCGGTTGTAGTGGCCGGTGATGTCGTGCATCTGCTTGGGCTGTATGCACCGGCCGAGGTCGATCTCGCCGTAGACGATCCCCTCTTCGTCGACGAGCGGTTCGGTGACCGGGCGGCCGTCGGGGCCGAAGATCCCGGACAGGGCGCTGCGGGGCCGCTGGAACAGGGCGCGCAGTTCCTCGTCCTCACCGGCGAGCAGGTCCACGATCTCCGGGGAGACGGTGGAGCAGGCGACGACGGAGAAGACCTTGCCCTCGAAGCTGTGGGCGGCGGTTCGGACGGCGATGGCGTCGGCCATGTCGTAGTCGGCCGGGGCCACGGGCAGGGCGATGTAGCAGGAGGCGTGGACGAGTTCGCCCTGCGCCAGCAGGGTGAACCGGGCCAGCGTGTTGGTGTTCTCGCCGCAGGCGAGGGCCCCGAGCGGGCCGACGGCGGTGGGGTGGACGCGCAGGGAGCTGCCGTCGCCGCCGGTCCAGGTGAGCTTCTCGGCCCAGGTGGGCACCAGTTTGCGGTGCACGCCGAGGAGCGCGCCGTCGGAGCCGATGGTGAGCAGCGTGTTGTAGAGCACTCCGAGGCTGTGCGCGGCGCGCTCGTTGACGCCGATGACGAGGACGACCCCGTACTGGCGGGCCGCCGCGCGCAGGGCGTCCACGTACGGGCCGGGGACGTCCACCGAGGCGCGCTGGAGGCGCTCGAACCAGGGCGAGCCCTGGACGGGGTTCATCGTCCAGTTCCAGTACGGGTAGCCGGGGACGAACACCTCGGGGAAGACGACGAGTTCGGCGCCGTTCCCGGCCGCCTCGGCGATGAGCGCGATGGCCTTGTCGACGGTGGCGGCGGGGTCGAGGTAGACGGGCGAGGCCTGGACGGCCGCCGCCGTGAAGCGGGGCAGGTGGCTCAGGGGCAGGGGCGGACGGCCCTGGGCGGCCGGGGCCTTCGGGGGCGTGGCGCTCGGGGACGTGCCGTTCGGGGGCGGGGTTTCCATCGGTGTCTCCTCAGTTGGCCGGCGCGGTGGCGGCGAGGCGCGGCAGCCAGCGCTGGTGCACCGGCGCGGCGGGCTGCCGCAGCAGCTCCAGGCGCGGCGGGACCCGGTCGGTGCGGGCGGCGGGCGGTCTGCCGCTGCCCGCCTGCCAGCCGGGCGCCCAGGGCGCGGCCGGTCCGCGGTAGCCCTGGGCGGCCGCGGCGTGCAGGGTCCAGAGCGGGTCGTGGAGCTGGGCGCGGCCCACCCCGCAGAGGTCGGCCCGGCCGGCCAGGATGATCGAGTTCACGTCGTCGTACGTGGAGATCGCTCCGACGGCGATGGTGGGCACCCCGGTGGCGTTGCGGATCAGGTCGGCGTAAGGGGTCTGGTAGCTGCGGCCGTAGCGGGGCCGCTCGTGGGAGACGACCTCGCCGGTGGAGACGTCGATCCCGTCGGCTCCCGCGTCGGCCAGGGCCCGGGCGATCTCCACGGCGTCGGCCTCGCCGAGCCCCCCCTCGGCCCAGTCGGCCGCGGAGATCCGGACGAGCAGCGCCTTGCCGGCCGGCCACACCTCCCGTACCGCGTGCAGCACTTCGAGCGGGAAGCGCAGCCGCCCGGCGAGGTCGCCGCCGTACCCGTCGGTGCGCAGGTTGGTGAGCGGCGAGAGGAACCCGGAGAGCAGCTGCCCGTGCCCGTACTGGAGTTCCAGTGCGTCGAAGCCGGCCCGGTCGGCGCGCGCGGCCGCGCGGACGAAGTCCCGTACGACGAGGTCCATGTCGGCCCGGGTGGCCTCGCGGGGGACCCGGCTCCGCTCGTCCCAGGCCACGGCGGAGGCGGCGATCGGCGGGCCGTCTCCGACGTCGGCGCGGCGGCCGGCGTGGGTGAGCTGGATGCCGAGGCAGGTGTCGGACTGGCCGTGGACGAAGTCGGTGATCCGCCGCCAGGCGGCCTCCTGCTCGTCGGTGTACAGGCCCGGGCAGCCGGGGGTGGCCCGGCCTTCGGCGCCGACGGCGGTCATCCCGGCGAGGACCAGCCCGGCGCCGCCGAGGGCCTGGGTGCTCAGGTGGACGAGGTCGAAGTCCCCCGGGACGCCTTCGCGGGCCGTGCCGAGGGCGGTGGGCGGCACCACGACCCGGTTGCGCAGGAGCAGCCCGCCGAGGGGGAAGGGGCGGAACATCGGGGGCACGGGAGCGGAGGAGTTGACGGCGCTCGTGAACTCCTCGTCGCGCACCCGCAGGTTGTCGTAGGTCACGCGGCGGCTGCGGGTCAGCAGGTTGAAGGCGAACTGCGGCGGCTCCTGGGCCGTGTAGCGGCCGATGTTCTCGAACCATTCGAGGCTGGCCTGGGCGGCGCGCTGGGTGGATTCCACCACCGGGCGCCGCTCGTCCTCGTACGCGGCGAGCGCGCCCGGCACGTCCGGGTGCTCGTGCAGACAGGCGGCCAGGGCCAGGGCGTCCTCCATGGCCAGCTTGGTGCCGGAGCCGATGGAGAAGTGGGCCGTGTGGGCGGCGTCCCCGAGCAGGACCACGTTCTCGTGCCGCCAGGTGCGGTTGCGCACGGTGGTGAACCGCAGCCACTTGGAGTTGTTGGGCAGGAGCCGGTGACCGTCGAGGTGGGCGGCGAGCAGCTCCTCGCAGCGGCCGATGCTGTCGAGGTCGCTGGTGCCGGGCGGGTGGTCGCGGTCCGCGAACTCCGCGAACCCGGCGCGCCGCCACGCGGCCTCGTCCATCTCCACGATGAAGGTGGAGCGGGTGGAGTCGTAGGGGTAGGCGTGCACCTGGAGGGTGCCGAAGTCCCGCTCCTCGACGAGGAAGGTGAAGGCCTCGAAGACCTTGTCCGTGCCGAGCCACATGTAGCGGCCGGAGCGTTCGTCCAGGTCGGGCCCGAAGGTGTCCGCATAGGCGGCGCGGGTGGCGGACCGTACGCCGTCGCAGGCGACGACGAGGTCGTACGTGGCCGCCAGCTCGGCAGCGGGCGGGGACTGCGTGCGGTAGCGGACGTCCACGGCGAGCGCGGCGCAGCGCTCCTGCAGGATCCGCAGCAGCTGCCGGCGGCCGAGGGCGGCGAACCCGTGGCCGCCGGAGGTGAGGGTCCGGCTCCGGTGGGTGACGTCGATGTCGCTCCAGCGGGCGAACTCCGCCGACATGGCCGCGTAGATCTCGGGATCGGCCTGCGCGATGCCGTCGAGGGTCTCGTCGGAGAAGACGACCCCGAAGCCGAACGTGTCGTCGGGGGCATTGCGCTCCCAGACGGTGACGTCCCAGTGGGGGGAGAGCTGCTTGGCCAGGGCTGCGAAGTACAGCCCGCCGGGCCCTCCTCCGATGACTGCTACGCGCACGGCGTACCTCCTCGTGGTTCCGGAACAACATATGGCGCAGAATTAGCGACCGTCAACAATGCTCGACATCTCTCGTGGGGAGGTGAGGAGCTCGGGCGCCTGCGTGCCCGATTTCGTCAGCACCTCGCGTACGTCGGCGGGCCAGGGGGTGGTCCCGGTCGCGCGGGCCGCGGAGTGGGCGATGACCATCCGCCCGGTGGCGGCTTCGACACCCTCCTCGCCCTGGACCGTGAACACGTAAGTCAGCGAGCTGGAGCCGACCTTGGCGACGCTCAGCTCGATGCGCACGGCCTCGCCGAACCACAGCCGGGCCCGGTAGTCGGCCTCGAAGTGGACGCGCGGGGTGCTGCCGAAGAGGTGCGCCAGGCCCAGGCGGCGCAGCAGTACGGCTTCGGCCGCTTCGACCCAGCGCACGACGGTGGAGTGGTGGTAGTGCCCGGCGGCGTCGGTGTCGGGCCATTCGACGCGGCGCTCGATCACCACGCTGGGAAGGTGCGGGACGAGGGCCTCGGGGCAGCCGGCGGCGCAGCCCGCGTCGGCCTCGGCGGGCACTTCGGCCTCGGCGGGCACGTCGGCCGATGCTTCGACCGGCGCTTCGAGCGGCGCCTCGGCGGGCTGCGGCTGCCCCTCCGCCCGGCCGGGCCGGGCCTGCCCCGCGGCGGAGGCCCTGGCCCACTCGCGCAGTTCGCCGCGCTGGAGCTTTCCGTTGCCGGTGCGCGGGAGCCGCGGGACGAACTCCACGGCGCGGGGGTACTTGTACGGGGCGATGGCCCCCTTGACGTGGACCTGGAGCTCCCGGGCCGTCGCCTCGTCCGCCGGGACCCCGGCGCCGAGCACCACGTACGCCTTGACCAGCATGCCGCGCCGCTCGTCGGGGGCGCCGACGACCCCGCACTCCTCGACGTACGGATGGGCGGCGAGGGCCTTCTCGACCTCCGGGCCCGCGATGTTGTAGCCCGAGGAGACGATCATGTCGTCACTGCGGGCGACGTACCAGTAGTAGCCGTCCGCATCCCGGACGTAGGTGTCGCCGGTGATGTTCCAGCCGTTCCTGACGTACGCCGTCTGGCGCGGATCGGCCAGGTAGCGGCAGCCGGTGGGACCGGTGACCGCCAGCAGGCCGGGCTGCCCGTCGGGGACGGGATCGCCGTACCGGTCCACCACCGCGGCGCGGAAGCCGGGCACGGGCCGGCCCGTGGCGCCGGGCCGGATGTCGTCGTCGGCCGCGGAGATGAAGACGTGCAGCATCTCGGTGGCGCCGATGCCGTCGATGATGCGCAGCCCGGTGGCGGCGTGGAACTCCTCCCACACGGCGGCCGGCAGCGCCTCTCCGGCGGACACGCAGCGGCGCAGCCCGGCCAGCCGGCCCACCGCGCCGGCCGCCATGATCGCGCGGTAGGCGGTGGGCGCGGTGAACAGGACGGTCACCCCGTGGGCGGCGACCAGCTCGGCCAGCTGCTCCGGGGTCGCCTGCTCGATCAGCAGGGTCGCGGCCCCGACGTGGAGCGGGAAGACCACGAGTCCGCCGAGGCCGAAGGTGAAGGCGAGCGGCGGCGTGCCCGTGAAGACGTCGTCGGGGCGGGGCCTCAGCACGTGCCGCGAGAACGTGTCCGCGTTGGCGAGGACGTCGCGGTGGAAGTGCAGGGTCGCCTTGGGCCGCCCGGTCGTACCGGAGGTGAAGGCGATCAGCGCCACGTCGTCCGCGGCGGTGGGGACGGTGGCGAACACGCCGCTCTTGGCCGCGCAGCGCGCGGTCAGGTCCATGACGCCGGGGCCGCCGTACGCGAGGACCGGCAGGTCCGCGGGGCTCTGGGCGGCCGCGGTGGCGAGTTCCTCGACGTAGCGGTGGTCGCAGACGGCGACGGTGGGACGGCTGATCTCGCAGAGCTCGGCGAGTTCGGCGGCGCGCAGCAGCGGCATCGTCGTGACGGCCACGCCGCCCGCCTTGAGGACACCGAACCAGGCGGCCACGAGCCAGGGGTTGTTGGGGGCCCGCAGCAGGACGCGGTTGCCGGGCACGAGGCCGAAGTCCTCGGTGAGCACCTGCGCGACCTGGTTGGCGCGCTGCTGGAGCTCGCCGTACGTCCAGCGCTCGGTCGGGGTGAGGAGGCACGGGCGGTCGGGGCCCCAGCGCTCGACGGCATCGTCGAGCAGGCGTGCGGCGCAGTTGAGGCGGTCCGGGTAGTCCAGTTCGGGAAGGTCGAAGTGGAGTTCGGGCCAGAGGGGGAAGGCCGGCAGCCGGTCTCTGCAGAAGGAGTCGGCGTGGGCGGAAGGGGAGAGCTCCATGGGGCGGCACCTCAATCAGGGAGCAGCGGGGGAGATGCATGGAAGTTATCTCGATAATTTTGCGTCCGTCAACATTGCTCGATATTTCGATGAACGCCGGACCGTGGTCACGTCGACTCCGAGCAGGCCCCGGGACGCCCGCGGAAGGGTTCAGGCGACCGGCAGTACCACTCGCGCGGCGGCGCCGAACTCGCTTGCCGTGAAGGTGAGTTCGCCACCCGCCTCGGCGGCGAGCAGTTGGACGATCAGCAGCCCGCGACCGCTCTCGGCGTCCGGGTCGGCTTCCTCGGCGGGATCCGGCAGTCGGGGCGGCCGGGCACCCTGATCGGCGACTTCCAGCCACAGCCATCCCGCGCCGAAGGCCAGCCCGACCCGCATCCGGCCGCCGGCGGGGGCGTGCCGCACGACGTTGCCGGCGAGCTCGCTCAGGGCCAGCAGCAGGACGTCCGCCACCTCGGCGGAGACCGGCCAGCCCGCCAGGACGGACCGGGCCCGGGTGCGCAGCAGCGGGACGGAGGCCGGCTCGGGCTCCGCCACCCAGTGGGCGAAGCCGCGGACGCGGGGCGCGACCGGGGCGCTGACGGACGGGGCACTGCCGGACAGGGCACTGCCGGACGGGGCGCCGACAGGCGGGGCGCCGACGGGCACGACGCCGACAGGGGCACCTGCGGCCACGGCGCCGGCAGGGGCGCTCGAGGCGATCGCCCCGGCGGGGAGGGCGGCGGTGGTGAGCATGACGTGCTCCCGGAGGGGGAAGGCGACGGTCGCTGCGAGTGTCTCGTGTAACTACCTGGGAACTCAGATGCCCCGTGGGCTTGTGGTCAGCGGAAACGCGTCGCTAAAGTTGTGATTACACGTGTAACACGCTAAGCCTCCCCCGGTGCCCGCGCAAGCATTTCGGACAAAACGTTACGAAGCCCGGGCCGCCCGCACCGGACCCGCCGGCCGCCGAGGCCGCACACCGAATTGGGAAGAGCCTCAATGACGCAATCTCTCCCGGCCGAGTTCGACATCGCCGACATGACCTGGCCGCCCCCGCCGTACCAGCCGCCCGTCCCGTCCGTGACCGGCGCGGACGGCGTACGCCGCTTCGACGGGATCACGTACGCGACCACCCCCGGCTACCGCCCCCGCCTCCTCGACGTACAGGTTCCGGCGGGCGAGGGCCCCTTCCCGGCGGTGGTCTGGATCCACGGCGGCGGCTGGCTGGACGGCGACCGGCGCTACCCGCCGCCGACCGTGCCCGCCGCCCTGCTGCACGGCGCGGTCCTCGGCGCCGGGCTCGCGCTCGTCTCCATCGACTACCGGCACAGCCTCGAAGCCCCCTTCCCGGCCCAGCTGCACGACGTCAAGGCCGCCATCCGCTACGTCCGGCAGTTCGCCCCCGCCCTCGACATCGACCCGGACCGGATCGGCGTCTGGGGCGAGTCCGCGGGCGGCCACCTGGCCTCGCTCGCCGGGCTCGTCCGTCCCGGCGGCACGGACGCCGAGACCCTGGCGGCGCTGGAGGGCTCCCACGGGGTCGGCTCCGGCGACACCGGCGTCCTGGCCGTCGTCGACTGGTACGGGGTCCACGACCTGCCCGCCCTGGCCGCGCACCCGCTGCCGATGCCGACCGGCGCCGAGTTCCCCAACCCGTACGACGCCCTGCTGGGCGTCCCCGCGGCCGAGCAGGCGGAGCCGGCCCGGGTCGCGAGCCCGGTCACGTACGCCGTTCCCGGCTCGAACCCGCCGCCGTTCCTGCTGGTGCACGGCACCGCGGACGGGCTCGTCCCGTACAGCCAGAGCGAGACCCTGGCCGCCGCGCTGACGGGGGCGGGGGGCGAGGTGACGCTGAAGCCGGTGGCCGACGCCGACCACATCTTCCTCGGCTCCCCCGACATCCCCGCGATCGTCGCGGAGAGCGTGGCCTTCCTGGCCCGCCACCTGGGCGCGGGGGCCTGAGCCCCACCCCGGTCCCACTGCTGTCCCCTCGTGGGGGCGCGGCCCGGCCGCGCCCCCACGCGTACGTCGAAAGGCAGTCATGTCCCGGCACACACTCGCTCCGGCCCCTTCCGCCGCGGCCCGGCCGGGGGTGGCGGACCCGCGCCGCCGCCCCGGCATCCTGCTCCTGGCCGCGTTGCTGCTCGGCTCGGCCGCCGCACTGACCCTCACCGTCCGGGCGGACGTCGTGAACCCGCCCTTCCAGGCCGCGGACGACCGGTGGCTGGAGTGGATGGGCGGCCCGCACGAAGGGTTCCCGGCGGCCGTCGCGGCCGTACTCAACTGGTTCGGCGGCCCGCTGGGCGCCGTCGTACCGCTCGCGCTGCTGGCCTTCCTGCTCGTCCGCAGGCGCTGGGTCTCGGCGGGCTTCCTGCTCGGGGTCTACCTGCTGGGCAGCATGCTGGTGGTGCAGGGGCTCAAGCACCTGGTGGACCGCCCGCGTCCGGCGAACCCGATGGTCCGCGTCGACCACGGCTCGTTCCCCTCGGGCCATGCGGCGGGGGCGGCCCTGCTCGTCGTCCTGGTCGGCGTCCTGCTGATCCCGGCCGCGCGGCGGCGGGCCTGGTGGATCGGGGGCGCGGTGTTCACGCTCGCCATGATGTGGAGCCGCACCTGGCTGCACGCCCACTGGCTGAGCGACACGGTGGCGGGGGCCGCGGCCGGCGCCGGGGCCGCACTGCTGGCGTGGTGGGCCTTCTCCCCCGCCCTCGCCCGCGAACCCGCACGCGAAGGCGGCCGCGCCCGCAGCCGCAGCCGCGACGGCCTGCCGCGTCCCACCCCCTAGGCGGTGTTCTCGGCGCGGCCTTCTCCGGCCATGAACCGCCAGACCAGGGCGTGGCCCAGGACGATCAGTCCGATCAGCAGCAGGGCTTCGGCCTGGATGGGGCGCAGGCCGATGTGGCCGGCGAGTTCGGGACGGGCGCCGACGACGGCGATCAGTGCGTAGAGCAGAGCGGCCCCGGCCTGCTGCCGGGTGACGAACCGGTTGCCCCGGGCGCGGGCCAGCAGCCGCAGGGTGCACGCGCAGCCGACCAGGGAGAGGGCGACGAAGGCCGCCCGCCAGATCTGCGGCTGCTCGGTACCGCCGATCTGTGCGAAGAGACCCATCAGGGCGGGCAGCAGGAAGGAGAGGTAGATCCCTCCGACCACGCGCCGCAGGGAGGGGTCGCTCATCCAGGCGGCATGGCTCTGGACGACGTTCCACCACAGGCCGACCAGGGTGAAGCAGGTGGCGGAGAAGAGGGCGTAGAAGGCGCTGACATCCATGGACCACGAGAGTGGCAGCGGGTCCGGGAGCGGCGGGCGCCACACGCCCTGACACGGCCCCGGCCGCGCCGGGACGGCCTACGCGCCGCCACCCGGAACCCGCCCCCTCGGGGCTGCCGCACCCGCGTCGCCCACGCCCGCGTCGACCCTGGGCGGCCCGGCCCGGCAGGAGGTGCAGGTCCGCCAGGAGGCGCCGGTCCGTCAGGAAGTGCCGCGGTGGACGAGGAGCGCCTCGATGGCGGGGACCGGTGGCGTCGTCCCGGTCTCGATCAGCTCGTGCAGGGCGTCGGCGACGCCGGCCGGCGAGGGCAGGTCCAGGCGGACCGTGGTGAGGGCCGGCTGCTGCAGGGCGGAGAGGACCAGGTCGTCGGATCCGACGATGGCGACCTCGTCCGGCACCGCGATGCCCTCGGCCTGGAGGGCGTGCAGCAGCAGCGCCGCGTACTCGTCGTTGTACGCGAAGACGGCGTCCAGGCCCAGGCTCGGCCAGCGCCGGGCGAGGGCGGTCGCGGACTCCCGGGTGTACGCGAGCTCCACCGGGGTCACCGTCGCCATGTGCCGCGCGGCGACCGACTCGGCTCCGGCGAGGCGCGGGCGCGCCAGGGTGCCGAGGCCGCGCTCCTGGGGCAGGACCACGCCGATGCGCGTCCGGCCCCGGGCGATGAGGTGCTCGGCTGCGGTGGCGCCGATGTCGGCGTGGTCGAAGCCGATGGTGTGGACGCCCGCCACCGGGCGGGCGGCGAAGGCGAGCAGACCGCGCACACCGGCGCGGCTCAGCAGTTCGGCTGCCTGCTCGGTGAAGCGGTCGCCGTCGAGGGCGATGACCGCGGCCGGGCGCAGCTCGGCCCAGGCACGGGCGGCGTCGAGGGGGTCCGCGAAGCGGCCCGCGTGCAGGACGGCCGTGTAGCCGTGCCGGTCGAGCTCGCTGTGCAGGTCGTCGACCCAGTCGCTGACGAGCCGGCCGATGGCGGAGATCGAAGCGGGCATCAGGACGAGGTTGCTGCGGCCGGCGCGCAGGGACCGGGCCGCGGCGTGCGGTACGTAGCCGAGCTGCCGGGCCGCGTCGAGCACCCGCGTGCGGGTGCTCTCGCTGACCCGGTGGCCGGGGGTGTCGTTCAGTACGAACGACACGGTGGCGCGTGACACCCCGGCCAGCCGGGCCACGTCCGCGCTGGTGATCGACACGGGTGGCGCGGGGCTGCTCGCCACCTTGGCCTTGGGCTCCCTGGGCATGGTCCTCGGTGCTCCTCGGGTAGACCGGCACGCCTTTCTCCCCAGGTTACACGAGTTAGATCATTCGGCCTTGCGGGCTTCGTGCAGGCGCCGCGAGGCCCCGGCGAGGTCGTCGAGGGCGGTGACGGCCGAGTCGAATCGCATCGTGGTCCGCGTCCGCGCGCCGTACGGCTGCCACCGCGGCATGCCGGGGTGGTTCGGGTCGCCGGTGCGGACGAACGCGATCCACGCCCGGTGCATGGTGCGGGCGAGGCCGTCGCGTACGCCGGGGGCGAGCCCGGCGAGGAAGGGCGCCTGCGACCACTGCTCGAAGTTGTCGAACACGAAGGGGAGTTCGAGGCAGTGGGCGGCGCCGAGCCGGCCCTCGTACGCGGCCGCCTGGAAGTCGAACTGGTAGGCCCAGACGGGGTGCTCCGAGTCGGCGCGGGCCTCGGCCAGCCCGACGGACGGGACGCGGAAGAGCTCGTCCGTGATCAGGTCCATGAGGACGTCGGCGGGGCGGGCGCCCGCGCGGGCCGCCTCGTACGCGGCGTAGACCTCGGGGGCGGCCTCGGCTCCGAAGGTCTCCGCGATCCGGTCGGTCACCTGCTCCCGCGTGGCGGCGGCATACCCCTCGTCGAGGCCGAAGCCGAAGTTGGCCTCCTCGCGGGTCCAGCCGATCATGACGTCGACCTCGGCCGCGGCCCCGTGCAGCAGGGCCTCGACCGGGTGGCGCCCGAGGGTGGCCCCGTCGACCACGGGCAGGAACGGGGTCGGCCAGTAGCCCCAGCGCATCGTGCGGGCGAAGAGGCCGCCGGTCGCACCGATCAGGGCCGGCCAGGGCAGGGCGCGCAGCTCCTCCGCGGTCGCGGCGCCGGCCAGCTCCCGGAAGGCGGCGGTGCGCTCCCGGTAGGCGTCGGGGTCGGGGAGGTCCAGCCCGAAGGGCGGGCTCTGCAGGATCACCCGGCGGATCAGCCCAGCGGCCTGCGGATGCCCTGCGAGGGCGGCGGTGGAGACGGCGCCGCCGGACTGGCCGGCGACGGTGATGTTCCCGGGGTCGCCGCCGAAGGAGGCGATGTTCTCCCGCACCCAGTGCAGGGCGGCGAGCTGATCGGAGAGCCAGGGGTTGGCCGCCTCGTCGTCCTCGTCCGGGGAGAAGTAACCGAGCGGCCCGATGCGGTAGTTGATGCCGACGAACACCAGGTCGCCGTCGCGCGCGAAGGTCGCGCCGCCGTAGCCGGGCAGCGAGCCCGATCCGGATACGAACCCGCCGCCGTGGATCCACAGCAGTACCGGGCGCCGGGCGTCGTCCGCCCCGGGCGTCCAGACGTTGAGCGTCAGGCAGTCCTCGTCGAAGGGGGGTGACCCGTGGCCGCCGAGGACGGGGTCGCCGCCTTCGCTGTACATCTGCGGGGCGCTGGGGCCGTCGGTGCTCGCGTCGCGCGTACCGCTCCAGCCGGGGTGCGGCCGGGCGGGCCGCCAGCGCAGGTCGCCGACCGGGGGTGCGGCGTACGGGACGGTCCGGAAGACGGAGAGTCCGTCTTCGACCGCCCCGCGCAGTCGCCCCGCGGGGAGGTCGACCACGGGCGGCGGATTGCGGTGCTCGGTGTGTGCCATGGAGCCCTTCCTTCGTCGTTCCGGGGGCCGGCGGGCGGTGGACGCACGCCGGCCCCGGTCACGAGAATATGGTGAATCTCGGACGACCGTCAATGATTCTCTATATGAGCGAGGCGGGTCCTCAGAGCCACAGGCTGTCGGCCGCCATCCGCTCGGCCTCGACCCTCAGCAGCGGTTCGAACGCCCTCCACAGCAGCATGCAGCTGCCGGCCGCGGCCAGCGCCCCGGCGACGGTGTCGCTGAGCCACTGGGCGTGCAGCCAGGTCCGGCTGGCCATCATGGCGACGACGTACAGCGCCCCGAAGAGCCACCACCAGCGGCGGGCCCGCGGGGGGAACACGAGCACGGCGGCCACCACCACCAGCGCCACGGCGTTGAACACCTGGCCGGAGGGGAACGAGCCGTCGTTGACCAGGACCCACGGGTGCGGCGGGCGGGGACGGTCGACGAGCTGCTTGAGCGGGAGCACCACGAAGACGTTCGCCACGATGGCGGCGGTGAGGGCGAACAGCCCCGAACGCCAGCGCCCGTAGACGCAGAGGCAGCCGATCAGACCGAGCGGCAGGACCGTGCCGAACGGGCCGCCGAGCCGGTCGAGAACCGTGGCGAAGCCGGTGAGGGCGTCACCGCGCGAGCCGTTCACGGACGCGGCCCAGGCGTCGTCGAGGCCCTGGAAGAAGGGGCGTCGGGTGACCGAGACCAGGAGGCCGATCAGCAGCGAGCCGAGGAGGAGGGCGGAGCCGATGGCGACCGCGTGGCGGGGAGGGGCCGCCGGGAGGTGGTGCCGGGGAGCGGGGATCAGGGAGCGGGATGCGCGGTGCGCGGGCGGGGGCACGGCGGAGGGACGTGGCATGACGGGCCTTTCACGGCGGCCCCCCGAGCGGTGGGGGCACGCGGGGAGCGGACAGGCACGGGCGGGTGGAGGCATCGCGGGGGCGGTGAAGGACGGGGCGGGGTACGGCGGAAGCCATACGGCGGGAGCGAGTGCGGCCGAAGCGGGAACGGCCGAAGCGAGTACGGCGGGAGCGGGTACGGCGGGAGCGGGTACGGCGGGAGCGGGGATCGCGGACCGGCGAGGGGGACCGGGGAACGCGGGCCGGGAGCCATGGGCGCGGGCCGAAGAGCCGAGGACCAGGGGCCGCGGACCGGTAGGCCGGGGGAGGCCGGAGAGATGCGGGGAGTTCGGGGAGAGCCGGCAGCCGGCAGCCGGCCGCGAGCCCGTGCGATGAGCGGCGACGGGAGCCATCGCGATGCGGCACGGAGTATTGCGGATGCGTGACCGCCGCCACAAGTGCAAGACAGATTCCGGACACGTTCTCCCTGCTCAGTGGCCTTGACCGGGTGGTTACACGTCCTCGCAGCCCGGAGCTCGCCTCGATCACGATCCGCATACCGCCCGGCCTCAACCTCTAGCGGGACCCCGGAATGGGTGCTACACAGTGTCCAAGCGCCGAAGGTGACACGTGTAACAACATCACGTGAACGAATTGCGATCGCCTGCCGGGCCACCCCCGGGCGCCGTCACAACCGCCGAAGCCGCAGGTTGCGCCGCCTCCCCCGCGCCACACTTCCGCACCCCCTTCTCGCCCCGTCCCCCGAGGAGTCGTCATGGCCCAGAACGAAACCATCGACCCGCCCGCCCAGGCGGATCCGGAACCGCCCCGCCAGCGCGCGCTCCTGCCCCTGCTGCTGGTCGCCAACTCCGCCCTGCTGGCGGTGTACATGGGCGTCGGATCGATCCTGCTGCCCACGCAGATCGCGGAGATCGATCCCGCCAACAAGGTCGCCGTACTCGGTGTGATCGGCGGGATCAGCGCGGTCTTCGCGACCGCCTTCAACCCGATCGCCGGCGCGCTCTCCGACCGCAGCGGCCGTCGCAACCCCTGGATCCTCGGCGGTGCCTTCGCCTCGCTCGCCGCACTGGCCTTCCTCGGCTACGCGACCACCGCGCTCGTCGTCGGCATCGGCTGGTGCCTCGTCCAGGCGACCATGAACGTCTACCAGGCCGCGGTCACCGCGATCGTCCCCGACCGGGTGCCCGTCGCCCGGCGCGGTACCGCGTCCGCGCTGGTCGGGCTGGGCCTGCCGATCGGCGGTACGGTCGGGGTGCTGATCGCCTCCGCCACCGCGGAGCACCTCACCACCGGGTACCTGGTCTTCGGCGCGATCGTCGCCGTGTCCGCGCTGCTGCTCACCACGCTCTGCCGAGACGTGCCGCGCACCGGTCCCGCCCCGGCCGCCGTCTCCAAGCGGGCCCAACTGGCCGCGTTCCTCTCGGCGTTGGCGAACCACGACTTCCGGTGGGCGTTCATCGGCCGGGCCCTGATGGTCCTCGGCTACTTCTCCGTCGTCGGCTACCAGCTGTACATCCTCGACGACCACATCACCCTGCCCTCCGGGCTGACCCCGCCCGCCGCGATGGCGGTGCTGACCCCCGTGTCGATGGTGGCGATGGCCGTCTCGACCGTGGTGGGCGGGATGCTGTCCGACCGCTGGGACCGCCGCAAGGTGTTCGTCGGCGTCTCGGCCGCGCTCGCCGGGCTCGTCATGGTGGTCCCCGTGATCAGCCCGACCTGGACCGGCATGCTCGTCTTCAGCGCGCTCAACGGGCTCGCCTTCGGCTGCTTCATGGCCGTCGACACCGCCCTCGTCACGCTGGTCCTGCCCCGGGCCGAGGACGCCGCCCGCGACATGGGCGTCCTCAACATCGCGAACGCCGGGCCGCAGATCATCGCCCCCTTCGTCGCCTCGGCCGTCGTGACCGCCCTCGGCGGGTACACCCCGCTCTTCCTCGTCGGCGGAGCCCTCTCGCTGATCGGCGCCCTGGCGATCCTCCCGATCCGCAGCGTGCGCTGACCGCCCGCCGACCGCGTGCCGGCCACCCGCCGACCGTGCGTCGGTCACCCGCCGCTCCCCCGCCCGGGCCGCCGCTTCCGCTTCGCCGCGGCCCGGCCCCCGACTCCGGCGGGCGCATGCCGAGGGTCGTGCGCCCGCCGGTCCCCACCCACCGCACCCTCAGCGCACCTTCGCCTCCTCCCCTCCCTTTCCAAGGAGCCCTCTGTGAGACGCAAGCGAGTCCTGCCGCCGACCGTGCTCATCCTGTGCACGGCCGCCCTCGCGGGTACGGCCCCCGCGGTCGCCTCGCCGCTGACCGCGCCCGCGCAGCCTGCGGCAACTCCCGCTGCCCCGCTGCGCATCCTGCTGACGAACGACGACGGGTACAACGCGCCCGGCATCCGCAAGGCGTTCGAGCGGCTGACCGCCGCCGGGTACGACGTCACCATCGTCGCCCCGCTCACCAACCAGAGCGGCACCGGCACGAAGATGATGAGCGCCCCCTCCATCACGGTGAAGCACCCCGAGCCGAAGGTGTGGGCCGTCGACGGCACCCCCGGCGACTCCGTGCTCTTCGGCCTCTCCGAGGTCTTCGAGGGCCACGCCCCCGACCTGGTGGTCTCCGGCACCAACTTCGGCCCGAACGTCGCCGGTCTCGCCACCCACTCCGGTACGGTCGGCGGCGCCGTCGCCGCCCTCGAGAACGGGGTGCCGGCGATCGCGCTGAGCACCGGCGGCCTGGCCGTCCCCGACCCCACCGCCACGGTCAACGCGATGGGCCCCACCATGGACTTCGCGGTCAAGCTGATCGACCGCCTGCGCACCCGGGCGAAGTCCGGACCGCTGCTGCCCAAGGGCGTCGGCCTGAACGTCAACCACCCGGTCGTCGGCGCGGACGGCAAGGGCACCGCCGCCGGCGTGGCCGCGACCTTCCAGGACCCCCAGGCCCCGCTCCAGCCGGACTTCACCGACTCCGGGGACGGCACCTGGAAGGTGGACGTGCAGTTCCGCCCGCAGCCGGCCGCCAAGGGCGGTGACGTGGAGGCCGTGAGCGCCGGAAAGATCGCCGTGAGCCCGATGAACGCCGACTGGAACGCCGGACCCGCCGAGTCCGCCGTCGCCGCGGCCCTGATCGCGGGAGTCCGCCCATGAGGCGACCTCGTACCCGCACGGTACGGTCGCTGCTGGCCGCCGCCTGCGCGGCGGCGGCCCTGCTCACCTCGGCGCTCCCCGCCGCGGCGGCGACGGGGGCTTCGTCCGGCGGGTCCCCGCGCCCGCAGGCCACCGTGGCGCAGGGCGTACTGCGCGGGCAGGACCACGCCGGCGCCCAGGAGTTCCTCGGTGTCCCTTACGCCGCTCCCCCGGTCGGGGACGCCCGGCTGCGCCCGCCCCGGGAGCCGCGCCGCTGGACCGGGGTCCGCGAAGCCGTCCGACAGGCCCCGGCCTGCCTGCAGTTCTCGCCGTTCGGGCTGCGCGATCCGGCGGACGTCAGCGAGGACTGCCTGTACCTCGACGTGTACCGGCCCCGCACGGCCCGCCCCGGGGCCCGGCTGCCGGTGGTCGTGTGGCTGCACGGGGGTGCGTACAGCCAGGGCACGGGTACGCAGTTCGGCGGCCGCACCATGGCCGATCTCACCGGCAGTGTCGTCGTCAGCATCAACTACCGCCTGGGGCAGCTCGGTTACCTCGGCCTGCCCGAGATCACCGGCCAGAACGCGCAGCACTCCGGCTCCTTCGGACTGATGGACCAGATGGCCGCACTGCGCTGGACGCGGGAGAACGTCGCCGCGTTCGGCGGGGACCCCGGGAACGTCACGGTCTCGGGGCAGTCGGCCGGCAGCGGTTCCGTCTGCGCGCTGCTCGCCGCGCCGTCGGCGGCCGGGCTCTTCCACCGGGCCGTGCTGCAGAGCGGTCCGTGCACGCTGCTCCGTACGCCGGACGGCGCGCGGGCCGAGTCCGAGGCGCGGGCCTTCGCCGCGGCCGCGGGCTGTACGGATCCGGCCTCGCCGGCCGCGTGCCTGCGGTCCGCTTCCGGTCCGGCGCTGGTCGAGGCGGCCCGTACGGTTCCCGCCTCGGGTCCGGCGTCCGGTGACGGGCTGCTGCCGGTCGATCCGGCGACGGCCATCGCCGGCGGGCACTGGAACAAGGTGCCCGTGATGATCGGGAGCACCCGCTCCGAGGCACGCCTGTTCGTTGCGCTGACGCAGCCGTACCTGACGCAGGAGCAGTACACGGCGCAGGTCCTGGCGGGGTACGGGGCCGCCGGGCCCGAGGTGCTCGGCCGGTATCCGGTGTCGGCGTACGGGTCGCCGTACCTGGCGCTGTCCGCGGTCATGACGGACTCGACGTTCGCCTGCCAGACGGCGTGGACGGCGCAGCTGTTCGCCGCCCAAGTGCCCACCTTCGTCTACGAGTTCGATGACCCGGACTCGCCGACGCTGTACGGGGCGCAGGTGCCCGGCCTGGACGAGTCGAACGCGCACAGCGCGGAGCTGGCGTACCTGCACGACTTCACCATGGGTGAGCGCCCGCTGACGAGCGATCAGGTGGCGCTCGCAACGCGGATGAAGCGCTACTGGGGCGCGTTCGCGCGCCACGGGGCCCCCGTGGCGCCGGGTCAGACGGCCTGGCCCGCGGCCGGGTCCGGGTCCGGGTCCGGTGCCACGGTCCTCACGCTGAGCCCGTCGGCAACGCGGGCCGGCACTTCGTTCGGGTCGGACCACCAGTGCGCGTTCTGGCGGACCCAGCCACCCCGCCCGCTCTGACCGGCCGGGCACGGCCGTGCCCCGGGACCCCTGCGGTCCCGGGGCACGGCCGCGTCGCCGTGTCCGGGCGGGGCGGGCGGGCTCGCCCGAGCGGCCGGCGGTGCGTGGTGAGCGGCTACGCGAGGGCCTCGCGCAGCGTGTCGATCGCGAGGCCGATGGCGAGGCCTGCGGCCCGGGTCTCGCGCAGTACGTTCAGCATGACGAAATCGTGGATGGTCCCCTGCACGCGCAGGGCCGTGACCGGCACTCCTGCTCCGCGCAGCTTGGCGGCGTACGCCTCGCCCTCGTCGCGCAGGACGTCGGCCTCGGCGGTGATGACGAGGGCCGGCGGCAGCCCGGTGAGCTGTTCGACGGTGGCGCGCAGCGGGGAGGCGGTGATCTCGGCGCGCTGCGCGGCGTCGGTCGTGTACTGGTCCCAGAACCACTGCATGCCCTCGCGGCGCAGGTAGTGGTCGGTGGCGAACTGCCGGTAGGAGTCGGTGTCGAAGGAGGCGTCGGTGACCGGGTAGAAGAGCACCTGGTGGACGAGGCGGACGTCGCCGCGCTGCCGGGCCATCAGGGTGAGCGCGGCGCTCATGTTGCCTCCGACCGAGTCGCCCGCGACGGCGAGGCGGCTGCCGTCGAGGTCCTTGCCGGCGCCCTCGCGGACGATCCACTGGGCGACGGCGTAGTTCTGCTCGATGGCGACGGGGTAGCGGGCCTCGGGCGAGAGGTCGTACTCGGGGAAGACCACGGCCGCGCCCGTGCCCACGGCCAGCTCGCGGACGAGCCGGTCGTGGGTGCGGGCGTCTCCGAAGACCCAGCCCGCGCCGTGGATGTACAGCACGACGGGGAGCGGGCCGGTGGCTCCGCGCGCGCGCAGGATGCGGGCCCGCACCTCGCCGGTCGGGCCCGGCACGGTGACCCACTCCTCGTCGACGGCGGGCAGGGTGACGCCGTCGCCGCTCTGGAGGTCGTCCAGGGCCTTGCGGCCCTCGGCGACCGGGAGCTGGTACAGGAACGGCGGCTGGGCGGTGCTGTCGGCGAACGCCTGGGCGGCGGGCTCCAGCACGAGCCGGTTCGTCATGATCGGTGCTCTCCTCGGAGGATTCGTCACGGATTGCTCAGTACCGTCCTCCAGGATCACACCGATGACCGCCCCGGACCGGGACCCGGCCACGGCGTGTGGCGCGTGGTCGGGCGAGTGGTCAGGCGCGGCAGCGCAGCATCCGAAGCGGCGGGTACGCGAGGAGGTCCGCCCAGAAGTCCTTGCCGAACTCGCGGATGCCGGCGTCGGACACCTCCAGCGGGACCCAGGTCAGTTCGGTGAATCCGGCCGCCCGCAGGCACGCTTCGTAGACCTCGCGGCGCGGGGCGGTGGAGACGATGCTGATCGGCTGGGGTTCGAGGAAGGCCGTGACCCGCACGCGCGGACCCGTCTCGATCTCCTCGCCGGTCGGCTCACAGCGGAAGCCGTACTCCTCCAGGGACGGACAGTCGAACCGGTAGTCGGGATTCTGTGCCAGTACGAAGAACTCTCCGCCCGGCACCAGGCCGCGGTGGATGTTGCGGCACATCCGCTCCATCGTGGCGATGTCCTCGGCGTAGTTGAGGCACTGCACCCCGATCGCGATGTCGAAGCGCGGGTCGAGGGGCGCCAGCTCCGCCACGTCGCCCACCTCGTAGCGCACGCCCAGGGGGCCGCGCCGCTCGATCTCCCGCGCGGCGGCGATCATCTCGACGGAGATGTCGACGCCGAAGACGTCCGAGGCGCCGCGCCGCTTGAACTCCCTGCTGTAGAAGCCGGTGCCGCAGGCCACGTCGAGAACCGACTTGCCGCTCACGTCCCCGACCAGGCCCAGGAAGCTGGGCACCTCTCCGTACCGCATCATCGGCAGGGACTTGAACCCCTCGAACGCCTCGCCGATCTCGTCGTACTGCTGTCCGCTCATCGTGCCGTCCTCCCCGTGGTGGGTCTTGGCTGGCAGTCTCACCGAAGCCTGACGGACCGTCGCACTGGCAGAACGCACAAAGATCCGGATGCCGTCCCGGCTCCCCGTACGGGCGGGCGTCAGACGCGCCCGGTGCGGGACCCGCGCCGGCGGAGGGTGAACACGGCGGCCGCGAGGGCGAGGAGGACGGCCGCCACGGTCAGCAGCCAGGCCGGGATCCCGCCGACGGTGAGCAGTTCCCCGTGGTAGATCACCTTGCGGTACGGCGTGTCGGCGGCGGCGCGCAGTTCGTGGTCGCCGTCGATGCGGCCCGGCTCCGGGAACTCCTGGTCGATGGCGGTCAGGAACGCCGGCTTGCCGCCGGTGAGCGCGGCGAGGCCGCCCTCCGGGGTGACCTCGCCGGCGAAGGTGACCTTCGGCTTGGCACCGCCGATCGCGGAGGCGGGCTCCATCCGGTGGTCGGCCAGGATGTACAGACCGAGCGACTGCGGGCTCTTGGCCAGCCGGGACAGCCGCATGGGGTAGACCAGCCGGTCGCTGTCGAAGCGGATCTTCAACGGGTCGAGGGTGCCCGTCAGGGTCTTGCCCGGCCGGCTGGGGGCGAGGCGTACGGCGACGTACTCCCACTTCTGGTCCACGTACGGCTTCAGCTCGGCGGAGAGCCCGTCGGGCAGCTTGAAGCCGTTGGCCTCCAGCCAGCCGCGCAGCGCGTCGGGGTCGGTCGCGGTCAGGCGCGCGACATCGAAGTCGCCGAGCTGCTCACGGCCGACGACGCCGACCGAGGGCGCGCCCGCGCCGGGCGCCGCGTCGCCGACGGAGCGGGAGCCCGAGGCGAAGGGCCAGTCCCGGTCCCGGGGCCAGAAGTAGCTGCGGGTCTTGAACTCGGGCCGGGTCAGCCAGGTCAGCTGCCGGAACATCTCCCCGTCGCCCAGCTCCACCGTCGCCCGCCCCGGCACCGGCATGATCCAGGCCGCCCGCGGGGCGTCCCCGCGGACGACGAACCGCATCACGATCTGTTCCGTGCGGCCGTCGAAGCCCACGACCGAGGTCTCGCGTTCGACGCCGATCCGGGCGTAGCCCTCGGGGATCATCGCCCCGCAGCCGCACGCGTACGCCGGGCTGATCAGGGATCCCAACTGGGTCGCGAGCAGGGCCAGGAGCAGGGCGGCGATTCTTCGTTTCATCCACACGGGGTCTCAGACGAAGGCCCCCGTGATCCGGTTCCGGCCGGGGCGGTCACAGGGCTGTTCCGACTCGCGGAACCCCCTGGTCAGGCCGGTTCCCGATGCCCATACTGCTCGCATGAGAGGGACGGACAGCACGCCGCGCAGCAGCCCCCTGGTGCCCGACGCGGTGGGGGCGGAGATCGGCCGGCACGACTGGGATGCCGTCACGTGCGGCTGCGGCCGGGGCGCGGGGCATCTCGTGGACACCCTGTGGGCGGCGGCCGAGGGACACCCGGCCGCCTTCCGCGCCCTGGAGGGACACGCCTTCCTGTCCGGCCGTCTGCACCCGCCCGCTCCCGCGGTGTGCGGGGTGCTGATGGCCGTCTGGTCGGCGGGGCCGCCGCGGCTGGCCACCCGCGAGGCGCTGCTGTGGACGCTGCTGTCGCTGCTCGGCACCGAGGACGACGGGTCCTCGCACGAGGCCGGGCTGTACGGGCAGTGCGCGGCCTTCGTCCGTGCCGGTCTGCCCTCGCTGCGCCACGCGGCGGCCGCCGCTCCGGGCACCGCGACGGCCGCCTACGTGGACGGCGTCGTGGAGTTGCTCGGCCTGGGCTCCTGAGGCCGCCGCTCCCGACGGTCCTGCCGCGGCAGGACCGCGACGGCGCCGAGGCAGCTCCGCAGCAGCTCCGGGGTGACCTCCTCCAGGGACCGCGCGAAGGTGCGTACGGGCGAGGCCGGCACCTCCAGCAGGGAGGGCACCACCAGCACCCCGCACCCGGCCGCCTCCGCGGAGGCGGCGCCGTCCGGCGAGTCCTCCACCGCCACGCAGTCGCGTACGTCGGCGCCGAACCGCTCGGCGGCGCTCCGGTACGGGTCCGGGTGCGGCTTCGTGCGGTCGGTGTCGTCGGCGGACAGCGTGAACGCGAACGGGACATGGGCCAGCGAACCGCCGACGACCGAGTCGACCACCAGCCGCGGCGAGGCGCTGACCAGGGCGAAGGGCACGCCCTGGGCTTCGAGCGCGGTCAGCAGCTCCTGGGCGCCGGGCCGCATCGGCGCCCCGGCCTCCACCCGGCCGAAGAAGTCCGCGGTCAGGGCCCGCGCCACCTCGGACGGGTCTCCCCCTCCCGAGACCCGTACGAGGTGGGCGGCGGTGTCCTCGACGGCGCGCCCGACGACCTCGGGGGCGTCCGCGTCGGTGAGTGCGTGGCCGAGGCCCTGGGCGACCTGCTCGGCGGACTGCCACCAGAGCACCTCGGTGTCCACCAGGGTGCCGTCCATGTCGAACAGGACGGCGGCGAGGCCGCTCACGCGGGCCGGGCCACGACGAGCACCGGACGTTCGGCCAGGCCGACGGCGGCCCGCGCCCCCGGCGCCAGCTCGCCGGCGGCCCGCGAGGGCAGGTCCGCCTTGACGGAGGTGCCGCCGGGCAGGTCGAGGTGGAGCCGGGTCACCGCGCCGAAGAAGGACGCGGAGACCACGGTGGCCGTGCCCTCGGGGTCGGCGGTCGCGGTGACGTTCTCGGGCCGGACCAGCACCTCCACCTCCCGCGTGGCCGTCGGGACTGGGCCGTCGACGGGCAGCCGGGCGCCGGCCACCTCCACCAGGCCGGAGTCGGTGAGCCGTCCGGGCAGCCGGTTCATGGTGCCGACGAACTCGGCGACGAACGGCGTCGCGGGGCGCTCGTACAGCTCGGCGGGGGCCGCGCACTGCTCCAGGCGTCCGGCGTTCAGGACGGCGACCCGGTCGGCCATGGACAGCGCCTCCTCCTGGTCGTGCGTGACGAACACGGTGGTGATGCCGAGGGAGAGCTGGAGCCGGCGGATCTCGTCGCGCAGGTTGGCCCGCACCTTGGCGTCGAGCGCGGAGAGCGGCTCGTCGAGCAGCAGGACGCGGGGGCGCAGTGCCAGGGCGCGGGCGAGGGCCACGCGCTGCTGCTGGCCGCCGGACATCTGGTGCGGGTAGCGGTCGCCGTGGTCGGGCAGGCCGACCAGGTCCAGGAGTTCGGCGGCGCGCTCGCGGCGCTCGGCCGCGCCGACCTTGCGTACGCGCAGGCCGAAGGCCACGTTGTCGCGGGCGCTGAGGTTCGGGAAGAGGCTGTACGACTGGAAGACCATGCCGGCGTCGCGGCGGTTGGCCGGTACGCGGGTGATGTCCTGGCCGTCGACGAGGACTTCACCGGAGTCGGGCTGCTCGAAGCCCGCGACCACGCGCAGCGCGGTGGTCTTTCCGCAGCCCGACGGGCCGAGCAGGGCGACGAGTTCGCCCGGCTCGATGGTCAGGTCGAGCCCGTCGAGGGCGACGGTGGAGCCGAACGCCCGCCGCAGGCCGCGGAATTCGACGCGCGCGCCCGGCGTGGAGTCCGCGGACCGCTCGGGCTTCCTGGCCGCGGGAAGGGTGGTGGACATGGAGGTCAGGACTCCTTGCGGGAGGTGGGGGACGTACGGGGGGCGGAGGACACCGTGGCGGGGTTGGTCCCGGCCCGCGAGAGGAGGAGCAGCAGCAGCCAGGTGATGAGCAGGCTGAGGATGGAGACGGCGACCGACATCCGGGCGTGGGCTCCGGAGATGGTGACGATCCACACGGCGAAGGGCCGGAAGCCCAGCAGGGAGGCGATGGTGAACTCGCCGAGGACCAGCGCCAGGGTGAGGAAGGCGGCTCCGGCGAGCGAGGCCCGCAGGTTGGGCAGCAGCACGCGCAGGACCACGTACGGCCAGCTCGCGCCGCAGCTGCGGGCGGCCTCGACCAGCGTCGGCACGTCGATGGCGCGCAGGCCGG
Organism: Streptomyces sp. NPDC001903; assembly: GCF_042891345.1. Classification (NCBI taxonomy): domain Bacteria; kingdom Bacillati; phylum Actinomycetota; class Actinomycetes; order Kitasatosporales; family Streptomycetaceae; genus Streptomyces; species Streptomyces sp. NPDC001903. Next base: position 565,816 of record NZ_JBIASZ010000003.1, read on the forward strand.
CGTCGAGCGAGCGGTAGACGAAGGGCAGCGCCAGCACGGTGTACGCGAGGACCAGTACGACGGGGAACCGCTCGTCCTGGACGGCCAGGAAGGTCTGGTAGAGCGGGGTCCGCGAGAGGTGCTCGGGGCCCCAGCGCAGCACGGTGGTGATACCGGTGACCAGCGCGATCGGCGGGACCACCAGCGGCAGCATGCACATCACCTCCACGACCGGGCGCAGCCGCGGCGAGCCGAGGCGCACGGCCACCAGCGCGGGCACGGCGAGCAGCAGCGAGGTCGCGATGGTGGCGGCGGCCAGCCCGAGGGAGAGCAGCATGCTCTCGGTGAACCCGTCGGCGGCCAGGAGCTGGGTGTACGCCTCGAAGTCGATGCCCTGGCCGGGCACGTGCACGGTGAACACGAAGGAGGCGATGAGCGGTACGAGGAAGTACGCGCCCGCCGGCAGGAGGACGGCTCCGCGCCAGACGCGGGGCCGGGGGCGGCGGCGCGGGGCGCCGGCCCGCGCCGTGACGCCGGCCGGTGCCTCGCCGGAGTCCGGGGTGGTCTCCGCGGCGCCCGGGGCGGTCGGTGCGGGCGTCGGGGTCATCGCAGCCATCGGGCGCTCCGTCGCTGGAGGGGCAGGTAGACCGCCATGACGAGGCCGGCGATCAGGATCATGTCGAGGCCGAGGGCGAGCGCCACGTTCTCCTGTCCGGTCAGCACGTTGCCGGACAGCGCGTCGGCGATCTTGAGCGTGACCAGCGGTACGGAGCCGCCGACGAGGGCGGCGGCGGTGGCGTGCGCGGCGAAGGCGGTGCCGAAGAGCAGCACGAACCCGCCGAGCAGGGAGGGGGCGAGCACCGGCAGGCCGACGTGGCGCCAGAACTGCCACCCGGTGGCCCCGTTGTTCTGGGCGGCCTCGCGCCACTGCGGGCGCAGTCCGTCGAGCGCCGGGGCGATCACGAGCACCATGAGCGGGATCAGGAAGTACAGGTAGACCACGGTCAGGCCGGTGAAGGAGTACAGGTTCCAGCCGAATCCGGTGAGGTCGGCGAGCTGGGTGACGACTCCGGAGATGCCGACGGTGGCGATGAACGCGAACGCGAGCGGCACGCCGCCGAAGTTGGCGAGGACGCCGGACGCGGTCAGCGCGGCGCTGCGCAGGGCCTGCGAGCGGGAGGTGACCACGGCCTGTGCGATCAGGACCCCGAGCACGCCGCCGATCAGTGCGGTGAGGGCGGAGAGCTGGACGCTGCCGACGAGCGAGCCGAGGTACGGGCCCTGGAGCGAGCGCGAGAGGTGCTCGCCGGTCAGCCGGGTGGCGCCGGTCGAGGGGTCGGTGCGGGTGACCGCGCCGAAGGCGATGGCGCCGAGCGGGATACCGAAGCAGAGCCCGGTGAAGGCGAGGAGCGGGAGGGCGGCCAGCCAGGTGCGCGGGCCGCGCCGCCGGCGGCGGCTGGTGGTGCTGCCGCCGGCGGTCCGCTCCGGGTGGGAGGCGGGGGTGGAGGGGGACATCAGGAGAGGGCCTTGTCCCACTTCTCGGCGAGGGTGGCCTTGGCCTTGTCCAGCTCCGCGGAGGCGGGGAAGGCCGGGGTGCCCTGGATCTGCGGGAGCTTGGCGGCGGCGTCCTTGTCGACGGTGCCGTCCTGGGTCAGGGCCGGGAGCAGGACCGCGCGGGCGTGGCCCTTGAGGTAGAGGTTCTGGCCCTCGGCGCTGTAGAGGAACTCCATCCACAGGCGGGCGGCCGCCGGGTTCGGGGCCTCCTTGTTGACGGCCTGGGAGTAGTACTGGGCGTAGACGCCGTCGGTGGGGACGGCGACCTTCCAGTCGACGCCCTTGCCCTTGAACTGCTCGGCGTAGCCGGCGTTCAGGTAGTCCCAGTCGATGGAGATGGGCGTCTCGCCCTTCTCGACGGTGGCCGGGGTGGACTCGACCGGGATGAAGTTGCCGCTCTTGCGCAGCTGGCCGAAGAAGTCGATGCCGGGCTGGATGTCGGCGAAGGAGCCCTTGTTGGCGAGGGCGGCCGCGTAGACGCCGCCGAAGGCGGAGCCGGACTTGGTCGGGTTGCCGTTGAGGGCGACCTTGCCCTTGTACTCGGGCTTCAGCAGGTCCGCGAAGGTCGCCGGGCAGTTCGGGATCTTGGCCGCGTCGCAGCCGATGGAGACGTAGCCGCCGTAGTCGTTGTACCAGCGGCCGTCGGCGTCCTTCTGGCCGGCCGGGATCTTGTCCCAGGCGGTGACCTTGTACGGGGCGAACAGGTTCTCGGCGGCGCCGCTGCGCGCGAAGGCGATGCCCAGGTCCATGACGTCGGGGGCGCGCTTCTGGCCCTTGCGGGACTTCACGGCGGCGATCTCGTCGGCGCTGGAGGCGTCCGGGTTCTCGCTGTTGACCTTGATCTTGTACTTGGCCTCGAAGGCCTTGATGATCTCGCCGTAGTTCGCCCAGTCCGGCGGCAGCGCGATGACGTTGAGCTGGCCTTCCTTCTGGGCGGCCGCGACGAGGGCGTCCATGCCGCCGAGGTCGGCCGCCGAGGCGGCGGCGCCCGGCTGGACCTTGGACTTGCCGTCGCCGGCGGCACCGGCGGCCTTGTCCGGAGCGGCGCCACACGCGCTGAGCGTGGTGAGGACGGCGGCGCTGAGCAGTACGGCTGCACCACGGCGAGCGGAGGAACTGAGCACGGTCTCTCCCGGAGACGGGTTCCTGACGGGGGTCGACTTGTCTGAACAAGTTGGCTCCAGTTCGCCCGGCCTCGCCATACGGGAGGTGAACGGCGACTGGACCGCGGGGCACGAGTCGAGGAAGAGACGAGATTGACCGAAAGAAGCCGTGACAAGGAGGGTGTAATGATCTTCAACGCCCTGGTCGGCAAACGCGCCGGGATACCGTCGGCGGCGTCAGGGGACACACCACGGCCGACGGCTTGGGGGCGGAGTACGGCATGGGCACGATCCGGTATCTGGAGATCGCCGACGCGCTGCGCGCGGCGATCCTGTCCGGCGAGTACGCGGTGGGCGCCCAGCTGCCCTCCGAGAGCGACCTGGCCGCCCGCTGGTCCGCCTCGCGCGGAACGGTCCGGCAAGCGGTGGCCACGCTCGCCGCGGAGGGGCTGATCGGCTCGCGGCAGGGCGCCCGGAGGATCGTCCTGCGCCACGAGCGGCGGCACAGCTTCGGCGAACTGAACAGCTTCGCCCAGTGGGCGGAGGGTCTCGGCCAGGAGGTCACGAGCCGCTTCCTCTCCCGGGTCCGCCGGCCGGCCACCGCCGAGGAGGCGGAGCGCCTCGCGCTCGCGCCGGACACCGAGGTCCTGGCCGTCGTACGGCTGCGGCTCCTCGACGGGGAGCCCACCATGGTGGAGCGGACCGCGTACGCCGACTGGGTCGCGGCCGCGGTCGAGGCGCTGCCGGACGACGTCCGCTCGGTGATGGACAGCCTCGCGAACGACTCCGGGATCGTCGCCCACTACGGCGAGCACCTCATCGACGCGCTCGGGGCCGGCAGCGAGGACGCGCGGCTGCTGGAGATCCGGCGCGGGAGCCCGCTGCTGCGCCAGCGACATGTATCGGCCACCGCCACCGGTCGCCCGATCGAGTGGACCGACGACCGCTACCGGCCCGGCAGCGTCACGTTCAGTGTGAGCAACTCCGCGGTAGCCACTCCCCTGGAGCGCCGTACGGGCGAGGGGTGACGGGGGGGCCGGGTCAGAGCGTGCCCTCGGCCATCACCTCGTCGATCGCCCCGGGCAGCCAGTCCGCCACCCGACCGAAGCGGTAACCCAGGCCCTCGGCACGGCTGTTGTCGAGGGCGTAGCCGCGGTCGAAGGAGAACGGCGAGGCGGGGGAGCCCTGTTCGACGATCCGGAAGGTGGCGGGGCGGCCGACCCGCTCGGCGACGCGCGCGCACAGCCCGAGGACGTCCAGCGCCCCGTGGGAGGCGGCGTCGACCACACCGGTGAAGGACTGCCCGGCCGTCCACCGCAGGAACCGCGCGATCTCGTGGTGGTGGACGAACGAGGTGGCGTACGGGGCCTCGTGCACGTCCACCGGGGTTCCGGCGGCGATCCGTCCGACGTAGTGCGCCAGGCGTCCGGTGAACTCCTCCCGGCCGCCGCCGAGTACGTGCGCGGTCCGTACGGCGGCGAAGCCGAAGGGGCCGCCGTCTTCGCCCGGACCGCGCAAGACGGCCTCGGCCTGCCGCTTCCCCTCCGCGTAGGCCCGGGCCTCGGGGGTGGGCGGCGCCGGGTCGTAGACCTCCATCGTCGAGGTCATCACGTAGCGCGCGGTCCGGCCGGCGAAGACCCGGCGGGCGACGGCGGCCTGGAGCGGCGTGTAGCAGACCTGGTCGACCACGGTGTCGAAGGTGCGCCCGCCGAGGGCTTCCAGCAGCCGGCCCTCGTCGTCGCGGTCGGCGACGAGGTGGCCGACGCCGGGCGGCGGGACGGCGGAGCCGCGGTTGAGGACGGTCACCTCGTCGCCCGCGTCCCGCAGGAGGGTGACCAGGTGCTTTCCGAAGTACCGGCTTCCGCCGATCACGAGAATCTTCTGCATGGGCTCGACTGTGCCGCTGTATGGTCCCCAGCAGAACCGATCACCTGCTGTACCGGTATGAAGGAAAACTGATGATCGACGTGCAGCGGCTGCGCATCCTGCGGTCCGTCGCCGAGCACGGCAGCTTCAACAAGGCGGCCGCGGCCCTGCTCCTGACCCCGTCCGCGGTCTCGCAGCACATCGCCTCGCTGGAGCGGAGCCTGGGCCATCCGGTGGCGGTCCGCAGCACGCGCGGGGTCACCCTGACCGAACCGGGGCGGCTGCTGGTGGAGGCGGCGGAGACGATCTCCGCCGAGCTGGACCAGGTGCGCCACGCGATCGACCGGCTGACAGCGGACCGGCCCCGGCTGACGGTGGCCACCTTCACCAGCGGCGGCCGACGGCTGCTGCCGGCGGCCCTGGCCCGGTTCGTGGCCGCGCACCCCGAGGTCGAGCTGACCGTACGGGAGGCGGAACCGGAGGCCGCGGTCCCCATGGTGCGCTCGGGCGACGCCGACCTGGCCCTCGCCTACCACTTCGACGGCCCGCCGCCCCTGCGCGCCGGGCTCGACTGGACGCCGCTGATGGACGATCCGCTCTGGCTGGCCCTGCCGCCCGGACACCCGCTCGCCGGCCGCTCCTCGCTCAGCCTGTCCGAACTCGCCGCCGACCGCTGGGTGCTGGGGTGCCTGAAGACGGAAGCCCATCTGCGCCGGTACGCGGAGCTCGCGCGCTTCGACCTGCGGGTGGCCGCCTCCACCACCGACTACTTCTTCGCCCAGACCCTGGTCGCGGCGGGCGTCGGCGTCTCGCTGATCCCGCACGTGTCGCTGGCCCCGGAGGCCGCCGTCGCCCTGGTGCCGATCGAACCCCCGCGCCCCGCCCGCCACATCGGCGTGGTCACCCCGCGCCGGCGGCGCCCCCACCCGTACGCGCGGGCGCTGACCTCGGCGCTGGCCGAGGCGGCGCAGCGGTGAGCCGGTCAGTCGTCCGAGGGGCCTGAGGCGTCGACGATGCGGCCGTCGCGCAGCTCCACCACACGGTCCGCGAGTTCGATCAGAGCCGGGTCGTGGGTGGCGACCAGGGCGGTGACCCCCTCGCTGCGCACCACCGCGCGCAGCAGCTGCATGATCGAGCGGCCCGTCTCGGAGTCGAGCTGACCGGTGGGCTCGTCGGCGATGATCAGGGCCGGCTCGTTGGCCAGGGCTCGGGCCACGGCGACCCGCTGCTGCTGACCGCCGGAGAGCTCGCCGGGCCGCTGCTCCGCGTGTTCGGCGAGGCCGACCAGCGCGAGCAGGGTGCGGGCGCGCTCCTCGCGCTGCTTGGCCGGGACCTTCCGCATCCGCATCGGGACGCCGACGTTCTCCACCGCGGTCAGGACGGGGATCAGCCCGAAGGACTGGAACACGAAGCCGATCCGGTCGCGGCGCAGCGCGAGCAGGCCCTCCTCGTCCAGCCCGGCGAGATCGGTGCCGTCGAGCACGACGCTGCCGCCGGTCGGGGCGTCGAGGCCGCCGACCAGGTTCAGCAGGGTCGTCTTGCCGGAGCCGGAGCGGCCCTTGAGCGCGGTCAGCCGCCCGCGTTCGACCTCGAACGACACCCCGCGCAGGGCGTGCACCGCGCGTTCGCCGCTGCCGAAACTGCGCTGGAGGCCGTGGGCCACGACCATGGGCGTCTGCGCCTCGTCGGCCTGGTTCTGCGTCATGGTGTGGACTCCCCCTGGAATCTGCCGACGATCGCCGCGGCGGCCAACGCAACCGCCTCAATCGCCCTCAATCGCTTCGTTTCGAATTTGTTCATCCGCCCCACCCTTCGCGCAAGCCCCTTCCGTCGCGCGTTCGAATCTGACAGCATCGTCCGCTATCCGGTGCCAACGGTCCGGATGGGGGAGGAAAACGGCACATGCTCGGCTTCGTCGTGCGTCGGCTGCGCGGGCGAGTGCCGCTCGCCGCCGCCGTGCTGCTGACCGTACTGATCACCACGACCGTGCTGACCGCACTGTCCGCGTTCACCCGCGGCGTGGGCGAGGCCGGGCTGCGCCAGGCCCTGCAGGGCCCGGACCGGGCCCGGACCACCGTCCTGGTGACCGCCGAGCACGCCGCGGCCGACCGCGGCAAGGACGACGAGGCCGTACGGGCCTTCGCAGCCGAGCTGTTCGGCCGGCTGCCCGTCGCCGTCGAGAGCGTGGCGCGCAGCCGTTCGTACGGACTCCCCGGCGCGCGCACCCCCGGCCGGGACGCCGACCTCACCCTGCTCGCCGCCCTCGACCACGCGAACGTGAAGCTGCTGGCCGGCCAGTGGCCCGAGGCCGTCGGCGCCCCGGGCGGCCGGGTGCCGGTGGCCGTACCCCGGGCGGCGCTGACCCGGCTCGGGCTGAGCCCGCAGGCGCTGCCCGCCGAGGTGCGGCTCGACGACCGGTACGGCGGCGCCCCGCTGACCGTGCTGGTCACCGGCGTGTACCGGGCCGCCGACCCCGAGGCGCCGTACTGGCGGCTGGACCCGCTCGGCGGCCGGGAGCTCCAGGTCGGCAGTTTCACCACGTACGGCCCGCTGCTCGTGGACGACACCGCCTTCACCGCGGGCGGGCTGGTGCAGAACAACCGCGGCTCGCTCCTCACCCCGGACCTCACCACCACCGCCGGCTCCGACGCGGAGGCGATCCGGGACCGTACGGGCTCGGCCGCCGAGACGCTGAAGCGCACCAAGTCCCTCCAGGCCAGAACCGAACTGCCGGAATTCCTCGGCGAATTGGCTTCGGCCCAGCTGGTCGCCCGGTCGACCCTGCTCATCGGCGCGCTGCAGCTGGCCGTCCTGGCCGCAGCCGCCCTGCTGCTCGTCGCACACCTCCTGACGGAGCGCCAGGAAGGCGAGCGCGTGCTGCTCGCGGCGCGCGGCGCCTCCCGCCGCCGCCTCGGCGCGCTGAGCGCCGCCGAGGCGCTGCTGCTCGCCCTGCCCGCCGCGGTGCTGGCTCCACTGCTCACCCCGCCGCTGCTGCGGCTGCTCGGCGGGTTCGGCCCGCTCGCGCGGGTGCCGTTCGACACCGCCGGGACCTGGCTGCTGTGGCCGGTCGCGGCCGGCTGCGCGCTGGCCTGCGTACTGCTGGCCGCACTGCCCGCCCTGCTGCGCGGGGTCGCGGCCGCGGCCCTGCGCCGCAGCGGACGCCGTCAGGCGCTGGTGGCCGGGGCCGCCCGCTCGGGCGCCGACCTGGCACTGGTGGCGCTCGCCGCCCTCGCCTACCAGCAGCTGTCGCAGCACGCCGGCGACGGGCTCACCGCCGGTGCGGCGGGCGACGGCGGGCCGATCGGCGTGGACCCGGTGCTGGTGGCCGCTCCGACGCTGGCGCTGTGCGCGGGCACGCTGCTGGTGCTGCGACTGCTGCCGTTCGCCGCGCGGCTGGGCGGACGGATCGCCGCCCGGGGCCGCGGGCTGGGCCCCGCGCTCGTCGGCTGGCAGCTCGCGCGCCGGCCCGGGCGGGCGACGGGTCCCGTGCTGCTGCTCGTACTGGCCGTCTCCAGCGGGGTGCTGGCCCTCGGCCAGCACACGGCGTGGTCCGCGTCCCAGCGCGACCAGGCCGAGTTCGCCACCGCCGGGGGGCTGCGGATCTCCGGCAGCGACCTCCCCGCGATGGGCCAGGGCGGCCGGTACGCGGCGCTGCCCGGCGGCGAGGGCGTGATCCCGGTGATCCGCAGGCCCCAGGAGCTGCCGGGCGGGCGGTCCGCGCAGGTGCTCGCGCTGGACGCGGCCGGGGTGGCCGAACGGGTGCCGTTGCGGGCCGACTTGCGCGACGGGCGCGGGATGTCCGCGCTGTTCGCTCCCCTGTCGGCGCGGCCCGCCTCCGGTGCGGGCGGCGTCGCCCTGCCCGGGAAGCCGCAGCGCATCGACCTCGACGTGGAGCTGCGGGTGTCCGGCGGTGACAGCGGCCACGCCGGGATCGGGCTGCTGCTGCGCGACCGGTTCGGGCTGACCTACCGGACGCCGATGGTCCAGCTGCCCGCGGCCGGCCCCGCCACCGCCTCGGTGGACCTCGGAGCGCTGACCGGCGCCCCGCTCGGTTCGGCCGCGGCTCCGCTGACCCTGGCCGGGATCGCGCTGTCGTACGGCGCCGGCGAGGAGGGCTCCGACTTCGGTGCGGGTGGATCCGCGGCCGCGGGCGCGGAGCTGACCGTACGCCGGGTGGCCGTGGCCGACACGGCGGCCGGCCGGGCCGAACCGGTGACCGCCGCGGCCGGCTGGTCGCTGTCCGGACCCGCGCTCACCGACGGCTCCCCCGCCGCGGAGCTGCTGCCGGTCGCGCAGGACGGCTCGGAGCTGCTGAAACTGCGCTATCGGGGCGGCCACGAGGCCAAGGGCGGGATCCAGCTGGCGCTGGTCCCGCCGGGTGCGCAGGGCGCCGCCGAGGTGCCGGGGATCGCCACCCGCGCCTACCTCGCCGGGGTCGGTGCGGCCGTGGGCGACCTGGTGCCCGTACCGCTGGGCGGGGTCTCCGTACCCGTGCGGATCACCGCCGCGATCGGCTCGCTGCCCGTGGCCGGGGACACCGCGCTCGCCGTCGATCTGGGCTCCGCGGGGCGCCTGCTGGCCGCGGGCGGCGCGCGGGAGCTGCCCGCGCCCACCGAGTGGTGGCTGCCCGCGAAGTCCGCCGCCGACACCGCGCCGGCCCGGGCCGCCGCCGAACTGCGGGCCGGCGCCGGGGTGCAGCAGGTGCGGCTGCGCGAGGAAGTCGCGGCGGGTCTGCTGGACGACCCGCTGAGCGCCGGCCCGCAGAGCGCGCTGGCCGCCCTCGCCGCGGCCTGCGCCGTGCTGGCGGCGATCGGCTTCGCCGCCTCGGCCGCGGCGGGTGCCCGCGAGCGGGCCCGGGAGTCGGCGGTGCTGCTGGCGCTCGGGTCGCCCGGGCGGACCCTGGCCCGGACGGCGGCCGCCGAGAGCTGCCTGCTGGTCGGGCTCGGCTGCGCCGTCGGGGTCGGGCTCGGCGCCGCGATCGTCCATCTGGTGGTGCCGCTGGTGGTGTTGACGCCCGCCGCGCGCCGTCCGGTGCCGCAGGTGGTCGTCGACCTGCCGAACGCCACGACGCTGCTGCTGACCGTCGCGATCGCGGCGGTGCCGCTGCTGTCGGCGGTTCTCGGCGGCCGCCGCGACCGGAACGTCTCGAACGCGGCCGCCCGGCTGCGGTACGTGGAGGAGCTGTGACCAGGCCCGCAGACACCCCGGACAGCGCGCGGGACGGCGCTCCGGACGCCGCGCCGGACGGCCCGCCGGGCCAGGCGCCGGCGTCCGGTCCCGCCCGAGTGCCCGGGGCACGACCGGCTCCGCCCGAGGACCGGCCCGCGGCCCCCTCCGGGGTGCGGCCGGCGCCGTGGGTGCGCACCCGCTTGCGGTCGGCGCCGTCGAGCGCCCTGCTCGCCGCCGCCCTCGCCTTCGTCGCCGTACTGCTGGCGGCCTCCCTGCCGCGCGCCCTGGACCGGGGCTCCGATCAGGCGCTGCGCTCCTTCCTGCACGACCGCGGTCCCGTCGCGACGAGCCTCCTCGCCACCTCCACCTCCCGGTACGGGCAGGAGTCCCCCGAGGACCTGGACTCCGTACGCAACGCGCTGCTCGCCCGCACCGGCGCCGGCTTCGCCATCGCCCCCACGGGAGTGGTCCACGGCACCCAGGCGGCCAAGCAGCGCGGCCTCGCCAACCCCGGACTGCCCAGCCCCGACGGCGTCCCGCCCCGGCTGGACCTGCTGTACCTGCGGGAGGCCGCCGCGCACACCGAGTTGGTGGAGGGCCGCTGGCCGAGCGGCGGCGCCCCGGGCGGGCCCGTGCCGATCGCGCTGTCCCAGCAGGCCGCGCAGACCCTGGGCGTCCGGGTCGGCACGGTGCTGGAGTCCATCGCCAACAGCTCCGAACCGATGAACGCCGAGATCGTCGGCCTCTACCGGGCCGCCGACGAGGGCGACGTCTTCTGGGCCGGGCTGCCCTGCCTCACCCGCGCCTGCCAGACCAACACCCCCACCGCTCCGCCGCAGCGGTACTGGCACACCGCCGCGCTCGTCGGGCCCGACGGGCTCGACCGGCTCGGGCCGTGGGGCGAGGGCGCCGAGGACTTCTGGCGGCTCCCGGTGGACACCGCGCGGCTGCGCGCGGACCTGCTGCCGGGCGTCGCCCGGGAAGTCGCCGCGTACGTGGGCGGCCCCACGGCCTCCGCGCTGCGCGCCACCACCCGGCGCAGCGATCTGCGGATCACCTCCCGGCTTCCCGAGCTGTTCAAGCAGGCCGAGGCCCGGCAGCAGGCGGTCGCACCGCTCGCCGCGATCGGCCCGGCGGGGGTCGCCGGGGTGGCGGCCGTGGTGTTCTGCCTGGCCGCCGCCCTGACCGGGGACCGGCGGGAGTCGGAGCTGCGGCTGCTGCTGGCCCGCGGCGGCTCCCCGCGCGGCATCGTCGGCCGGCTGCTCGGCGAGGGCGCGGTGAGCGTCCTGCCCGCAGCCGCCCTGGCGACCGTACTCGCGCTCTGGCTGCTGCCGACGCCGCGGGCGTCCGCGTCCCTGCTCGCGGCCGCCGCCGTCACCCTGCTGGCGCTGCTGGCCTTTCCCGTACGGGCCGCCGTGCTGCTGTCCGCGCGGCGGCGCGGGCCGGCCCCGCGGCGCCGGCTGGTCGCCGAGCTGCTGGTCGCCGCCGCCACCGCCGCGGCCGTGTTCGAGGTCCGTCAGCGCGGGGTGGCGCCCGCCGGCGAGGGTCTGGATCCGCTGCTGGTCGCCGCCCCGCTGCTGCTCGCACTGTGCGGCGGCCTGGTGCTGGCCCGGCTCCAGCCCGTCCTGGTCGGGGCACTGGCCCGGGCGGCCGGGCGGCGTCCCGGCCTGGTCGGCTTCCTGGGCCTGGCCCGCGCCGCCCGGGGCACCGGCGGCCGGGCGCGCCCTTCGGTGCTGCCGCTGGTCGCCCTGCTGCTGGCCGTCACCACCGGCGGGTTCGGGGCCACGGTGCTGGACGCGGTGGACACGGGCCGGCTGCGGGTGGCCCGCCTCGCCGTGGGCGGGGACGTCCAGATCGCGGCGCCGTACGGGGACGCACTGCCCCCGGCGATGGCCGAGGCCGCGGCCGCGCTCCCCGGCGTACGGACATCGGTCGGGGTGTGGACGGACGACCAGGCCTTCGTGTTCGGCACCGTCCAGGGCTCCACCCAGGTCACGGTGGTCGTCGCCGAGCCGGTGGCCTACGCGGAACTGGCCAGGACCGTCGGACGCGGGCAGTTCGACCCCGCGCTACTGGCGAAGGAGACCGGCGCCGACGCCCCGGTGCCGGCGCTGTTCAGCAAGGACCTGGCCAAGCTGGCGGCGGCCGGCACCTACCGGCTGTCGCTCGGCGACGGCGGCGAGCTGCAGATCGGCTCCGTCGGCGTGGTCGACGGGACCCCGGCCAGGCCCGGGGCGGGCGGCTCCGTGGTCGTCCTGCCCGCCGGACCGGCCACCGCGCGCCTGCCCAGGACCGGGCATCCCGACCGGTGGCTCGCGGCCGGGGCGATCGACGGGGACCGGCTGCGCGAGGCCGTCCGGGCCACCGCCCCGGCGGGGACCGCCGGGCGCTTCACCCTCCGCACCAGCGCCGACACGGCCGCCGAGCTGGGCAGCGACCCGCTCCAGCGGTCGGCGGGCCGGCTGTTCTGGGCGTCGGTGGCCGGGGCCGCGGGCTTCGCGCTGCTGGCCGTACTGCTCACGCTCGTACGGGCGGCGCCCGAACGCGCCGCGCTGCTGGCGCGGTTGCGGACGATGGGGCTCCGGCCCCGGGACGGCATCCGGCTGATCCTGACCGAGGCGCTGCCGCAGGCGCTGGCCGCCACCCTCGGCGGGGCGCTCGTCGCCGCGGCGGCCGTCGCCCTGCTGGGGCCGGCCATGGACCTGTCCGCCCTGGTCGGTTCGACGGTGCCGACGGGGCTGCGCCTGACGGCGCCGCCCGTGCTGACCCAGGCCCTGGGGCTGGCCCTCCTGGTCACCGTGGCCGTGCTCGCCGAGGCGGCGATATCCGGACGGCGCCAGATCACCACCGAGTTGAGAGCGGGAGACCAGCGTTGAACAGCGACCAGCCGACCTACGAAGAGCTGCGCCGGCAGGCCCTGGCCGCCGCCGCACCGCGCACCGGGCGGGCCGACACCGCCATCGCCTGCGACCGCCTGGTCCGCATCTTCAGCGCCGACGGGGTCGAGGTGCAGGCACTGCAGGGCCTGGAGCTGACCGTGCAGCGGGGCGACCTGGTCGCCCTGGTCGGCGCTTCGGGCAGCGGCAAGTCCACCCTGCTGAACATCCTGGCCGGGCTGGACGTCCCCACGGCAGGTTCGGCCACGGTCGAGGGCTTCGACCTGCTCGGGATGTCGGCGAAGGACCGGTTGCGGTACCGGCGCGAGGCGGTGGGCTTCGTCTGGCAGCAGACCGCCCGCAACCTCCTGCCGTTCCTGACGGCGGCCCAGAACATCGCCCTGCCGATGCAGTTGAAGGGGCGCATCGGGCGCCGCGGCGCGGCCGACCGGCAGGCGGACCGGGTCACCCGGCTGCTGGAGGCGCTGGAGATAGCCGATCTCGCGGACCGGCGCCCCGCCGAGCTCTCCGGCGGGCAGCAGCAGCGGGTGGCCATCGCGGTGGCCATGGCCAACGAACCGGCGGTGCTGCTGGCGGACGAGCCCACCGGCGAGCTCGACTCCGAGACGGGGGCCGCGATCTTCGAGGCGTTCCGCACCGTCAACCGGGAACTCGGCGCCACCGTGGTCATCGTGACGCACGACCCGCTCGTCGCGGGCGAGGTCCGCCGTACGGTGGCCATCCGCGACGGCCGCACCAGCAGCGAGGTGCTGCGCCGTACGGTCACGGACGAGCACGGCGCGGAGTCGGTGAGCGAGCGCGAGTACGTGATGCTCGACCGGACCGGCCGCGTGCAGCTCCCGCACAAGTTCCTGGAGGCCCTGGGCATGGAACACCGCGTCGCGGTCGACCTGGCCGCGGACCACATCGAGGTCCGCCCCGACACGGCGGAGGACCCGGCCGACCGGTGAGCCGACCGGTGAGACCCATGAGCCGACCGGCGAGCCACCCGGTGGGCGTCACTTCCGTGGGGCGGGTGTCGTTAGGGCCTCGGGGTTGACTCTGGGGGCGAAGGGATGACGGAATGCGGCAGTTTCCTCTGGAGATGCACCAGATGGCACCCGGTCGGGTCGTGGAGTGGCGGTTGCGGTCCACGGCCGGGGCGCCGGCGGGCGCGCCGGGCGGTGCGGCGGGTGACACGACGGGCAGGAGGGCTTCCTTCAACCAGGACAAGCACTTCACCGTCGCCGAGGAAAGCCGCGGAGCCGACGATCCCGTCGCGTCCTGGATCGCGGTCACCTTCGAGGTCAAGGGCGCGCTGGTGGAGCGGGCCCTGACCCGCGCCCTGCTGGCCTTCGTACGCCGGCACGAGGTGCTGCGGTGTGAATTCCGGCGCCTGGCGGGCGAGTTGGCGTGTGAGCCGATTCCCGTCGGCGAACTCGCCCTCGACACCGTGCCCGTGGCCGAGTTCGACTCCTCCGAAGCCCTGCGCGGCTTCCTCGCCGAGCGGTTCAAGCGCAGCATCGACACGCTGTCCTGGCCGCTGTTCACCATGGGCGCCGTGCTGCGCGAGGACTCCGCCACCGTCTACCTGGCCTTCGACCACATCGTCTGCGACGGCCTGTCGATGCCGATCGTCGTCCACGAGGTGCAGAACGCGTACGAGGCGCTGTGCCGCGGCGAGGAGATCGACCTGCCGCCCGCGCCGAGCTACCTGGACTTCGCCGAGGAGCAGCGCCGCCGCTACCTCTCCATCGCCGCCGACGACGAGCGCCTCGGCTACTGGAAGTCGTTCATGGCGCGCGGCGGCGGCGAGTTCTTCCCCCGGTTCCCGCTCGAGCTCGGCGTGGAGCCGGACCGGATGTACCCGATCGTCAACGAGGCCTCGCCGCTGCTGGACGCGGGCGAGGCCGAGGTGTTCGAGAAGGCCTGCCGCGCGGTGGACGGCAAGCCGTTCATGGGGGTCCTGGCGGCCGTCGCGGTCTGTCTGCGCGAGGCCGGCGGGCCGGGGGTGTACCGGGGCTTCATGCCGGTCAGCGAGCGCGGCCGGGCCGGCTGGGCCAACTCGGTGGGCTGGTTCGTCAACACCATGCCCATCGAGTTCGATGCCTCGCCCGGCCGGGACTTCGCCCAGGTCATGGCGGCGGTCCGGGCCGGTTTCGGCGAGATGATGGAGCACATCGACGTGCCGTTCGTACGGGCCTGGCAGCTGCTGGCGCCCACCGAGTTCGCCGCCCGCTCCTGGCCCTACCCGGTGAACTTCTTCTCGTACATCGACGTCCGCAAGTGTCCCGGCGCCGAGCGGCACGAGGACTGGCGGCCGACCTCGCACGTGTGGTCGGCGCGGGCCAACGGAGCCTGCTCCTGGTTCCAGCGGGACGCCGACGGCCTGCACATGAACTCGATCTACGTGGACACCGCCGCCGCGCGCCGCACCATGGACGACTTCCAGGAGGCGCTGCGCGCCACGGTCCGGGAGATCGCCCGGCACGGTTGCTTCCGGCGGCCGGTGGCCCTGACCGCGCCGCGCCGCCCGATGGGCGAGGACGCCCTGCTCGACGCGGCTCCGTACGCCCCCCGGCACTCCCGCTCCCGCTCCTGACGACCGCCGGCCGCCCGTGTTCACGCGCGGGCGGCACGCCCCAGCAGCAGGGCCCGTTCCCGTGCGTTGTGCGTGAGCGAGGCGGCCCGTTCGAACTCCGCCCGGGCCTCCTCCCCGCGGCCCAGCCGCTCCAGCAGGTCGCCCCGTACGCTCGGCAGCAGGTGGTAGGCGCGCAGGGCCGGCTCCTCGGCCAGGGCGTCGACCAGCGGGAGCGCGGCTTCGGGGCCCTCGGCCATCGAGACGGCGACCGCCCGGTTGAGTTCCACGACGGGTGAGGGGACCAGCTCGACGAGCCGTCCGTACAGGGTGGCGATCGTCACCCAGTCCGTGTCCTCGTAGCGGACCGCCTCCGCGTGGCAGCCGGCGATCGCGGCCTGCACGGAGTACGGACCGCTCCCCGCGTGCCGCATGGCCAGGGCGCCGCGGCGGATCAGCATCCGGTTCCACTTGGACCGGTTCTGGTCGGCGAGCAGCACCGGCTCCCCGCCGGGGCCGGTACGGGCGGAGATCCGGGAGGCCTGGAACTCCAGCAGCGCCGCCAGACCGTGCACTTCGGGCTCCTCGGGCATCAGGGCGGCCAAGACCCGGGCCAGCCGGAGGGCGTCCTCGCACAGGGCGGGGCGCACGAGGTCGTCGCCGGCGGTGGCCGAGTACCCCTCGTTGAAGATGAGGTAGATGACCTCCAGGACCGAGGCGAGCCGCGCCTCGCGGTCGGCTCCGTAGGGGACTTCGAAGGGCACGTCCGCCTTGGCCAGGGCCCGCTTCGCCCGGACGATGCGCTGGGCGACGGTGGGCTCCGAGGCGAGGAAGGCGCGGGCGATCTCCTGGGTGGTCAGCCCGCCCATCAGGCGCAGGGTGAGCGCGATCCGGGCCTCGGTGGCCAGGACGGGATGGCAGGCGGTGAAGATCAGCCGCAGCAGGTCGTCGTCGATGTCGTCCGGGGCCGCCGGCTCGGCGGGCGGCGGTACGTCCTCCAGGGTCCGGCCGACCTCGGCGAGCTTGCGGGCGTACGTCTCCTTGCGGCGCACGAGGTCGATCGCGCGGTGCTTGGCGGTGGCCATGAGCCAGGCGCCCGGCTTGTCCGGGACACCCTCCCGCGGCCACTGTTCCAGGGCGGCGACCAGGGCGTCCTGGGCGATCTCCTCGGCGATGCCGACGTCGCGCACGATGCGCGCGACACCGGCGATGATCCGCGCCGACTCGATCCGGAACACCGTTTCGACCGCCTGGGTCGCGCTCACTGCCGTCACGGCCACCCATCAGAGCAGCCGTGACGAGGCAGGGCAAACGCGGCGCGGTCGCGGGACTGCCGCGGGGCGGTCAGCTCCCGTCGATCTGGCGCAGCTCGGCGCCGACCGTCCACTCCTCGGGGTGGATCTCCAGGAACCGCTTGGTCCACTCCAGCGCCTCGGCCTTGTCCTTGGCCTGGAGGATGGCGTAGCCGCCGACGACCTCCTTCGTCTCGGTGAAGGGCCCGTCGGTGTAGCTCAGCTTGCCGCCGGACCAGGTCACCCGGGTCCCTTCGGAGGTGGGGAGGAGTCCGGCGGTGTCGAGCATGACCCCGGCCTTGGTGATCTCCTCCATCAGCGCGCCCATGCGCTCGCCGAACTCCGGCGGGAACTCGGTGTCGGCGGGAAGGGCCTGCTCGTCGATACGGATCATGGAAAGGAAGCGCGGCATGGTGACTCCTCGGTCGGACGGGCGGGGTCGTTCCCCGCCTCTCACTGCTTCGTCGAACGGGAGGCGCCCGGATCGACAGCTCCCCGGAGATTTCTTCAAAAAGAATCTTCCGGGCCGAAAAGCGCTACTCGCGAGTAGGATCGCGGACCCCGGCCGCCCTTCCGAGAGGACCTTCCGATGCCGCGCACTCCTTCTTCCCCCGTACTCCTCGCAGGCCTGCTGGCGACCGCGGGCGTCGCACACGCGGTCGCGCCGAAGCAGTTCGACGCGATCGTCCCGAGCGCCCTGCCCGGCACCGCCCGGCAGTGGACGTACGCCAGCGGCGCTGCCGAGCTGGTGCTGGCCGCGGGAATCGCCCATCCGCGGACCCGCCGGGTGGCCGCGCTGGCCGCGGCGGCGTTCTTCGTCGGGGTGTTCCCCGCGAACGTGAAGATGGCCGTCGACGCCGGCCGGCGCTCCCCCGCCGCCCGGGCCGTGACGCTCGCCCGGCTGCCGCTGCAGGTCCCGCTGGTCCTGTGGGCCAGGAACGTGAGCCGGGCCGCCGCCTGACGGCGGGCCGGCCCGGATCACGGACTGTCGCCCGACCAGTCCCAGTGCTCCGGATCGGCCGCGCGGCGCCGGTAGTGGGCTCGGCCGCCGGCGCCGTAGCGCCCTATCTCGGTGGGGAGCCGGGCCTCTTCGGCGAGTTGGCGCGGGCTCCAGCCCGTGATGTCCAGGAGGAGCCCGTCCAGCGGGCCGCCCACGAGCTCTCCGTAGAGGCGGCCGGGGCGCGGGCCGGGGTCGGGGTCGTCGTGGTCGGCGCCGTAGACCCGGCGCCTGAGCATCCTGTCGTCCATGCGCCCAGCTTCACAGCCGCCACTGACAACGGACCCCGCGGCGCCCCTTCGTGCGGACGGACACCACTTCTTCCCGGATGTGTGGGTCGCCGCCGCGTGCGCCGTCAGCAGGTCGGGGAGGGCCTGGGTGCAGTAGTCACCGGCCACTCCGCCGTGACGACCCTCGGCCCGGTCCGCCGGCGGGCGCCGTATGTCAGTCGTCACTTGGCCTCACCGGCTTTGCGGGGGCCGAACGGCTGCGATCCCGCTCTGATCCGGAGAGCACGCACCTTCAGCCCTGCACACATGCCGCTGCAACCCGTTGAAGTCACGCTGATCGCCGCATCCGTGACCTCGCCCGTGTCAACGGCGGCCGTGGTGGTCGCTGCTGGACGCGAAGTCGGCGCTGTTCGGCTCACCCGAGCGGCGGCGTGGTCCCTGCGGAACCGGATCGGAGCCAGAGCTGCACCCCCGGAATGGGGTGTGGCGGCGCCGGTCGTCAGCCTTCGAGCAGCTTCTGGCCGACGTACTCCCCCGGGGCGGCGCCGGCCGCCACCGCGAACAGGGCGGACGCCTCGTGCTCGGTGTACCGGGCGAGGGCGTCGCCGCGCGACAGCCGCCGCTGGACGGGGACGAAGCCCGTACGGGGATCCGCCTGCCAGGCGACGAAGAGCAGCCCCGCGTCCGGCGTGCCGTCGGGGCGCAGGCCGTCGTAGTACGACCAGCCGCGCCTGAGCATCGTCGCACCGGCGTTGGTGCGCGGCGCGGCCAGCCGGACGTGCGCGTTGGTCGCGATGACCGGGATCCCGTCCGGCCGGGCGGCGTCCAGGTCCACCGGGGTGCGCTCGGCGCCGCCGGTCAGCGGGGCCCCGTCGGCCACCCGCCGCCCCACGGCCTCCTCGCGGTGGTGGACGGGCAGCCCCTCCCAGGTGTCGAGGAGCATGCGGATCCGGCGTACGACCACGTACGAGCCGCCGGCCAGCCAGGCCGGCGCGTCCGGGCCGGCGACCAGGATCCGGGCCCGCCCGGCGGGGTCCTCGGCGGGGTCCGGATTGCCGGTCCCGTCGAGCTGGCCCATCAGGTTCCGGTGGGTGCCGGACCCCGCTCCCGGCCGGGTGAAGCCGGACATCACCCAGCGGGTCCGCGCCGCGCCGCGGGCCAGCCGCTGGAGGACGCGCAGGGCGTGCACGGCGACGAACGGATCGTCGGCGCCGACCTGCACGAACAGGTCCCCGTCGGAACGGGCCGGATCGAGCCGGTCGTCCGTGAAGGCGGGCAGCGGGGCGAGGGCCTCGGGCCGGGCCGCGGCGAGCCCCAGCCGGTCGAAGAGCCCCGTCCCGAAGCCGAAGGTGACGGTGAGCGCGGCGGGCCCTGCGTCGAGGGCGACGCCCGTGTCGCCGTCCGCCCCGGCCACCGCACCGGCACCGGCACCGGCACCCGCCCCCGCACCGGCCGGCGGCTCGCCGCGGCTCATCCGGGCCGCCGCCTCGGTCCAGGCGCGCAGCAGGGCGGCGGCCCGCGCCCGGTCGGTGCCGGTCCCGAGGTCCAGGGCGGCGAGGTGCGCGTACGGCTGGCGCCTGGTCAGGATCCCGGCCTGGTGGGGGCCGTGGAAGGGGATGACGGCGGCGGACCGCCGCTCCCCGGGCCGAGGGCCGGCCCCGGAGCCCGTCAGTACGGCGCCGCCCGCGGCCAGGGCGGCCAGCCCCCCGGCCCCGAGCAGGGCCCGGCGGGCGACCCGGGACCGGCCGCCGGGCGGAGCGCTCTCGCCGGACCGCCCGGCCTCCACCGTCACTTCGCCCCGTCGACCACCGGGTCGACGACCCCGACCCACAGCCGGTTCAGCTCGGAGACGTACCGGCCGCCCTTGGCGTCCTGCGGTACGACCAGCCGCGGTCCGGCCGCGTCGTCGAACGGAACGCCGTCCTCGGAGACCGCGAGCAGGATCTGGCTCTTGGCGAAGCCGGGGTCGAGTTCGGCCCAGGCGAAGACGGCGCGGTAGTCGCCGCCACCGGTCGCCGCGACCACCGCGCGCAGCTGGCCGTTCTTCTTGCTCTGGTCGAAGCGCGGCTCCGCCGTCTTCAGCACCTCGTACAGCGGCACGCCCGCGTACGTGTGCTCCTGGTCGCCCTTGGCGCTGGTGAACTTCACCGGCGCCGAGCTCTGGGGCAGCTTGCGCAGGTCGGCGAGGGTGAGGGTGTAGGGCTTGCCGACCTCGCCGCCGACCCGTACCTCGCCGGGCTTCAGCGGCGCGGCGGAGGCCTTCGCGGACGCGCCGCCCGAAGCCGCGGGCGAGGCGGAGGCGGAAGCCGCCGCACCCGTCTTCGCGTCCTTCCCCTCCGTCGGCGTCCCGCAGCCCGCAAGGACCAGCGTGCCCGCCGCGAGCGCGAGGCCCGCTCTGCGGAGATTCCTGCGGCGTTCCATGGACGACCCCTCCCGACGCGCCGATCATCAACCTCGCAGATGCAAGGCGATCAGCCCCCATGTGGCGAAAATGCCGTGCGCAACATACATGAAGTCCCGCATCTGCCCCACCCCTTGAAAACCGCCCTGGAGCATCGACCGAAGGGCCCTCCCGCAATCCGCGGCAAACGCCCCGGACCCTTGGCGGAAACACCCGTTCCGGACGGGAATTCGGGCGCGGCGGACCCGGCGGCGATGATGGGGGCGCGCGCACGCATCACCCGTCACACGAAGCAGGAGCACCGCCCATGGCCCGTCGGGTACACCAGCCGCTGGAGAACCAGGAGTTCGACTTCATCCTCGGCATGACCGAGGGGCCGGTTCTCGCCTACTTCATCGGGACCTGGCCCAAGGCCCTGGAGGCCTGCCGCGCGATGGACGCGCTCGTGGCCGCGGCGGCCGAGGAGTACGGCACGCGCCTGACGGCCGTGCGCACCGACATGACCCGCTGCCCCGAGCCGACCAGGCGTTTCGCCGTGACCGGTGCCCCCACCGTCGTCCTCGTCAAGGACGGGGAGGCGGTGGCGAGCCACGCGGGGGCGATGAGCGGCGCCGAGCTCCGGGCCTTCCTGGACGCCCACCTCTGAGCGCCCCGGCGGCCTCTGGGCCGGGCGGGTCAAAGTGGGGTATCTGGCCGAAAGTGGCATAGGTCAGATAGGTGCCTAGGGCATGTAATGGATTCCGGCGAGACGGACCACGGAACCATGCTTACGAGGTGCTGCATGTCAGAGACCGTTGCCTTTCCCCAGGACCGAACCTGCCCCTACCACCCGCCGACCGCGTACGACCCGCTCCGCGAGGGCCGGCCGCTCTCCCGGGTCACCCTCTTCGACGGCCGCTCGGTCTGGGTGGTCACCGGGCACGCCGAGGCGCGCGCCCTGCTCTCCGACGGACGGCTCTCCGCCGACCGGAGCAACGAGGCCTTCCCCGCTCCCACGAAGCGGTTCAAGGGCCTCCAGTACCGCCGTACGGCCCTGCTCGGCGTCGACGACCCCGAGCACAACGCCCAGCGCCGCATGCTCATCCCGAGCTTCACCCTGAAGCGGACCGCGGCCCTGCGGCCCGCCATCCAGGAGACCGTGGACCGGCTGATCGACGAGATGGTCGCCAGGGGCCCTTCGGCGGAGCTCGTGAGCGACTTCGCGCTGCCCGTCCCCTCGATGGTGATCTGCGCCCTGCTCGGAGTCCCGTACGAGGACCACGAGTTCTTCGAGGGCGCGTCGCGAAGGCTCCTGCGCGGGCCCGAGCTCGCCGATGTGGAGGCCGCGCGGGACCAGATCAACGGTTACCTGGCCGATCTGATCGAGCGCAAGCGGACCGACCCGGGCGACGGGCTGCTGGACGAGCTCGTCGCGACCCGCCTGGAGACCGGCGAGACCGACGTCGAGGAGCTGGTCGCACTGGCCGCGATCCTGCTGGTCGCGGGCCACGAGACCACGGCGAACATGATCTCGCTCGGTACGTTCACCCTGCTGCGGCATCCCGAGCAGCTGGCGGAGCTGCGCGCCGACCCGGCGCTGATCTCGGTGGCCGTGGAGGAGCTGATGCGCTTCCTGTCCATCGCCGACGGAATGCTGCGCGTGGCCACCGAGGACATCGAGATCGGCGGGGTGACGATCCGCCCCGACGACGGGGTGATCTTCTCCACCTCCGTCATCAACCGGGACGAGGCGGTGTTCGAGCGGCCGGACGCGCTGGACTGGCACCGGTCCGCCCGGCACCACGTCGCGTTCGGATTCGGCGTCCACCAGTGCCTCGGGCAGAACCTGGCCCGCGCCGAGATGGAGATCGCCCTGGGGACGCTGTTCGCACGGCTGCCGGGCCTGCGGCTGGCGGCCGAGCCGGACCGGATCCCGTTCCGACCCGGCGACACCATTCAGGGCATGGTCGAACTCCCCGTGGCATGGTGAGGAGCATGTCGCCACAGCGCATCGACATCAAGACGGACATCTGCATCGGCGCCGGACAGTGCGCCCTGACCGCCCCGGACGTGTTCACCCAGGACGACGACGGCTTCAGCCAGGTGCTCCCGGGCCGAGAGGACGGCAACGGCAGCCCGCTGCTCCGCGAGGCCGCCCGCGCCTGCCCGGTCGCCGCGATCAGCATCCGGGAGGAGTGAGCGCGGTACCGGGGTGACGCGGTACGGAGCGACTGGTCCGCGGGAGCCCGTACGGCTCAGAACGGCCCGTACGGCTCAGAACAGGGCGACGGCCCGCCGTTCCAGCTCCAGCGAGCGGTCCACGAGTTCGGCGCACTCGTCGAACAGGGCCCGCCGCGCGGCGGCGTCGGAGTCCGGATCGGCCGTACGGGCCGCGGCCGCCAGCCGCGACCAGTGCGCGGCGGACTCCCGCAGGAGCGCGGCCGCCTCGGGCCGCCCGGCGAGGTCGAGGAAGTCGGCGTACAACGGCCGGGTGGCACCGGGGGCGGTCCACTCCTCCTCCAGGCAGGCGTACAGCCGCCCGGTGCCCGCCCGGAACGCCTCCGGGGTGCCGAACCGCCGCTCCCAGCCCGCCTTGGTGGTCCGGTCGCGCAGCTGCGCGGCCAGCTTCTCCATGCCGGAGAAGCCGAAGTTGACGTCGAAGTGGTTGCCGAGCACCGGCCCGGTGAGGCGGGTGGCGGTCGCGGCGACGGCCCCCTCGACGTCCGGCTCGCCCTCGGCCGGTCCGGTGGGCACGACGAGCTGGTGGCGACCCTTGCGGTGCGCGGTCCAGGCCGCGCCGAACTCCTCGCGGTCGATCCGGTAGGGGGTCTCGGCCCCGTCCTCGATCAGCAGGTCGTCGCCGTCGTATCCGGCGATGACGACGGTGTACGGGTCGGCGCCGGTCATCTCCGCGTCCGCGTCGGCCTCGTGCCAGGGCAGCGAGGACCGGTCGACGACGCAGAAGGCGGGCTGGCCGCCGTCGAGCGCGGCGCGTACCCGGCCCCAGCGGGGTTTGGTGGCGCGCGTGGCGTCGTAGGGGATGCGCAGGCGCCGCAGCGCGACCTGCACCCAGGGCTCGGGATGAGCCTGCGCGACGATCGTCGCGATGGGCGCCCGGCCGGCGTACTCGAACACGAAGTACATGAAGCCGATCCCGCCGGCCAGGCCCGCGATCAGCTCCTCGTCGTGGGCGCTGCCCAGGGCGTGGCGGATCAGGGAGGCCTCGCGATGGCGTCCGGTTCCGAAGTCTTCGTACACGAGCACAGTCATGCGGTCAGCCTAGCCGCGCACCGACCATGGACCCGACGACGACTTCCTGTACAGTTGTCCAGGAAATCCGATCAAGTGGAGGTTGCCGTGCACACGGTCGCTCAGGTCCTCATAGGCGGCGTCGCCGCCCTGCACGTGTACTTCCTGGTTCTGGAGATGTTCCTGTGGCAGCGGCCGCCCGGCCGGGCCCTGTCGGGCTTCGACGAGGACCTCGCCCGCCGCACCGCGCCGCTCGCCGCCAACCAGGGCCTCTACAACGGCTTCCTGGCCGCCGGCCTGGTCTGGTCGCTGGTCATCGACTCGCTCGCCACCCAGGTCTTCTTCCTCGTCTGCGTGATCGTCGCCGGGCTGTACGGGGGCGCGACCGCCAATCGCCGCATCCTCGTCGCCCAGGCCCTGCCCGGCGCGCTCGCCCTGGGCGCGGCGCTGCTGGCCGCGTGAGCCCCGGGGACCCGCGCACCGCGCGCACCAAGGCCCGGCTGCGCGAGAGCCTCCTCGCCGAGTGCGCGGACCGGCCGCTCGGGGAGGTCAGCGTCTCGGCGGTGGTCCGCCGGGCCGGGGTCGGCCGCGCCACGTTCTACCTGCACTACGAGGACCTCCCGGCGCTGGCCGTCGACGCCTGCGCCGATGTGGTGCACGCGGCGGTCGACGCCCTGCACGCCTGGCAGACGGATCCCCGGGCCCAGGCCCCGGCCCGCCCCCCGGCCGCACTGGCCGGCTTCCTCTCCGACGCCGCCGCGCACGCACCCCTGTACCGCACCCTGCTCCTGCCGGGCGGCGGCGGACCGCTCGGCGAGCGGCTCCACCGGGAGCTGCGCGCCCGGGCCCGCGCCGAGCGCGCGGCGGCCGGCGCCCCGCACGCCGACCTGGTGGCCTCGGCCGTGGCCGCCACCTTCACCGGGATCCTCGCCGACTGGCTGCACGACAGCATTCCGGGCTCCCCGGCCGAGCTGGCGGACCACCTCTGGCCGCTGCTGCTGGCCCTGCACCGCGCGGGCTCCCGGCCTCCCACCGCGTGAGGGCGCCCGTGACGGCCATGAGCCCCGCCGGACCGACCGGCGGGGCTCATGTCACGGACCGGGCCCGTGAAGTGGCGTCACAGCGGCTTCACCGAAGAGTGACCACGTTCTCCGCCTGCGGACCCTTGGGGCCCTGGGTGACGTCGAACTCGACCGCCGCGCCTTCCGCCAGCTCCTTGAAGCCGGTGGTCTGGATGGCGGAGAAGTGCACGAACACGTCGGGCCCGCCGTCGTCCTGCTGGATGAAGCCGAACCCCTTCTCCGAGTTGAACCACTTCACGATGCCTGTTGCCATCAGTACTGATCCTTCTCAACGTTCCACGCGGGCCGCACGTGCGGTGCAGCCGGGACCATCCTGCCCTCACGCCCCACCCACCACACGTCAGGCGCGGCCGATCGGGGGGTGTTCGAACTACTGACCGGCCAGCTCGGCGGGCCGCGTCCGCGCAGCCGCCGCGGCGGCGCGGCGCGGTCCGCCGGCCCGGCAGCCCAGGCAGTTCGCGTGCCCGGTCCGCGCGGAGGTGTCCCGGGTGCGCCAGTCCCACTCGGCGCGGGGGCGGGGGCCGCTGGGCTTGCCCCAGCCGGCCAGGTGCAGGACCCAGGTGGCCACTCCGGCCACCGCGACGAGGCCGAGGCCGAGCCAGATCCCGGGAGCCCAGGCCGCGCACACGGCGGCCCCGGCCCCGGTACAGCCCAGCAGGGCCAGCACGGTGCCGGTCCAGCCGGCGACGGTGTGGCCCAGGTCGACGTCTCCGTGCGCGCTCATGATTCTCCCCAGACGGACGGGCGGCAGTAGGCTCGGAGGACGAGATGCCTTAGTGAACAAGATAAGCATCTCACGAGCTAAGTTACTTAGACACTAAGGAGTATCTGCGTGCAGGGCAAGTCCCGCCCCTCGGCCACGGCCCAGGAGGCGCTGTCGCGCATGGACCGGTACGTCGCGCTGGGCATCATCGGCCAGCAGGAAGTCGCGCAGCTGCTGGGGCTGAACGTCACCGACCTGACCTGCCTGGGCCACATCCTGGGAGCCGGGGACACCCCGCTGGGCGCCGGCGACCTCGCGGAGCTCACGAACCTGACCACCGGCGCCGTCACCGGGGTGCTCAACCGCCTGGAGCGGGCCGGATACGCCCGCCGGCAGCCGGATCCCGCGGACCGGCGCCGGGTGCGCGTGGTGGCCGACCCGGCGGCCGCCGCCCGCGTCTTCGCCGTGTACGAGCCCTTCTACGCCCGGCTCGGCGCGGTGTTCGCGCAGTACTCCCCCGAGGAGACCGCCGTCATCGCCGACTGGTTCGCGCGGGCGACCGTCGAGATGACCGCCCACCTCGCCGAGGTGCGCAGCGGGCGGCTCGGCCCCGCGACCCCGTAGTGCCCCGCGGCCCCGTGGCAACCGTGGCTCCCCGGCGCCCGCGGCCCCTGGGCGCCTCGGCCCCGATGGTAAAATTCGTCTTTTCACGTCTCACGGAAGGTTCTGCATGAAGAACCCGTCGGTTCACGGGCGCTTCGGCATCAAGGCCGGAGTCAAGGCAGGCCCCAAGGGCGGTGCGAAGTCGGGCGGCAAGACCCCTCGGACCGCCCCCCTGAAGGGCGAGTTCGCGATGCCGAAGACGGTCGAGCCGGCGCTGGCGCCGGTGGAGGCCTTCTCCGAGCTCGACCTGCCCCGTGAGCTGGTGAAGACGATGACCGACCTGGGGGTGACGCAGCCGTTCCCCATCCAGGCGGCCACGCTCCCCAACTCCCTGGCCGGCCGGGACATCCTCGGCCGCGGCCGGACCGGCTCCGGCAAGACCCTGGCCTTCGGCCTGGCCCTGCTGGCGCGCACCGCGGGCCGCACGGCCGATCCGAAGCGTCCGCTGGCCCTGGTCCTCGTACCGACGCGCGAGCTCGCGCAGCAGGTGACCGAGGCGCTCACGCCGTACGCGCAGGCCGTGGGCCTGCGGATGGCCACGGTGGTCGGCGGGCTGTCGATCGGCAAGCAGGTCGGCGCGCTGCGCACCGGCGCCGAGGTCGTCGTGGCCACCCCCGGGCGCCTGAGCGACCTGGTCGGGCGGCGCGACGTCCACCTGGAGCGGGTGAGGATCACCGTCCTCGACGAGGCCGACCAGATGTGCGACATGGGCTTCATGCCGCAGGTCACCGAGATCCTGGACCAGGTGCACCACGCCGGGCAGCGGATGCTGTTCTCGGCCACCCTGGACCGCAATGTGGATCAGCTCGTACGGAGCTACCTGAAGGACCCGGTCTCCCACTCGGTGGACCCGTCGGCGGCCTCGGTGAGCACGATGGACCACCACGTGCTGCACATCCACTCCGCCGACAAGTACTCGGCCGCCACCGAGATCGCGGCGCGCGAGGGCCGGGTGCTGATGTTCCTGGACACCAAGCACGGCGTGGACCAGTTCGTGAAGCACCTGCGGGCCATGGGCGTACGGGCGGAAGGGCTGCACAGCGGCAAGTCGCAGCCGCAGCGCACGCGCACCCTCGCGCAGTTCAAGACGGGGGCCGTCACGGTCCTCGTCGCGACGAACGTCGCCGCCCGCGGCATCCACATCGACGACCTGGACCTCGTCGTGAACGTGGACCCGCCCGCCGACCACAAGGACTACCTGCACCGGGGCGGCCGTACCGCCCGCGCGGGCGAGTCCGGCAAGGTCGTCACCCTGGTCACCCCGAACCAGCGCCGGGACATGGTCCGGCTGATGGCCGATGCCAAGATCCGGCCGACCATCACCCAGGTCCGCTCCGGCGAGGCCGCGCTGAGCCGGATCACCGGGGCCAAGGCCCCGTCCGGGGTGCCGCTGGCGGGCGCCGAGCCGACCGATGCCAAGGGCCGGCCCTCGGGCTCGGACCTCGGCTTCCGCGGGATCGGCACGCGTCCGGGCCGGCCCGGCGCGGGCAAGGAGTCCCGCAAGACCTCGGAGGCCCGCAAGCTCGCCGAGGCACGGCGCGCGGCCCGGGTCCGCAAGGGCGGCTGAGCCACCGCACGGCGCCACCTCCACACGTACGGTGCCGGCCCCCGACGCGGGGACCGGCACCGTACGCGTGTCCGAGGGCGGGCCGCGTCGCGGGTCAGCGGCGGCGGCGCCGCCAGGCCACGATCGCGCGGGTGACCACCGGCGGGAGCAGGTCCTTGGCCAGCCGGCGCCAGGCCGTGCCCGCCCGCGGGCGGGGTCCGGGCTGGTGCGCCTGCTGCGGCACGGGCGCCGCGACGGGCTCGGGAGCCGGACGCAGCGGCTTCGGCGGCGCCGGCGGGACGGCCCCTTCGTCACCGATGCGGACCAGGGACTGGCCCGCGACGAGGTCGACGCCGTGCCACAGGTCCTCGCGGCCCTCGAGCCAGGTGAGCAGCTCCGCCTGGTACGGCGCCGCGTCGTCCCAGGTCGCGTACAGCTTCGAGGCCGAGACGCAGATGAGGTGCAGCTCGCCGGTGGCCACCGCGGCCCAGACCGCGGCGGCGACGCCGGGGCAGTGCTCGGAGCGGTAGTCGTCGAAGACGACGACGGCTCCCGGGGCCGCCACGACGCGCGAGGAGGCTATGTCCTGGACGACGTGCTCGTAGAGGTGCGAGGCGTCGATGTGGACGAACCTGCAGCTCGCCGGGCGCACCCGGTCGGCGACGACGAAGGTCGGCGCCTGGATGATCGTGGGGAGCTTCTCGCGGAAGGCCAGGTAGTTGGTCTCGAAACCGCGGCGGGTGAGCGTGGGGTACGAGTCCTGCATCTCGGCGAGGTTGGAGTCGTCCGGTGCGGGCGAGTCGAAGAGGTCGCAGACCGTGAACTCCTCGCCCTCCCCCAGGTACCCCCCGAGGAAGATCGCGCTCTTCCCCATGAACGCGCCGAGCTCGAGAAGATCCCCCGGCTTCTCCTCCGCGCCGCCGCGGCGGGTCAGGAACCAGTCGAAGAGCACCTGGTCATAGCCCGAGAACCAGCCGTTGACCTGGTCGTACGCGGTGGGTTCGGGCGGGGCCGGCTCGCCGTCGGGGGTGGTGACGGGAGCTTGGGAAACGTGCGACACGGAGAGCAGCCTCCAGTGGAACGGCATCGGAATCAACGCTGATACCCGGCCAGGTAGGCAGACCTTAAACCCCCGAACGTCCGTGTGACGAGATTTTTGTACACAGCGGATGGAACCGCTGCCGCCGATTTCCCGTCTTGCTCCCGATTGACCCTTTCTTCCCGGCGGGCTTCCCCCGGTGGTTCCCGCCGCGCCCGCGGCCGGCCTCAGCCCGCGAGGTTCCGGCGGCGCAGGCGCGCGGCGGCGGCGCTGCGCACGCGGTGGGTCCGGGCCGTGGCGGCGAGCAGGTCCAGGGCCTCGTACGAGCCCAGCGACTGGGCGGCGGTGCGCTGGCACCAGTCGGAGGCGGCGGTGAGCTCGGCCGCGGACCACGGGCCGCCGTCGCTGATGGCCTTGAGCAGGGTCCACTCGCGCAGGCGGCGGGCCGGGAAGGCGCGGTCGCCGATCGCCGTGCCCACGGCGAGGGCCCAGCCGGGGAAGCGCGGGTCGGCCAGCAGTTGGGCGGCGCGGCGGTCGAGGTGGGTGACCACCGCACTCTCGGCCATCACCGGGTCGCGATCACGCAGTACGGCGGCCACGGCTTCCGCCTCGCCGGCCTCGTCCGCCCCGAGGGCCGCGGCGGCCAGGGTTTCGAGGTGGCGGGCGTAGCGCCAGTGCTCGACCGCGGTGGCCGTGGCCTCGGCCCGTATGTGGTTCTCGCTTCTCCCCATACACCCATTCCACACGACCCCGGTGAACCCCCGACGTCCAGGGGTGCCTCAGGCCGCGGGCGCCAGCAGCAGGGCCTCCGAGCCGACCGGGCGGAATCCGGCGGCCTGGAAGGCCCGGATGCTGCGGGCGTTGCCCGCGGCCTGCTGGGACCAGACCGGTCCGCCGTCGGGGACGAGGTGGCGGGCGGCGCGGGCCAGATCGCGGCCCAGGCCCCGGTGGCGGACCCCCTCGTCCACCTCGATGGCCGTCTCCCAGCGGCCCGCGACGCCGCGGCCGAGCACGAGCACTCCCCCGTCGGCCGCCCAGACCCGGACGTCGTCGCGGCGGCGCAGGGCCCGGCGCACCCGCGGGTGGTCGGGGTCGTCGACCTCGCGCAGCTCCAGCGGTGGATCGCCGGGCAGCGGGCCGGCGACGGTGAGCAGGTCGACGGTGTCGGTGGTCCGGCGGGTGCGGTCCAGCAGGGCGGCGAGGAACCGGGGGTGCATGGTGGCGGCCAGGGCGTCGCATTCGAGGGCGGCGAGGGCGGAGCGCACCCACTGCGGGTCCTCGTCGGTGAACACGACGGAGTGCGCGGTGAAGGCGACGACACCCGCGTCGCGGGGACTCGGCTGGGGCACCACCGTCGTCCCGCCGTCGGCCGGCGGGAACTCCCCGGCGGCCGCCGCGGCCAGGATCTCCGCGAGCGTGTCGCGCGTACCTCCCATGCCCGTCAGACCTGTTCGAAGGAGAAGGACTTGATGAAGCAGTCCCGGGGCTGGCCGACCGCGAAGAAGATGCAGTCCACCAGCGACTGGGCGGTCAGCGGGTCCTTCGCCGTGCGCGGGGCGCCCTCCCATTCCGGGGACAGCGGGTCGTGGTTGTCGAAATCCGGCGGGTAGAGGGAGATGACGCGGACGCCCTGTTCGCGCAGCCTGCGGGACAGGATCTCGGTGAAACCGGCCTGGGCGGATTTGGCGGCGTAGAAGGCGTCGTGCGCGTCGGAGCGGTGGTGGCCGCTTTCGCCGCAGGTGGAGACCATCGTCACGATGTCGGGCTTGTCGGAGTTCAGGAGCAGCGGGAGGAAGGCCTTGGTGACGAGGACGGTGCCGGTGGCCCCGGAGGCGAGGGTCTCGACGACGTCCTCGTCGGAGGCGGAGAGCAGGTCCGGACCGTGCTGGTAGCGGGAGCCGTTGTTGAGGAGCACGTCGACGCGGTCGGTGCGGGCGGCCACCGCGGCGGCGAACTCCCGCACGGAGGCGGGGTCCGCGAGGTCGCAGGCGTACGCGTGGACGCGATCGGCCCCGTGGCCCTGCGCCAGGATCTCGTCGCGGACGCGTTCGGCGGCCTCGGCGGTCCGCGCGGAGAGGTGGACCTCCGCGCCCCGTGCGGCGAACCGGAGGGCGAGGGTCCGCCCGAAGTCCCGCCCGCCGGCGGTGATGACGACACGGTGATGTTCAAACCCCATGGCCACGCTCCGGATCCGCTGTTCGATACACGCACATGATCGCAGCCGCTCCGTACGCCCGTTCGACCGGGGCGGCGTGCCCGAGCCGGCGCAGGGCCCGGCTCGGCGTGATCAGCGGGCCGACCCCTCCTCCGCCAGCTCGGTGAGGGGGGTGCGGGGTGGCGCAGGGAGGGAGAGGCGACCGCGGGCCTCGTGGACCGCCGCGAGTTCGGCGTGGCCGGCCGGGCCCCAGTCGGCGAGCTCGCGGACCTGCTCCGGGGTGGCCAGCAGGCGCGCGTACGCCGGGTCCGCGGCCGGGGGCGGGCAGGGAAGGCGGGCCACCGTCCGGGGATGGGCCGCGCCGTCGGCTTCGCGGTAGCCGAGCGGGGCGGAGCCCGCCGTCGGGGACGGGAGCCGTGCCGCGCCGGTGGCGCGGGAGACCAGCAGCAGTACCCGGCCGTCGGGGGCGAACAGCCAGGCCGAGGACTCCCGTACGGGCAGCGCCGCCGGCGCCGGGCCGGGGTGCCAGGCGCCGTGGAGCCGGGCGCGGGGGGCGCGCAGGACCCCGAGCCGGTCCAGCGCGGTCGGCAGGGTGGGGCGGCCGTCCTCCAGCAGGGCCGGGCCGCCGCCGTTGATGCGGGCGCACAGCGCCGACAGGGCGCGGCGGGCGTCGCCCGGGTCCATCAGGGCGGGCAGGTCGGCCGGTTCGGCGAAGTGGATGCCGGTGATCTCCTGGGCCGGGAGGCGGATCGCGTCGATCCGCTCCGGGGTCCAGGTGCCGCCGTCGTACACGTGCAGGATCTCCCCCGGGAAGCCCATCTCGGGCGGGATGCCGGGGGTGTCGGCCGGGATCCAGTCCACCGCGAGCCCGCGCGGATAGCTGCCGTCGACCCCGAGCTCCTCGCGCACCTCGCGGGCCGCGGCGGCGGCCGGGGCCTCGCCCGCGTCCACGGCGCCGCCGGGCAGCAGCCGGTCGGGGCGGTAGTCGACGCTCTGGACGAGGACCCGGCCGTCGGCGTCGGTGACCAGGACCACGGCTCCGGTCCAGAGCGCGGCCCGCGAAGCCCCGTACTCCTGCGGGGTCATCCACGTGCCCGCCCGGCCGCCCTCGTCTTCGGTCAAGGCCTCGTCGGTCAGCTGCGGCATCGGCACTCCGTTCACCGTGGATGGACCATCGGCCTGTGAAACAGCCCTGACGGCCCGGGGGTTACGCCGCTGCACCACTCCGGTCACTGACCGCCGCTTTGCCGTCGCTATACCTCCTTATTACCTTGTTACCTCCTCGTTGGTACGTTCGTCCCGCGGACCGGCGGCATGAAAACCGTCGGTCCGACCACGTCACCGGACCCGCCCCGGACCCCGCGGCACCACCGAGGAGAGGCAGAAGGATGCGACGCGCCTCCCGTACGGACTCGGGTGCGGGCACGGCCAACAGGGCCGCCCCCGACCGACGGTGGAGCATCGAGCCCGCCGTCGCACGCTCCGGTGCCGACCCGGTCACGCGCGGATGACGGGGGCGGGGGCAGGGGCGGGGGGCGCGCAGGCGGGGACCGCGACGGGTCAGGGGGCGGACAGCGGCAGTTGCGGCGGCAGCGGCAGCGGGCGGCTCGCCGCCGTCGACGCCGTCCGCGGGTTGGCCGTCCTCGGCATGTTCGCCGTGCACGTCGGTCCGGGCCCGCGGCCCGAGGGCGCCGGGTACCTGATCGTCGCGGCCGACGGGCGGGCGCCCGCGCTGTTCACCCTCCTCGCCGGCTTCTCGCTCGCCCTCGCCCAGCGCGGCCGCACCCCCGCGGACCAGCCGGGCGGCTGGGCGCACCGCTACCGTCCCCTGCTGATCCGCTGCGCGGTCCTGGCCGCGCTGGGCCTGCTGCTGGCGGCCCTCTGGCCGGGGATCCTGGTCATCCTGGCCTTCTTCGCCGTCTACTTCCTCGCCGCGGAGCCCTTCACCCGGCTGTCCACCCCGGTGCTGACCGCCGTGGCCGGGGTCGGTGTGGTGGCCGGTCCCCTGCTGTCGTTCCTGCTCGGCCCGGTCTTCGGGTACGAGGCCTCCGGGCGCGGCGCGGTCCCCGAACTCACCGCCCTCACCGGGTGGGACGGGCTCGGCCGGGTCCTGTGCGAGCTGCTGCTGACGGGCGCGTACCCGCTGGCCACGTACTTCCCGTACGTCCTGGCCGGGCTGGCCCTCGGCCGGCTCTGCGATCTGCGCGAAGGCCGGGCGGCCCGGCGGATGGCGGTGTGGGGCGCGGCCGCCGCGGCCGCGGGCCACGGGACCGCCTGGGTGGCCACCCATCCGCTCGGCGGCCGCGAGCGGCTGCTCGAGGTGATCGCGGCCCGCCATCCGGAGGCGCTGGGGGCGGCCGATCCCGTACGGGAGGTGCTGAGCGGGCAGTTCGGCGCCGTGCCGAGCACCTCGTGGGACTGGCTGCTGGTGGCGGATCCGTACAGCCAGACGCCGCTGGAGACGATCGGCAACGCGGGGGTGGGCTGCGCGCTCATCGGGCTCTTCGTGCTCGCCGCGCGCCGCCGGGCCGCGGCGCGGCTGCTGCGGCCGCTGACCGCGCTCGGCGCGATGGCGCTCAGCGCGTACGTCCTGCACGCGCTGGTCCTGGCCGGACCGGCCCACGGGGCCGCGTCCTGGGGAGCGCTGGCCGGCTTCGCGGGCGTGGCCCTGACGGCCGCCTGGGCCTGGCAACACCTCTGGCGGGACAGCCCGCTGCGCCGGGGGCCCCTGGAGCACCTGCTCCGGCTGGCCACGCACCCCGGCCGCTGAGACCCCGGCGCACCTGCGGGCCCCGCCGTGCCGTCACCCGTGTGTGTGACGGTGCGTAGGTTCCGGCGGCCTTCGTACGGCAGGGTGGGCGGATGCAGTTGCGCCGGGTGACCCTGCCCCTGCCCTTGATCCTCGCCGCGGTGGCACTGACCGCCGGGTGCGTGACCGTACGACCCGACCGGCCCGCGGAGGCGGCCCGTACGGCTCCGGCCGCGGACCGCACGGCGGACCGGTCGGCGGGCGGGGAAGCGGTGGCCGACGCCCTGCCGTTGGGGCGGTTGCCGGCGTCGCACACCCCGCAGGCCCCGCCGCCGCCCGCGCCGGAGCCTCCCGCACCGGCCGCGGCGCAGGCCGATGCCGACCGGCCGCCGCCGCCCCGGGCCCGTGACCGCGCGCCGGTGCGGCCGGTGCGGCCCGCGCGCCCCGCCCCGGCGCCGAAGCCCCGCAAACGCCCGCCGGCCCAGCCGAAAGCCCGGCCCGCGCCGCCCCGCACGTACGACATGGCGCCCCTGTGCGAGGCGGCCAAGGGCACCGTCTCCCCGTCGATCGTCGCCCTCTGCCATTAGATGTGGATCATCTGTGTGGACGCGGCCCGGCTGCCGGATGGCGGGGGGCCGGTTCGCTTGGATGGGCGCTGCGGGTCCGACCTGAGGCCCGTACCGCCTCCACCTCCCAGGGAGTCGCCATGGCGAAGATCGCCCTGTTCGGCGCGAACGGCACCATCGGAGCCCGCGTGCTGCGCGAAGCACTCGACCGGGGCCACCAGGTCACCGCGGTCGTCCGCGACCCCGCGAAGATCGCGGACTCCGGAGCCGAGGTGCTCGACGGCGACGTCCTCGACCCGCACTCCGTCGCCGAGGCGGCCGTCGGCCAGGACGTGGTCGTCAGCGCCGTCGGTCCCGGGGCGGGCGATCCGGGCTTCCTCGTGACCGCCGCCAAGTCCCTGATCGGCGGCGTCTGCACGCTCGGACCGGACGTACCCCGCCCCCGGGTGATCGTCGTGGGAGGGGCCGGCTCGCTGCGCACCCCCGACGGACCGCTGGTCTGGGACGCGGCGGGCGTCCCGGAGCCGGTGCGCGCCCTCATGCACGCCCACGGGGAGGCGCTGGACTTCCTGCGCACGGTGCCCGTCGAGGAGGTGCGCTGGACCTGTCTGAGCCCCGCCGCGCAGATCGCGCCGGGTGCGCGGACGGGCACGTACCGGCTGGCCCTCGACGACCTGGTCGTGGACGAGGACGGCCTCAGCCGCGTATCGGCCGAGGACTACGCCGTGGCCCTGGTCGACGAGATCGAGCGCGACGCGCATTCCGGCAAGCGGTTCACCATCGGCTACTGACCGGGCGGTGCGCGCCGCACGTCCGGCGCGTCCTCCGCGTCCCGCACGTCCCGCACGTCCGGCGCGTCCCCCGCGTCCCCCGCGTACACGGCCGTGAGTTCGGCGCCGAGCCGGGCCAGCCACTGCCGCACCTCCGGCGGCTCCAGTACCTCGACCCCCGCCCCCAGCCCGGCCAGATGGCCTGCCAGCGCCTTGGCGGCCGGGCCGTCGACCCAGACCTCGGTCCAACCGTCGGGCAGCGGACCGCCGACGCGCACCCGGCCGCCGAGGAACCGTTGCAGCAGGGCCAGCGTGTCCGGGTGGACGCGGGCCCGTGCGGTCACCGCGTTCATGCCGTCCTGGAAGGCCCCGGACAGCCCCCGCCAGGCCGTGGCCAGGTCGAAGCCGGGCGGCCGGACGACGGGTTCGCCGGTCGGCTCGACGGAGGTGACCCGGCTGAGCCGGAAGGTGCGCAGGCCCTTGTCCGTACCGGCGACCAGGTAGTCCACGCCCGCCTTGGCGACGAGCCCGAGGGGGTCGACCGTACGCTCGCCGGCCGGCTTGCCGACTCCCGCGTACCCGAGGCGCACGCGGACCCCGTCCACGACGGCGCCCTGGAGCGCGGAGCGGTGGGCGGCATCGGCGGTGACGGCGTTGCGGGACCAGTCCGTGGAGTCGACGACTCCGGCGCGGGTGGCGGCCTCGGCCTCCGCGCGCAGGGTGGGCGGCAGCGCGCGGACCAGCTTGCGCAGGGTGGTCCGCAGCTCGGGGGTGGCCGTCAGGGGCCCGGTGACGAGGAAGAGCGCCCGGATCTCGTCGGCGGTCAGGCCGGTGAGGTTGGTGCGGGCCCCGCCGACGAGGGACCAGCCGCCGCCGCGGCCGCGCTGCGAGTAGACGGGGATGCCGGAGGCGGCCAGGGCCTCCAGGTCGCGGCGCGCGGTGCGCTCGGACACCTCCAGTTCGGCCGCCACCTCGGGGACGGTGACGCGGCCCCGCTCCTGGAGGAAGAGCAGGGTCGCCACCAGCCGGTCGGCTCTCATGTGCCTCTTTCCTCGTGCGTCGGCATCGGCGCCCGCGTCGGCGCCGCTCCGTTTCATTCTCTTCGGGAAACTGGCCAGGAGGTGGCCACTTTGGCTTCCAGGATGAAGACATGAACGAGAACACGCAGCTCATCGACACCACCCCCGCCGACACCGACACCGTCACCGACACCTCCGTCGCCTCCTTCGATCCGCGGCTCGACCTCGCCGCGGCCGTCGAGCTGGCGGGCCGTACGCTGGCCGCCGTCCGGCCCGGGCAGTACGACGCCCCCACCCCCTGCGAGGAGTTCGACGTACGGCGGCTGTCCAGCCACCTCGTCGCCGTCGTCCGCCGGATCTCGGTGATCGGGCGCGGCGAGGACCCGTTCAGCGTCCCGTCCTTCGCCGACGAGCTCGCCGACGGTGCCTGGGCACAGGCCTGGGAGCCGGCCGCCCGCGAGGTCGCGGAGGTGTGGGCGGACCCGGGCATCCTGGGCCGGCGGCTGCGGCTTCCGATCGGCGAGCTGCCGGGTGCGGCCGCCGCGGCCGTCTACACCCACGAACTCGTCGTGCACACCTGGGACCTGGCGACGGCGACCGGCCAGCAGCCGGAGTGGGACCCGGCCCTGATCGAGCGCGTGATCGCCGTCGTACGCCGCGCGCTCCCGGCCGAAACCCGCGGCGGGCGGATCCCGTTCGCCGAGGTGGTGACCGTGGGCCCCGACGCCCCGGCCATCGACCGGCTGGTGGCCTGGGCCGGACGCCGGCCCTGAGCGGGCCGGTTCGGGGGATATCGGGTGGATGCCCCGGCTCCGGATACCTAGAGTGACGACGTACCCCCGTCGTCGAGCTGGAGCCGGCCATGCGCACGCACTACCCCCGCACCCCCCACCTGCCCTGGTCCCCCGGGGCGGCGGCGGACGACGTGCGCGCCGCCGGGTCCGGGGGGCTGGCCGGGCACGAGGTCGTGGTCACCGAGAAGCTCGACGGGGAGAACACCACCCTGTACGCGGACGGCCTCCACGCGCGTTCGCTCGACTCCGGCCACCACCCCTCGCGCGCCTGGGTCAAGGGCCTCCAGAGCCGGATCGGCGCCGGCATACCGGCGGGGTGGCGGGTGTGCGGGGAGAACCTGTACGCCCGCCACTCGATCCCGTACGAGGACCTCGACAGCTGGTTCTACGGGTTCTCGGTGTGGGACGGCGAACACTGCCTGGACTGGGACCGGACGGTGGGCTTCCTGCATGCCCTCGGCGTGCCCACCCCGCGCGTGCTCTGGAGGGGCGTCTTCGACGAGCGCGCGCTGCGCAGGCTGCGCCTGGACACGACGCGGCAGGAGGGGTACGTCGTACGGACCGCGGCCGGGTTCACGCGGTCCGAGTTCGGACGCCGCGTCGCCAAGTGGGTGCGCGGCGGCCACGTACAGACCGACACGCACTGGATGTACGCGCAGGTGGTGCCGAACGGGCTCGGTCCGCGGGCCCCGCTGTGGGCGGTGCGCTCGGGCTCCGAGCCGGACGCGGCGCAGCTGGCGGCGGCCCTCGGCCCGGTCTGCGGACCCGACGGCGGGGGCGGGTCGTACCTGTCGGCCGGCGAAGCGGGCGCCCCTGGCGTCGAGCCGGTCGTCGCCGAGGTGGCGGGCCGGCTCGACGCGTCGGGCCGCACCGGCGAGGCCCGGCTGGCCGGGGTACTGGCCGCCGTACTGCACCGCGCGCCGCGGGGCCGGATCGCGGCGCGGTGGGCGGCGGGGCCGCTGGGGATGCCGCTCGCCCGGCGGGTGGCCGACCTGGTCGGGCTGTACCCGTACCTGCAACGGCCGTTCCCCGAGGAGGGGCGGCGGGCCGGGCTGGTCCGGATGGCCTCCGCCGCCGATCTCGGCGTGCTGCACGCCCTCGCGGGGGCCGCGGCAGCGGGCGACGCGCAGGCCCGCGAACAGGTCGAGTGGTCCGCGCTGTACGCCGAGGAGGCCGGGCTGCTCGGCCCCGATCCGCTGGGTCCGCTGCGGGCCGGGCTGCGGGAGGCCCTCGGGGACCTCGGTCCGGACGCGGCGGACCGCTGCTGGGCGGAGGCCCGCGAGGCGTTCGGGCGGGGCGGGATCTCCACCGCCGAGGAGGCCGTCGCCGCGACCTGGCGGTGGCGCGACGGGCGCTTCCCGAGGCTGGTGCAGCTGTGCGGGCCCTCGGGCAGCGGCAAGAGCACGTACGCCCGGGGTCTGCCGGGCGTGGCCGCGTACATCGGCCTCGACGATCTGCGCGCCGCACGGGGTTCCCGGGCCGACCAGGGCGCCAACGCGGAGGTGCTGCGCGAGGGCCTGGACCGGCTGGACGCCGCGCTGGCCGCTGCGACGGACTCGGGGGGCACGGTGGTGTGGGACGCCACCTCCCTCACCGAGCAGCAGCGGGGCCTGGCGGGGGCGGTCGCGCGGCGCCGGGACGCGCTGGTCACCCAGGCCGTGGTGCTGGTCGAGGAGGCGGAGCTGGTCCGGCGCAATGCCGTACGGCCCCATCCCGTGCCGGCGCAGGTGCTGACCACGCAGCTGCACCGGTTCAGCCCGCCGTATCCGGGGCACGGGGGCGGCCACCGCATCCGGTACATCGGGGCCGGCGGGACCGTGGAGGACACGGCGGGGACCATCGGGGCGGTGCGGCAGGGGGCGCAGGTACCGGTGTCTTCGGCCGCGGCCGCGGCAGTGGGCGAGGACGGCTGATGCGTACCAGCGAGGAGCTCTACCACCAGGTCCGCTGGGACCCCCGCTTCGACCCCGCACGCTTCGTGTTCGGGCTGCACCAGCGCGGGGCGCCGCCCAAGCGGGTCCCGCTGCCGTCCTTCGTCCCGGGTGGCGACATCCCCTGGCACCGGGTGCTGTTCGTGGAGGCGGACGGCGAGCTCGTATGGGACCGGGCGAGCGGTGTGGACCTCATCGACTCCACCGAGGCCGGCCGGATCCGCGAACCAAGGCTGCTGCGGGCCCCGTTTTTCACCGCCCGGACCCCGCACGCCTGGGATCCGGCGGACGGCGGCGCCTGGCGCCCGGCCGGGGCCGGCGGCGGGACCCCCGACCTCGGACCGGGGCCTCGGAGCGTACGGCTGCTGACCTGGAACACCCTGTGGGACCGGTACGACGCCCCGCTCATCGACACCGCCCGGCGCAGGCCGCTGCTGCTGGTCGACCTGGCGGCCGCCGACGCCGATGTGATCGCCCTCCAGGAGGTCGAACCGGCGCTGCTCGACATGCTGTTGGCACAGCCGTGGGTGCGCTCCGGGTACACGGTGACCACCGATCCGCGTGGCAAGGACGTGGCCGCGAGCGGGCTGCTGGTGCTGAGCCGGCTGCCCGTACGGGAGGCGGGGCTGCATGTGCTGGGTCCGCACAAGGCGGTCGCGGCGGTGACGGTGGACACCGCGGGCGGCCCGCTCGTCGTGGCCTGCGTCCATCTGACGAGCGATCACACGGAGAACGGATCCGGACGGCGAGGAGCCGAACTGGCGCGGATCGCCGAGGGATTGAGCGGCATCGAAGCGGATGCGGCGCTGCTCGGCGACTTCAACGACGGCCGCTGCGGGCCGGAGGGTCCGGCTGCGGCGCTGGGCATGCGGGACGCCTGGACCGAGGTGCACGGGGCCGAGGACGCCACGCCCACCTTCGATCCGGTGGCCAATCCGCTGGCCGCGGTGGGCTCGCTGTCGGGGCGGCCCGGCCGGCTGGACCGGGTCCTGCTGCGCTCGGCCGGGGCACGGGTACGGGAGGCCGCCCTGCGGGGCAACACCCCCGACCCGGACGGCTTGTTCATCTCCGACCACTTCGGGGTGGAGGCGGTGGTGGACTTCGGCGAGCGCGCCGACGGGCGCGCGGTGCTCGACGTACGGGCGACCGCGCGGACGGCGGTGGCCTGGCTGCCGCCGCACGATCCGGCGGTGGAGGAGCTGCGCCGGGCGCACGACCCGGCCGTACACCGCTGGCCGGCGCACGTGAACCTGCTGTTCGGCTTCGTACCGGAGTCCTCGTTCGAGGAGGCGCTGCCCCTGCTGGCCGAAGCGGCCGCGCGGACGGCGCCGTTCACGGCCCGGCCGGCCGGGGTGCACAGCTTCGGGCACCGGGAGGACGCCACGCTGTGGCTGGACCCGGCGGCGGCCGGCGACGAGCCGTGGCAGCGGCTGCGGCGAGGGCTCGCGGAGCGGTTCCCGGGGTGCCGGGGGCGCGACGGCTTCACCCCGCACCTGACGCTCGGGCGCAGCCGGGACCCGCAGCGGGCCCTCGCGGAGTTCGCCGCGCGGCTCGGCGGATCCGGGACCGGATCCGGGACCGGGATGGCGGCCCGCGTCGGGGAGCTGGCGGTGCTGTCCCGGCGCGGGGACGGCCCGATGCGGGTGCGGGCGACGGTGGAACTCGGCACGGGTGCCTGGCGATGGGTGCCGGAGCCGGAAGCCGAGCCGGCAGCGCCGCCCGTGCGGGAGACCGGTGCCGAGGCCCTCACCGCCCGGATCGCACAGGCGCTGGGCGACGGCGTGGTGCACCTCGCGGGATCCCGCCGCATGGGCTGCGCCCTGCCCGGAGCCGACCTCGATCTGGTGGCCGCGCTCCCGGGCACGGCCTCGATCGCCGAGGTGCGGGAGCGGGTCGCGGCAGCGCTCCCGGAGGCCGAGCGGCTGCGGGAGGTCGTCGGTGCGCGGGTGCCGGGGCTGCGGCTGCGCGCGGCCGGGCTGGACGTGGACCTGGTGGTCGTCGGCACGGGAGCGGTGGATCCGACCGAGGCGGTGCGGCGGCGGGCGGAGCTCGGGGAGGCGGCCGC
This sequence comes from Streptomyces sp. NPDC001903, assembly GCF_042891345.1. NCBI lineage: Bacteria > Bacillati > Actinomycetota > Actinomycetes > Kitasatosporales > Streptomycetaceae > Streptomyces > Streptomyces sp. NPDC001903. The sequence continues at coordinate 606,171 of NZ_JBIASZ010000003.1, forward strand.
GATCGCGCTCGGCGCGGTCGCCGACGCCGACGCGGTACGGGACTTCGTGGGCGACGGGCGGCATGCGCGGTTCGTCGCGCTGGCCCGGGAGGTCAAGGCGTGGGCCCGCGCACGGGGCCTGGACTCGGCGCCGTTCGGCGGGCTGCCGGGGCTGGCCTGGGCGGTACTGGCGGCCCGTACGGTCCGCGAGGGCGACGGCCTGTCCCCCGCGGCCCTGCTCCGGGAGTTCTTCGGGACCTGGGCCGCTTGGGACTGGCGCGACCCGATCGCCCTGACGGCGGCGCCCCACGAGCCGCAACCCGGCCCCGTCACCGTCCTGACCCCCTCCGCACCGGTCCGCACCTGCACGGCCCAGGTCGGCCCGGGTCTGCGCGACCTCCTGGTCGGGGAGCTGTACCGGGGTTGGGAGCTCCTGGAGGAGGAGTCGGGCGCCGGGGCCCCTGCCGCGTCGCCCCCGCACCGGCGCCACGCGGCCTGGGCGGTGGTGACCGTACGGGCCGACGAGCCGCGGGAGTTCGAGGAGCGACTGGGCCGGGCCCGGGGCCGGATGCGGGCCCTGCTCGCCGCCCTCGCGGAGGCCGGTGTCGGGGACGCGCACGCCTGGCCGCGCCCCTTCGCCCGCTCCCCCGTGTCAGCCCGGTACGCGATCGGGCTCGGCGCCGCCCCGCCCGACGGGGCCGGACTGACCGCGCTCGCAGGCCGCTGGTCCGCCGGCCTCCCCGGCGTCGAGGTCACCTGGGCGGAGGGCGGAGCGGTCCCCTCACTCGGGTGAGCCTCGCAGGAACCGCCCCCACCCCCGCTCTCGCCCCGGCGCCAAGTAACGAACACACGCCGCTCCCGGCCCTCCGCCAAGGGCCACTCTCCGAAGACGGCCGGGCTCCGTCCCGCCCAGCGGGCGCGGCGAGACGGAGCGGTCAGGAGCCTCAGTAGAGTCCTGCCGTCTTTTTTCGTCAACACTTTTCACAAGGATTGAAGAAACTCCGAGTTCACAGGCCCGACCGGCAATTGACACCCACTCAGTCGTTCACTTCATGAACGCTCAAACCCTTGACGACCCTCCTGGCGGGCAGTTCACTCACGCTTCGATCCCCCCCGGATCCACGACGTCAGGAGAGCCCCCCATGCCCCGCCTCTCGGACCATCCGCCGCGACTGACGGTCGCCGCCCTCGCCGCCGCGCTCGTCGCGGCCCTCCTCGTGCTCCTCCCGGGCACCACCGCCCAGGCCGCGCCCGTCCTCCTCTCCCAGGGCAGGCCCGCCACCGCCTCCAGCCAGGAGAACGCCGGCACGCCCGCCTCCGCGGCCGTCGACGGCGACAACGCCAGCCGCTGGTCCAGCCAGTTCGCCGACCCGCAGTGGATCCAGGTCGACCTGGGCGCCCCCGCCCAGCTCAGCCAGGTCGTCCTGCGCTGGGAGACCGCGTACGCCAAGTCCTTCCGGATCGAGCTGTCCGCCGACGGCACCCAGTGGAGCACCGCCTACTCCACGAGCGCGGCCGCCGGCGGGGTCACCACCCACGACATCACCGGCACCGCCCGCTACGTCCGCGTGTACGGGACCCAGCGCGCCACGCAGTGGGGCTACTCGCTCTACGAGTTCCAGGTCTTCGGCACCTCCGGCGGCGGCCCCGCCCTCCCCGGCGGCGGCGACCTCGGCCCCAACGTGATCGTCTTCGACCCGTCGACGCCGAACATCCAGGGCCGGCTCGACGAGGTGTTCCGGCAGCAGGAGTCGGCCCAGTTCGGCGCCGGGCGCTACCAGTTCCTGTTCAAGCCGGGCACGTACAACGGCCTCAACGCCCAGATCGGCTTCTACACCTCCGTCTCGGGGCTGGGCCTCAGTCCCGACGACACCACCATCAACGGGGACGTGACCGTCGACGCGGGCTGGTTCGGCGGCAACGCCACCCAGAACTTCTGGCGTTCGGCCGAGAACCTCGCCCTCAACCCCGTGAACGGCACCGACCGCTGGGCCGTGTCCCAGGCCGCCCCCTTCCGGCGGATGCACGTCAAGGGCGGACTCAACCTCGCCCCCGACGGCTTCGGCTGGGCCTCGGGCGGCTACATCGCCGACTCGAAGATCGACGGCCAGGTCGGCAACTACTCGCAGCAGCAGTGGTACACGCGCGACAGCTCGATCGGCGGCTGGGGCAACGGCGTCTGGAACCAGGTCTTCTCCGGGGTCCAGGGCGCGCCCGCCCAGTCCTTCCCGAACCCGCCGTACACCACGCTCGACACCACGCCCGTCTCCCGGGAGAAGCCCTTCCTCTACCTCGACGGGACCGAGTACAAGGTCTTCGTCCCGGCCAAGCGCGTGAACGCGCGCGGCACGTCCTGGGGCAACGGCGCACCCCAGGGCAGCTCGCTCCCGCTGAGCCGGTTCTACGTGGTCAAGCCGGGCACCACCGCCGCGACGATGAACCAGGCGCTGGCCCAGGGCCTGCACCTGCTCTTCACCCCCGGCGTCTACCACGTCGACCGGACCCTCCAGGTGAACCGCGCGGACACGGTCGTACTGGGTCTCGGCCTGGCCACGCTCGTCCCCGACAACGGGGTCACCGCGATGAAGGTCGCCGACGTGGACGGGGTACGGCTCGCCGGCTTCCTGATCGACGCGGGGCCGGTCACGTCGCCCAGCCTGCTGGAGGTCGGCCCGGCCGGCACGACCACGGACCACGGCGGCAACCCGACGACCGTGCAGGACGTGTTCATCCGGGTCGGCGGCGCGGGCCCCGGCAGGGCGGACGTCGGCATGGTGGTCAACAACCACGACACGATCGTCGACCACACCTGGATCTGGCGCGCCGACCACGGCGACGGGGTGGGCTGGGAGACCAACCGCGCCGACTACGGGTTCCGGGTGAACGGTGACGACGTGCTGGCCACCGGACTGTTCGTCGAACACTTCAACAAGTACGACGTGCAGTGGAACGGCGAGCGCGGCCGCACGGTCTTCTACCAGAACGAGAAGGCGTACGACGCCCCCGACCAGGCCGCGATCCAGAACGGCTCGACCAAGGGCTACGCCGCGTACAAGGTGGCGGACTCGGTCACCGTCCACGAGGGCTGGGGGCTGGGCAGCTACTGCTACTACAACGTGGATCCGACGATCCGTCAGGACCACGGCTTCCAGGCGCCGGTGAAGCCGGGCGTGAAGTTCCACGACCTGCTCGTCGTCTCGCTCGGCGGCAAGGGACAGTACGAGCACGTCATCAACGCCACGGGAGCTCCCACCTCGGGGACGTCGACGACCCCGTCCACGGTCGTCTCCTTCCCCTGACCCGGGAGGGGACCGCGCGGGCGCGGGGGGGGCGCGGGCCCCCCCCCCCCCCCCCCCCGGGGGGGGGGGGGGGGCCCGCCCCGCCTGTGTTTACGGCCCGGGGGGCCGGGAGGCTGAGCGCGCAAGCCACCCCGAGCGGCGACAG